>JAAVZO010000029.1 GCA_022791685.1 Clostridiales bacterium
AGCTACACCGATCGACGAAATTGTCCTAAATATCTACAAGGAGTACGGCGTATGAATCTCCTAACAGCTTCCAAAAAATACATATCCTTCTTTCGCATACGCTTCTCCGCTGGACTGCAATATCGCGCCGCTGCACTCGCCGGAGTTGTAACACAATTCGTGTGGGGACTCATGGAGATCCGTATGTTCGAGGCATTTTATCGCTCAAATCCGGGCGCATTTCCAATGGGTCGACAAGCGCTTTACTCCTACGTTTGGCTTCAGCAGGCGCTTCTTTCGATGTTCATGATGTGGATTTTCGACAATAGCATTTTTGAACAAATTTCGAACGGCGGCGTTGCGGTCGAGCTATGTCGTCCGTGCGACATTTACTCGATGTGGTTTGCTAAAAACTGCTCCATGCGCCTGTCAGCGTCACTCATGCGCTGCATCCCCATTTTTGTCGTTACAGCATTTTTCCCTGCGCCGTTCGGTATCGTACTTCCATCAAATGTAGGCACTTTTCTGCTGTTTTTACTATCACTCATACTTGGATTTATGGTTGTAATATCAATGGCTATGCTCGTTTATATTTCGGCATTCTTCACAATATCGCCAATGGGTGTGCGCATGGTAATAGCAACTGTAGCTGAATTTTGCTCTGGTGCGATAGTTCCACTCCCTTTCTTACCGGATGGATTCAGACAGGCGATATCGTTCCTGCCTTTTGCGTCAATGCAGAGCACGCCATTTCTCATCTGGGGTGGAACGCTCGTAGGTTCGGACGCATATTTTGCAATCGGATTACAGCTTTTTTGGGTGCTTGCGCTGATATTTATCGGCAAGCTTTTAATGCGGTCTGCGCTCAAAAAGGTAGTACTTCAAGGAGGCTAATTATGAATAAAGGCAAAACTACTTCATCGATCACACTATATTTTAAATGTCTTTCTATACAATTACGTTCAGCTATGCAATATAAAACTTCATTTATTTTGACAGCCATCGGACAGTTTCTCGGTTCGTTTACCGCATTTCTCGGTATTCATTTTATGTTCATGCGCTTCGATTCGGTCGACGGGTACACGTATAATGAAACGCTTCTCTGTTTCGCTTCGATAATCATGTCATTCTCGCTCGCCGAATGCTTCGCCCGCGGACTTGACCGCTTCCCTACGATAATCTCAAACGGCGAATTTGATCGAATACTCGTTAGACCTCGCGGCGAAATATTTCAGGTGATTACCGCTAAATTTGACTTCACTCGCCTTGGCAAGCTTGTGCAGGCTGTCATCGTGTTCTGCTACGCGATACCGACCTGCGGCGTAGATTTTACGCCTGACCGCGTGCTCTGCCTTGTACTGATGATAATCTGCGGAACGTTCCTTTTCAGCGGCGTTTTCGTTGTGTACGCATTTATTTGCTTCTACACGACCGAAGGGCTCGAGTTTATGAACATTTTCACCGACGGAGTGAGAGAATACGGCAAGTACCCACTCGCGGTTTACGGTAAGGAAATACTCCACATAACGACCTATGTAGTACCATTTGCATTGATACAATATTACCCATTTTTGTATCTTATCGGGCGTGTTGACAATCCAATGTACATTTTCCTGCCAATTTTAGCGCTGCTCTTTTTGATTCCGTGCATGATATTGTGGAAAATCGGCGTGCGTCACTATCGTTCAACCGGTTCGTAACTGCAAAATTTGTGATATTTTTCGCATTTTTTCATTTTCTCCAGACAAAATTAACATAACTATCGTCCGATATTGACAAATGCGCAAATTTGTGGTACAATATTATTAGCTCATAATCCAGCGGAAATGCTGATGTTAAAATATTGGAAAAAGTACATAAGATCGATCTCAGAAAGGGTCATAGTAATGTTAAAAGGTAACGCAATAGTCGGTCAGTCCGGCGGTCCGACCGCTGCAATAAACGCTACTCTCGCGGGCGTGATCCGCGGAGCTTTCGAATGCGAATACATCGACACGCTCTACGGTGCTTTCAATGGCGTAGACGGTATGCTGAATGACCGCATTTGCAGTATTAACGAAATATTTACAAATTCAAGCAGTGAAATTGATGAATCAAAACTTGCATTGCTGTCGAATACTCCAGCCGCCGCGCTCGGCTCTTGCCGCTGCAAGCTCCCACAGCCCGGCAGCGATGCAGGACGTGAAATTTACGAGTCACTGCTCGCATTTTTCAAACGCCACAACATCCGTTATTTCTTCTATATCGGCGGAAATGATTCGATGGATACTGTAGCAAAACTTACAACGTGGCTTCAGGACAAGGACTGGGAAATGCGCTTGATGGGCGTTCCGAAGACCATCGACAACGACGTTGTCGGCACCGACCACACCCCCGGATTCGGCTCTGCCGCTAAATTCATCGCCGCAACTATGCAGGAAATCCTGCGTGACACTGCCGTTTATTCGCTGAAGGCAGTAACTATCGTCGAAATAATGGGGCGTGACGCAGGATGGCTTACCGCCGCCGCCGCACTCCCGGGACGTATCTGCGGCGACGCGCCGTCGCTCATCTACCTTCCAGAGCGCGTGTTCGACTACGATCGATTCTACGCCGACGTTGAAGCCGCGCTGAAGGTGCGAAATAATGTCGTCATCGCGGTTTCAGAGGGAGTCAGACTCGCCGATGGCACATACGTTGGCGCGAGTGCGCAGAGCGGAGTTGTCGACGTGTTCGGTCATCAGTACCTGTCTGGAACGGCAAAAACGCTCGAGCTGGCGGTCAAAAAACGTCTTGGCTGCAAGGTTCGCTCGGTCGAACTGAATATTCTCCAGCGCTGCGCGTCGCACATCGCGTCGAAGACCGACCTCGACGAATCGGCAGAGGTCGGACGTGCCGCTGTCAGAGCCGCAGCAAATGGTGAAAGCGGAAAGATGATGTGCTTTACGCGCCAAAATGAACCGTACAAAGTTGGCGTAAAGAGCGAAGATATCGCCGCAATCGCCAATCAGATCCGTGCCGTGCCGGATGAGTATATAAATAATGAAGGAAATGGGATCACCGACACAGGTATCGATTATCTGCTCCCGCTGATTCAGGGTGAGCCAGATATTATTTACGAAAACGGTATGCCGAAGCATTTTGTTATAAACAGATAAATGAACCTGTCAGAGATCCGCCCGTTTGTGCGAAGTGCATCATACTTCATCTGGACATGGACCGATCCTAACTTTTCAATCGCATATGACTGTCGAATTTTTGCCATCCGTGACGGTGAAGCGATACTTCGCACAAACGCCGGAAGTACAGCGCTGAAAAAGGGCGCAGTAGTTTTCATCAACGCCGCCCAGCCCTATCGTTTTTCGCGAGCTGACGTGAATAAGCCGTTCAAGCTGCTATGTATCAACCTCGATGTCACTCAACGGCATTCGGATATCACGCATTTTATCCAGCCTAACCACCCAAAGGATTTCGACGTGTCACGTGTCATTGAGCGCGCCGAGCTGGACGAGCTCGCGGAGCCAATAATAATTGCGGAGGAGTGCGGGCTGCTCGAGCGGATCTTAGATGTTTACGAGGAATATCAAATCGATTCTGACTGCCGCGATACACGTATATCCGCGCTGGTGACCGATATTATAATCAGCCTTGTGCGTCTGTCGCGCGGCAGCAGCTCAAGAAAATCGAAGCTTGCTGCGGCAATAAAGGTATATATTCACGAGCACTACAATGAGCGAATCACAAACGAATCGATTGCTGCTGAGCTTGGGTATCATCCGTACTATCTATCGCGAATTTTTCGTGAAGAAGTAGGTGTATCCATGCACAAATATCTGCTCGATTATCGGCTGCGTGAAGCGCAGAGTCTGCTTGGAGTAAGCAGTGAATCAATTGAGCAGATCGCGCTCGACTGTGGTTTTTCGTCGTCCGCGCATTTTGCCGCCGCATATAAAGCTAAATACGGATACAGCCCGTCAAATGTGCGAGGCAATTAGCCATGGAAAAAATAGTATCATATATTTTAAAAAATATATTTTTTAATCCATTTGCAATTATAAGTATAGTAATTGTTATACGTGTAATCCCACTTATAATAAAATATATCGTTTACTACAAAAGTTCATATTATAAAACAACAAAGAATTCATATTTTTCAGTTATGCGCGACACCGGTATGCTTGGTGAATACATGACATATCGCGAGTTAAAAACGTATGAGGCTGACAATGGAAAATTTTTATTTAATCTATATATTCCTAAAGGCGATGACGCTACAACAGAAATCGACTTGATCTTAATTTGCTCAAAAGGAATATTCGTATTTGAAAGTAAAAATTATAGCGGATGGATATTTGGAAATGAAAATCAAAGCAGATGGTGTCAGACGCTTCCAAACGGAAAAGGTCGAAGTCAAAAGGAATATTTTTATAATCCGATAATGCAAAACCGAACTCACATAAAAAAGCTTGAAGCGTTGCTTAGTGAAGATTCTCAGATATATGACGCGAAAGTCCCTGTTTATTCTGCTATTGTATTTTCAAATAGATGTGAATTAAAAAAGATTACGCTTACAAGCAATCAAGCTATCGTTGTTAATCGCTATAATATTAAAGAAGCGATTAACAATATTCAAACACAAAGCGAGTTAAACACTACAAACATTGCTGCTATATACGATAAATTGTATCCATACACCCAAGTAAGCGATTCTGTAAAAAAAGCACATATTGAAAATATCAAAACAAACAAAAGAGAGCCATAAGGCTCTCTTTTGTTTAGCTATATCACCACTAATCAGCAAGGCAACAGTAGAAGACTTAACACCTTGTCAATTATAAAAGTTTTAGCGAGTGGGTTGGGTGAAACGCCTTACCTTTGGTAAGGCGTGAGGGAAGGGAGGGAGCCTTTTTCAAAAGGCTTCCTCCCTTCCCTTCCTTCTCGCGTCCCCTTACAGATTAAGGAATCTCGCGAATTTATCTATATATTCTTGCGCTTTCGCCTTAGTCGAAGCCTCAGCGAAGATTCGCAGCAGCGGCTCAGTGCCGGAGAAGCGGCAGATTATAAATCCGTTCTCGAAGTAAACCTTGCAGCCGTCGTCGTAGCTTACGCGCACTATCGGCTCGCCGAAATCGGGCAGTTGCTTGTCCTCGAATATTATCTTCGTAATGCGCGCCTTGTCTTCAGCCGCGAAACGCAGGTTGAACTCGCACATCTCAAAGCTTCCGTAGCGCGCCGTCAGCTCGTCGATAAGCTCAGACGGCGACTTGCCAGTTACCGATATCATCTCAGCGAACAGCGCCGCCGCGTATACCGAGTCCTTGCCGTGGATGTGCCCGCGCACGGTCAGACCACCAGACGACTCGCCGCCAAGCACCGCGTCGACCTCGTCGATTTTCGACGATATCCACTTGAAGCCGACTGGAACTTCGCAGCAAACCTCGCCGAAGCTCTCCGCTACTTTGTCGAGCATATGCGTCGTAGCAAGATTGCGCACGACCGGACCCTTCCAGCCTTTGTATTCGTGTAAATAATAGTAAAGCAGCACTAAAATTTCATTCGCGCTGATGTAGCGTCCGTTGCTGTCGATTATGCCAAGGCGGTCGCCGTCGCCGTCAACGCCGATACCGAGGTCGTAGCCGCCAGCTACCACGTGCTGCGCGAGGTCGGTAAGCGTCGATTCAGTCGGAGCGGGCATCGAACCGCCGAAATATGCGTCTTTGTTTCCGTTTATTACGTCGATCGTGCAGCGGGTCGTGTGGAATATTACCATAAGCGGATATGCCGACGAGCCGTGCATCGGGTCGAAAAGTATACGCAGTCCGCGCTCGCGGATCGCGGCGGTGTCGAGTACCGCTAAAATGTCATCAAGGAACGAGTTGAAGGGGTTCTTGATGTACGTGATCTTCCCTGCTGCGACCGCTTCCTTGAAATCGAGCGGCTTAACTTCGCCGATATTCGCGATTATCTCCTCAAGGCGAGCAGTCGTTTCAGCCGGAGCGTCGCGTCCCTCTCTTACGATGAGCTTGATACCGTTGTACTCGGACGGGTTGTGGCTCGCGGTCACTTCCATACCGTAGTCGAGACCGAGCGTCTTGACCGTGTGCATGATAAGCGGAGTGGGTGCGCTGCGATTGAGGAACAGTACCTGTATGCCCTCAGACGCTAACACCTCAGCTATCCATTTCGCCGCGCTGTCGGATAAAAATCTACGGTCATAACCGACGATTATCGGCGTGCTTCCGCCCTCTTCACGACGAAGCGCTGCAACGCCGGCAGCCACCTTCATTATATTTTCGCGGACAAAATCATCGCCGATAACGGCTCTCCATCCGCCTGTGCCAAATTTTATCATTTTCATTTCTTCTTTCTTAACTTTGCAGCAGCTCGTGCCGCTATTTTCTATTCCAAGTTCCGCCGATAGATACTGCGATATCAGTCAAATAACGTACAGCCCTCGCGGCGGTAATATTCCGCAAGCTCGTCTAAATGCTCCTCCGTCGTGTCGAAATGCTCGGCAAGACAGCGTTTGCACATAAACTCGGTCGAGCCGCGGTTGACAAGCTTGCGGTGCAGAGCCTTGTCAAGCTGACAAAGCTCCGCGCCACATTTGATACATTGCATTCTATGCGTAATTACTTGACCAGCTTAGCCTTGTAGAGCTTAACGTCGTGAGTAGCTACCTTAACATTGATGTAATCCTTGAATTCGCCGATCTTCTCGCCGGTGAATACGTCGGTCAGCGCGAGCTTGTAGCCGCTGTTAGACGGGATACCGAACAGCTCGAACATAGCCGGAATGCCTGCGTCGTTGTCGCTGAAGTTGTAGAATGCGATTGCATACTCGCCGTTTGCAAGGTGCTTGAACGCAACCTTCAGGTTCTCGTTCCACGGATGGTGCTGCCAGATCGGCGGGCGGTTTGCTTCATCTTGGTCAATGGCGATGAGCTCGCGGTTGGTGACGAGCGCCTTCGACTCAGCCGAGATCGAACGGATGTCGCAGCCCAGCATAAGCGGTGCGCAGTACATACACCAGAGCACGAACTGCTGACGGTACTCAGCGTCAGTGCAGCCGCCGCGTCCAACGTTGCCGCTTCCGTTCATGCCGACGGTGAGCATATCGATATCGTTGTAGCAGTTTTCAGCCGAGTAGCCAAACTTGTTGACTTGGCTCATTGCGATGTCCTTGTAGCTCTGGAAGGAGTCGAAAATATCACCAGTCGAGCGGTACATATGCGCGCCGGTCGAACGGATCCATGTCCAAACGTCCTCAGTGCCCCAGTTGCAGGCAGAATAAAGGATGTCGCGTCCGCAGTTTTCAAGCGCTATACCCATTCTGTGGTAGAGCAGCTGGCAGTCAGCGGTCTTCGGCTTGTAGCAGTTGTCGTACTTCAGGAAGTCAACGCCCCACTCAGCGAAGGTCTCAGCGTCGAGGTACTCGTGGTCGAAGCTTCCGGGATAGTCAGCGCAGGTACGAACGCCGGTGCAGGAGTACATACCGAACTTGAGTCCCTTGGAATGGATGTAATCTCCGACAGCCTTCATTCCGTTCGGGAACTTGATGTGGTCAGCGACGATACGGTCAGTGACAGCGTCGCGGGTACGCTCAGACCAGCAGTCGTCGATTACGATGTACTCGTAGCCGTAGTCCTTGAGTCCGAGCTCAACAAAAGCGTCAGTCGATTCTTTGACGATCTGCTCGTTGATCTTTTCGCCAAAAGTGTTCCACGTATTCCAGCCCATCGGCGGTTTCTTAACTATCATTTTTTCACCTCATATATTTTATTTAAGCTTTAGCTTACTATAAACTTTAGTTTATTTTAAGCACATTTTTGCTCGATATTATTATATCATAAATTTGTTATAAATTCAATAGTATCTCAGAAGTTGTTCAGATTTTTTTCACGTTGGTGTGCATGATACGCAAAGGCATAAATACTAATTTGTTATATTCCGCCCTTTTTCGCAAAATTGAGCCATAAATACATATTTTAGATACAAAAACACATACACATTTTCCCGATTATATGGTATACTGAAATGTAAGCTTGACACGGACTGGCTTACAAAAAATGAAAGGAAGCCTTTAAAATAAAAGGCTACGGCAAACAAAATGAAAAAACGTTTAATTTCAATCGTTTTGCTCACCTCAATGCTCGCAGCGCTTGCAGCTTGCGGTGACGACAAACAAAACACCCCCCCCCGAACGATGTGACCGATTCTGACGGCAGCAGTTCCACTGAAGCTGTAGATAACAGCTTAGCGGCTACTCTTACACCAGAATTAAAAGCTGAGCTCGGACTCGACGGCTACGAATTTAATGTAATGCTGCGTCAAGAGGGCACATGGTGTATCAACGACCTGCTCGCTGAAGAGGAAACCGGCGACACAATGAACGACGCAGTTCATAAGCGCAACCTCTATCTTGAGGAAAAATTCGGCTTCACTATCTCTGCCGGATACAGCGCAGATACCTACCTCAACGAGATAAACACGCTCGTGCTCGCAAACGACGATACCTACGACGCGTACTTCCCGATGGCTCGTACCGGAGGAACGGCAGCTTCGAACGGTCTGCTCTATGACCTCAACGATATGAAGTACATCGACTTCGAAAAGAGCTGCTGGAGCCAGATGTTCCTCAACAATACGTCGATAAACTGCAAGCAATATTACGCAGCTGGTGCAATTTCGACTAACGCATACAGCGCGCTGCGTGTATTTTTGTTCAATAAAGAAATGACTGAAGACCTTCAGTTGGATAACGTATATGATTTAGTCAGCGACGGCAAATGGACGATGGACGCATTTATGTCGATGGCAAAAGCAGGCTCGCGCGACCTCAACGGCGACACTGTTATGAATGAGGATGACGACCAGTTCGGAATGGCATGGGAGCGCTCGATCGGTGGTAATATTTTCTATAAGAGCTGCGGTGAGAACATCGTCGGCAAGGACAAAAACGATCTGCCGACCATTCAGATGGGCTCTGAGCGCTCGATCAAGGTTTACGACACCATCAAGAATATGATGGCAGACAAGGACAACTTCTGCATAGTCAACTGGGATAGAGACGGCATGAAGCCCTTCAAGGACGGACGCGCACTCTTTACTACATGTACGCTCAACTCAGTTGTCGACTTGCGCTCGCTTGAGCTCGAATTCGGAATCCTTCCTTCCCCGAAATTCGATGAGAATCAGGATGAATATATCTCATTCTCCGATTCATGGTGCATGAGCCCGATCGTTGTACCGAAGAATGTATCAAATGCAGACCGCACCGGATACATCATTCAGGCGCTCGCTGAGGCTTCCGAGAAGTTCCTCTCCGAACCATACTACAAGATAGTGCTCGAAGGCAAAACCATCCGCGACGAGGAATCGTCGATATCGCTTGACATTGTAACTCACAACTTCGTACTCGAGCAGCTCGACCTCTACAACTGGGGCGGACTTTCCGACAGATTCCGCGATGGCTACGAGAACAACACCGAGCTTACAACTCTGCTTGCGACCCACAAGACCCAGCTTCAGGCTGAGATCGACAAGACCATCGAAGCTATCACTGCCGACTGATTTCTACATTATATAATATCACAAGGTATACCGACCGACATCGGTATACCTTGTTTTTGTTACCTCTTCACTTTTGCATATTCAGCCGACTTGATAAGATCAACATCGTCACCGTCATACGCCGCCACCGACGCGAGCAATTCCTCATCGCACGGGTCGTTATAACGCCGCACAAGGCACGCCGCCTTCATATAATTGCACAACTCGATCCTCCACAGCCACGGGAACTGAAATTTCACCGGCGACTCGTACACGTGGACCTCACACTCGCCGTGAAGTATCTCGCGCAGTACCGAAAGCGCACGCCTGTCGCCGAGCAGTCCAAGCGCCACCGATGAATTCTCACGCAGCAGCTTATCGTCGCTGTCGAGCCAGCCTGCGAGAATATCCGCGAGCGAATCCGCCGGGAGCTTGCAGTCGTTACCGTAATATCGATACAGCCGGACGCGTATCAGTCCGAGAGACGGATGTATCGACGCAAGCAGCTCGCGCAGCTCATCCGGCGTTTCCGGAAGCTTGCACGGCTTCCACATCTCGCCGTCACGGATGTTGAGGTCGCATATCCCGCGGTCGTTTTCGACATTATAGCACCCACTCGCCGTAAGAATTTGGCGAAGCGTGTCGAAATGCTCGCCCGCAACCGCGCGCACACTGCAATCATACGTCGCCGCCATCGCAGCCATCACGCCCGCCGCCTCGCCGCACTTTTCAATATCGGTACGCATACGAACAGTCGATGTCATCGTGTGACCCATGCCAATATGCTTGCCGGCGAGCAGCAAGCCGTCCGCACCGCGCGGTATCAAACACTCCGGAGGGATGCCGACCGAAACGCCGTGAGCGTGCATTCCGCATAGCAGCTGCCAATCCTGAAACTCCTCGTCCTCGTTCCAGATATCGGGGTTGGCATTGTCGAGCGGCGAGAAGCTGTAGAATATCGCGTTGTCCGGACGATTTCCCGCTAAATAATCGGCGAACGTGTACACGCGCTCAGTCTCGATACACGGAACTTCACGCCGCCCCATCTCCCAGCCGACCGAGTAAAGGCGGATGTTCGGATCGCTGTAATCTCGTGCAAGGCAGGGCGCTTCAGCCGCAGCTTTAAATGTAAGTTCTGCTGCCTCAGCTGGAGTTGTATTTGCGTAGTCGCTGCAAAACTGCCACTTGCCAAGCAAATTGCCCTTATACATAGTGCCTACCGTCCGTGAAAATCTCGCTGACTTGTTGTCCGACCGCCGTCCGCCAAGGTCACGCAGTCCGAGCAGTCGGCAGACCGCCCCCTCCGCGCCGTCTATCACGACCTTCGCACCGACCGTAAAGCTGCGTTTGCCGTCAAAGCACGCGACACCACACACACGCTCGCCGTCGGTAATTACATCGGTAACTACGCTTGAATAAAAAGCTTCAATATTATAGCGCTCAAAAGCGTGTGCAAGTGCAAGCCCGCGTATCGGTGTTGTGTAGCTGCGTTTGTGCTGCGGGTTCGACTTGTCGGAAACCGTCGAGTTGATGTAGCGGTCAGTGGCTACTATCTCATCGCAGATGTCGTTGAGTTCAGTGTACACACCGCCATTCGCGCCGAAATAATAGTCCCACACACAGCCGGCAACCGCAACTCCGCCAGCTATCGGCGCGCTGTCTATTCCTATCACATGTACGTCGCGTGTGAAATTCGCCGCAGCTATCGCCGATATAGCCCCAGCAGTTCCAAGCCCGACGACGCAAACGTCGCAGCTGTAGTCAAAGCTTCCGTCGAAATCGCAGGATACCGACTTTCCGTCGACAAGCGTTCTGCGCATTAAAGACATACCGCTGTACCTCCTTCGATCGCCGACATAACGTCGCCATATGCCGCTGATGGTATGTACCGCACACCGCCGCGCATAATGTCTATCGTCGACTCGAACTCGTACCCGAATTCGAGCGCGATCCCAGCAGCCTTAGATGTACCAAGCTTAGCTTTATTTGCAGCCATCCACTCGTCCGCCAGCTTCTCTGCCTCAGGTATCGTAGTATCGCGCGCGACACGGAATCGCAGTATATATTCGTCATCGAACCTGCCCTTCTGCATGAACACTTCCCCGTCGTTGAACTCAGCAAGTGAGCTATCGAGAGCGAGCAGCACGCCGAATGTCTTAGTATATCCCATGAAATCATGGACATTTGTATCGATAACGTTAGCCGCTAAATATTGCGTATACCCTTCCTCAGGCGTGAATATTGTGGTAAGCAGCCCGTCGGAGGTCGATTCGACCGACATCACTGACGCACCGAGCAACAATTTGCAGCCCGAGTCAAGATACCGCGAAGCTAACACTCCGCCGACAGCAAGAATATGCACGTTCCCGCTATCGTCCGCAATACGTCTTTCTTTCAGTTCAGCTAAAATATCAGCGGAGTATTTCGACAGCTCCTGAGTTTTCAGCCGCGATGCGTCCATCGCCGACGAAAACTCCGCGCCGGCGGCAAACCCGCGCTCCACAACGATACATTCACCGCCGAGTGACGCTGCCAATGGGCATGCAAGCGCCGTTGCGCCAATGATGATAGTATTGATCCGTTTCAAAAGTATTACCCTTTTCTAAATCTGTGAAATTATTAATTTTTATAAGCTTCGAGGTATGTGTTGGTACGCTCCTGAATCGAGGATTCGTTCGCCGCATACCAGCTTGCGAATGCGCTGTTGTTTTCTTTTACCATAGTCTCGTACTGAGCGCCGGAAACACCTGTAGCCATCGAGCTTATCCAGCCAAAGTCAAAAGTCAGCGAGCCTCGGATGAGCTCGAGCATTTCAAGCGATTTGTCGTCGCGTACATATTTGCCGGATAGCGCAACATCGTAGAACGAACTCGCGACCGTATCGGTCGATTCGCGGCACATAGCCTCGATCATAAGTCCCGAAACGTCCATATCAGGCGCAGTTATCGGTACACATATCATCGAGACTTCGTTCGAAGTCGTGGTGTAGTAGCTGTCCTGCTTTTCGTCGAATTTCGGCATCGGAATTATACCGAAGTCGTCATTCATTTCACGCAGCTTGGACGCGGATTTCAGCGTTGTATTCATGAGAAGCGCGCGGCTCTCGGAGAAGATCTTATCAGCGTCATTCGTGTTTGCGGTATAGATCACATCTGGCTGTTGGAAGCAGTCAACCAGCTTTTCAACCACACTGACAGTGTGAGAATTATTCCAAATGAGCTTACCGCCGACGTCAATTGTCGGGGTGTCGTATGCGACCACATATGTTCTGATCCAACCCGACGGAGAAACGAATCCAAAGCGGTCCTCGATATCCTTTATATCGTTTGAGTTCATATCCTGATAAACACCCTTGCTTACCTCGAGCATTTTATCGTGAGTCCACTTCCCGTCCTCGACAAGCTGATACAGATCCGGAACACCGAAATCCTCAGCAAGCTTCTTGTTGTAGAACATACAGTTTATGCCCTCAAGCAGCGATACCGCAATATCTCCGCCGACCTCATAGCAGCGTCCGTTGAAGGTCAAGGCATCGATCCCCTCCTGAGTCCACCACGGCGCGTCGAGCGTCAAATACGGAACATCGTGCAGATTCATAAGATCGCCGTTCGCAATGTTTGAGGTCAACACCGCCTGATATCCGGCGATAAAATCGTACTCGCCGTCGCTCGCCAATACAGAATTATGAATAATATTGGTAAAATTCGTGTGACTTCCCCATGCACCGGCGAAATCAATGAAGTTAAGTGAGCAGTTGTAGCGTTCCTCAATCGCACGATTGCGATTGAAAATAGCGTCAGAAACGGTGTCACCGGTCTGCTCATCGACCATAAATTCATAGTTCCACTCAGTTCTGACAAGAACGTTGACCTTCTGCCCATTTAGGTCGCGAACCTCGAGCTCGGGATACTGTGTCGCTGCGGTATCGATACTATCCTGAGCACTTGTGGATAGATCATTGCTATCGGAAGTATCAGGATCCGATGGTTCAGAACCGCAGGCTGCAAATGATGAAAGCAGCAAACCGCATATAAGCAAATATTGGATCCGAAGAGATTTTTTCATAGTTTCCCTACCTTTCAAAGTAAATAAATAATATTTTTATTACATTTGCAAATGAATCTATATTTAGTATACTTGAAATCAAGTTAAAAAACAATACAAAATTACAACTAAAAATATCAAAAAACAAACTATTTTCAAAATCGCTAAACTGAAATATAAAAAATCATATTTTTCATTCACAGGCGTTAATAGCTTAGAAATGATTGCCCCACCCACTCATTATTAAATAAAATGTACATATATTTCAATTTCACATTATACAGTAATTTATTATACTTTATCCGAATATTATGATATTTTTAATAAATATTATTCGATTTATCCATATCAGAACACGGTTTGTGTATGGTCAGGTTGGATAATATGATGTATAATAAGCATATACTATTTCATAACCATATTCTGTATTTAATTTTAAAATGTTATATTTCACGCAAAAGTGTTAAATCTTATTTTTTAGAGAGGGATAACAAATGAAATTGAAAACGCAAAAAATGTCCACTTTGTTGCTTGCTTCATTGTTAGCAGCAACGCAGCTCCTGACCGCTTGCCAAAATAGCGAAAAGCCTGATGATACCCTGCCGCCAAACGACAGCAGCAGTATTGATACTGACGAAGTTTTAACATCCGGCGTTCCGGACGACGTTCGTTTCAACGGCGAAACCATTCGCATTCTCAATGCTCCATCTCAATCACCAGAGCTTTTCAACTCACTTGAAGCTAACGGCGAGATCCTAAATGACGCTGTATACCGCCGCAATTCCGCCGTAATGGATAAGCTCGGTATCAAGTTCGAATTCATTGAAGTAGGTGCGAACGATGTTATCACCACGATAACCAATACAGTTCAGGCACAGGACGACGAGTACGACCTCATCACCGGCGTGCAGTATAACCTCATAAAAGTGCTCGCAAACGGATTTTTCCATGATATCATGGACGCGCCGTACATCGACATTTCGAATCCATGGTGGAGCGAGACCTACATAAATAACGTAAATCTCGGACGCGACCGCAGATATTTTGTAACTGGAGATATCACGCTGCAATTCCTGCGCTGGACCTCCTCCTGCTACTTCAACAAGCAGATGTATGAGGATTTCTACGGCGACCCAAGCGATATGTACCAGCTCGTATACGACGGCAAGTGGACGTTCGATAAGCTCGAAGAAATGACCAAGAACGTATATCAGGATGTCAATAATGACGGAAAAACTGACATGGACGATATCCTCGGATACTCGCTCAACACATTCGTCGGCGCTGACTCCATGTACTACAACGCGGGAGCTGTACTGTCAGAATTCAGCTCAGACGGTATGCCGATGTTGAAGGTCAACACCGAGCGCAATATCGACATAATGCAGAAATTATACGATATTTTCTTTGAAAATCCAGCCAACTGCATACACCTTGCCAACTGGGACCTTATCAATGGGACAATATCATCGAAATTCGCGTCTGGACAAATGCTGTTCATGTTCGGCTGGTTCTATTCCTCCGACTATCTCCGCGACATGAAGGACGACTACGGTGTCATCCCCTATCCGAAGTATAATGAGGCGACCGAAGACTACCGCGCGATAATCCACAATGATGTCACGCTCTTCTGTCTGCCGGTCACCTGCCAGAAGTTCGACGCAGTCGCAGCAACACTTGAGGAAATGGCATATCAAGGCTATATGCAGGTTTCGCCGACATATTATGAAGCGGTTCTCAAGAACAAATATGTACGTGGCGATGTCGATGAAGCTGCGCAGATGATAGACTTCATCCACGACCGAATCTACACCGAGACTGTATACGTATACGCTTCGCAGCTTTCGAATGCCGGATATATCCAGCGAGATATGATGGGAGCTAAGTCGAAGGATATGGCATCAACATACGCGCAGAATAAGGACAAATACGAGGCCTCACTCGCTGCGCTCCTCGATAATTACAGCAAACTCGAAAACTAAATAAGCCAATCTTTTTTCTCCATTTTTTATAGATCAACGTCGAAGTAATATGTGTTTTTCGTATCAACTTCGGCGTTGATTTATTATCTTTTTTAATTTATGCGCAATATACTCCCCATGACGGCAGATTTTTACATACCGTCGTTTTATTTACAGAATAACTGTATATTTTTCAAATTTGTCTTGATATTATCTTCCTGCTATGATATAATATATTGGAGCTATCTGCTTTCAAATGCAGATTCTGCACTTTAATGCAGATGAAAACAACAGCTAACGAAGGAGACTTAAACATGAAAAAGATAGGATTTATTGATTATTTTCTTGACGAATGGCATGCTAACAACTATCCCGCATGGATAGCGGCGCGCTCAGGTGGTGAATTTGAGGTCGCATACGCATGGGGCGACATTCCCTCTCCGCACGCCGGCGGAAGAACTAACGAGCAGTGGGCGAAGGATATGAATATCACGCTCTGCGGCTCTATCGAAGAAGTTATCGAAAAGAGCGATTTGCTCGTCGTGCTGTCGCCGGACAACCCCGAACAGCATTTGCGCCTGTCAGAGCTCGCCTGCAAGTCCGGCAAGCCGCTTTACATCGACAAGACCTTCGCACCGGACGCTGAAATCGCAAGCAAAATAATGAAGCTCGCTGAGGACAACAATACCCCGTGCTGGTCGTCGTCTGCACTGCGATTCGCTTATGAGTACGACGCACTCAAAAAAGAGGGAGTTTGCGGACAGGCGATCAAACGCATTCAGTCGTTCGGCGGCGGTGAAGTCGGTATGTACTGCATTCATCAGCTCGAGCCTATCGTATCGCTGATGGGCACTGACGCAAAGCGCGTGATCTCGGTCGGAACGGCTGAGCTCCCATCGGTGCAGGTCGAATTCGACGGCGGCAGGATCGCTCAGGTCAACCTAATCGACGGCGCGGGCTTCTCAATGACTATCGCGAGCGACAAGGGCTTCCGCCGTGTTGACGTTGCCGGCAATTTCTGGGACGCATTTACTGATAACCTTATCGAATTCTTCAGAACCGGAAATATCCCAGTACCGCATGAGGAAACTATAACTATAGCTGCTATCCGTGCAGCTCTGCTGAAATCTTTGGCAGCGCCCTATACTTGGATAGAGATATAATGAATATCACCACGCTGACACTCAATCCCGCCTACGATGTACACGTCAGTATCGCCGACTTCAAGCTCTGGCACGAGAATCTCTCTGAATCGGTGACGCGCGATATCGGCGGTAAGGGTATCAACATATCCCGCGCACTCAGTGCGAATGCGGTCAAAAATCGTGCGCTTGTCGTTCTTGGCGCGGATAACGCTGCCGACTTTCGAAATAGTCTCGCTCATATGAAGGATATTTCAAATGAATATTTTGACTACAGCGAAATCAGCGTTCGCGGACAGATACGCGAAAATATAACGATACATCATCAAAACGGCGGTGAAACTCGCCTTTCGTTCAAGGGATTCGAGTGCCAGCCGGTGCTGCTCGATGAAGTCGCTGCGCTTATCGCTCCCACACCGGGCGATATCGTGACCTTCACCGGCAGCCTTCCGGTCGGTATCGACACTGACGCTGCCGAACGATTCTTAATTAAGCTGAAAAATGCTGGAGTACACGTTGTCATCGATTCAAAATCAATATCGCTCGACGCTATCGGCAGGATCAAGCCGTGGCTGATAAAGCCGAACTCTGAAGAGATCGCACATTATCTCGGGCGTGAAATGGACGACTGCGAGCTGATAAACGCGGCAAGGTCGCTTCATGATGGTGGGGTCGAAAATGTGATAATAAGCCTTGGCGGTGACGGTGCGATATTCGCATCGAATGCCGGTGTCTACAGACTGCACGTGCCAAAAATCGACGCGATATCGACAATTGGCGCAGGCGACAGCTCGATCGCTGGATTCATCCATGCGTTTATACGCAATGCTGACGCGCTCGACTGCATTCGAACTGCCCTGTCATACGGCACCGCCACCTGTTTGCGAGATGGCACAAATCCACCACTCCCCGCAGATATCGAGCGGATTTACAATGATATCACAATTAGCAAAGTAGAAAAACCGAACGCTTGACAGCGTTCGGTTTTTGATTATTCTTCGCCCTTCAGAGCCGAAATAAGCGCTTCGAGGTCACTCTTAGCCTTCTGCTCCTTCGACGCAAGCTGGCTCGAGATCTGATAACTGTTATTGTCAATCTTATAAAACTCGTCACAATTAAGCTCCAGCTTTGATGAGAATACTACTCCAAACTCGACCCTAAGATTGTTTCTGATAAGGTCGAACATCTCGGTCATATCATTATCGCTCGAATAGCGTGTCTTTAGGTTTGTCTCAAAATATGCCGGCATTACTGAACGATAGCATTCGGATGCCCATGCTTCAAGCACAGCTCCGGCGCGGTCGAAATTGTCGCCGACAATAGTCGATGGAATGTATATATGCGCGAATCTCTGAGCCGCGGTGTAGTAATCCGCCTGCTCCTCGTCATACTTCGGGAACGGTATCATCCCAAGCTTAAACTTCGAATTGTCGAGTATATACGACGCATCTCCAACTATACTTGTAGTAAAAAGCGAATTGCCTGAGGTAAATATACTCGATATCTTTGCACCGCCAAATGAATCAAGTGTCTCAGCTGATGTTTCTGTATTGTTCTTAGCAGGACGGACGTTTTCATTATTGCACAGCAAATTCTGAAGGCTCGTAAACACGTCGATAGTACGCTCGCTGTTGAATGTTAGATCGTAGCCGTCGTTCGTCTTTGTATACATATCCACCGCCATTATTGATGGGAATATACGATACTTGTTGTTGTCACCGAATGTCATGCCGTATCTGTCGTTTACGTCATAGGTCTGGTCGCCGTTGAGGTCAGCATACGAGCCCTTGATGATCTCTTCGAGAGCTTCAAGCGTCCACCGCCCCTCTCGCACCTCATCGTATAGGTCAACGTCAATTTGAAGCGTATCTAAAAGATCCTGATTGAAGAACAGGCATACTGCGTGCTTTATCAGTGAAAGCGTCGCGTCTCCGGTGACAAACGGCACCATGTCGCTGGGCATCAGCTCAAGCGCCGATTGGTTCCACCAAGGTTTATTGAGGTCAAGATACTTATTTTCAGCGAGGTCCATAAAATAACCGCCCTCGGCGATCAATGGTACGAGCGTGTATCCAAAGAATGCGCTGTATGTCTCGTCGCCCGACATCACGAACTGCTTTATCGTATTGTTATACGCCGCCACTTCAGAGTATGGGAAGGAATAGCGTTCCATCTCAAGCTTGATATTGAGGCGTTCCTCGACGTTCTTGCGCGCCTTGTAGATCGAGTCGTTGACAAGCGAGCCGTTCTGGTCGTCCGCCCAGATATCCTCCCAGTAAGCATTGAAGTAGTCGCCGCAGAACCAGCTGACTGTCTCTCCGCCATAATCAAGCGCTGGCAGCGAGTCGGCGACAAACGGCGAACCGTCATCGACCGGTGAAGTATCAGTTATGCCGTCAGTATCACCTGTTATGTCAGGATCTTTGTCATTCCCCGAACCACACGCTGACGCACAGAGCAGCAGACTGAGTATAAGTGACAGTGATATTGCTTTTTTCATTATGGTTCCTCCTGTTATTTCACACCTTTTAATCCAAGGCAGCGACCGCCGTCGACTACTAAATTATGTCCAGTTATAAATTTGCCCTTGCTCGACGCTAAAAATTCGACCGCGTCGGCTATGTCATCAGCCTTGCAGTATTCGCCGAGGTAGTTTGTCGGGCGAACGTCCCAATCGTTATCCGGACGGTTGACAAGTCCCGGCGATACACAGTTGACCGTGATTCCATACTGCCCGAGTTCCTTTGCCAGCGACTTCGACATAGCTATAATTCCCGCTTTTCCTACGCTGTATTCGACAAACTTAGCGTTACCCTGAATTCCGAGTATCGACGCGACAAATATCACGCGTCCTTCAATCTTGCTGCCGCATTCCTCCGCACGGCGAGTGAAGTCGGCAGCCGCTTCCTTCGCAAACCAGAGCGCGCCGTATAGGTTTACGCCGATGTTGTTCTCGATAACTTCTGGCTTCTGATTGGCAAGCGTAGCCGAATCACCACGGGTCGAACCGCCAGCCGCCGTAACGAGTATATCGACACTGCCAAAATCTGCCTTTACTGCCTCAAAGCAAGCGTGTACGTTTTCATATTTGCGAACGTCGCAGATGTACGCCTTCGCATTTCCGCCAGCCTCAGTTATGAGTTGCACCGTCTCATTCGCTGGCTCAACGGCAAAATCGACGACCGCTACAGACGCGCCGCTTTTGGCTAAATTGAGTGCGATATGCCGACCGATATGTCCGCCAGCTCCGGTGATAAGCGCTGTTTTGTTGCTGAATTCCATTGTTACAATACCTTCCTTATAATATTCCGCAAGCCTTTAAGATCAGCTTGTGAAGCTTCAATTCATGATCATATCCATACGGATTCTCTTTACCTTCTCGAATGAATGAATACAGGTCGCATATCATCTCGTCATACCGACCACTCAGTTTTGGGAGTTCTATCTCCTCACTGTGATATTCGTATGCGTTGTATTTTCCCTTGGGCGTGAAGTATAGACGCGTCGGATTCTCGAACGGCTTCACCTCAAAGCTTCCCCTTTCGCATACGACTACCAGCTGCCGCCGTCCATATCCGTTTGCCTCGATCGACGTGACCCGAACAGTCGACACACTGTCGGGATATTCGAGCAGCGCGAGCGTGCTGTCATACGAGCTTGTACCATCGAGCTCCGTCTTTTTAAGATACGAATGCACCGCCGTCGGTTCACCCTGCAATAGCAGCACAAGGTCGATGAGGTGCGAGCCGAATATATACATATCGCCGCCCTTGAAGTGCTCGAGCCAGCGTCGGAATTCCACGTCGTGCTCAGTACACATATCCGTGTCGACCATCAGCACACGCCCAAGCTCGCCGCTGCGCACACGTTCGAGGATATACTGCACCGCCGGATTGTAACGATACATATATCCGAGCTGCACGACAGCGTTATTTTTTTCAGCCTCGCGAATTATCGCTTCGTATTCATTGTAATCCTCACCTGCGGGCTTGTCGAGGTGGATATGTATACCACGCTTCACGCACTCAGCGGCGGCTGGCATCATATTCCACACGTCGGTCTCGATGAGCATAGCTTCGATACCGGAGTATTCGAGCAGCTCCTCGCGGCTCAGACGCGGCAGGTCACGGTAAACGTCCATTCCGCCGCGCTCCTTCACCCAGCGCTCGTCCTCCTCGCACCATCCGACCACCTCGAACAGCTCCGGAAATTTGCGTACTGCGCGCATTTTTTCCGCACCGTGGTTGTGACCGATACCAATTTGTCCGATTTTAATTTTTTCCATAATATCTATACCATCAGTACTACTTTGCCGACATGGTCACCGTTCATGATATCATGCGCGCGTTCAGCTTCGCAAATCGGCAGCACCTTGTATATCACCGGTGCGAGCTCGCCGCTCTCGAACCCACCCCACAGCGACTCGCGCATAGAATCAAGTATGCAGTATTTCTCCTCTGGCTCACGGCTTCGCAGTGTCGAGCCGATAAGCCGCAGTCCTTTCTTCATCACGCCGCGCAGATTTATTTCGCTTACCTCACCAGCGAGCGTAGAGATGATGATCCAACGTCCGCCGTGGTTCATTCGGAGGAAGTTTTCGCCAAAGCTGCTCCCGGCGGCACAATCAAGCGCGATGTCGACTGGGTTCGCGTCCATGATCGCGCCAAGGTCTCCGGTCTTGCGGTTCACGACAATATCCGCGCCGAGCTTCTTCAGCGGCTCTATCTTATCGTCCGAGCCTACCGTCGTTATAACCCTTGCGCCGAAGTGCTTAGCCACCTGTATAGCCGCCGTACCGAGCCCGCTCGCGCCCGCCATGATAAGCACGGTATCGCCCGCTTTTATTTTAGCTTCACTCACGAGATTGAGATATGCAGTCGCGAAGGTCTCAGGTATAGCCGCAGCCGCTTCAAAGCTGAGCCCCGCAGGGATAGGCAGCGCCATACCGGCATTTACTGCAACGCGTTCGGCGTATCCACCGCCGCCGAGCAGCGCACATACGCGGTCGCCGACCTTGTATTTCTCCGAGCGAGTCTCTGCGACAACTCCTGCGACCTCGAGTCCCATCCACTCCGGACAGCCGACTGGAGACGGATACTTTCCGGCACGCTGCAAAATATCGGCACGATTACAGGCAGCGCATTTGATGTCGATAAGTACCTCGCCGTCATGCAGAACAGGCTCGCCGACTTCCCGCCACTCAAGCGACTGGTCGGGACAAACAAGCATAGCTTTCATTTGTATTTTCTTCCTTTCGGGATAACTTGTTTATGACTTACGCTCTTATTATATCATTTCTGATCAGATATTGAAATAGGAAGTCGTTACCCATTCGTGGGATTTCATAACGTTCAGCTTGGCATGGCAACGTTGTAAAGATTTCAGACACCATTCTCGCCAAGCTTCTTGCGGAACTCAGCTGGAGTCTGACCGGTCAGCTTCCGGAAATAGCGATAGAAGCTCTTCTTGTCGCTGTAGCCTACCTGCTCCATTATCGACTCTATCGACAGCTTATCCTCATTCATCAACTCAATCGCCGTGCGGATACGCCGCTGCTGGAGGTAATCGGTGAACGACATATCAAAGCATTCCTTAAAAATGCGCGAGAAGTAGCTCGGATTGTACGAACACTTCTCCGCGAGCTCGCACAATGTCAGCCGCCGCCCGAGGTTTACGTCGATGTATTCGATTATCCGCTTCATCGCGTCGCCAAGTAAAATTGCCGTGTAACGGTTCGCGTGCGAGAAGCCTCGCAGCAGCTTTGCGATGATTATCTGTGTGTAGGATTTGAGTATCGCGCGGTAGCCTATCTCCTTGCGCTCAAACTCGCGCAGCATATGCTCGAGGATCGCCTCAATATCGGGTATATCCGCGCCAGAAAAAGATATCATCGGACTTGCCGTCTCGCTCTTGCCGCGAAATTCGTTGAAGATCGACAACGCTGCGATGTTTTGGAAGTTATCGACATCCTTCAGCTCCTCGCTCCAAAATTTACTTGACAGGTGTATATTTATATACACCACGTCGCGGTCGTAGATTATGCGGTGGGTCTGGTTCATGCCGATAAAGAGCATATCGCCGCGCTTAGTGCGGTACTCCACACCATCGACAAACTGCGTGCACTCACCCGACTGCATATATGACAGCACGATAAAATCGTGAGTATGCGGCAGGGTCTGGTTCGGATGTGCGGTCTCAGGATTGCGCTCCTTGACGCAAACATTGATGTCTTCGTCAGGCGCGATATTATCAAGCTTTGAATAAGTGTACATAAATGCTCCGTATTTTTAACTTTATATAAATTATAGTATAGGTTGCCTTATCAGTCAATAGCGGGCGTAACATTTTCCCACAAATAAGTAATCCTTGCCTATTCCATACGCTGTGGTTTTATGGTATCATTTATTACATTAAACTCATATGCAAGCTTAGAAAGGCAATTTATGGAAAACTTAATCAAAAATAAACGCTTAATGCCGCTGTTCGCACTGATCTGCGCACTGCTTTGGGGCTGCGGCTTTTCGGTCGTAAAGACCGGATACGAGCTGTTCGGTATAGATGGCGGAGATGTCGCGTCAAAGATACTGTTCGCCGGTATACGCTTCATTCTCGCCGGACTGCTGACGCTCGTATTTTGTGCATTCAGTAAAACCCGCTTCGATTCGGTACTGCCGCATATAGGCGGGATCGTAGTTTTATCAATTTTTCAGACGGTGATACAATACGCGTTTCTGTACATAGCGCTCGCGAACCTCAGCGGCTCCAACTCGTCAGTGCTGAATCAGCTCGGTTCGTTCCTACTTGTACTGCTGCTCCCGCTTACCGACAAAAACGAGCATATGTCCAAGTTCAAGCTGATCGGCTGTATATTAGGCTTCGCGGGGCTTGTGTATATCAATCTTGACGGGCTGAATTTCAGTATCAGCTTCGCCGGAGAGGGCTGCATCATCATTTCCTCATGTTCAGCTGCGGTCGGATATATAATAAGCGGACGGCTGTCAAAGAGCGTAAGTCCGGTGCTGTCGACCGGACTTCAGCAATTGTTCGGCGGAGTTATACTCACAGCCACGGGACTCATTTCAGGCGGACGTATCGCACCGCACAGCCCCGCCGCAATTCCAGTGCTGGTATATTTAGCATTCTCGATAGCAGCCGCCTATGTGATATGGTCCATTCTGCTGAAGTATAACCCCGTCAGCGAAGTTACTATATACAAATTCGCAGTTCCAGTGTTCGGCGTGCTCGTGTCAGGACTATTGCTCGGCGAAAACATTCTACAGCCGCGTATACTTATTTCGCTCGCCGCAGTAGCGACCGGCATTCTATTAGTAAATCTTCGAGCGAAGTCCTTGACAAAACGGGGTAAATAGGCTATAATAGATATAACTTTCATAAGGAGTTATATCTATATTGAAGAAAATAATATCAACACTACTCATTCTCTCGCTGCTCACCACTGCATCGGCGGCTCAATTGCAGGCAGCATCGAGCACACCGACGGTCAGCTCAACGCAGGCGGAGGAAACCTACAGCGATTGGTCGCTCATCGCCGCTGCTCGCTCTGACAAGCTGAGCCCTGCCGACTGTAGCCGCTATTACGACGACATTGCCGCTCTCGTGAAATCTAAAAGCGGTGTACTTCACAAAACCCGCTCGACCGAATACAGCCGTGTCATTTTAGCGCTCGCCGCGATAGAACGCGATCCCACGAACGTTGGCGGCTACAACCTACTTGAGCCGCTCGCAGACTTCGATTTTGTCGTCAAGCAGGGACTGAATGGCGCAGTCTGGGCGCTCACCGCGCTTGATTCGCGCATTTTCGATATACCGCTCATGGAAACTAAAAACCAAACGACCCGCGCGCGGCTTATCGACTACATCCTCTCGCGTCAGAATGACGACGGCAGCTTCGCCGGAAGCTCCGGCTCAGAGGTCGACTACACCGCGATGACATTGCAGGCGCTCGCAAACTACACCGCACGCGCCGATGTAGCCGAAGCTGTCGAAAATGCGGTCGGCTACCTGTCGAAGGCGCAGAATAAAGACGGTGGTTTTTCGTCAAGGTGGGGCGAGAGTTCGGAGACCACCTCGCAAGTGATCATCGCGCTCTGCACGCTCGGAATCTCACCCGACGACGCACGTTTCATCAAGGATAGATCGCTCATCGATAACCTCAATTCCTACAAAGTCAGCGGCGGATATGCGCACAACGTCGGCGGAAAAGCCGATGGGCTCGCGACCGAACAGGCGGAGTTGGCGTTATGTGCAGCCGAGCGTCTTGAAGCTGGTAAGACTGCACTGTACGATTACAGCGACCTCGCCGATTCAACGCCACTCGGATTAAGCGGTAAGAGCGCTGACGTGAACGTTCCGGCGAAAATCGGCGCGGTGACCTTCCCTGACCTGTACAATGGATACACAAATAGCAGCATTTCCGAAAATGCGCTCGCAAGCGATGTACTTGCGATAGAAGCGCTCGCGGCTCGCGGAATAATCAACGGTTTCGATGACGGCTGCTTCCATCCTGCCGACAACCTCACCCGCGCTGAATTTGCCGCAATAATCGTGCGTGCGCTCGGACTTCCGAAAACCGCAAAGCTAACGTTTACCGATGTCGACCCAGATTCGTGGGCTGCCGACTACATCGCCGCCGCGCATTCCTACAAGCTCATCAACGGTGTCGGAGGAAGCAGCTACGATCCGGACGGTACTATTACGCGTGAGGAAGCGGCTGCGATAGCTGCACGCGCCGCAAAGCTTTGCGGACTCAGCACCTCGCGCACAAGTACGCAGATAACTAAGATTTTGTCGAAGCACGTCGACGCATCGCTCGCTTCTGACTGGGCAAGAGAGCCGCTCGCGTTCTGCTGCGATATCGGTCTGATCGACGAGCTGCGCCCGACAGAAAAAATAACCCGCGCTGAAGCGGCTGCAATTATATACAAGCTGCTCGGTACTGCCAAGTTGAGGTAATAATGAAGAAAACAAGCATACTCACCGCCGCACTGACAGCAATAATGATATTCACCGCGTCATGTGCGAAATCACCCGAACCCTCAGATACTGGATTGAAATGTACGATATCCATAATCTGCCCTGAGCTTATCGTGAACGGCGAGGTCATCGACGCACTCGATATCGAAAAGCACGAGCTCATCACAGATGACGGTGTAATTTTAGCGCCGACCGAAGCCGCTATAAATGACGGCGACAGCGTTTTTGACGTTCTATCGCGAATCTGCCGCGAGAACAAGCTCCACCTCGAATACAGCGAAACACCGATCTACGGCACTGCGTACATCGAAGGTATCGCAAATCTGTACGAATTTGATGCAGGCGAGCTGTCAGGCTGGCTATACAGCGTCGACGGCGAATATCCAAATTATGGCAGTTCAAAATATAGCCTGTCCGGCAACGAGGTCATAGTGTGGGAATTCACACTCGACGCGAATGGCGGTCAGGTAGGCGAGCCGGAATAATATTTCGAGACAGAATAATGAAAACACCGAGAAGACACATACGCCTTCTCGGTGTATTTTATTAGACATCAAACTCGTCTATTTCATAAACGCGCTTCCGAACGGATTCCTTACGATGTCAACATCGTACACATACGCCGCACGACGGCGAGGCTTCGGATTCGCTCTCTCAGGATGAAGCAGCAGCTCGACGAGCTGTCTATCCTTGATTATATATTCAGTAGTAGATTCAATCGGATATTTCGGAAAATTCTCGCGCATGGCGTTCTTTCCTTTCGAAAATATTAGACACAGTAAATAAAAGTCCATCGAACTCGTCTAATACCATATTATGCAATATCCGTCGATTTTGTCACAGCTTTGCGCGTTTCCAAACGCCGGCAAAGTAAAATCCGAGCGACAGCAGTGCACCGATAGTCCAGCCGACCGGCCATGACAGCCAGATTCCGAGCGAGTCGAATATGTTCGACATTATCGCTGCAAGTATGACGCGAAGGAATAGGTCGGCGAAGGTCGATATCATGAAGAAGTTTATCGCACCCGCACCGCGCAGCACTCCGTCGGTCATTATTTTCAGCATTATCACAAAATAGAACGGCGACACTATTCGCAAAAACAATATACCCGTCTCGATAGCTTCCGCGCTGGGATTGTCGATAAACAAGCCGACAAGACTTCCGCCAAAGCAGCAGTACGCGGCGACAAGCGGCACGCAGGTCAACGCCCCGAGCAGCAGTCCGGCACGATAACCGGGCTTAATCCGTTCTGGCTTATCAGCACCGATATTCTGCGCGGTGTAGGTCGAGAGACCGTTCGCGGCAGCGCTCAAGCAGGACGTGGATATCGCGTTAAGCTTCAAAGCCGCAGTCGCTCCGGCGATGATACTCTCGCCAAAGCCGTTGATTATTCCCTGCACGATGATGTTTCCGACCGAGGTGAACGCCTGTTGAAGAATACTTGGAATCGCGACCTTGAGTATCTTTTTTAATATTTCAAGCGAGAAAAGCTCAGGCTTTGCTTCGCCGCTGTCCATCGAACGAAGACGTATACTCAGCACGACGACCGCGAGAATGCAGCTGACACTCTGGCACAATACAGTCGCCCAAGCAACTCCGGGCACACCGAGATGGAAGGCTTTGACGAATAATATGTCTACGACAATATTAGCGCTCGACGATGCGGCGAGGAATATGAACGGCGTGCGCGAATCGCCGAGGGCTGAGAAGATACCGGTCGCTATATTATAGAAGAAAACGAACGGCATTCCGAGCGTGTAGATCAGTATGTACGCGCGTGAATCGGCGAAGATCGAGTCTGGCGTTTTGATGAGCCGCAGCATTGTCGGACTAAACAGCAAGCCGAGTATCGTCAAAAGAGCGCACAGCAGTCCAAATGAAATGTACGAGGTCGACACGGCAGTTTTCAATTTTCGCCTGTCGCCCGCACCGAACAGCTGCGACACAACGACCGAGCAGCCGATATTACAGCCAAACGCGAATGCAGTGTAGATGAGCGTGATTTCGGACGCGTTGCCGACCGCCGCAAGCGCACTTTCGCCGATAAATTTACCGGCGACGAGACTGTCGGCGACGTTGTAAAGCTGAGTAAACAGCACACTTCCAAGGAGTGGAAGCGTATAAAGCAGAAGATTCCGACCCGGTTTTCCGGTAGTCAGATCCTTATTCATTTGTCTTGCATCTCTTTTCTAAATTTTATAAACTATATTTGTTTTCCGCCCGATACAGCTATGGAAGCAGCTATAATGCTCGACGCACCGGCGGACAGCAGCAGCTCTGCACCTGATGAGATCGAAGCGCCAGTCGTTACGATATCGTCAATCAGAATTATCGTTTTGCCGGAGAGGTCACTGCGTGTAAGCTTTGTTGAACTTGCTGCATTCGCGAATCTTTCCTTACCGTTCAAATTCTTTTGTTCATCGGCGCTATTCGTTTTGGTAAGCAGCTTTTCATACTTAAAGCCACACTTTGAAGCGGTCGCTTTCGCCACGCGCTCCATGTGGTCATAACCATATTTCAATATCGCATAACGCCGACGCGGAATATATGTTACTATGACATCGTCATTACGAATACTTCCGCTGAACAATATTTCAGCGCTTCTCCTGAGCATACCAGCAAATTCGCTTGCCACAAAGTCACAGATTTTGTTCGTCGCACTGTATTTCAGTTTGTATATCAATGTATTTGTAGCAGTGTCCGAGCAGTCGGTGCGATAATCCGACATATACAAAAGTGCGCCACTGCGTTCGATACCATGCTTGTGCGGATATATGAACACAGCTTGACCGCGGTTTGCATTCCTGACACGATTCTTCTCAAACTCCCAGCGAGAGTGACAATATGGACAAAACGGTGATTTGCTGTCCGGCTTCAGCGACGCTGCACAGCAGACGCATTCACCCGGAAACAAGAGATCGAGCGGGTTAATCATGTCTTAATAATCCTGTATACCGCATAATTTGTCGATTGTTGTCGACCATCTCGCAGACTATGTACGGATCGCCGACGAGTATGACCATCTTCTGCGCACGCGTGACAGCGGTGTACAGCAGATTACGGCTCAGCAGCTGCTTCGGGCACGAGCTGTACATCGGCATTATCACGATAGGGTACTCGCTTCCCTGACTCTTGTGTACGGTTATTGCATACGCGTGGTCGAGCTCCTCGAGCTTTGCGAACTCGTATGTGACGACGCGCTCATCGAAGTTGATTATCATCTGCTCAGCCGGCACATTTATCGTCTCGATAACGCCGATATCGCCGTTGAAAACGCCCATGCCTTCCTTGCCGTCGCGCTCCCACTGTATGTCATAGTCGTTTTTTATTTGCATTACGCGGTCGCCCTCGCGGAATATCGTCTCGCGGTATTTCTTCTCGCGCTTGTAGTTCGACTGTGGGTTCAGCGCGTCCTGAAGCATATGGTTGAGCGTCTCAGTTCCGGCAACTCCCTTGCGCGACGGCGATATCACTTGTATGCCCTCGATAACGTCCTCGCCGTACTTTCGCGGCAGCCGCGACCTGCACAAATCGACGATTGTCGCCGCCACGTCAGCGTCGCTGTTTCGCGGCAGGAAGAAGAAATCGCCAGTCTTTGCGTTGAGCGTCGGATATTCGCCGTCGTTGATCTTGTGCGCGTTGGTGATGATCATGCTCTCGCGCGCCTGACGAAAGATCTCGGTAAGCTTGACCGTGCAGAACGCGCCCGACGCGATAATGTCGTTAAGCACGTTGCCCGCGCCGACCGACGGCAGCTGGTCGGAGTCGCCGATAAGCATCAGCCGCGCGCCCGGCTTTATCGCCTTCAAGAGAGAATTCATCAGGTACATATCTATCATCGACGCTTCGTCGATTATGATAACGTCCTCCTCGAGCAGGTCGTTCTCATTCTTTTTAAAGTTATCGCGCTCGTCGTCGGCGAACTCCATTTCGAGCAAACGGTGAATCGTCTTCGCCTCGCACTGCGTAGCTTCAGACATTCGCTTAGCGGCGCGTCCGGTAGGTGCGGCGAGTGCGATTTTCATGTCGAGGCTTTTGAATATGCGTATGACGGCGCGGATTACGGTAGTTTTACCCGTACCCGGACCGCCGGTCAGCAGCATAACGCCGCTGTTCACCGCGTCGACGATAGCCTTTCGCTGCATAGACGCGTACTGCTTGTCCTCTTCAAGCTCGATTCGCTGGATGAATCGCTCGACATCGCCGGCGTTGATCTGCGCGCAAAGCTTGTCAAGCAGGTGCAGTTTTTCGGAAATTTCCTTCTCGCACCGCCAAGCGCGCGAATCATAAACCGCGTCGAGATTTTCGATCTGCGCGCGTGTGAGCCGACCCTCGCCGAGCATTTTTTCCGCCGCCGCGTCGATCTTGCCCGTCTCTACGCCAAGAGAAGCCGCAGCCGCTGCAATGAGCTTGCCATACGGCAAAAAAGAGTGCCCGCCGCTCCGTGCGCTCTCGTTAAGGATGTAGCGAATACCGCTCATCAGCCGGAACTCGGAGTCGACACCGACTCCGAGTGACTGTGCAAATCGGTCAGCGCGGTCGAAGCCGATGCCGGAAAACTCCTCGCAGAGTCGGTAAGGATTGGATTTGATAACATCGACCGACGAGCCGCCCCATTTTTTGTAAATTTTCATTGATACCGCCGCCGAAAAATACTCGCGGCAGAACATCATTAAAGTGCGCACGCCGAACTGCTCGCGGAATGATTCGGATATTTCCTGCGCTTTTGACGAGCTGATCCCGGGAAGCTGCGCGATCCATTCGGGGTGATTTTCGATAACGTCGAATGTGTCCTCGCCGTACTGGTCAACGAGCTTTTTCGCGGTCTTCGGCCCAATACCCTTAACAGCGCGGCTCGAAAGATACCGCAAAATCTCATTCGAAGTTGCGGGCAGCTGCTTCTCGTAGTACGCGACCTTAAACTGCCGCCCGTAGTTCTTGCTGAACGACCACTCGCCGCTGACTCGAATCCTCTCACCGGCGTTAGTATTTGGCACAACACCGCATGCAGTGACGATATCATCGCCAAGCTCATCGCCGCCGCTCACCTCATCGACCGACATATCAAACACGGTGTAGCCGTTTTCTTCATTATTAAATATAATATTCTCAACTGTTCCTGTAAGCATGACCAGCTGCTTCTCAGCTACTCCGTCCATATTGTTTCCTTTCGGTGTTTGTTCGTTTAGGGGGGGACGCGCGGCTTTTCTGAAGAAAAGCCTGGCAAAAGACTTTTTATAAACGCATTCGCTATGCTAATGCGTGTTCGCCGTGCCGGTTCCCGTAACCGTTCATTTACTGGGCGAACACATTAGCTGTATGTTGTTAGACTTACAGAAGCGCGTTCGACTCCGTGGCCCCGCACCTCTCCGTCGAACTAATCTCTGCAATGTGTTTGAAAAAGGTTAGCTATTTTCCTTTTCTTGGCATACCAGTAATTCGTATCCGTCCGGTAGGTTCGGTATTTCTTTAATTATACCACTTTTCGATAAAATAATCAACCTTCCGCCGGCAATTTTACCTTCCAACCGGAGATATTTTACATATGTGTCAACCGCGCTGAGGTCCTCCCCATCCGAATTTATGTAAACCGCACCATAAACTCGCTCGCGCACCCGCCGCGGAAACATCATCCGCCACCTCACCGCTTCCCCGATCTTATATAGCCCCCAAGCCGCGATAACCGCTACGATTATCTCCAGCAGCTCAATTATCATGTTGATCATCCTTTCAATTCGTTTTCATTATTATTATATTCTCTGCGCCTATTTTTGCTAAAATTTTTGTACGCTGTATATGTTGTCATTATTGTGTGAATAATCTATCATGGCGAAGCTGTTTTTGTTGTAGATGGAGATTTTTTCGGTTTTTTTATTCTTCACAAAGAAAAGTCTTGACATTTGAGGCAATGTATGATATAATCAATTGTATCTGAGCGGATATTTTTAGTTTATACTTGAAAATTTCGCATTGGATAAACAAATTTCATTATTTTCGAAAAGGAGGTGCAGTATGCCAACCTTTAACCAGCTCGTTAAGCAGGGTCGTGAAAAGGCGACCTATAAGTCGAAAGCGCCGGTTCTTCAGCACGGTTTCAATACTCTGACTGACTCCGCGACCGACAAGAGCTCTCCTCAGAAAAGAGGCGTATGCACAAAGGTTACCACAACTACTCCGAAAAAGCCTAACTCGGCACTCCGTAAGATTGCCCGTGTAAGACTTACCAACGGACTTGAGGCAACCGTTTACATCCCCGGAATCGGACACAACCTCCAGGAGCACTCCGTAGTGCTTATCCGTGGCGGACGTGTACGTGACCTGCCTGGTGTGCGTTACCACATCATTCGCGGTACGCTCGATACTCAGGGCGTTGCTAACCGCAACCAGAGCCGTTCCAAGTACGGCGCTAAGAGAGCAAAGAAGAAGTAATTCTTCTTACGAAGAAATAATCTTCATTGCTGCAATTCCCTTTTTAAGGGAGAAGTCCTCGTATAGAGGCAAATTACAACAAGGTATAAAGATTCCTAACGCTGAAAAGCCGAAAATAACCGAAATTTGTTTATCAATTCCGGAACGTTTCACTTTTAAGCATTAACGGGAGAAATCTTTCGAGTACCTATGATATCATTTATATGAAGGAGGGAAGTACAGTGCCGAGAAGAGGTCAAATTTCCAAAAGAGACGTTTTACCGGATCCGTTGTACAATTCTAAGCTCGTAACAAAGCTTATCAACAACATTATGTATGATGGCAAGAAGGGCGTTGCTCAGAAAATCGTTTATGATGCGTTTGCAATCGTAGAGGCGAAGCT
>JAAVZO010000030.1 GCA_022791685.1 Clostridiales bacterium
GTAGCTCAGACCGCCGCTGCGACTATCGGTACGACTGCACTGCTTACCGAGGTCAACTGGGGTGTCGTCGCAAGTGCGTCAATCCTCGCTGGTCTGCTGTCCGTGGTTACTTCGGTAGCGGGATTGCCTGAGGTGGAGTGAGATGAATTTATGTTATTACACCTTTTAGTTATTGTACTGCATATATTATATGACGCGCACATGACACAAAAGCTAAAAATATTCGATATTTACAGTATATAAAGTTCTCAAAGAGATAAGGTTTTTACCTCTATTATGCCCGATGGATTCAGTATCCATCGGGCTTTTTGTATTAAAAAGCTGTCAACGCAGGCAGCATTGACAGCTTCATATTGATTTGCAATCTCACTTCATATCAGCCGTATCAGCATCATAAATCCGGTCAGTAGAATCAAGAAACTGAAGTTGAACACCGAAAAAGTTCGCACGTATTTGCCGGTCTCACTCGGCATATGACTTACATACTCACGGAATGTTATCAAGCTTGCTAACGACGATATCAGCGTGCCGACTCCACCGATGTTGACTCCGACAAGTAGGTCGCGGTAATTCTCCGTGAACTGAGACAGCAGAATTGCCGACGGTACGTTGCTTATAAACTGGCACGACAGCACACTAACAAGCAGCGTGCTCTTGTCGAGCAGCGTGGCGAATAGCTGACGTACAGCGGGGATTCGCGCCATGTTTCCTGCGAAAATGAAGAAAAACACAAACGTCAGCAACAGCGGATAATCGACCATTTTCAGCGCTTTTCGGTCGACAATCAACAGCACTGGCGGGATTATCACGAGCCCGAGCCAGTATGGAACCGCACGGAATACAATTACTATCGACAGTGCGAACAGTATAAGGTAGAGTGCGGTACGTTTAGGATCCACCGAAATCCCGCTTTTATGAATTTCAAGAGGTTCGTTCTTGACGAATACACAGCAGCATAGCGTAATTAGAATCACTGCAAATATGAACGGCGGCAGCATTATTGACATAAACTCACCGTTCGGTATGTTAAATTTAGTATACAGATACAGATTCTGTGGATTTCCGAACGGTGTCAGCATTCCGCCGAGATTGGCTGCAATATTCTGCATGATGAAGGTAAACATCATGTATTTCTGCATTTTTGCGGCGCTCAGTGTCAAATACCCGAGCGGCAGAAATGTCAGCAGCGCCATATCATTCGCGATCAGCATTGAACCGATGAAGGTTATGTACACCAGTGCAAGTATACTCACACGCGCTGTTTTACATAGCTGCACGATCTTTTCAGCGAGCATATAGAAAAAGTTTATATTTTTCAGCGCGCATACGACGGCGAGCACCAAAAATAGGCAGCTGAGAGTCTTAAAATCAAAGTAACCGATGTAGTTTTTGTCAATTGGTATGATTAAACTTGTCAGAAGCGCCGCGATAAGCGCTATGCACATTACTGTATTTTTTCTGATAAAACCCCATATTTTGTTAAATATAGGTAAGTGAATTGTTGGATGGTAATGTAGGTTCATTTAATATTAAATAGCCTCCGTTGATGATTTATTCACAAAACGACATTATATCATTTATTGTCATAATATGCAAGTGATATTTCAATCATCAATGAAAATAATATGTGAACAATGTAATGCGAATATATGCGTCATTTGTCAGCAATCTACTAAAATTAATATATAATCGGTAGATTTATTTCCCGATATGTGGTACAATAATTTTATATCAAAGATGGGAGTATAACAAATGAAGCTTGAACATAAACGCATACAGCCGTCGTGCGATACCTGTGAATTTTTCGACTGGGACGACGATATGCAGGATAATGTTTGTATCGCTAATCTCGACGAGGATGAGTACGCGCGCATGATGCAGAGTCCGTCCGGACGCTGTCCATTTTACAAATATTACGATGAGTACAAAAGTGTACAGAAACAAAATTAGGAGGGCGAAAGCTCTCCTAATTTGCGGTTAAGTTTTATTTATTCCAATTTTTCATAACATTATCAATGTTAGCTTGTATTTGATCTTCGTATTGAGCAAAAATCGAAGCATATGTGCCAGTATGATTTACTACTGCATTGCTTAGGTCAGTATTGATTGAACCATTTAAACCAAGCAGCGAGCCTGGTTGTGCAACGATTGAATCTGTGATTATTTTTAACATTTCAATCGATTCACCATTTCTTAGTCCCTTTGTTTCGATTGCTACTTCACGGAAGGTAGGAACAACACTTATTTCACTCTCATATGACAGAGCATCAAGCACAAATCCTGCTATTTCAGGATTTGGATTGGTTATCGGAATATGTGCAACGTGAGAAGATGTGTACATCATTGAGTAATAGCTGTCTTGGTTTTCATCGTATTTGGGGAATGGAAGTACGCCGTATTCGAAATCAAGTGAACGGTAGCGTTGGAATTTATTTACTTCCGATACTCCGAACAGTGTGCGCTGGTTCATAAAGGCATAAATATATCCACCTTGAGTTGGGTCAGCGTCGTTACCGTTAAATCCAGCACGGAATTTTGCGTCATCTGATGTGAACATTGTTGACAATTTGTCCAGCACATCATACCAACGTGATGTTCCGATGGAACTCTTCAGAACTCCGTTATCAGATATCACTGTATCCACTCCACAGCCTAAGAAGTAGAAAGTTAGTGTTGATGCCATGTTTGTCATACCGTATATCGTCTTGCTTTCATTGTTCCACTCAGCGCTTTCCGCGCCATTAAGATTGGCTGCGGCAGAGATATATTTATTCAGTGCATCGAGTGTCCATTTGCCTTCACGTACCAAATCGTATGGCATTTCGAGTCCTAAATTCTTCGTCATGTCTTCATTGAAAGTGAGCACGCGGACACCATCGTGAATCATCAAATGTGAACCGCCAACTGCGCTGTAGAGTGCGTTGTTAATTGTAATCGCATCATTAAAATTTGAATACCACCACGGCTTGTCGAGCTGTAAAGAATCAATTTCAAGTAGGTTGTAGAACGAACCTTCAAATGCCATATTCGACACTTTGTTGACTGGCAGATACATAGCCTGATACTCGTCTTCGCCGGAGAGTACTGAGTTACGTGCCATCTCCATTATTACTTCGAATTTATAGTCGTTATTGGCTAAAATTTCGTTGATCTTTATGTCGAGCTTATCCTCAACCTTGCGATTACGGCGATAGATCGCGTCATCAAGCTGATCTCCGGTTTCCTCTTCACGCAGCATAACACAGTGCATACTGTACATGTCGATCGTATTCAAAATATTGAACTCGGCACCGCCAAATCCTGTTTCCGGATACGGGTATACATATTCATCAGACTCGTTTAGTGTAGTTCCTGCATCAGATGGGGGGGGGTTTTATCTGATGGATTTTTTGTGTCTTGACATGCAGTCAAGGGAAGCTGAGCAGCTAAAAGCAGCGCGCATATGCCTATTTGGATATGCTTTTGTTTTTTCATGGTGGTTACCATCCTTTCGATAATGAAAAATATTTAATTGAGAGCTTATAGAACACGTCTATTTAGTAGTTCCTATGAACTGATTTCATTATATCATATCGATAGATGGCTGTCAACCGACTTTTAACGAAACATTTTCGAAACAAAATTAGGTGAGCTTTTGCTCACCTAATTTTTCATATTACATATAAGCAGCTTCGGTTACCGCTGCCGCTTTTGGCTCGAGAATGAGCCGACAGGCTGTCTGAATCTCTGGAATTTGATATGTATTCCGACTAAACACTTCATACACCGAGCATACCTTATCTACGAGCGATACGAGTACGCTTTCTTTATACAGCGGAAGCAGCGGTGTCAATGGGAACATATGCTTTGTTATTATATCGGTTTCGACTTCTGATAGCTCAAAGTCGAACATTGCATTGTAAAATGCGGTGAAGGGATGTGAAAAACCATGCAGTCCATTTTTAGGACGTGTATAGTGCCAATCGTACAGAAAATAATCGTGGAGCAGCGCTCCGCGGACAAGCTCGACAATTCTAAACTTAAACAAACCGAGCTTCGACGCTATACGGTAACAAAAGTAAGCTACCGCGATACTGTGCAGCAGACATGAAGTGTTTCCGTGCTGGATAAACGCCTCCTCTGCTGCGAGCCGTGAGCCGCACATAGTCTCACTCACGAGCACGAGAAATTTGTCATACAGAAGGCTTTTCATTCGATCAAGGGAAGTCCTTTCGAAATTTTGTAGGACTTGACTGGCAGCCCAAACAATAAGTTCAGGCTATCAGTTCAGGTCTATTTATTATTAAATTTTCGCATAGCATTTTTATGCTTTCTTGCAACGCTTGCGTCGCTTTTGGCAAAAGAAGCGAGTATCGAGCGGACGCGGGCAGTTTGCTGAGTCGACAGCGCATTTTTCTTACCTACTCTTTTGATGTAGCCCACAAGCTCGTTAGTTTTTACTAAATTGTCATATGCGTGACTGAATGTGACGCGGTTTGAGGTGAATACTACTACATTATAAAGCGGAACATTGTACTGTCCCTTGCTCTTTAGTATATTCTGGATGATTTTTACATGTGTGTTGTTCTGGCGCAGCGGATTATAGAAGCGGATCTTTTTGTCATTATAGGTCTGCCACCAGTCATGTTCGTTGGGATTTTTTATGAAGCCATTGTGACTTTTTACTTCGATAACAAAGACACCGCTTCGATTTATTACTACGTGGTCGATTTCGGCGTGCTTTTCGTAGTCAAGATTGATATACGGAAGGTATATCCCAGTCATTACGGCGCTTTCACCGAATTCTTTTTTTAGCAGTGTGTCGACGCGTTGTTCACTTTCGCGTCCATACCCCTCAACCTGCTTACGTTTTTTTGAGGTTTTACGGCGTATAACTATATAGAACGCCGTGACTATGATCGTGAGTGTGGCTGCCAGAGTCGCAAGGCAGATCAACAGGGATTTTAAACTTTCATTCATTTAGCGGGAAATATTTCCTTTAGGTTGATGAACAACATCTATAAGGCAGCGCCGGGAAAATAAATATATTATTTCCCCGACTCTGCACCTAAAGATAATTATTCGAGGCTGGACAAATAATCTACAACGTCCCCGACGCAGATGAACTTCGACAGCTGTTTGTCGTCGATCTCAACTCCGAGCTTATCCTCACAGAGCAGAATGAGGTCTGCGAGTTCAAGCGAGTTGATCCCGAGGTCAGCGGTAAGCTCCGCGTCCATCGTGATGAGCTGGGGGTCGATCGACAGGTCGTCGACAAGAATGCTTTTGAATTGTTCGTACATTGTGAGTATCCTCCGTTTAAATTATTTACTGTTTAAATTATTATATTTATTTATAGAGATAACGCTTGATTTTCTTAGAAGTGGTCTTTTCAAACTCCTCGCGCTTGATCTCTACCTCAGTCATATGCTTGAAGGAAGGCAGCGCGCGGTTGATATCGTTGACTGCGTTCTTGATGGCAGTCTCGATCTCTTCGTCCGATTTGCCTTCGAGACGCTCGTAGTCGGGATGGATCAGCGCGGTTATCGCAACTTCGCCCGAATCCTGCTTGCGTCCGATTATAACGCTCTCCTTGATTAGGTCGCAGTGCGACAGGTGCTCCTCGAGCTCTTCAGGGAATACGTTCTTACCGTTTGAAAGGATGATGACGTTTTTCTTGCGTCCGGTGATGTAGATATAGTTGTCTTTGTCGATATATCCGATGTCGCCGGTCTTGAACCAGCCATCATTTTCGAGGTTTTGTGTGTCGTGAGTGAATGTTGCGTATGTGGCTTCTTCATCGTTGTAGTAGCCGAGCATGACATTGTCGCCCTTGACTACGATCTCGCCGAATTCATCCGACGGCTGCTGCTTATCGATGCGCACGCGCTCCTCATATACCGGCGTTCCGACTGAGCCAAAGCGAGCCGCGCCGTTCGGGTTGCAGGCAACCAGCGGAGCACATTCAGTGATTCCGTAGCCTTCGAAAATCGTGATACCGAAGCTGTAGAAGTCCTTCAATATACTTGGGCTGATCGGTGCGCCGCCGCATATCATCGACTGGACCTCTCCGCCGAGCGCTGAAAGGATCTGACCGAAGAATTTCTTTCTCAGGTCAATGCCGACTTTCATCAGTCCGTCAGATACCTTCATCAACATACGAACCTTTTTCTCCAACCCCTTTTTACGGATCTCATCCCAGATCTTCTTGTAGATCGTCTCGACAAAAAGCGGCACGAGCACTAGTGCATTCGGCTTGTAATTCTGCATATTGCGCATTGTGTATTTGAGGCTGTCGTTGATGTATTCAGACGCACCAAGGTTGATAACTGCAAGGTGCGAGCAGGTCATTTCGTATGTATGGTGCTGCGGGAGTACCGACAGGAGCCGTGTGTGCGAGTCGTAGGGAACTACGTCGCAGGAAGCCCATGCAGCGGCAACGAGATTTTTCTGTGACAGCATAACGCCCTTCGACGTTCCGGTAGTGCCGGATGTGAAGATAATCGCGCACATTTTCTCCATATCGATAGTATGCAGATAGTAGCTGTTATTATTATCGTCGATAGCCTGTTTTCCGAGTGCGAGCACATCCTCCCACGGCATTACGACCGGCGACGACGGCAGAGAATCGTCTACAGTGTCCTCGCCCTTCATCGGGATGAAGTAACGCACGCAGGGCATTTTGTCAGCCATTCCGGTGAGAACGCCGTTGAAATCCGGTGCATATACGACGGCTGAGCACTCAGCACGGTTGATGAAATTCGGAAGCTGGTCGTGTGTGATCTCACGGTCGAGCGGGACTATAACGCCTCCGGCATTTACCGTTCCGAGGTAGGTTACAGTCAATTTCGCCGAGGTCGGACCGATCACCGCAACGCGGCAATCATCAATACCGAGCACGTTCAGCGCAGTACCGAAGCGTTCGGTCTCGTCCTTCAAGCGGTTGTAGGAAAAGTGTACTTCCTGCTTATCTTCTTTGTATACGTAGAGATCCTTATCACCGTATTTTGAAGCAGATGAGAGGACCATATCGCGAAAATCTTTGATCCGTGGCGGCGGATCAAACTTAAATGGCTTCATACAGCAGAGCTCCTTCTAAAAACATAATCTTATTCTATTATACAATATTCGCGCTGATTTGTCAAGAGCCAATCGCCCTATTATACAACATCAGCTATATTTTTTAGTAGCGTAAATATAGAAAAGGTTACATCATTTGATTTCGCGGCACAAATATTCGAGATGTCCGCGGTCTTTCTCGCAGAGGTATGGCGACAGCGTATCAAATACCGTACGGTGATATGCGTTCAGCTTGCGGATATCGCTCTTGTCGAGGTATGCAGCGTCGATTCCGTCGAGGTCTATTGGGCAGAATGTCAGATTTTCAAAACGCATGAACTGTCCGTATTCGTTGTGCTCGCCCTTGACGGCGGCGAGCTCGTTCTCGATGCGGATACCGTGACTGCCCTCGACGTATACGCCAGGCTCGTCGGTCGTTATCATGCCTTCCTCGATTTTTGCAGCGCCGGTGCGCCAGTGGAAGCGGTTAGGTCCTTCATGCACGCTGAGTAAATATCCGACACCGTGACCGGTACCGCAGCGATAATCCACGCCTATCTCCCAGAGCGGCTCACGGCATACGATGTCGAGCGAACTGCCGGAAGCGCCGTCGAGGAATACCAAATTGAGCAGCCGCAGCATTCCGCAGGCAGTCAGGGTATAGTGCTGCTTGATCTCGTCAGAGATATTGCCGAGCACAAATGTACGCGTGATGTCGGTTGTGCCCTCGAGATACTGCCCGCCTGAGTCTACGAGCAGCATTGGAACTGGTGCGTTTTTGTCGAGCTTTACGTATTCCGGCGTTTCTGAATCAGGATCTATCGGTGTTGCCGAGTAGTGCATCATGGCGGCGTTCGCACCGAATGCAGCTATCGTACCGAACGATTCGTCGAGCAGCGTAACGCCGACGCGATCAGCGCATTCGCGGCGCAGCGAGTATAAATATTTATCCACCGACATCTCGTCAAATTCGCGCTCGCCGAACTTCAATTCGAGCATAAGACGCGTGACCGCAAGTCCATCGGCGACGTGACATTTGAGCAGGTTTTCGAGCTCGACTGGATTTTTTTTCGCTTTCATGAGAAGCGTCGGATTTGCGTCGTTGACTATCTTGCAGCCAGACAGTGATTCGACTATCGCGGCATTGACGGCGGATTTGTCGATGAGCACTGATATATCCTTTAGCTGCTTCAAGTCGTCGTAGAACTCATTGTATGTGCGGAGTGTCACGCCTTCAGCCTTCATTGCGTCTGAAATTGAAGCGGTGTCGGCGTTCACGTACAGCGTGTCGGAGTTTTCGGTTATTATGCAGTAAGACATGAATACGGGCGTATTCTTAACGTCAGAGCCACGGAGGTTGTAGAGCCACGCGATGTCGCAGAGTGATGACATTACAAGTGCGCCACACTTCTTTTCGGAGAGCACCTTACGTACATCAGCAAGCTTGTCAGTGTGCGATTTGCCGCTGTATTTTTCGTCGAGCTGCCAGATATCGCCGTGTGCGATATCTGGACGGTCAGCCCAGATGAGCGCCGGAAAGTCCACATCACCGACGATCTTTACACCTTCTGCGAGCTTCTTTTGCAGTCCTTCTGCGAATTTTGCAGATACGCATTTCGCATCGTAAGCGAGTGTGTCGCCTGATTGGAGCTTCGATACGAGGAATTCCTCGGGAGTTGGAACTCCTTCGCTTCCTGAGCGCATAAGCTCGATACCGCTTCCGGCGAGCTGGCGTTCAGCTTGGATATAATAGCGTCCGTCGGTGAACAGCCATGCGCCGTCAAGCGATATTATCAGTGTTCCGGCAGAGCCGCTGAAGCCCGATATATACGCACGCGATTTGAAGTAATCGCAGACGTATTCCGACTGGTGGCAGTCGTCCGATGGCACGAGCAGGCAGGTTACATTTCTTTTGCGCATCTCGGCGCGGAGAGTGGAGACTTTTTCTGAAGCTGTCATGATAAAAATTGTCCTTTCGTTTAATTTTCTTCGTTGAGTTTATTTATATACTGCGGATTTTGAGTCAGGCTCAAATTTCCGACTTTAGGTGTCGTGAATTTATATTTCGGCGAATACATTTCGCTGTCATAGGCGATAATAGTTGCATTCAGCGGCGCTTTGCTTGACACGTCATTTCCGTAATAGATGTCGATATACAGTGTCGTAAGTCCGTCAAAATCGATCCCGTCGAATACAAGACGACGAAATTCGCTCATCGGTTTTGATGTAGCTGCAAAACGGTAGCTCGAATATATGTTGCCGTCTTGGTCGCGCAGCTGGTATACGAACACCTCACCGACCGGACGCTCGGTAAGTCCGTATTTGTCCATCAGCGTATTTATCGTGCTGCGGCTGTTGTATCGCAGAGTCAGCTGTACTTCATTTGCCGCGCTGCACAGCATTATGTCTGATATCTCATAGTAGCCGTTTGCGTCGTATTTATCGGCTGGCTCTTGTGTGATAATTTCGAAATCAGGGTCGTTCTGATACGCTGCCATCGCTTCATCAGTCCAAACGAATTCGCGGAAGCTTTTCGGCACTGATTTTAAATTTAGCCGCAAAAAAATAATAGCGTAAACTGCCACGATAATAAGAATTCCGACAATTTTAAACAATAGCTTAATATATTTGCCGATTCGAATCTTGCCTGAATCTTTGTATGTATCCTTTTCTTCAACTACAACGTCATCATCATAGAAATCCATAAAATTTTACCTTTCCTTTGCATGGCGGCGATATGCCTGTATTGCTGTTCTATATTTATCAAATTTGCCAGTCACGCCTTATTTTACAAATAATTTAACGACTGTACAAAAAGTATAACATACTTTTTAAGAAATTTCAAGTATAATTAAATAACACTATTATAAAAAAATATCTGTGTCTGCGTTAAACTATTGTGAATAGGTCTAATAGATGGCTTTGCAGGCGCTAAAACAGAAAAGGAATGGTATGATAACCATGGAATATAGAATTTCAGACAAAATGAAGGCATTGAAGCCTTCCGCTATACGCGAGATTTTTAAAGCGCTCACCGACCCGACGATAATTTCGTTCGCAGCCGGCAATCCGTCGCCAGAGTCATTCCCAGTAGACGAACTCGCACGCATTTCCGCGGACATCTTCCGCGACAGCTCTACCGCTGCGCTTCAATACAGCGTGACCGAAGGATATCCGGCGCTGCGCGAGGACGTGAAGGCACGCCTTGCGAACCGCTTCAACATCGGCCGCGATTTCGACATGACGATAATCACTTCAGGCGGTCAGCAGGGAATCGAGCTGCTCTGCAAGACTATGTGCAATGAGGGCGACACCGTGCTCTGCGAGGAGCCGAGCTTTATCGGCGCATTGAACGCATTCCGCTCGTGCGGCGCGAATTTGGTGGGAATCCCGATGGACGATGACGGCGTGGATATCGACGCACTTGAATCGGCTATGAAGTCGAACCCGCGCGCGAAGATTTTATACCTCATCCCGACATTCCAGAACCCCGCTGGAACTTGTATGTCGCTTGAAAAGCGTAAGGCGGCGTATGAGCTCGCGAAGAAATACAATATCATAATCCTTGAGGACAACCCATACGGCGAGCTGCGTTTTGCCGGTGAGGAAATACCGACGATAAAATCAATGGACAATGACGGAGTTGTCGTATATTCGGGCTCGTACTCGAAAGTGCTGTCTGCCGGAATGCGCATAGGCTTTATCTGCGGTCCGGAGGAGATCGTACAGAAGATGGTCGTAGCAAAGCAGGTCGAGGATGTGCATACTAACATATTCTTCCAAATGCTCTGCCACCGCTACATCGCCGAGTGCGACATGGACGCGCATATTGCCGACATCCGCAAACTCTATCTGCACAAGAGTGGATTAATGCTGTCGGAGCTTGACAAAAATATGCCCGACTGTGTTAAATACACACGTCCTGAAGGCGGTCTGTTCCTCTGGTGTACGCTGCCTGACAATATCCCGCAGCCTGAGCTTATCAAGCGGGCAATGGCGAAAAAGGTGGCCGTTGTACCGGGCGAGACCTTCAACAGCGACCCGAACAAGCCGTCGCAGTCGTTCAGATTGAACTATTCGACTCCGTCAGACGAGCAGATCATCGTCGGCGTAGGCTACCTCTGTGACGCAGTCAAGTCGATGCTTTAAGCATTACTTTTTAAGATAATTTAAGGACAAAAATACAGATTCGCGAGTTTTTTCAAAAATTCGGGAACAAAATCAGCCTTTGATTCGTCTAAATACTGAATTCGGTACAACGGTAATACTAACTAGTGATACTGTTATGCAGTTACACTGCAATGCGGTAATATTGCTGCACCGTGAAAAATTCAAAGGAGAAGTACCAGACCGGCTTTTGGCGCGGTCTGATATAACAAAAATATGCAGATAAATGAGCTAATCTATATCATCGCTGCGCTTGTGCTCGCTGGACTCATAGCCTTTACGACTACACCGGCGGTCAGCGTGCTCGCCTATAAAATCGGCGCTATCGACGTTCCGGCGGACGAGCGGCGTATGCACAAAAAACCGACTCCGCGTATCGGCGGACTTGCGATATTTGCCGGATTTGTCGTCGCCACACTGGTGTTCTGCGACATAACGCCAGAGCTTATCGCGATATATATCGGCGGTCTTATTATAGTGGCGGTCGGAGTTATCGACGACGTTTTTCGTATCAACGCATGGATAAAGCTTGCGGCGCAGGTCGGTGTTGCACTGATTGCCGTATCACAGGGAGTTGTGATCGAATTTATCAACTTCTTCGGAACATATATAACTTTCGGCGCATGGTCGATTCCGATAACCGTGATGTGGATCGTCGGACTTACCAACGCTATCAACCTGATTGACGGACTCGACGGACTTGCTTGCGGCGTGTCGGCTATCTGTTCGCTGTCGCTGCTTACGGTCATGATTCTGAAAGGCGAGTATTTCGTAGCGCTTCTGACGGCTGTTATCGTAGGCTCGTGCCTCGGATTCCTGCCGTTCAACTCGAACCCGGCGAAGATTTTCATGGGTGATACAGGTGCGCTCTTCCTCGGATATACAATGGCGGTAATTTCTGTCAGCGGTATATTCAAGATACACACCGTAATCTCGTTCGTGATACCGCTTTCGATATTCGGACTCCCGCTTTGCGACACGGCATTTGCATTTCTGCGCCGTATACTTCACGGAAAGAGCCCGTTCTCAGCTGACCGCGGACATCTTCACCACAGGCTCATCGACATGGGCTTCAACCAGAAGCAGAGTGTTCGCATTCTGTACGCTATCTGCGGTATTCTCGGAACGTCGGCGATCATGTTCACACAGGAGCATTTCGTGCGTGCGATCATAATAATCGTCGCTGGATTTGCGATATTCCTTATCAATTTTCTTATCATGCGCCGCTCTGATGAGCGTGAGAAGATGGGACTTGAATTCAGCGAGAAAGAGGAAGAGCATCTGCCGGCAGCTGAGTCTGATACGGCTGAGCTAAAACCGGCTGATATCAAGGTAGCTGAATTAAAAGATGAAAAAGCATGAGCACGACTCGATAGAGCGGAACACGGTCATAGGCACAGCGATAATTATCGTCGCTGCGATAGCGATATTCGGGTTCATACTCTATTGGATGTACTCGGTCAAGCTGCTTATCATTCCCGACTCAGTCATGAAGCTGTTCGGTATACGCGACCCTTCGATGGACAGCTCCAGCCTATGGGATGACGATGAGCTTTTAAGCGCGGTAAAAACCAAGCAATCTACAGATAACATTGAGCTTGTCTTTGACGTGAATTACGAAAATCTGCGTGCGGCACTGCTCGGCGAGCCTGAGCCGGAGGGAATAAGTCAGACTGTTCAGATCACCTACTATTCCGGCAACAATTCCTATTCTCGCAGGGTACAATTTACGCGTTATGGTGAAAATTTCCGCATTGAGCGCTACTATGGCAAACGTGAGCTGTTGATAATCGGGAGTAGTACTACTATGTATTATCTCGATAATACAACTGGGATATCTCGCAGCTTGCCGCGTGCTGACGACATTTCGCCTGAGAATGAAGTTGGGCTTCCGTCGATAAATGACTTGCTTGCGATAGTTGGCGAATTCCCGGACTCTGAAGCTCAGGTCGGAGATGAAACAACCGCGCCGCGATATGTCGACTGTGAATTGACACTGCTGCGGACGGCTGACGGAAATGTGTATTATGTTGAATTTACCGACACGCTGTTCGGTGTGCGCGAGGAATATTTCGTTTCGCTTGAGTACGGGATCATAATCCAACACAACACTTATTCGGGCGACAAGCTTGTCTACAGCTGCGAGACACTGTCGTTTTCGGCGAGTCCGGAAGTATATGCAAATGAGAAACTTTATTCTGTAACTTGAACCGATGAGAATAGGGCAATGCCAATATTCTCATCGGTCGTTGTAGTTTATTGCTCACAATCCCATCACAAAGAGAAGTCCGAGTATCAAAAGCAAGTCGTCGTTGTCACCGCATTCGCTGTCATTGCGGTTTGATGACAATAGTATTATCAGCCCGATGAGCAGCAGGTCGTCGAGTTCGATGTTTTTGAGCCGCGAGAATATACCGTCGAGAAATCCATCACGCCGTTCACCCCGATGTGGCGGAGGCGGCGGGTATGAATGCTGCGGTGCGAAGGTCTCACTGCTCGGCTCATTGAATGGCTCATGCGGCGGTGTGTTGAATTGTTCGGGAGCTGGCTGCGGTGGAGGGACAGGTTCAGGCTTTGGCACAGCGATATCATTTGGCTGATCGATGTCGCTGTTTAAATTATTATTGATATTGTCGTTGTTATTATTGTTATCAATTCTGCCGCGGGTCTGATTTTCCTGATTGAAGGCATTGCCAGAGTAGTTTTCGGGTGGATTGAAGTTTCCGCGCCGGTCGTCGATGCGTCGGGTGTACATTATTTTTCTCCTTTCAGAATAGCTTTCTGCCGCCGAATGTCGAATGAGTCAGCTCGGAGATTTGAAGTACCTTTATCATCATGTCGATTTTATCGGCGCGCGAGTGTCTCAGGTAGGGCTTCAGTGCATTGAGAAGTGCGCAGCGCCGGTCACCTCCGCTGTGACTTCCGATATTATTAAAGCTGCTCGGTGGCTTTGGCGGCGGATTATCCGGTCTGCCAATAGTGGGGATATCTCCTCCTAAGCTTTGCGGTGTGGCGCTGCTGTTTAACGGTGAATTGCCGCCTAACAGTGAATCAAGAATTGACGGCTGCGGTGTACTGTTTACGGTGATAGAAGACTGTTCGTGTGATGTGTCATTGTTCGTCTCGCTGATTGGGTATGGTGACTCCGGCTGGGGCGATATCGAAAAGGCATTGTTCATCGGAGCACTGCTGGAATTGCTCGTCTCTGCATTGTTTGGCTGGCTTCCTGCGGGCGCTGAGTTTGCACCCAGCGCCGGAAGCAGAGTTGAAGCGAGACTCATCAGCTGTGTGAGAGCAGCTGGGTTTGAGAGCAGCTGATTCAGCCGCTCAGATAAAGCATTGTCCGCCATGGTTATTGCTTTCCGAGAGCGGCAAGCAGTGCGCGGACGCGGTCCTCACCAAGCATATTTACCGCTTTGGAGATATCAGCGTCGCTGGCATTCGATAGGCTCGCGCGAACGAGGCGGAGATCGGAAACGGCAGCGTTGGCGGTGTTCTGGTCGATACCAGCAGCACTTGCAAGTGCGGAGATAGTACGTGCGAGCGTGAGGTCGTCAAGGCTCAGCAGCCGGTCGAGCATGGTTTTATCAATTTGCATGGAAATTACTCCCTTTCGAAAAATTCTGGTTCACTATTTATATTATGTATATTCGGCGAAAGGGTTACAATATTCCGCAAGTTTGTTTCTATAAAAAAGGGAATTCAAATGAGATTTATAATTTTTTCAGATTCGCACGGTGCGAACGCACTTATGAATAAGGCGATAAATTTAAATATCGGCGCGGGGCTCGACGGGATAATATTCCTTGGAGACTGGCTTACCGGCGCTAAAGAGACGGCTGCCGAGCACGGACTTACGCTGTATGCAGTCGCCGGTAACTGCGATTTCAATGTAAATGTGACAAATAAGCATACATACGAGCAGCTGCTCGAGTTTGACGGAAAGCGTATATTGATATGCCACGGACACCGCTATCACGTGAAGTCGGGAACGGATGTCGCTGAGCGGTACGCGCAGAGCCACCTCGCCGATGTGCTGATGTACGGTCACACGCACACTCGCGACGAGCGCTACATCCCGCCGTCCGACGAATACCCGCACGCGATGTACGTATTCAATCCGGGCAGTATAAGCTTGCCGGACAACGGGATATATTCGTTCGGATTGATGGAGATAAAGGACGGTAATATATTGTTATCACATGGAGAAGTTAAAGGAGGACTGTCGAGATGACATACAAGCCACAGCAGAATAATAGATCAAAAAATACCGCATTTGTACTGCTTATCGGGGCAGTCGTAGTGTGGGCGATATCGAGCTTCGTAAGCGTCGGCGGTGCATTTATACAATTGGCGGCGATAGTTATAGCGGTAGTCGGGATACAGATATTCGTGCGCTATTCGCTGTCCGAATTCCGCTACATACTTGAGGACGATGACGACGGCGACACGAGCTTGCTCATATACAAGCGTCAGGGTGCGCGTGAGATGAAGGTCTGCCATGTATCGCTCGGAAAGACTGTCGCAGTGTTCAAGCTCAATTCTATGCCGGATTTTCAGAAAAAATACGGCACAACGAGTAATAGATTCAACTATTGCCAGAATATGGGCAAGGATAATATGTATGTACTGATATTTCGCGACGGGGAAAAGCTTATTGAGGTGCGCTTTGAGCCGGACGAGGCGTTCGCTGCCGAAATGCAGAAGCGTATGGCGGTCGGTGAAGATGACGGACGCGGATTTGTTATGTGAGATATGAGAATCGTGTTACGATTAAAATCCCCGCATATTAATCAAATTTTTAACATACTGTAATTTTTCGATAAGTGTTGACATTTGGGAAAATATGTGATATCATATTATCGGTAATCAAATGAAGCGCTTATATTATGCTTCATTAAATTATAGGAGAATTTATTATGGATAAGAAAATTCGCATAGGTATAATCGGAACCGGCGGAATCGCGCACTCGCATATGGGCGCGTATCTGAGACGCAATGACATCGAGTTCGTTGCTGGATGTGATATCATTCCGGGCAAGGCTGACGCTTTCTTTAAGGAGTTCGGCGTTGAGGGCGTAAGAACCTACACCTCGCACGAGGAAATGCTCGATAAGGAGCAGCTCGACGGCGTTTCGGTATGTACCTACAACCGCCAGCACGCTGCACCGACTATCTACGCGCTGAATAAAGGTATCAACGTTATTCTCGAGAAGCCCTTCTCGGTAACTCTCGATGAGGCTGTAGAAATGTGCCGCGCTGAAAAGGCGAGCGGCAAGATCTTGACCGTAGGCTTCCAGCCGCGTTTTGACAAGAATATGCAGCAGATAAAGAAGATCGTTGAATCGGGCGAGCTCGGTAAGGTTTACTACATACAGACCGGAGGCGGTCGCCGCCGTGGTATTCCAGCAAGCGTTGACAAGACTACATTCATCGAGGACGCGACAGGTGGAGTAGGAGCACTCGGCGATATCGGATGCTATTCGCTCGACATGGTACTCAACGCTATCGGCTATCCGAAGCCTCTGACTGTCAGCGGATTCAAGACCGATTATTTCGGAACTGACCCTGAGACATATAGATATTCGAGCACTGACCCTGAGTACATCGCGTCGAAGTTCGGCGTTGACGATTTCGCGGGCGCATTCATTCGTCTTGAAGGCGGCGTGTTCCTCGATTTCAGAATCGCTTGGGCAATGAATATCAACACTCCCGGCGACACTATAATTCTCGGAACTAAAGCTGGACTTCGCATTCCGTCCACCGACTGCTGGAACGGTTCGGTCGGCGGTCCGATGACTATCTATCGCCAGTGTGCAGGTCAGACCGTTGAAATGCAGATACCGATCCTTAAGGACGCTCCTAACGAAGGCAATCTGTGGGACCGCAAGATCGGCTCGTTTATAACGGCGATCAAAGAAGGCGGAAGCGCACCTGTTCCGACCAGCCAGATCATCAAGAATCAGGCGATCATCGACGGTATCGTTCGTTCGAGCGAGCTCGGGCACGAGGTCGAGATCGACATTCCGGAAATATAAATATATTTCGATAACTGCAAAATATTATCGAAATAATCGCAATATCGGCTTTTCGGCAATTTGTCGGGAAGCCGAATGCTTTAATAAATCAAATATAATGTCAGTATACTATATGTTCAACAAGCCGAAGGGCTATGTTACAGCGCGGCGTGACGAGCTGCGTCCGACCGTGATGGACTGGTTTCCGGAGGAATGGCGCGACTTGCTGCATCCTATCGGACGGCTTGACATCGACACTGAGGGACTGCTCATTATCACCGACGACGGAAAGCTTGACAATCGCCTAATGCAGCCGAGGCATCATATCGAAAAGCGGTATTTTTTCCGCGCGCTTGGGAAAATTAGTGATGAGGACGCGCGGCGGCTCGAGTCGGGGATAGAGCTATATCACAGCGACCATGTTGCTTGTAAAGCGAAATACGAGCTCGAGGGCTACTATAAGCTGCGCGACGTGTCGGAGTATATCCCACAAAAGCACCGTTCGAAGTGGCTGAAAAATCCCGACGGCGACGTGACTGCCGGATATCTTACGATAACTGAGGGAAAGAAACATCAGGTAAAGCTGATGATAAAGTCGGTCGGTTGTCGGGTATTTACGCTGAAACGAGTGCGGCTTGGAGAGCTTTGGCTTGACGAATCATTGCAGCCGGGCGAGTGGCGGGAGATGACGGTGGACGAGCTGCGGCTGTTATGCGGAGAGGACTATCCGCCGAAAATTTAAATTGAGAGGGAGAACGTGAAATGGAACTAAATAAAGCAACATCAGGACTGCTCGAATTCATAAATAAGAGCCCGAGCAGCTTTCATGCAATTAAAAATATAAAAGATACGCTGAATAATGCAGGATATACCGAGCTTTTTGAGTCCGACAAATGGGTATGCCAGCCCGGCGGAAAGTACTACGTCACGCGCAATTCGTCGTCGATAATCGCGTTCCGTGTGCCGGAAGAATTCCACGGCGGCTTCATGATAACTGCGTCGCACTCTGACTCGCCGACCTTCAAGGTTAAGTCTAACGCTGAGATGGACGGTCCGGAAAACTATGTCCGTATCAACACCGAGCGTTACGGCGGTATGATACTCGATTCGTGGTTCGACCGTCCGCTGTCGGTAGCCGGACGTGTGATTGTACGCGACGGTGATGGCGGGCTTGCGTCGAAGCTTGTCTACGTTGACCGCGATCTGCTGATGATCCCGCACGTCGCAGTCCATATGCTCAACCCGAATAACGGCATGACCTACAATCCCGCGTCCGACCTTGTACCGCTCTACGCGCTGTCGAATGCGAAGGGAAGCTTCATTAAGGTTGTCGCTGAGGCTGCCGGAGTAGACCCGAGCGACATTTTGGAGCATGAATTATACCTTGTCAACCGTCAGCCGCAGTCGGTATGGGGCGCGGAGAATGAGTTCATCTCGTCTCCGAAGTTAGACGACTTGCAGTGCGCATATTCATCGTTCGCTTCATTTATCGAATCAAATACGGGCAGCTCGATACCGGTACTATATATCTCCGACAATGAGGAAGTTGGCTGTGTAACTAAGCAGGGCGCGGGTTCGACCTTCCTGTACGACACGCTGACCCGCATCAATGCAGCGCTTGGAGGTACGCCGGAGGATTATCTGCGCCTTATCGCGTCGTCAATGCTGCTTTCAGCCGACAATGCGCACGCCGTTCACCCGAACCACGCTGAGCTCGCCGACCCGACTCACCGTCCGCGTATCAACGGCGGCATAGTGATGAAGTACAGCGCGGCACAGCTCTATATGACCGACGCAATTTCAGCTGCTTTGTTCGACGAGATTTGTCGTATCGCCGACGTACCGCTGCAAAAGTTCTTCAACCGTTCAGATATCCGCGGCGGCTCGACGCTTGGCGTTGCCTCAACGAGACAGGTAGCAATTAACACGGTCGACATCGGTATCGCGCAGTTCGCTATGCACTCGTCATACGAGACCGCCGGTTCGCTCGACACCGAATATATGGTGCGTGCGATGAAGGTGTTCTACGAATCGACACTCGAAATGCGCGGTGATTCGATTAAATTGAAATAGACCGAATACAAAAAAACAGCCGGATTCCGGCTGTTTTTAATTTTATGCGATTGTGATTTTCAGTGAAGCTTTGCCGTCGCATTCTATCTCGACCGGAAGATATTCAAATCCACCGACTTGATTGAAAATGCGCGCATTTACATCGACATTCAGCGGCGAGTCAGCGCGAAGCGTTAATTTATCGCCGACAAACAATACGTTTCCGTCGATCACTGCTGGAGTACTCTTATTGCAGATTATCGGCAGTGCAAATATCGCAGCGATGTCGGTCTGCACGTCGATTTTCAGTGCTGATTCTCCGAATGAATAGCATACTTTCCAGCCATCCCCCGACGCTGTTACGCTGATATCAAAGCCGTCGATACTGTATTCGAGCTTGGCATTTCTATCGCGGATGGTCGGTATTCCGTTTATAATGAGACGCGGTGTCATGCAAGGCGAGTCGTCGGCGTGGCGCAGATACTGCATATTCAGCGGCTCTGACGGAATATATTTATCCATAGTAGCAGCACATACTGGGCCGTAATCGCCGTTCCAGAGCAGCGTCATAGAGCCGCCGGCGTTGTCTGCACCTGAATAGAACACCAAATCACACGCCGAAAATGTAGCGCGCCAAGCGTAGGTCGACACGAGCAGCAGATTTCCATTTTGATATTCGCGTACTCCGAAGGCTTCCTCGCATGGAAGCAGCGAAAAATCTACGTCTACGAGCTCGGGTATGTCCTCGTTTACGAGTGACGCTAACGCTTTTGCGTGGCAGAATGAGTGGTGCAGACATGTCGGCTCGCCTGCGTCGTGTGCCATTGGCAGACCTAATAGACCATCGTGTGTGCAGCGCTCGTACATATCAAGCACGCGCTTGCAGGTCTTGGCATATGCGTAATTGTCCATCACCAGCGCGAGCGCCTCGATCACGCCGTCTGATGTTCGGCTGCCCCAGTATGTCCATTTGTTGTGACGGCTGCCCCAACTGTTGTCAATCGCGCCGTCTGGAAGCATAAAATATAAGTGGTCATACAAACGTGCTTTGTAGAATTCTAACTTTTCAGTGTCGCCGACCGCAATTGAATGGCGCAGCAGCAATGGGAGCGACTCCTCTAAATTGTAGCCCATGTCGATAGCTCGGCAGCCCTTGTCGCTGAGCACGTCGATTGGGTGTCCCTCTCCAAAGAAGAGCCCTTGTTCGTCGAAATGCTTGCGGCATATCGCTTCCCATTCGTTCGCTTTGTCAAGATATCGCTGCTCTCCGGTAATCTGCCACGCAATCGCGAGTACAGCTGCCGCGCCGGCGTAGTAGTTGATGACTGGATCAAAGCTCTCCATTTTATCGTAACAGAAGTTGGCAAGGCGGATAAATATTGTATTCCATTTTTCCGCAAGCGGTTTCGGAAGCTTGTCTTTAAAGTGAATCAGCGTTTCGGCAATGCCGATCGCAGCGAATGCACTTATACATTTCCAGTTGTTTCCGGCATCATTGCGCCAGCTTCCGTCGGGGCGCTTTAGATTAAATTCTGTCCAGTCGACGAGTCGTTCGGCGGCGGTCAGGTAACGTTCATCTCCGGTGTGTGCCCATAGCGTAGTCAGCGGATAGGCGAGGTCAGCGATACGTCCGTGAACGACGTGGCAGGCGGGGCAGAGCAGCGCGCCGTCGGTGTAGGGAGTATCGGACTTTACCTCATATTTGAGCAGTGTGTCGCACCAGAGCTTCATCAACTCAAATGCGCGGGATTGGATCGCGGTCATGATATACCACCTTTCATTAGTTCGTGTTAATTATATTATACTTCATTATTTACAGAATGTCAATTGAAAAATGGGAAAAAATATTGTATAATCTTGATATAGGAGTATTTTAGTATAATTTAAATTTTGATAGTGAGGTAAGAAAAATGAGCAATATAATTTCTGGAAAAACATATGATGAAGAGCGCGCACTATATGCACTTGACGGCGCGACTGTAGATGGATGTACATTTTCGGGTCCGGCTGACGGTGAGTCGGCGCTGAAGGAGTCGCGCAATGTTGATGTCAAAAATTGTAAATTTGAATTGCGTTATCCGCTCTGGCACTCGCACAATTTTAAGCTGTCGGATTCGTCAATGAGCGAGACCTGCCGTGCGCCGCTGTGGTATTCATGTGACGGAAAAATCAGCGGAATGAAGATAACCGGAGTCAAATGTCTGCGTGAGTGTGACCGCATAGAGCTCGTTAAAAGCAGTGCAGTATCGCCTGAATTTGGATGGCGCTGCCGTGATATCAAAATCGACGACTGCGACTTTGAGTCTGAGTACATATTTTTCGAGAGCAGTAATATTGATGTTCATGACCTAAGACTAAAGGGCAAGTATTCGTTCCAGTATACTAAAAATGTGACAATTGCCGACTCGGACTTCAACACGAAGGATTCATTCTGGCACGCTGAGAACGTCCGGATCGAGAATTCAACGATACGCGGCGAGTATTTCGGATGGTATTCCGATGGTCTGACGCTCGTCAACTGCAAGATCATCGGCACGCAGCCATTCTGCTACTGTAAGAACCTGCGCCTTGAGAACTGCACGCTCGAGGAGTGCGACCTTGCGTTCGAATATTCGGACGTTGAAGCTGACGTAAAGAGCCACATCGTGTCGGTCAAGAATCCGAAGTCGGGACATATTGTCGCCGATTCGATAGGCGAGATCATCCGCGGTAATAATGTATATCCGTGCGATTGCGAGATCGTAATACGCGCAAACGCGTAATACGTGAAGCGTAATTCATATAAAATAAACAGGACGCTGTTCAGCGTCCTGTTTTGCTAATTGCTTTTTCTTTCACTCAGCACACCATTATCCATAGTGTAAATCCTGTCAGCACGCTCGGCGAGCTTCTGGTCGTGGGTAACAAGCACTAACGTTTGATTCAGTTCGGCGCGGGTCGCGAGCAGCAGCTCGATGAGCTCGTGCGCTGATTCCGCGTCGAGGTTGCCGGTCGGTTCATCGGCGAATAGAATGTCCGGTTTATTTATGAGCGCGCGTGCCGCTGCGACTCGCTGCTGTTGACCGCCTGACAGCTCTGACGGCAGATGGTGCAGTCGGTCATTGATTTTCAACAGCTTCGTCAACTCGTCGAAGTAGTACGGGTAATGTGTGCTTCCAGCGATTTTCTGCGGCATGAGTATATTTTCCTTTGCAGTCAGTACTGGAAGCAGGTTGAAGGTCTGGAATATAAAGCCTATCCGTTTGTTTCGGAAGTCAGAGAATTCGTCATCGTCCATGTCATATATATCGCGCCCGCCGATGTATACGCGTCCGGCGGTAGGCTGGTCGAGTCCGGCAGCCAATTGAAGCAGTGTAGATTTGCCGGAGCCTGACGCGCCGACTATCGACACAAACTCGCCGCGCCTCACTGTGAGGTACGCACCGTCGACCGCTTTTATGTGATGATCACCCTGAAAATATGTCTTAGTCAACGCCTGAGTGACAAGCACATTCTCCGCTGGGATTCCGGTTGGCTGACTGAACGCGTGCTTTTTCTTTTTAAAGATACTCATGCTATACCTCCTTTATCTCATCAAGCTGTTTCTTGTTTGGCTTCTTCGGTGTTATACCGCGGATGCCGTCCATTATTGAACGTCTGTTAAAAGTGTGCAGCGACAGCGCACCTCCGAGCACGATTGGCGGGATAACTAACATAAACAGGGCGAGCGCCGCCGTGATTATCACTCCGATTTCCGGTGGTTCAGTGCCCGGAACGGTGTAGGTAACGCTGTTTAGTTCACTGAATATCAGCACGGAAAGCGGCACTATCAACAGGATTTGTACAATCAGCGGTGTGAATACCATCGAGCGAACTGTGCGCTTTTTCATTCCGAGCGAGCGCATGATCCCGAGCTCATGGTGTCGGTCATCGGCATTCGAGCGCGTCGAGATGTAGATTACGATCATCGACGTGATGAAAATTATCACCGCTTGGAAAATATAGTAGTATCCCTCTGCCAGCATTTCCTGAGTACTGCCTGGGAGTGTAGAAAATACAGACTGCATTATATAGTAATATGGCAGCGGCAGCATTATCACCATGACGGCGACAGACAGAATGAAGCTTATACGTGTGCGGCTGAGGTGCAAGCGGCTGTAGATACTGCTGCTCTTTGCGCGCTCGAAGCGGGTCGAGGTCTTGGCAACGAACGAAACCTTGTAATCGTCAGCTCCGCGCAGCATATCCATGATGTCGCGGTTTCGGTTGAAATAGCAGACAAGCAGACAGCCGATCAGCGATACGATCGTCATCAGTATAGATACAAACACGATCACTGGCACTGGAATCGAATCGAGCAGTGTTCGGTAAGTGCTGTCGGCTTTCAGTAGGTCACGGCTGATCAGCGAGTAGAGCTTTACAATAAGTATCGCCGCGATAGTGCCGACCGGAATCGACGCTATGCTGATTAGAAGATTGTCGAAGCAGTTGATCGCGATAATTTGCTTTTTCTTCATTCCAAGCGAGCGAAGCGAACCGAATTCGCGCAGCAGCGACTTGTAGCGCTCAGCGGTAAGTATCATCATGGCTGAACCGAGAAACATCTCGAACAGCGTCATCATCAATAGAAATTCAGGGCGGATTATATATGAGTTTACGGTCAGCGAGCAGAAGCTGCGGTTCTTCACTCTGTCCATCAGCAGATCAATTTTCGCACTGTTTGCAGCGTGCCAGCCTATCGTGTATCCGGTCGGAAGCAATGTGCTTTCCGGCGCGCCTGCCCATTCATTCTGTATCATTTTAAGGTAATAAGCATATAGTCGTTCGTAATTGTCCGCATAGTTTTTTCGCGACCATATATCGAATTCATCAAATATATCGTATGCGTGCCGCGTCATTCGAAGCACCTCGTCCCATGTCACACGTACGCAGAAATAGTTATAGGTAACGTTTCCATATTTATCGTAGTGATATTTGTCGTACCAAGCTTGGACCCACGGCTGACGCTTGATGTACTCCTTTTCACTTTCCCTCAAATCATATATCGAAAAATGATAGTTATCCTCGTTATCCGGCATGACCTGTGCGCGCCAGTCAGCGTCGAGCGACAGCAGCATCATGATAAGTATCGTAAGTACCGACGCTGCCACTGCGACCATTGCAATGAACCGTTTCGGTCGACGACGAATTTCACTGAGGGCATAGAAAAATGAAACCTTCATAAGCTGTACTCCTTTATTAGACTTAATAAACCATCCCTGATACTATAATTATAGCATATCAGGGATGGCTTGTCAATATAAGAAATAAAAATAGCATATTACACTAAAATATAGTGTGCAGATTGTACATTTCGCCGATTGTAAAACTGTTATACTTTGATCCCGTGCGCACGGGTGAAGGCTACGGCGAAATCGAGGTCGGCAGTGCAGCCCTTGAAGTCTATCTGTCCCATGTTGACGAACGCGAACGACGTACCGGCGATATCCGAGTTTTTCAGACTCATCCGATTCACGACCGCGTTGTCGAATCTCACGCCGCCGAGCCTGCACCCTTCAAAACGGCACTCGAACAGATTCGCACCAGTAAAATTCACGCTCCCGAGGTCATGCTTCTTTATCGCAAGCTTTGCAATTTCAGTGTACGACCAGTCGCCGCCGCTTATCAGATATCCCGGATTTGTAAGCTCAGCGAGGTTTGAGCCGGTCATTTTGCAGCCGTCAAACTCCGCTCCGAGTAGATTCGCATAGCGGAACGAGCAGTTAAGGAAGGCGCAATGATTTAATTTCCCGCCGATACGCGTGAAGTCGAAAGAGCAGTTTTCGAACACTGTGCCGTCGAGCACGGTATCAAGAAATGACAGCGAATTGAATCGGCAGTCGGTAAATCTTACACGTCCGAGCTTTTCCGGCATTACTTCGATGTCCGAAAAGTTCTCGTTTGAGTAGTCGCGGTTTTCAATTGTAGTAAGCATATGTAATTTCCTTCATTAATATAATAAACTATTATTAATTTTTATGTCGCTCCTTCTGCGCCCTTCTATATTTTAGATACCCGCGTACGAACTGATATATCAGTTTTGTTATAAGCAGCGCCGCGAAGTATATCGCATATCCGACTCCGAGCGACCAGAGAGGGAATATCGCAAGCGCGTCAACAAGGTCGGCAGCACCGGGCGAGCTTGTGAAAGTATAGATAATACTCGACGTAAGCGCGTGCAGAAGCATAATTGCTGCGGCTGTAAACAATCCACGGATGAAGCTGTATTTATTCCGATCATTCAGTCCATCGCGCACTCCGAGCAGCAAACCGATCATTGCCGGCATTAGCCATATATAAATGAGCATTGCGCCGAGCCCGGCAAAGTATTTGCCGCGGTCGTCGTAGTTCAGATATCCGGTGACAAGCTCGAATGCAATGAGTATACCAATAAGCGTGTATAATAAAATTTTTCTTGTACGCTGCATATTTCCCCTCATTTTTTATTTTTTGATATTGCAATTAAGCTCGAAATTTGGTATAATGTATATATAATATATCCGTTCGATAACCTCTCGACAAAATTTAGGCTATTGAACATATCTAATATTATACGTTATAATTTCTTGTCTGTCAAGATGTTTTGGTTTATAAATTGGAGGTCAAAATGATATACATAGTGGAGGACGATGAAAACATCCGCGAGATGGAAGGGTATGCCCTAAAAAACAGCGGATACGAGGTACGCGGATTTTCCTGCGGAAGCGAGCTCGAGGCTGCTCTTGATGAGCTGCTGCCGAGGCTGATCTTGCTCGACATAATGCTGCCAGGTGAGGATGGACTCGCACTTCTTCAGAAGCTGCGGAAGAATGAACGCACCGCACGCATACCGATAATGATGGTCACTGCAAAGACGACTGAGCTTGACAAGGTGCGCGGTCTCGACATGGGTGCGGACGATTATCTTGCAAAGCCGTTCGGTATAATGGAGCTGGTATCGCGCGTCAAGGCACTGCTGCGGCGAGTGATCGATGTAAACGACAGTCACGATTCCGACATCCTCGAATACAGCGGGATTCGCATGGAGCATTCGTCACGGCGGGTCACGGCGGCAGGCAGCGATATCGAACTTACATACAAGGAGTACGAATTATTGAAATTTTTGCTTCTAAATGTAAACACTGTAGTGTCGCGTGACCGTATACTTTCCGAGGTTTGGGGATACGAATATGAGGGTGAGTCGCGCACGGTCGATATGCACATCAAGACTTTGCGGCGTAAACTTGGCGACGCTGGCTCTCTTATTAAGACTGTTCGTTCAGTCGGCTACAAGATGGGCGAATAATGGAAAGACGAATATTTTTCTCTCTGTTCCTGACCGGAGCGCTTTCGATAGTATTGACGGTCGCTGTCTCGCTGACGATATTTCATATATGTATCGACCGTCAAGTGTACGACGAGCTCGAAAGCAGTACTGAGATAATAACTGCGGCGCTTGAGATGACAGATTCCGACAAATATATGCAGTCGCTCGAAGGCATAGGCGATTACCGTGTTACGCTTATTGACAGCGATGGTGCGGTAGTATTTGATACAAATGCTGATGTTTCTGAGCTTGACGTTCACAGCGATCGACCGGAAATTGCTGAAGCTATTCAGAATGGCGAGGCTTCATGGCGGCGAGCATCGAAGACTTTTGGCAGGGAGCAGTATTATTACGCGCGTCGTCTCGACGACGGATATATAATCCGCATATCGATGTTTGACACCGAGATATCGCAGCTTTTCGTCGGAGTCGTTCTGCTTACCGTAATTATGGCGGTGCTGTTGATAATAGCCGCAGCTTTTCTGTCGAGTCGCCTTACAGTGCGGATAACTGCACCTGTACGCAGTCTTGCAGCCGATATCGAGTGCAGTGACCCAAGCGAGGAGAAGCTAGTCAATATATATCCGGAGTTTGTGCCGCTGGTCAACAAGATACGCGGTCAGAGCGAGGAGATAAAGCACCAGCTCGCGCGTGTCGAAAAAGAAAAAAATCGGTTGTCGACAATAATCAACAACATGGACGAGGGACTTTTCATGCTTGACAACGAGCTGCGCATAATTATGGTAAACGAGAGCGCGTTCAGGCTGCTTAAGTCACCGCTTACGCTTTCCGAATGCACCGGAAAACGAGTACACGAGGTATTTCCCGACAGTGAAGTCTGCGCATGTATCGAGCGCGCCGATTCAATGCAGTTCATGCTCGACGGACGACATTTACAGCTGCACGTCAATCATGTGGTCACAAGCGTTGAGATGGTCGGACGGATCGGTCTGATACTCGATATCACCGAACGCCGTGAGATCGAGCACATCAAACAGGAATTCACCGCCAACGTTTCGCACGAATTAAAAACGCCGCTCACGTCTATCTCCGGCTACGCTGAGCTCATCGAGTCAGGCATGGCTTCCGGTGAGGATGTGACGCTGTTCGCCGGACGCATACACCGTGAAAGTGCGCGAATGCTCACACTGATAAGCGATATTATCAAGCTCTCGCAGCTCGACGAGGAGTCGGATGGAGAGGGCTTCGAGCCGGTAGAGCTATATTCGCTCTGCCGCGAGTGCATGGATGTGCTCGAATTCAGTGCAGAGAATCACGATGTTACGCTGTCGCTGACCGGTGAACCATGTGAGCTGCTGGGCTCGGCAAGTGAACTTGAAGAACTGGTGTACAACCTCATAGACAATGCGATACGCTACAATCGTCCGAATGGGCGTGTAGATGTTAAAATAGAACTGAATCCTATCGGCTATTCGAGCGGTGCAGTTGCAATGTTGTCGGTTGCAGATACGGGTATCGGAATTGCGAACGAACATACGAGCCGTGTGTTCGAGCGCTTCTACCGTGTCGATAAGTCGCGCTCGAAGGCTACCGGAGGGACTGGACTCGGACTTGCGATAGTCAAGCACGTTGCAGAGCGTCACGGTGCGAAGCTGGAACTTGATAGTGAGCTCGGAAAAGGGACAACTGTACGCATAATTTTTTACGACAATGTTAGCGAAAATCTTTAACAAATTAGTTTGATTTGATATTTGTGACATATATATAAATATTTTGGGATAAAATTGTGCATAATTTCTTTTCAAAACCCCTTGACATCCTCGTAAAAATAATGTAAAATATATGTGTAAAAAATCGTCGAGCCACAAGACGATCCGTCACCCACAATGACGGCAACACTATTTCCTAAAGGAGAAAAAGATTATGAAAAAGTTTGCAAAACTTATCGCAGCTGCTACCGCAGTTGTAATGTCCCTCGCATGTGCAGTAAGCGCTGGCACTTACGATGATGTCGTATCCGGCATTAAGTTTACTGAACTCAGCAGCTTCACTGTACCGCAGACAGAAATGCGCGGATTTGGAGTTGACCCCAACGGCAAGTACCTTTACGGCGGCTTACTCCAGAACGGTCCTACTGTATATCAGTTCAACACTGCTGACGGTAAGCAGACCGGAACCTCCTACACCTTTAAGACAGAAAGCGGCGCATATATCAAGGCTATCGGTGCAGATGACCGCGGATATGTTTATATGGGTATCGCTAACGCAGCTAACAACGGCGCAGTTTACTTTGCAATCTGCGAAGAGAACGGCCTTAATGAAGTAAGCAATGTTAAGATCGACATCGCTGGCAAGGTCGGTGTCAATGGTTCATTTGCTCGCAAGATCGGCGACAAGTACTATATGTATCTTGTAACCAACTACGACACTGACAGAATCTATCGTTACGATGTTACCGATGTTAAGAACCCTGTTCTTGACACTACCTTTGGTAATAATGCAGGTTATACTGACCTCGCTGCTCTCGGCATAAATGACGCTAACAACGTTGCAGTTGCTGATGACGGTTCGATCTTCCTTGCAACTAAGATGGCTGGCGGAAGCAAGGGCGACACTTTTGTTAAGCTCGATTCTAACGCTAAGGCTATCACCAATAAGAACGATGCGACCGAGTGCTATGGCGCTGCTATCATCGGTGAGTATGTTGCTACAAGCTCGTATAAGGGCGCAAAGATCATGGTCTTCAACCAGTCCGACCTCAGCCTCGTTAAGGAATACACCTACAGCGATGCTAATGCAGTTCTCTGCAACCTCGGCATGGGCGGCGACAAGCTTTATGTAGGCGACCAGAACTCGAAGCTCGTCGTTTCGACCGCTATCGCTATTCCGGAACCTGTTGTTGAAACACCTGTAACCGATTCTGCTGCTACCTCTGATGCAGGTCTCGCAGTTGCAGCTCTCATGCTCGCAGCAGGCGCTTGCTTCGTAGTTGCACGCAAGAAACACTAATTAATCAATATAATTTATATCTTTCCGATAATGTGGCACGGGAGAGAAAACCGCTTCGGCATATGCTGAAGCGGTTTTTTCAGTTTGATTCAGAGAATAGTTGTGATATGCCACTGAATAGTTGCGAAATATTACAGCCGTCCGCGTGTTTCTTTGCGATAGTCGCGCGGCGATTGACCTGTGAGCTTGTGGAACACGCGTCGGAAGTAGCTGCTTGATTCAAATCCGGTGCGTTCGCTCACTTCTTCGATAGACAGCTTCGGTTCGCTTACGAGTAACTGCTCGGCGTAGGATATGGCGACGCGTGTCTTGTATTCGATAGGTGTCATACCAACGGCGGTTTTAAAACGCGCGTAGTAATGAGACTCAGACAGGCTGCACAGCTTAGCGAGGTCGGCGACCTTGAGCGGCTTTTTGTAATTATGCTCGATGTATTCGACTGTTTGCAGTATCGCGGCATCGTCCGGACTGACTTCGCGTCGGTTCAGCAGAGGCATGAACTTGGCGCATATCTTATAAAAGCGCGCGAGGACTTCGAGCTGTACTGAGTCATTTTTAGGCAGTCCATAATCAACATTTTCTATAATGAAGCGGAAATCATCCTTAAGTTCGGTGAGTCCGCTTATTTTTTGTATCACGCAGTGAGTACTTGAGCAGAGCTCGGGAAGTGCAAATGTGAAATATATTGAATAACATTTGGATGGTTTGCTGGGTTCAGCACCTTTCCATGTCGACATATAGGTCGAGCCATACGGTACGAATATCAAGTCGTCTGTTTCAAAATGGACTAAACGGCTCGATTCGGTGTCATTGCCAACATAGAAATCGGCGCTGCCCGACATTAGATAGGCGATAGACGCTGACGGGCGCGGCAACTTTCTGAAATCGCACATCTTTTCACTGTCAGATTCATAATTCAGATTAAGCATAGTATATATCTTTTTTAGATCGAATTTTGAATTTATACTCATATCTTCACCTCATATCAGAGAATAGTTCCTATATATAATATTATACTATCTTTTATTTCGATTGTCAATATGGTATACTATATTTAAAGATCTTATATTAAAAACTATCCTGAAAGGAATGATAATAATGTCAAAAACTGTACTTATAACCGGAGGCGCTTCCGGAATGGGACTGCGTCTTGGTCAGCGCTATGCGAGTGAGGGCGCGAATGTCGCACTTGTCGATATCGACCGCGAAACACTCGATAAGCGTGTAGCCGAAATAAACGACAGCATTTCGGGCGACAATGCTGCTCTTGGTATCTGCATAGATATCCGCGATTACGCCAAGGTCTGCGAGGCACGCGATATCACCGTTGAGCGATTCGGTTCTATTGATGTGCTGATAAACTGCGCCGGAGGTGCAGAAACTCGTATCTGCCAAAAAGGCGGTGAGTTCCAGAATGTACCGATCGAGGTGTACGATTTCGGAATCGACGTGAACCTCAAAGGTGCGCTTTACTTTGACCATGCAGTTATGGCTCAGATGGCAAAGCAGAATTCGGGCGTAATTATTCACATGGGCTCGATAACCGGTGAGGAGGGCTGCGCTTCGAATATTGCATACTCCGCGTCAAAATCGGCGCTTATGAACGGTATGACGAAATCGGTGGCGCTTGCAGGCGCGAAGTACAATGTCCGCTGTGTATGTATAGCGCCCGGACCGGTGCTGACACGTCCCGGAATGGCTGGCATGAAAACGCTCGCCGGACGTGCTGCCGAGGTTGACGAGGTGGTCGACCTTATCATGTATGTCGCAAGTGAAAAAGGCGCGTTTATCAACGGCGTGTCTTACCTTATCGACGGCGGCAGAAACATTATGACAAAAAAGGTATAATATGAAAACCAAACCAACCTTCCTACATCAAAACTGCCCGCTCATCACTTGCATGATTCAGGCTGATGACCCAAATACCGCGATAAATACAGTGCGCAATGCGATTGCCGACGGCTGCGACGCGTTCGGCTTCCAGCTTGAGGTAATGCCGCGCGAGTACCGCGGTGAAGATAAAATCAAGTCTATTTTCCACGAGATGGGACCGCGCCCGATATACGTGACGAGCTACCGCAACAACAAAAGTGAGGGACTCAGCGACGATGAGCTCGTCGATTCGCTGGTGTATCTTATAAACTGCGGTGCGACACTCGCCGATGTCATGAGCGATTTCTACTGCCCAGAGCAGACGCAGTTCACGACCAACGCGATCGCTGTTGAAAAGCAGAAAGCCGCCGTTTCACGAATTCATGAGGTCGGTGGTGAGGTGTTGATGTCGGCACATACTGGCAGATTCATGACCGCTGATGAGGTGCTGCGCATAGCGACAGGTCAGCAGGAGCGCGGCGCAGATATATCGAAGATAGTGACCGTTGCGAACAGCGAAGAAGAGGAATTCGAAAACCTCCGCACCTGTGAGCGACTGAAGCACGAGCTTGACATTCCCTATATCTTTCTCTGCGGCGGAAGTCACAACAAGCTGCTGCGTCAGATAGGGCCGTTTCTCGGCGCTTGTATGTGGCTGACCGTTCAGCAGCACGACAACTGGTCGACTAAGGCTCAGCCGGTGTGCCGCGCGATACGCGCGATCAAGGATTCGTTCGATTATAATTAAAACATTGTCGCGATGTCACACTACGTTCCGTGGTAATGCCACGACAAGTTGAATTTAATTAAGATATCCCTCCTGCATAATTTGTTAAAATTTGCGGGGGGGGGTGACTTATTTGTAATATTGTTTATAGTGAAAAAGAGGTAATCAAAATTTAATCATTAAAAGGAGTTAGAAATTATGAAAAAACGTGTAATATCCACCGCACTTTTGTTTGCAATTTTACTTGCAGCGACAGCCTGCGGCTCGAACGCCGATCCGGATACGAAGGATTCAACATCTTCTAATAATACCGAATCTGACAGCAGCATTGAAAATGAAGACACGGTGAAGTATCCTGAATATGACCTTGACCTCGGCGGCGAGACTTTCAACATTCTATACTATGACGCAGTGGTTGCCTGCGGATGGTCGAGCAGCATTCCGAATGATATAAATGTCGATGAGCAGACCGGCGATACGCTCTCGGACGCTATATATGACCGCAACCGTAAGATCGAGGAAATGTACAACTGCAAAATCGAGAAATACGATGGCGGTTGGGATGTGTATAACATATTGCAGCGCTCGGTATTGTCGCAGAGCGGAGATTACGACGCGGTAATGCCTATGTACCTTGGCATGGCTTCGGCGATTACAAGCGGCTGCTTGGTACAGCTTGATGAGCTGCTCGACTTTGAAAAGCCGTGGTGGGATGAGAAATCGCTCGAAGGCTTCTCGGTAATGGACAAAACCTATGCTATAGCCGGCGATTTGACGTTTATGGATAAATTCAGCTTTATCACGATGTTCTTCAATAAGAACATGGCTGAGGATTACCAGATGGACGATATCTATCAAATGGTTGTCGACTACGAATGGACGTTTGACAAAATGCTTGAACTTTGTCAGCTTGTGTCAGCTGACCTTGACAACAACGGTGTACGTGACCGTAACGATATATTCGGCTTCTCCGGACAGAATGACGCGGCGTATGAATTGTTCCAGTCGTCGGGCGAGACCTTCTGTACTATAGACAAAGACGGTATGCCGAAGATGTCGAACGACAGTGAGCGTGCGATTTCGATCATGTCGAGAGTATATGAGTTCATGAACGATAAGGAGAATTTCTTCAACCGTCAGACAGCAGGATTATCTGTTGCTGATACAGTTAATATGTTCACCTCAAATCAGGTACTGTTCATCATGCGCCCTCTTCAGACGATAATGGAGCTGCGCGCAATGGACGCTGACTTTGGTATAATCCCGACTCCTTTGATGGATGATACGCAAAACGAATACCACACTTCGATAGGTCATACAGTGGCGATAGCGACCTGCATTCCGACCGACGCACCGAGCATTGAAAATTCGGCTGCGGTGCTTGACACTCTCGCTGCTGAGTCATACTTCAGCGTAAACGACACTTTGTATGATATGATTCTTGGTACAAAGTACGTCCGTGACGAAAACTCGACTGAGAACCTCGATATCGTGTTCAATAACGCGGTATACGACCCAGGCTGCATATATGCGTTTGGCTATATGTCTGACGGATTCATGAAGGCGGGCAATCCTGACACGGTAGCGTCGACTGTCGAGAGCTACCGCAATGCGGTAAACAGCGATATTAAAAAGCTGGTCGACTATTTGTCGGAGTAAATAGCATAATAGGCATTGCCAATTTTTTTGGCAATGCCTGTCTTAATTCAATACGTATACACCTGTTTTGACGGAGGATAACCGAACTTCTTTTTAAATGCAGTCGAGAAGTTCTTCGCATCGATAAATCCCACCTTTTCAGCTACGGCGGCGACCGTGTCATATCCGGCATTCAGCAGCGACTGCGCTTGTTCAAGCCGCATATCGTTGATATACCGCTTCGGATTGACTCCAAGCTCACCGTTAAACAAGCGCCTGAAATACGTGTCGCTCATATGCGCACGCTCAGCGAGCAGCTCGACGCTCAGCGATGGGTCGGTATAATTCGCGGAAATGTAATCGAGTGAGTCAGCTATTATCGGGCTCAGTTTGGCGCTTCCGTCATCAAGTCCGGTTCGTATCTCGGCGAACACACGATACATCAGCGCTTCGGCACGATAGCGATATCCCGGCAGCTTTCGTGACCACTCACGATGAGCTTCAGTGAATAGTCCAAGCATGGTGTCGAATTTGAAATCGCGCAGCACCTCCAATTCGTATGCAACGCAGTTTTCAACAGCTATGTGAAATACTATCATTTTATCGCGCTTTGAACGGCGCAGATATGGAAAATTTGCGGGGAAGAATGCGAGGTCGTGATCGGACAGGTGTACTGTCGTTCCACCGCCTTCGATGTCGGTATCGCCATTGATTCGCAGTGAAAGCGCACAGAATGAACGCGACCGCAGCCGCATATTGACATTTTGCTCATCGAATGCGAGCACGTCGAGTAGATGTAAATGAAGATCGTCCTTTTCGAATATCATAATGAAATTCTCCTTAGGTTGTTGTTGCTTATATTATACCATGAAGCAAAAATGATTCGCTTGCGAAATCATTTTTGCGAAGCCGACAATAGCGCATCCCTGCGAAGCAGGGAGCAAAAGCGCCAGCTTTTGTTAAGGGCTTACGCAAGTAAGACCGTATGCGTATATTATACCACATATAGTTCGGAAAATCAAACCTTTTATTCCGAAAATCGAGTTTTATATTCCGAAATTACGTGATATAATAGAGTCACATCAAGCGGCACAAGCCGTATTATCAAGGAGAAATATTATGTCAAGACAGGATACAGCGCTCAAATATTATAATGAGCAGAGCGAGGCATTGAAGCTTCGTGCAGAAAGCGGGATCGAATTATACCGCAAGGGTGACCTGAAGATCACTGTCAAGTCAGATTCGCCGCTTCCCGAGAATATCACCATTGAAGCTGAACAGCAGAACCACGAGTTCAAATTCGGTGCGAACATCTTCATGCTTGACGAGTTCGAGAATGAGGAAAAGAACGCAATATACCGCGAGAAGTTCGCCGATATTTTCAACCTCGCTACAGTTCCGTTCTATTGGTCTGACCTCGAGCCTGAGCAGGGAAAGCCGCGCTTTGCTAAGGACTCGCCGAAGATATATCGCCGTCCAGCCCCCGACCTCTGCGTTGAGTACTGCAAGGAGAAAGGCATTGAGCCAAAGTGCCACTGCCTCAACTACGATTCTTTCACTCCATTATGGACGAGAGACAGAACAGTATACGAGAATAAGGCAATGCTCGAAAAGCGATTCCGTGAGATAGCCGAGCGATACGCAAAGGACATCCCGAGCTTTGAAGTTACCAACGAGACCCTTCAGAACGGAAATACCAAGTTCTTCTACGAGGACGATTTCCTCGAGTGGAGCTACCGCATGGCTGACCGCTATTTCCCAAACAACCGCCTTATCATCAACGACTACAACATCTGGTTCCCGGAAAATTACACCAACCGTCACGCATACTTCATGCAGATCGAGCGTCTGCTTCGCAACGGGATTACCCACCTCGACTCGATCGGTATGCAGTTCCACAGCTTCTTCCCGCTTGAGAGCGAGCCGAGAATGGCAAATCAGCGCTACAACCCGACTACACTTTATAAGCTGATGGACCTCTACGCAAAGCTTGGACTTGCCGAGCAGATCACCGAAATGACGATACCGGCATACGGTGGCGATGAGGAAAACGAGTACGTACAGGCTGAGCTCATCAAGAACGTGTACACGACCTTCTTCAGCCATCCGTCAATGGAAGCTGTCATCTACTGGAATCTCGTAGACGGCTACGCAGCGTTCGCACCGCAGGGCGATATGACAGCCGGCGAGAATAAGTACTATGGCGGACTCATGCGCTTCGATATGACCGAAAAACCGGCGTACAAGACGCTGCACAAGCTCATTCACGAGGATTGGCACACATCAGCGACAGTTAGCGCGAATAACGGAAATGCCACCATCCGCGGCTTCTACGGCGACTATAAGCTCACCGTTCACGCCGGCGACAAGACCATTCCGGTCGACACCCGCATTTCGAAGGATGCTAAGAATTACCTTACGATAAATATCTGATTTATCAGAATACAGCAAAGGAGACAGAGCAAGCTCTGTCTCCTTTAATTGTTGTGCAATATTATAAGCCTTAACCAAATCAGCAAGTTTTTTATTTGCGTCTTGTATTATTTGCTTTCAGTCAACTGCTTATTCTGCACTGAATCTCTCTCTATCAGATTGGCATCGAAAAGTGTTAATGGCTTTACCTGCTTTCCTTCAGCTATGTTCAACAGCAGCTGAACCGCTTTCCGTCCGATCATCTTGAAATTCTGCTCAACCGTTGTAAGCTTTACGTCCAGCATTTCGCATAGATACAGATTATCGAATCCTGTAATTGACAGCTGCTCCGGCACATTTATTCCCATGTTCTTCGCCTGACGCATGATGCGCATGGCAACTACATCATTTTCACAGATCAGCGCCGTAGGCGGATCAGGCAATGATGTCAGATATTCCAGATACTGCTGATATACCGAATCCGCACTGCGATATTGTGTCAATCTCACATCCATCTCACCGACCAACGACGAATCATATTCAATGTCATGATCCATCAATGCCCCGGCGTATCCTTTGAATCGGTATCGTGCATTCGCCTGAGCGAGCTGCGAATAGCAATAACCTATTCGCCGGTGTCCCTTTTCGATCACCAGTGACGTGATATCATACGCCGCTTTGCGGTTATCGGTCGTAACACAAGGAATGCTGCAGTTTGTCGACCAAACACGTTTATCCACTGTTACAAGCGGGATACCTGCTTTATACAGCTCTTGATAAGCCGAAAGATTCTCAAATTCACCGTTTACTGGGTAGCAGATCACACCTGTTGGCTTCTGCTCTAACATTGCTTTCAGATACTTACGTTCGGTTTCTACGCTTCTATGAGTATCATACAATATCACATTATATCCGCACTTCGCTGCCTCATCGCTGATCGACTCACACAATCCTGGTACATCCTCGTGAGGAACTGTCAACAAAAATGCGAATTTTCCTTTAGACTGTACAGGCACTGCCTTCGCATTTGAGGATTTGACAAACGAGCCGACTTTAGGTATTCGTGTGATCAAGCCGTCGGCTTTCAAAAGATTTAGCGCGTTGATGACCGTCACTCGGCTGACCCCATACATTTCCATAAGCTCATATTCAGTCGGCAGCTTGTCATTCTCTGCTAAAATACCGCTTTTTATTTGATCGTACAGCTTATAATATATTTGCTGATATAATTTTTCTGACATAATACTCCTAATTTATTCTACAATCTTAAATTCAGACACTAACTTAGCTTCGCCTCCACAGAACAGCTTCTGGACAGCTCTGTATGAAGGCTTTGGCTCACCGGGCGAGTAGTCCGGATTGGTGTTCACCAGACCGAAATGCGCTTCACCGTTATATTTGCAATCCTTCTCATAATTTGGCTGATCCATCAGCTCATATACGATCACAGCGATCAAGCGCTCGGAATCATAATCATTCATCATCTTTATGAAGGATGTGAGCCATTGTGCTTGCTGTTCGTCGGTAAAAGGTCCATTGTTTGCAGGATAATTGCACTCGGCTACCATGAAGCGATATCCTGGATAGCGTTCTTCCATTTCATGGAAGAATTCCGCATGATCCCATGTATTCAGATCATAGATATCAAAGGCGATGATATCCCATTCCAATCCAGCTTCTATGTACCAGTCGAGCATAGGATAATGCCGCGAACCGATGTTGACTACAAGCTCTGCATCGGGCGCTGCATTGCGGAAGGCTGTCAGGGCAGCACGCATACGCTCCACACTTATAGCTACACGCTCCGGATTATAGTACTCTTGGGTCATGCCAGTCCAGTTGGTGATATTATAGTAACCTCCATTATCAGTCTTTGAACACCAGATGTCGGTCTCGTTGAAGATCTGAACATACTCCACCTTGTCCGCGAGATTCTCTGCAACAAAGGTCATTCGTTTAGCGATCTCCTCGGGAGTTTCTTCAAAATGATCCAACACCAGCATTACCTGCATACCATATTCATGGCAGCGGTCGATGATCTTGTTGATGTAGACAAGCATTTCATCGTTTGTAGGGTTATAATTGATACGGTAAATTTTACTTCCCAGTTCAGCTGCGAGTCGGATGTGCTCCTCCTGATAAGTCTCGCTGTATACCGGAAATCCCTTATGATGACCGTTTATACCCCACAAAATAGTATCTTTAAGAATACTCATAGGTTCTTCTCCATTTACTTGTTTTAAAATCTTAGAATATGTGTACTCATACACACTACCGTCTGTAAGCGGCGACGGTGACCCGCTGCCGAGAATATCGGCGGCGAATTTGTCCACTATCTCCTGCATTCCCTCAATTGTTGCGGCATAGAAAATCAGCTTTTCGCCAACCATGCCGAAAGCACAGGATTCCTCCGGATTTTTGAGCATTGACACAAACTGATCGTACTCGCTCCGGTTGGTTTTTCCCATTAGGATCTCACAGGCTTGAGCTGTAGACGAATCGGTATCCCAGTCGGTGGCAAGCTTGAGCTCAATACCGGAGTAACTGCTGAAATGCTTTTTGAGCGTCACTGACAACGCCGCTTCATCAGAGGTCGAATAATCGCTTCGTACAATAACATATTGCGAGAAATCCGGCAGCTCGACCTCTACTGGTGTGTCACCTGCTGTATCTTTGCAGGCGCACACCAGTACTAACATAATTCCCAGCAGTAAAATTAAGAAAAGTCTTTTCATTACTTACTAAAGAATTGCAGCAGCTTTGAGAGATTGGTCTCCATTGTAGACTTATTCGAATCCCAGACAGACGCAACGCCGCTATCATTCAATGCGTTTGCCATTATCGAGTTGATACCACCGCCTATACATCCAGCGAATACATAACCGAAGTCAAAGTAAATACTGTCACGAATTATCTCCATCATTTCCTGAGACTCCTCATCGCGAGCATATTTTCCCTGCATAGCGGTCTTAAAGTAAGCGGGCGTTACGGTTTTGTAGCTCTCGTAGTTTAGGCTCTCCAATACTGCGCCTACAAGCTCTGGATTATTTATGGTTACCGGAACTAACAGGATAGATGTGGTATCAGCAGCCTCGACACGGTAGTTCTCCTGATTTTCATCATACTTTGGAGGCGGAACGACCGCATAGTTAGATTTCATTTCACGCAGCTGAGATGTTGCATTCAGCACGTCAAAGAAAAACAGTATATTATCCGACATGAATTTCGGTATATCCTGAACAGTCAGCCAGTAATCGGAATGACACGCAGCCGATACCTTTTCATATGCGCTTATCAAGCGTTCGCCATACAGAGCGATTTCCGGCAGGCCGTTGGAATCGCGAGTGGTGTAATCAATAGCAAAAGCGTTTGTCAGCGAGCGGATCGGTATATCGTGCATACCTACTCCGTAGAGGTCCTGATCGTCCATTTTGCCGTCGCCGTTGATGTCGCCGCTAACATTCTTTGCCATTTCGGTCATCATGTCAAAGGTCCACTTACCCTCGCGGACAGCAGTGTAAAGATCTTGAACGTCATAATTGTAAGATTCGAGCAGCGTAATGTTTGCGTATCCGCAGAAAGCATAGCGCAATACCGAGCTGCAAAGGTCTCCCATAGCGATGTACATCTTATCATTGATCGTGACATTGCTGTTGAAACCGTCCATCCACCATTCTTGGCTCAGATCAATGTATGGCAGAGTGTTGATATCAAGATATAGATCGTCCTGTATAGTAGCCGGCATATAGTGCATATATCCTGCTACGACCTGGAATGCGTCATCATTTGCAAGAATGCTGGAAGAAACATATTTTGTAAATACGTCTTTATCAGCCCATTTTCCGGGTACGTCGATCACCTGAAGATCAACATTGAGCTTCTCGGAAACGTTTTGATTGCGGGTGTAGACCGCGTCGTTGACGACATCGCCGTTCTCCATTTCAGCGTACATTTCGTCGAGCAGGTCCGTGCGGCAGAGGATCGTGAAGGTTTCGCCGCCGAAGTCCGGAAGGTTCAGCGTATCATAATATGATGTGGTTTCAGGTGAATCGCTGGTGGGAGCAGAGGTGTCATTGTTGGACGGTGATTTTGTATCGCCGCATGAAACAAGTACTCCGCCTGCAAGCATGACACTTGCAAGTGTTATCGATGTAAGTTTTGTTTTCATATCAAATAAACCCTTCTTGTGCTATTTGTATTTTGTTTTTTAAATCTAATGCTGCTTTTTTCGCGAAAATTATAGCATTTCTGGCTGCGATGATCAGGAGATATCGCGGTCTTGTACTAATTGTATCATATGCAGTAAACTTTGTCAAGAGTTTTTCCAAAAAAATTCTGTTATTATTTATTCCATACAATTCTGCGGCAGAGCATGGCCTTTTCATCAAACATATCTGATCGAAGCATAAAATATTTTTTATTACAAATAAGTTACAAATTCGCGGATGTATTGCAAAATATTTACTTTGGTGGTATAATTGAATAGAACACATCGCGGCAAATGGATCGTGCAGGTACAATTATATTCCTGCGCTTTTTTGCCGGGCTGCACCGGGCTTACTCGCGTGTATCGCTATGCGTGCGTTCATTCGTTGGTTCGAATCCAACCGGAGCTTTTGGCTCTGCCAGTGGTTTGGCTGTCTCCAAAGGAGGCATATTTTGGTTTTTTTAAACCGCACATTGAACGACATTGTCATTGACAAGTCGAACGGGAAATGTTCCGCGTATATTTCTGCCTCAGGCAGAAATATGACGAAAAAACGAGCCTTGCGCTCTGCCAGTAAAGGATACCGTGCCGCACAAGCTGCCGCCAGAGAATGTCGCGAATCGTCGATGATTCTTCCGTGTCAGGGCGTGGGCACTCAATTTTTCTGCCGCGCACGGCTCGTCGGTTCGCCCCGTACATGATTTACACAGTTAGATTTTATTCTACAGAAAGGAACGCTGATATGAAAACAGTAATAATAAATGATAATGAGCGTGGACTGCTCTTCAAAAATGGAAAATTCACAAGTCTGCTCGAGCCCGGAAAATACCGCTGCTTCGGTTCGACTAACATCGAAATTCTGACGCTCGACGGTGAGATAAAGTCGGATAACTGCCAGCTCGAAACGCTGCTCGCTGACAAATCGCTCGCGTCTATGGCTGCACAGGTGCAGATCGCCGACAATCAAATCGCACTGCATTTTATCGACGGCAGTCTTCATGAGGTGCTTCATTCCGGACGGTACGCATATTTAGCAGTGAATAAAAAGCATGAATTCACGCTCATCGACACTACCGAACCCGAGATAACGCCGGATATCTGCAAGTTCATCAACCGGATTCCAACTACGCTTTACCAGACAGTCAGCGTTGCTGAATACGAGAAGGCAAAGCTTTATTACAACAATAAATTCGTGCGTCTGCTCGACGGCGGAATTTACTACTTCTGGCGCGGAAGCGTGCAGGTAAGCGCCGATAAGATCGACACGCGACTTACTCAGATCACGATAACCGGACAGGAGCTGCTGACCGCCGACAAGGTCGCGCTGCGTGTAAGCTTCGTCTGCAATTACCGCGTTCTCGACTGCATTAAGATCGTCTCAGAAGTCGACGACTTTCGCGAGCAGATACATATCGCCGCACAGCTCGCAATGCGCGATTATGTCGGTAAGCGCACGCTCGACGAGGTGCTGGCGCAAAAGGAGGAGATGTCCGAATACGTGGGTGCGAAGCTCTGCGATTGCGCAAGATCATTCTACGTCGAGATAAGCAATGCGGGTGTTCGCGATATCATTCTGCCTGGCGAGATACGCGATATCATGAACACTGTCCTGCTCGCTGAAAAGCGCGCACAGGCGAATGTAATTACCCGCCGCGAGGAGGTAGCGTCGACGCGCTCGCTCCTCAATACCGCTAAGCTGATGGACGAGAATCAGACGCTCTACCGCCTGAAGGAGCTCGAGTACCTCGAAAAGATATGCGAGCAGGTCGGCAGCATTTCGATAAACGGTCAGGGCGATATAATCTCGCAGCTGTCGGCGCTGATGAAAAAGTGAGCGGTATAGTCAGGTGCATATTTTTGCTAATTAGTCAATATAATTAGAACATAATCAGGCTCGATACTGTATCGAGCCTTTGATATTGGGAGTTTCAGCATGGATTTTTTGTTTTTCTTTAATAGCGCGCTGCTCGGTGCGGGACTGGCGATGGATGCTTTTTCGGTGTCGCTGGCTAATGGACTCGGCGACCCTTCGATGAAGCGACCGAAAATGTGCGGTATTGCCGGCACATTCGCCGCATTTCAGTTTCTTATGCCTATGCTCGGTTGGCTCTGCGTACACACTATTCTACAGTACTTCAAGTCATTCGAGCGCCTGATTCCATGGATAGCGCTCGCGCTGCTATTGTACATCGGCGGAAAAATGCTCATAGAGGGCATAAAATCGCGCGGTGAAGCGGCTTCAGCGGTAAGGATGACCTTCGGTACGCTGATGGTGCAGGGAATCGCAACGTCGATCGACGCGCTGTCGGTCGGCTTCACTATCGCCGACTACGGACTCGCAAATGCACTCGTATGCTCGCTGATAGTCGCCGTTGTGACCTTCGCGATATGTATGGGTGGGCTATACCTCGGGCGGGCGTTCGGAACGAAACTCGCCGGAAAAGCAGGCATTCTCGGCGGCTCGATACTGATATTCATAGGAATCGAAATATTCGTAAAGGGCGTATTTTTCGCGTAATATATAAGCTTTCAGCGATACGTCTTCTCCTGTATCAACGATACGTCTTCGAGCGTATCAGCGATACGTCTTTGACGTATCGCGGTATATTTTCAACAGGCTCTGCAATATTTCCTCATGGTCGAAATCGCGGTGATATACGATGTTCGTCTCACGTATCATGCTGAGGTTTTCGATCGGAAGCGCAGTCATTTTTCCTTTGCGCAGCTCGTCCATGCAGGCGCTGCGTGCGAGTATTGATATACCGAGGTCCTTTCGTACAAGGTCCTTTATCGCTGCGATACTGTCGACTTCAAGCATTACGTCAAAGTTAGCGAGCGATTCGCCGATACTTTCGAGGTGAGACTCGAACAGCTCGCGCGTTGCTGAGGTAGGAAGGCGGAGTATCATTTTTTGTTTTTTCAGCTCACCGAGTGTGACCATCTCACGCTTGGCGAGCTTGTTTTCGTTTGACATTATGCAGACAAGATAATCGGTGTCGAGCATCAGCGAATACAGGTTGCGGCTGTACGGTTTGCCCTCAACTATCGCTAAATCGAGCTCGTAATTTTCAAGCATATTATAAAGATTATTTATCGTATCAGTAATTATTGTTATCGAAGTGCAGCCTGCTTCACGGCTGTAACGCGCCAAAACTTCGGTTATCAGGTTCGATTCGGCAGTGTGTGTAATGCCTATACGCACACGCGTCAAATGGCGCTCGTGGTCACGCAGTTCAACGCGAAGCTTCTCGTTCATCGCATTCATACGCTTAGCGCAGCGCACTACGATCTCGCCTTCTGCGGTCAATCTGAGCTCTCCACGCCCTCTTACGAAGATATGTACGCCAAGTTCGTCTTCAAGAGCGGCGATATGGTGGCTGACTGCCGGCTGAGTTAATGAAAGCTGCTCGGCTGCTTTTGTGAAATTTTTGAGCTCGGATACCGCGAGCAGGGTCTTAAGTTTTTGATCAAGCATAGTTTGCTCCATAAAATTTTATTATGATATATAAGAAAAATATAATTTGACATTATGCTAATAATAGTATATCATATATAAATAGCTTTTACAAGTACATCTCACAAATTTTACATTTATTTTTTACGATAGAAGGTAGGTTCTTAATTAAATGTTTGACTTTATAAAAAATGCAATGCCAGAAATGTCACAGGCGGCAACGGTTATTATATCGGTCGCACTTATGTTGTTCGGCGGATTTGCGATGACTCGGCTCACTAAGTTAGCGCGCCTTCCTAACGTCACGGCTTACATCATCGCCGGAATACTGCTCGGTCCGTTTTGCTTCAAGCTCGTGCCGCAGAGCATTATCGACGGTATGGACTTTATCTCAGATATCGCACTCGCATTTATCGCGTTCGGAGTAGGCGAGTTCTTCAGACTCGAAACGCTCAAAAAGAGCGGCGTAAAGGTCATGGTGATCACGGTCTTTGAAGCCTGTATGGCATCGGCACTCGTATTCTGCGTCTGCTACTTCGTGATGAAGCTCGATTTCGCCTTCTCAACTGTGCTCGCAGCGCTCGCCGCCGCAACTGCACCGGCTTCTACAATGATGACTATCCGCCAGACCGGCGCTAAGGGCGAATTTGTCGACACGCTGCTGCAAGTAATCGCATTCGACGATGTCGTCGGACTTGTCGCATATAGTATCGCTATCTCGATCGCACTCGCTTCAACGGCGGGGAGCGGATTTGACGCAAGCGTTATCTGGCTGCCAATAGTCAAAAATATCATTGCACTGGCACTCGGCGCGCTATTCGGATTGCTTATGAAGCTGCTCATGCCAAAGAAGCGCTCGACTGATAACCGATTGATAATCTCAGTCGGCATACTTTTCACATTCTGCGGTATATGCGCGCTGCTCGACGTTTCGCCGCTGCTCGGCTGCATGATGATCGGTACGGTCTACATAAACCTCACCGACGACAAAAAACTCTTCCTACAGCTCAATTATTTCTCACCTCCGATACTGCTGCTGTTTTTCGTCCGTTCGGGACTTGGATTCAGACTCGACGCACTCGCTGGAGGCTCGGGACAGGTGGGCACAACACCGCTTTGGATAGTCGGCGTGGTATATTTCGCGGTGCGTATCGTCGGCAAATATGTTGGAGCATACGTCGGCTGCCTTGTCACTAAAAAAGATAAATCAATTCGAAATTACCTTGGACTCGCACTCATCCCACAAGCGGGAGTCGCAATCGGACTCGCCGCACTCGGTGCACGAACGCTCGGCGGGGAGACCGGAGAAGCGCTCAATACGATAATCCTCGCATCAAGTGTGCTTTATGAAATGATAGGACCAGTAGCTGCAAAGCTTTCGCTTTCACTTTCGAAATCCTATTCGACTAAGCTCGAAGATATCGCGCCGATAAACATCGAGGAAGTGCATCAGCCGACAGAGGTTGAGCTGTTGATCGCGCGAATACAAGCAATACAGAAGGAGCTGCCAAAGCATAATGAGGAAGTAAGTGCAGCGGAGCAAGCCTTCACCGAAGCGGCGGAGGAGCAGTTAGAATCGCTGCAATACCCGCGCCGTAGAGGAATGATGAATCGAATGTAGAATTCGTAACGAAACTAACTAAAAAACAAAGACATAGCAGAGATTAGTTCGACGGAGAGGTGCGGGGCCACGGAGTCGAACGCGCTTTTGTAAGCCTAACAAAATGCGGCAATTTGTTCGCCACGCTAAAGGAACGCATGAATAATACGTTATTGGCGAATATCCCAGTATTTGCGATAGCTTATAAAAGTTCTTTGCCAGGCTTTCTTTCA
>JAAVZO010000031.1 GCA_022791685.1 Clostridiales bacterium
GTATTTCTCGGAGTAATACTCGCATATCTCTTTAACCCGATACTTCGAATGTGCGAAAAGCATATCTTCAGATTTAAGGCTGCTACAAAAAGCAAAAAGAACCTTAAACGCGGACTTTCGTTGATCCTGACTTATATTATCATACTTATAATTCTTACAATATTTATTCTTTTAATTATCCCGCAGCTATACCTCAGCTTTACCGACCTTGCTTCCAAAATGAACGGTTATATAGATAGTACGCTCAAATGGCTTGATGATTTCTTTTCAAAAACAAACTTCTTCGGAGTCGAGATAAACAGCCTGAACGACGCGCTTGACCGTCTTTTTGAGCTTTTCGACATCAATATCGACAACTTTGGTACAAAGCTTACAGAGCTTATCACAAATTCGTCTAACCTTATTAAGGACTTTGCACCAATTGTGTTCAGCTACTTCTCTGGAATTGCAAATGGATTTTTAAATACTATCATCGGTGTTATCTTCTCCCTGTACTTTTTGTCCTCCAAAGAAAAACTGACTGCACAGTGCAAAAAACTGCTTCGTTCAGTCACAAGCCAGAAGGCATACAATAGTGTTCTTGAGCTTGCAAATTTCTCAGACAAGACTTTCGGAGGATTTATAACTGGAAAGATCCTCGACTCGATAATTATTGGTATACTCTGCTTCATTATCTGTGCGATCTGTAAAATGCCATATGCACTGCTCGTCAGCACATTCGTTGGAATTACAAACATAATCCCTGTAGTTGGTCCGTTTATCGGTGCAATTCCGGGAACGTTTATAATTTTTATAGTCGATCCACAAAAGGCTTTCTGGTTTATCCTGATCGATATCATACTTCAGCAGCTCGACGGAAATTTCATCGGTCCGAAGATACTCGGTCAAACTACTGGACTCAGTGCACTCTGGGTACTGCTTTCCATCACTATAATGGGCGGACTTTGGGGACTGCTTGGAATGCTACTCGCCGTACCGGTATTCGCAATACTCTACTCACTTCTCAAGATAGCAGTCGAAAAACGACTCAGCAAGCGTGAGCTTTCACCTCAGACTGTCGACTATTACGCCGATGTAGAAGACCGACAATTTTCAAGTGAAGATGAACCGCATTCGTTTGCAGCAAACATAAATCGTCTTACTGCCGACATTGCCGGTAACCACTTTGGTGAGCGGTTCAAGAAATTCCGCAGCCGTGTAAGTGACAAGCGGAAAGATAAAAAGAACAGTAAATCGTCAGATAATGACGACAGCACAAAAAATAAATAAGTACAGCAAAATGCCGCAGCTTGGATATGATCCAAGCTGCGGCAAGCTTTTATTTTATTGTATCTGTGATTTGTAGACCGAACGCAGCAGAAATATAGATATTATGATAATTACAACAGCAGCCGAACCGAATATTGTCAACGAACTCGACAGTACAAACGTTATGATACGATTGAATATCTCATTTTCCTGAAGCCTCTCAATAAGACCCGGAACGACCATAAAAATTATCATATATACGAAATATATCGCTACCATTCCGTAAGGTCCAAACTTGTTGACGCAGACCGCACCGATAAGTCCAGCGAAGAAAACACCTGCAATTATCATAAATCCAAGCCACGGTACACTAACTCCGGTAAGTAGAAATTCATCGCTCACCCCAAATACAAGTCTCATCAACAGCTTTGTTACCAAGTCGAGCAGCAGCATGACGCATTCAAGTATCGCCGCTGCGCCGAGCGTCTGGAGTGTAATAGAAATAACCGCGGTTTTGCGGGTAACACCAAGCTTTACAAGGTCTTTGAAATCCTGTGTAAATGCACTTACGGTGATAAACAAAGTCATAAAATTCAGAACTATTCTGCCAAGAAACGTTCCAAGCGACATATAGTCATCAGCCTTAGTAGCCGCCATTATGATAAAAAGCGCTATTTCACCGACTAAAAAGCCTATACAAGTAGCTATTATCAATGCCTTTGTATTCCCGACATAGCCCAACTTAAGGGCTCTTTTCATTTTGTCCATAATATAGTAATCCTTTCTGTATGACTCACTTTACCGAGATATTTCGAACCATTGCACGTACTCCAACATGAATTCCTATCATAATCGCAGCAGATATAATTGAAGCCAATATCAGGTTCTTCTGAGTCATAATTGCCGAAAGCGGGATATCCATCGCAGCCATAATGCCGAATATCAATCCGAATACAAACATGATTCCAACATAGCACACCATGTATATAACGAATCCCCATTTGCTGAACTTGTCGATGAGGCATCCGAGCAGATCACCAAGAAATGAGAAGAAGAGTGCAAATACAGCCGCAAAAACGATTACATACCAATGTTCGACGATCGATATGCGGTATATAAGCATCATAACAACAGTCATCAGCAGCGAAAACAGCATATATACCGGCTTCATCAAAAGTCCACCGTTCATATAGCTTTTGCGGCTTATGCTATATCCGAGCAGCTGCGGAAGATAACTCGTATATCGCTGCATTGTAGACGCAAGCGCTAAAATTGTCGTAAAGAGTGCAGTCGTGTAAAGCGGAGACATTATGTCAGAGAACTTATATATCACTCCAAAAAGTACGATTATAATGAGATACTGCGGCAGCTCGCGAAGAAATATAGCAAACTCAGCATTAAAGCAGCGCACCGCTCCACTGGAAATTTTTTTCTGTTCCATAATTAAGTATAACCTCTCGAAATATTATTAGCCCAACAGATTCATGAACAGCTTCTGCAAGCTTGCCTTAGATACGTCAAAGTCGTATTTCGAAACATCGGCCTTGAATTTATCGAGGTCGTCGAACTCAACGCAGACAGTCTTTGAACGTCCGAGTGTTTCACTATGCGTAACCTTGTAGCCCTTACAGAATTCATCGACATCATCTGCCAAGCCACTGATTATGCGGTGACGCGAAAGCAGCTCATCGGTGTTCTCACTGCGGATTATCTTGCCGTCGTTAAGGATTATCACATCCTCAAGCACATTAGCCGCCTCGTCGATAATATGCGTCGAAACAACGAAGGTACGCTCGCTCGCGTTGTACTCTTCAAGCAGCAGACGATAGAACTTATCGCGCATGAATACATCAAGTCCAGCAACTGGCTCGTCAAGGAATGTTATCGGAGCCTTTGAAGCAAGTGCGATAACAATCGTGATAGCCGACAGCATACCCTTCGACTGATTTGCAATTCGCTTATTCGCATCGAGCTCGAACTCACTTACAAGCTTTGCAGCATATTCTTTATCCCAGTACGGGAAGATTATCTCGGCAGCTCTCAAAAGGTGTTTGATCTTTCGTGTGTCGCGTCCGAAAATCACCGTCTGATTTATCTCTCGTGAGAAGCATATCTTATCGAGAGCGCTCTGATTCTCGAATACCGGTTCGCCGTCAATGCTTATTTCGCCGTCATCTGCAAAATTCTGACCAGAGATCAAGCTAAGAAGCGTTGTTTTACCGGCACCGTTACGTCCGATAAGTCCATATATCCTGTGTGGCTCAAGAGTAAGCGACACTCCGTCGAGCACCATTTTCTTACCATATACCTTCGATAAGTTATTGCAGGTTAATCTGTTCATGTTTATAAATTCCTCTCCGTAATTGTGATTATGAATTTTCCTCGATAATTTTTATAAGCTCATCCTTGCTGAGCTTCAAGAGCCGCGCCTCGCGCGTCATTGGAGCAATATACTCCTCGATAAAACGTTCTTTACGCTTTTCAAGGATCACTTGCTTTGCACCTTCGGCAACGAACATACCAACGCCTCGCTTCTTGTAAAGTATTCCGTCATTCGACAGAAGCGTCAGACTTTTCGCCGCCGTATTTGGGTTTATTTCATATTTGGCTGAAAGCTCATTCGTCGACGGTGCGCGCTCGTCCTCTCCGATAATACCGCGCAGTATATCATTTTCTATCGATTCAGCTATCTGTACAAATATCGCTTTGTCCTCTTTGAATTCCAACTTATCACCGTTCCCTCTAAAATTTATTGATCAAATTTGAAATCAAGTTTCTAATTAAGTGGTTTACTATTTACGTATGTAAGTATACCACTATTGAACTCATTTGTCAAGAGGTTTTGTAAAAATAATTTGATGTTTTTTCATTTTCCGATATTAAATTATATTTTCGCGCGATAAAGATTGACATCAATAGCATACAATGCTATAATAGTAAATAAACATGTTCGATAACCTTTCAAAAGCTACAGTCGGGTTATCGGACAGGTCTAATGTACTTTTTCGAAAGGAAAAATAATCATAAAGTCGTTCTTTTTGAAGCCTATAAAAATTGAAAGGTAATAAATAATATGAAACTAACAGAAAAATTTACGGACATCCGCCCGTTTGACACCGACCCGCGCACTCGTATTTATCTGCGCCCGACACGCATAGTAAAAACAGAAGGCGAGGTCATCAATCCGGAGGGACTTCTCGAAAATCGCGTGGGACAGATATCGTTCGACCCGTCCGGATGTACTATACTTAAAAACTCCGGCGGCAAGCACGCTATGGTACTAATAGACCTCGGACGCGAGATCCACGGAAGCCTGCGTATATTAAAGCAATCTTCAAAGCCAGAAAGAGCGACTATCAACGTTCGATTTGGTGAATCGGTATCAGAGGCGCTAACCCCGACTCCCGGCAAAGGTTCAACCAACGACCACGCTAACCGCGATTTTAACATTACTCTGCCCGCTTCAATGGTTGGTACAGATACTAACGAAACCGGCTATAGATTTGTTGCGATCGAGCTCGTAGACGATAACGCTGAGCTTGCAATAAAGGCGCTCGAAGGCGTGCTCATCGTGCGCGACATCGAATATGTCGGCTCGTTCGAATGTAATGATGAAACCATAAATAAAATATACAACACTGCCGCATACACCGCACACCTCAATATGCAGGAGTATATGTGGGACGGTATCAAGCGCGACCGCCTTGTTTGGATAGGCGATATGCACCCTGAAGTTATGACCATCTGTTCAGTGTTCGGCGACAATGAGGTAGTGGCACGCAGCCTTGACTCAGTTCGCGATGTAACTCCTGTCGGAAGCTGGATGAATGGGATACCATCCTACTCGCTGTGGTGGATAATGTGCCAGTATGAATACTATATGCAGAACGGAAATCTCAGCTACCTGAAGGAACAGGAAAGCTATCTTGAGGGACTCATTCCGGTGCTGTGCGGACTTATTGATGAAAACGGCAGCGAGAAAATTCCGGATTGGCGTTTCCTCGACTGGCCTACAAATGATGACCCGATCGCAAAGCACTGTGGACTTCAGGGACTTCTGTCGCTCGCACTTCAGTCCTGTGAGTACCTCTCAAAGGAGCTCGGAAATGTTAAATTAGCTGAACTTTGCCGCGGTGCAGTAGAAAAGCTCGGCAAGCACATTCCGGAGCTCAAAGCTAAATCCGCGTCAGCGCTTCTTGCACTGTCAAAAATATGCGATGCTGAAAAAATCGACCGCGAGATCATATCCCCCATAGGCGCACGCGGATATTCGACCTTCTATTCATACTACATTCTCGCTGCAAAAGCGCTCGCCGGAAATACCACTGGTGCGCTCAGTGATATGCGCGAATATTACGGCGCTATGCTGAAGCTCGGTGCAACTACTTTCTGGGAGGATTTCAGTCTCGATTGGACCGAAAATGATAAGGGCGAATGGGACGCATATGGTATCGACGAGATCGTACCAGAAGGCGGAAAGGATATTCACGGCGACTTTGGCGCATACTGCTATGTCGGACTCAGACATAGTCTCTGCCATGGCTGGTCGTCAGGTCCGGTAGCGTTCCTGACACGCCATGTGCTCGGTATTAAGGTACTTGAAGCAGGATGCAAGCGTCTTGAAATAAAGCCTGACCTCTGCGGACTCGAATATGTACGCGGAAGCTTCCCGACCCCGTTCGGAAAAGTCAGCGTGTACGCCGACAAGAGCGGCAAGCTCGAGATCGACGCACCAAAGGAAATTGTTATCGAACAAGTCTAATGATCACAGCAGCGGAGAAACAAAAATTTCTCCGCTGCATTTATATATTGAGATATACTAAAATTGAAAAAATCCTTACAATTTAAAATATTTCAAAAAATATTCATTGCAAAATAGCTCGAAATATTGTATAATAGATATGTTACATAATCTAATGTTATCGAACAACGTCTATTATATATTTGTATGCAGTAACATAGACTATTAGGAAAGGAAGCCCGATATGAATCTACTTTATTTGAAATACGCCGTAGAAGTCGCTGCGTGCGGGTCAATTAACAAAGCCGCCGAAAAGCTCTACATCGGACAGCCGAACCTTAGCCGTGCTATAAAAGAGCTCGAGACCTCGCTTGGTGTAAGTATATTTGACCGCTCCTCAAAGGGAATGGAGATAACTCCCGATGGAGAGGTGTTCCTCGGATACGCAAAGTCGATACTTCGTCAGGTCGATTCGGTTGAAGGAATGTTCAAAAAGGGCTCATCGACTAAGCTGAAATTTTCGATATCTGTTCCGCGAGCAAGCTATATAGGCACAGCCTTTACAAGCTTTTCTAAAATGATCGGCAAAGATGACGACGTAAAGCTGTATTATCGAGAAGGCGGACAGCTGGACGCGATACGAAGCATATTACAGGACGACTATAAGCTTGGTATCATACGATATGCAGAGACCTTCGACCGATATTACAAATCGCTGCTCGATGACAAGGAATTAAACTATGAGCTTGTATCAGAATTCAAATACAAATTGCTTGTAAGTAAGAAAAGCAGGCTCACCAAACTTGAAAAAGTCACACTTTCCGACCTCGCTGACTTCATTGAGGTAATGCACGCAGACCAAACTACATCTTCACCGTCGCTTCCAGATATGAAAAAAGACGACTTGTCAGAAGATATCGACATACGCCGCAGAATTTACATATTTGAACGTGCGAGCCAATTTGAGCTGTTAAGCGAGAACACAGATACATTTATGTGGGTGTCTCCAGTTCCTAAAAAGCTGCTTGACAGCTATAATCTTACTGAAATCGAATGCACTGGTAATCATAAAACCTACAAGGATGTCATTATATATCGAAATGACTATAAGCTATCACAGCTTGATAAGCTCTTCATCTCAGAGCTCTGCCGTATACGCCGTGAGGTGTTTAATTAAATCGCGAATTTTGTCCGACCGCGTTATATGTGGTCGCATATATCAAAAATGATATAACTATATGTCGAATATGCACTTTACAAAATCGACATTGTGTGTTATAATTTTAACAAGAATATATAATTTGAAGTAACTCTGCTTCATACCAAGTATTGAAAGGAATATCTCTTTTTATTATGAAGCTTGACAGAATTATCGCATTCAGAAATGATCGTACTGTCTATCGCGACGGTGAGCTCTGCATGAAGGTTTTTGGGGCAAGCCATAAAAAATCAGACGTGATCTCCGAAGCACTCAACCAAACCCGTATCGAGGAAGTCGGACTTCGCGTACCGACAGTGCGCTCAGTATCTCAAATCGACGGTAAATGGACTATCATTTCCGATTACATCAAGGGCAATACACTTGCTTCGCTTATGCAAGCAAACCCTGAAAAAAAGAATGAATATCTTAAACTGTTTACTGACATCCAGCTCGAAATGAATCAAAAAAGTTGCCTTACCCTGCCGCGGCTCGATGACCGACTCCGCCGCAGGATCATACAGACTGATTATAGCGCTACTGTGCGGTATGATCTCTGTATGCGTATCGAACAGCTTCAAAGGCAGCTCGGTCTGTGCCATGGCGATTTTGTACCAGAAAATATAATAATATCCGACGATGGTCTATGGTATGTCCTTGATTTTCCTCATTTGTCTGAGGGAGATCCTGCTTTTGACGCAGCTAACACATATATGCTGCTTGTCATGGAAGGAGACATAGAAGGCGCAGAGACCTATCTTGAGCTTTACTGCAAAAAAAGCAATACTGATATTGAATATGTAAAAAAATGGCTGCCTATCGTAGCCGCCGCCCGCTCGCTGGGAAGTTTTGAAAGCGAACGCGAATTTCTCGATAAATATGTTAAATAAGCATATTTAACTCGCATGTCTAATAATCAAATAATAATATAACCCAATTACGAAAGGACGCAAACAAATGAAAATCACAGTATGTATTGGCAGCTCCTGCCACATCAAGGGCTCCCGTCAGGTGGTAGCCCGTCTCCAGAGTCTGATTGAGGAACACAAGCTTGGTGAAAAGGTCGAGCTCGGCGGTACCTTCTGCATGGGCAAATGTCAGCAGGGCGTATGTGTCACTGTCGACGGCGAATTCTTCTCCGTAAACGCAGATGAAGTCGACAGCTTCTTCAACGACACTGTACTCGCACACGCATGACCGGAGGAGAGCTGCAATGGTGATCATACAAGTATGTGTCGGCAGCTCATGTCACCTTAAAGGTGCGCCAGAGCTTGTAAAAATGCTGCAAAAATCTGTAGCCGACAAACACCTCGAGGATTCTGTAGTGCTGACCGGAAGCTTCTGCACAGGCAAATGCAACCGCGTTGGTGTTACAATAACTGTAAACGATGATATATATACCGGTATCACACCAGAAAGCTACTATGAATTCTGGAATGAAAAGGTAATGCCGGCGATCGAAGCTGATAAGTAATATAAGTAATAAAGAGGTTTTACACAAAATGGCAAACTGTCTTACACTTAAAAAATCAAACTGCAAAAACTGCTATAAATGTATTCGTCACTGCCCTGTTAAGTCTATTCGCTTCTCTGCGAATCAGGCACATATAATCGGCAACGAGTGCATACTTTGCGGACAGTGCTTTGTTGTCTGTCCCCAGAACGCGAAGGAAATAGTCAACGAGACCGAAAAGGTACGCGTACTGCTGCAATCGGGCTCTCCGGTCTATGTCAGCCTCGCACCTTCATTTATCGCCAACTACGATAGCATCGGTATTGAATCAATGCGAAAAGCATTGAAGCAGCTCGGATTCGCAGACGTTGAGGAGACCGCAATCGGCGCTACAATAGTTAAGACCGAATATGAACGTCTGCTTGCCGATGAGCAGCGCGATGTACTTATTTCTTCCTGCTGCCACTCAATAAATCTTCTTATACAGAAGCATTTCCCGAACGAGCTGCAATATTTAGCCGACATCATGTCGCCTATGCAGGCTCATTGTGCCGACATAAAGCGCCGTTATCCAAATGCTAAGACAATATTCGTCGGTCCGTGTGTCGCTAAAAAGGACGAAGCCGAATACTACGAAGGTATCGTTGACGCGGTCCTCACCTTTGAGGAACTGACCAACTGGCTCAATGAAGCTGGAATCAAGCTCGAAGCTGAGCTCGACAACACCAACGAGAGCCGTGCAAGATTCTTCCCGACTACTGGAGGTATTCTGAAGACAATGACTCAGAATGCGACTGCACATAACGGTACAAAGTATTCGTACATGGCTATCGACGGCGTGGAAAACTGCATCGAGGCGCTCAAGGATATCGAAAGCGGCAAAATTCACAACTGCTTTATCGAAATGTCCGCCTGTGCTGGAAGCTGCGTCGGCGGTCCGGTTATGGAAAAGTACCGCCGCTCGCCAGTTAAAGGCTATATGTCGGTAGCAAATTATGCCGGAGAGAAGGATTTTGATGTAGCTCAACCTCAGCCGGTACAGCTGAAAAAGCACTTCATGCCTATCGAACGCCACTTGCAGAATCCAAGTGAAGCTGAGATTTCGGATATCCTCAAAAAGATGGGCAAGCTGCGCCCCGAGGACGAGCTGAACTGCGGCTCGTGCGGATACAGCACCTGTCGTGAAAAGGCAATCGCTATACTCCAAGGCAAAGCTGAAATTTCGATGTGTCTGCCTTACCTCAAGGACAAAGCCGAAAGCTTCTCCGACTGTATTGTCAACAACACACCTAACGGACTTATCGTACTCAACGAAAATCTCGAAGTGCAGCAGATCAATGACGCAGCGCGAAAGATCATGAATATCCGCTCGGCTTCCGATGTGCTCGGCGATCAGGTCATCCGCATTCTCGACCCAAGTATGTTCGTTCAGGTGCTCAACACCCGCAGAAATATCCGTGATAATCGTGTATACCTTGCAGAATACAAGAAATACGTCGAACAGACCATTGTATATGACGCTACATACCACCTGCTTGTCTGCATTATGCGTGACGTTACCGACGAGGAGAACGAGCGCGAGAAGAAGGAGAGTATCAGCCGTCAGACCGTTGAGATCGCCGATAATGTCGTCGACAAGCAAATGCGTATCGTACAGGAGATCGCGTCGCTGCTCGGTGAGACTGCCGCAGAGACAAAGATCGCACTTACTAAGCTGAAGGAGTCGATTTCAGATGAATGATCTATGTGCTGATATTGGTTATAAAAGTGTAAACCACTACGGCGAACAGCTCTGCGGCGACCATGTCGACATCGTCGAGCAGAATGAAAATTCGACCGTAATAGTGCTCGCTGACGGACTCGGAAGCGGCGTTAAGGCAAGCATTCTTTCAACGCTCACTTCAAAGATAATATCGACCATGATGGCTGAGGGACTCTCACTTGAGGACTGCGTAGAGACCATCGCCGCAACTCTGCCAATCTGCTCAGTACGTGGAGTAGCATATTCAACGTTTACAATCGTCCACCTTGTAAACAATAATGAAGCTGAAATAATCGAATATGACAACCCGCAGGTCATCATGCTGCGCAATGGTCAAAATTACGACTACCCGCGTAAGGAGATGAACATCGGCGGCAAAAAAATATATAAATCGATCGTAAAGCTCTGCGAGAATGATATATTCGTACTTATGAGCGACGGCTGTCCTCACGCCGGACTCGGCAATCTCTACGACTTCGGTTGGAAGCGCGATGAGATCGTAGGTTTTATGGAGACTATCGCCGACGTTGGCTACACCGCAAAGACGCTTTCTACGATACTTGTTGATGAGTGCTACAAGCTATACGGTGAAAAGCCGGGCGATGACGCTACAGCCTGCGTTGTACGTATCCGCAAGCGTGAGCCGATGAACCTACTGTTCGGTCCGCCCTCAAACCGTGACGACTGCAACCGCATGATGTCGTTGTTCTTCTCAAAAGAAGGCAAGCACATAATCTGCGGCGGTACGACATCGTCTATAGCCGCGAAATACCTTGGCAAGCCGATACGAGCGAGCCTCAATTTCGAGGACTCAGACGTTCCGCCGACAGCTGAGCTTGAAGGCGTAGATCTTGTAACTGAGGGTGTTATCACAGTTAATAAAGTACTGACCTACGCGAAGGATTATTTAAAGGACAATACGACCTACGAGCAATGGAGTCTCAAACGCGACGGCGCTTCTATGATCTGCCGTTTGCTGTTTGAGGAAGCTACCGACATCAATTTCTATGTCGGCAGAGCCGTAAACCCGGCACATCAAAACCCAGAGCTGCCTATCAATTTCAATATCAAGATGAATCTTGTCGAAGAACTTTCAAAGTGTCTGAAGCAGATGGGCAAGCGCATAAAGGTAAGCTATTTTTAAAAAGGAGCCGACATGGCAGCAATTAGAAAATTCGATACAAAAGTACAGCACCTCAAATATAAGGTGCTCCGTGAAGTCGCACGTGAAGCGTGGAACGATACTCTGCTCGAAAATGTAATGAGCATTCCAGAGAAGATCGTCCCGGGTAAAACTCCGACTATGCGCTGCTGCATATATAAAGAGCGCGCAATACTCGGCGAGCGGGTAAAGCTCGCGATGGGCGGTGACTCAGAAAATCCGAACGTGATTGAAGTAATTGATATCGCCTGCGACGAGTGCCCGATGGGTGGCTACGAGGTAACTAATGCCTGCCGCGGCTGTCTTGCACACCGCTGCGAGGACGTTTGCCGCCGCGGAGCTATCACATTCGACGACCAGCACGTCGCGCACATTGATAAATCAAAGTGCGTAGACTGCGGCGCTTGTGCAAAGGTCTGCCCGTATACCGCGATCATCAACCGCAAGCGTCCATGCGAAAATGCCTGCAAGATCAAGGCAATTTCGATGAATGAGGATAAGGCAGCAAAGATAAGCAACGAAAAGTGCATAGCATGTGGTGCGTGCGTATATCAGTGCCCATTTGGAGCTATCTCGGATAAGTCGTTCATTCTTGATGTTATTGACATGATCAAAAAGAGTAATGACAACAAGGATTACAAGGTATTTGCAGTAGTAGCACCGTCGATCTCGAGCCAGTTCACCTATGCTAAGCTTGGTCAGGTCATAACCGGACTTAAGGTTCTCGGTTTCCACACTGTAATTGAGGCTGCGCTCGGTGCAGATATGGTCGCTCAAGCTGAATCTAAGGAGCTCGCCGAAAAGGGCTTCCTTACAAGCTCATGCTGCCCTGCATTCGTAAGCTATATCGAGAAGGCATTCCCTGATTTAGTTCCGTTCGTTTCGCACAATCTCTCCCCTATGGCTACAATTGCAAAGTACATAAAGGAGCATGAAGCGCCTTGTAAGGTCGTATTCATCGGTCCGTGTACGTCAAAGAAGATGGAAGTACAGAAGGAATCGGTTCGTGAATACGTCGACTCGGCTATGACATTCGAGGAGCTGCAGGCACTGTTCGACAGCCGCGATATCGATATCACAACGCTTGACGAAGGCGTACTCGACAATGCCTCCTACTTCGGACGTATATTCGCACGCTGCGGCGGACTTGCTGACGCAGTTGCGGAAGGATTGAAGGAGCAGAATATTGACTTTGAGCTCAAAGCTTGCTCGTGTGACGGTATCGAGGAATGCCGCACGGCACTGCTTAAAAAGAGCAAAAACGTACTAAACGCAAACTTCATCGAAGGTATGGCGTGCATTGGCGGCTGCATTGGTGGCGCAGGCTGTCTGACTCACGGTGAGAAGAACAAGGCAGAAGTGGACAAATATGGTCGCGAGGCTTTCGAAAAGAGCATTGCCGACGCAGTGTCCATGCTGAAATGATATATTGAGGAAGAAGTAACATCTTCTTCCTCAATTTTTTTATAAAGTTTTCCAAAGCTATTGAAAAATTACGTTTTGTGTGATATAATGAAGTAACATTTCTGTACTACTGAAAAGAGGAAAGATCATGATATTTTCAAAATCTGAATGGATCTGGCACAATGATTATCGCGGCGTAAATGTATACGTCAATTTCGAGGATTCCTTCAAGCTCGACTCAAAGCCTGAAAAATGCCTCATGCGTATCAGCTGCGACCGAAATTATTCGCTCTATATAAACGGAAAATTTGTCGACTGCGGACAATATTCCGACTACGAAGACTTAAAATTCTACGACGAGCTCGACATATCTGAATTCGTCAATGTAGGTGAAAACAAACTGTTTATCACCGTATATTATCAGAATAAGAGCTGCTCTACATATCGTCACGGCGAACCCGGATTGATATTTGAAATAATCGCTGATGATATGCCGATATGTGTATCTTCCAGCAAAACGATAACCTATAAGAACAGCGCCTTCGCTGACGGCGAAATGGAAATGGTATCCGGGCAGTTCGGCTACACGTTCCACTATGATTGCAGCCGTGAAGCTGAGCGTATCGGCGAAAAATGTGCGGATATCGTCAATAAGACCCGCGATATCAAGCCGCGCCCGATCAAGAAGCTCACCATCAGCGAACCGGCTGACGCAGCACTCATCAACACCGGAAGCTTCACTGACACCATTGTATCTGGAACTCCTGCACAAAAAATGCTGGCAGCGTCACTCACTAATTACAGCGGACATTCAAAGCAGCTGCCATCTGACGGAATTAAGCTTGCTGTCAATGATAATGAAAAATCTAAGTGCAGCGGCATTATGGCTATAATCGACCTCGGTGCTGAAAGCACCGGCTTCCTGTCGCTCGATATCGATGTCGCAAATGAATGCGATATTTACATTGGATGGGGCGAACATCTCACCGACCTTCGAGTACGCACAAGTATTGGAGGACGAAATTTCGCTGCTTCATATCACGCCAAAGCCGGACGCAATCACTTCGAAAATCCGCTGCTGCGCTGTGGATGCCGATACATCCAGCTGCATGTATATGCGAATGAATGCACGCTTTATTACGCCGGAATCCGTCCGACGATGTATCCGATCGACAAAATAGTACCGTTCAGCTGCGCCGACCAGCTGCACAATCGCATTTACAACACCTCGCTGCGCACACTTCATCTCTGTATGCACGAACATTACGAGGACTGTCCGTGGCGCGAGCAAGCATTATATTCGATGGACTCACGAAATCAAATGCTCTGCGGCTACTATGCTTTCGGAGAAACACGCTTCGCACGTGCTTCACTTGAGCTTATGGCACATTCCCTAAGAGACGACAATATGCTTGAGCTCTGCTCTCCCGCTGAAGTCACTATCACTATCCCCTGCTTCTCCGCTGTATTTATGACACAGCTGTATGAATATCTCTTGTTCAGCGGAGACAAAGATTTTGTCCGCCGTATACTTCCGACAGCTGAAGCTATTTCAAAGGAATTCATCAGCCGAATTGAAGCAAACGGACTTATCAAATGCTTTGGTGAGACCAAATACTGGAACTTCTACGAATGGCAGTCCGGACTCGAGGGATCGATATCTGGCGACGTTCCGGAAGATGAGCGCACCTACGACGCGCCGCTCTGCGCATTTGTATCGTTTGGACTTCGTTCACTCGCCGATACACTAAAGCAGCTCGGTGAGAATGAAAAAGCTGAATATTACAATAATCAGCACCTCGAGCTCAATCGCAGTATAGACGCAAACTTCTACGACGAAGTGCGCGGATGCTATGCGTCGTTCATCAAAAAGGGAGAGAAATTCCATTACTCTGAGCTGACAAATTCGCTCATTGTATATGCTGACGCTGTACCAGAAAACCGACTCGAAAGCGTTCTTGCGACAATTGCAGGCGGTGAACTGCTCGAAGTAACACTGAGCCACAGTATTTTCAAGTATGACGCGCTTATGCGCAACAAGCAGAAATACGGAAAATACGTATTTGAAAATATAGCGAAGCATTGGGGTCATATGCTCGAAAATAATGCAACGACATTCTGGGAGACTATTGAGGGCGAAAAGGACTTCGCCAATGCCGGAAGCCTCTGCCACGGCTGGTCGGCGATACCAGTGTATATCTACTTCAAATATGCGCTGAATATGTCGCCTGATCTCACCGGAATCTACAATGCAAGAATAGACTGAAATCGAATAAGCAAAAAATTCCCTACAGAGAATTTCTCTGTAGGGAATTCGTTTATTCTGGAATTCAGAACTTATTCTCCCGCTACCGAAAGCTGCGGTACAAGAATATCTGGTGCAGCAACACGTGTATACGACGGCGCACGCAATTCGATCTCGCTGCCGACCGCTTCGATCTGCTTCAACAAATCAAAGAAGTTGCCCGCGATAGTCAGCGACTTAACCGGGCGCGTGAGCTTGCCGTCCTCAATCATAAAGCCCGCGCTTTCGATCGAGAAGTCGCCAGTAATTGCATTTGCTCCGGCATGGAAGCCCTTCATCTCTGTGATATATATGCCGTTTCCAGCCTTAGCGAGCAACTCGTCGCGGCTGTATTCGCCCGGCTTGATGTAGAAGGTGTAGGGCTTTGTCAATATACCAGCACCGCCGCGAGCAGCGTTTCCGGTACTGTCGACTCCGTCCTTCTTAGCTGAATCGAGATTGTAGAGCAGCGTTTTCAGTTCGCCGTTTTCGACTACATTCTTAGTTCTCGTCGGAACGCCCTCTCCATCGAAGGAAATCTGCATAGTGTTGCCGGGGTAGAACGGGTCGTCGATTATTGTAACAATATCAGCGGCGATCTTCTCACCGACCTTGCCCTTCAAAAGTGAGAGCCCCTTCTGCGCATCTTCAGCATAGAATACCGACACGAATGTGCTAAGAATATTCGAAGCCTGCTTGGTGCTGAATACAATGTTATATTTTCCGGTCTTGACTGCACCCGCACCGAATTTTGCGTGAGCGCCCTTCAATACCTTATCTGCAAGCGCCTGTTTGTCGAGTGTGTCGAAGCAGTTATATTCCGAATCGAAATCATACACCTTTTCTTCTTTGTTATCGAGCACAGCATACATATACGCGCCGGTGTTTCCGACATGGTTTGAGAGGTCGAGTCCCTTGGAATTAAAGAGACGAATCGTGCTCTCTCCAGCGCTCGCGCCACACTCTGTTCCGTCAGCGACCATCTCGTCAGCGGCATAGAGCACATTGCGGCAGTCCATAGCTATATTCTTAATAGTCGCTGCATCAGGCATTACAAATTCATGTTCTTCGATAGGCAAGTAGTCCTCCGGCTTAGCTCCGCCGAAAATTATCGCTTCCTCGTCCTTTTCGGAAATGCGCGAATTCTCGACTGCACGCGAAACGAGCGCAGCGACTTCATCTTCAGTGAGAAGCTGAGTAGAAGCGTAGCCCATCTTGCCGTCGACTATGCAGCGAAAACTGAGGCTTCCGCCGACACTGCTCGAAAATGCGCTTATCTCATCGCGATAGGTCTCCGCACCGATACTGCCGTTTTCGTTGTAATAAAGCTCATATTCGGTAATACCGAGCGCCTCTGCACTGCGGCGCGCAGCTTCCTTTAACGGTTCAAATTTTGACATGCTGAATTACCTCCCCTATTATCTTCCGCCGACAGTGATCTGCTTAACGCGGATAAGCGGCTGACCAACGTCAGTCGGGATCGAGCCGCTCGACGAGCCGCACATACCCTGACCTGTCTCCATATTCTGTCCGACCATATCGATATCCATCAATATCTCCGAGCCCTTGCCGATAAGCGACGCACCGCGTACAGCTTCGCATATCTTACCGTTGCGGACAATATATCCCTCGCTGACAGAGAAATTGAACGAGCCGTCAATCGGGTTGACCGATCCGCCGCCCATCTTCTTGCAGTAGAGTCCGTATTCGATAGACGAAATGATATCCTCATTCTTATCTGGACCATTCGCGATGAAAGTATTAGTCATACGCGAGGTGGGGTCATATGCGTAGCTCTGGCGGCGGCTTGAGCCGTTCGCCTCCATGCCCATACGGCGACCGTTGAGCTTGTCTATCATATAGCATTTGAGCACACCGTTTTCGATAAGCACTTTACGCTGTGCCGGTGTTCCTTCGTCGTCGATATTCATCGAACCCCAAGCGTTCGGAATAGTACCATCGTCGAGTGCGGTGACCTTATCGGAAGCGATCTTCTGACCGAGCTTTCCAGCCATCTGCGATGTATTTCGTGCAACGCTGGTAGCTTCAAGCGAATGTCCGCAGGCTTCGTGGAATATAACGCCGCCGAAGCCGTTTTCGATAGCGACCGTCATCTTACCAGCTGGGCAGTAATCGGCGTTGAGGTTGACTATAGCCGAACGCGCCGCTTCTTCGCCTACGTCCTTTGGATGAATGAAATCGAACATTTCGAGACCCATTCTGCGACCTGGTCCGGCGAATCCGCTCTGGTTCTCACCGCCGCGGCTTGCGACAGCCGACACAGCCATACGTGTGCGTATCTGGCGGTCACCAGTATAGAGTCCGTCACTGTTAGCGATCACGATATTGTGGTCAACGTCGAGCAGCGACGCGCTGACCTGCGAGATATCCTCGTGATAATTCTTTGCAGCGAAATATCCCTCTTTGAGCAAATCGACCTTAGTCGACTTGAACGCGGTATCCGGCACAATTTTAACCGGATGAATATCGGGGAAAATTCTTTCAACGAGGTGAATACTTACCTCAGCCTTTCCCTCGCCGATAACGTCGGCGACCTGTCCAGCGCAGCGAAGCAGTCCCTCGCGCGTCAAATCGATAGTCGAAGCGCTTACACATCTGAGTCCGTTAAACGCACGAATTCCAGCACCAGCAATAGTGCTGTCTGAAATTTCATCTACCTTGCTGTCAAGCATATAGACTGAATTGCTGCGTGTATTCTCAACGAATATCTCCGCAAAATCCGCACCTGTCGACATAGCCTTGTGCAGTACTTCTTCAAGCAGAATCCTTGAAATCATGATGTTTCCTCCTTTGTTTGCGGTATGCGATTGTAAAGGGATACGCGGCTTTCCACGCCCTCCAAAGGAGGGCGATAGAAAGCCTGGCAAAGAACTTTTATAAGCTATCGCAAGTCATGCGCGTTTGCCCATACAGTATATCATATGCGTTCATTTAGCGGGGCAAACACTGTAGCCCATTTTGTCAGAGCTATAATAGCGCGTTCGACTCCGTTGGCTCCATCGCCTTGCAAGCAAGGCGAGACCTCTGCGTCGAACTACTTACTGCTATTTGTTTGTACTTATTTTTGTCGTTTATTATCTATTTAATGTGAATAACATTTTAACGTATTAAATCATTTACAATCACATACTTTGCTTATAATTTGATTTTACCACAAATTTACGAATATAGCAACCAAAATTTGTGAATTAGAATTAAACAATAGTTTGAACAAAGCTAATAGGCAGCGAGATATCGCTGCCTATTGTTTTAGTTAAGTTCTGCAAGTATTTCTGGAAATGGTTCTAATGATCGGCGCAGGATTCCGTGTATCTGAGCTATAGCAATTCCGTAGTTTGTGATAGGTACGCCACAGTCAAGGCTATGACGTATTCGCGACTTCATCTCACGTTCATTCAGCATACATCCGCCGCAATGTACGACAAGCGAATATCCCGACAAATCATTCGGAAAATCTCCGCCCGATGTGAAATCGAATTCGAGCGATTTTTTCGTATATCCGCGAATCCAATTCGGAAGCTTGACTGTTCCGATGTCCCCACACTGACGATGGTGCGTGCAGCCCTCTGATATTAGCACTCGGTCGCCGTCGTGCAGCTTATCGAGCTGAGCCGCTCCGCGTACTGCCTCTTTGAGGTCGCCTTTATATCGTGCGAACAAAATTGAAAATGACGTAAGCATTATTTCACTCGGCGTATCGCGGCTGACCTTCCCGAATGCCTGTGAATCGGTTATCACAAGCTTTGGCGGCTTTGCAAGCGATGCGAGCGTTGATTTCAGCTCTGTTTCACGGGTGACTACCGATATCGCTCCGCTTTCGAGGATATCGCGTATCGTCTGCTGCTGCGGCAGTATCAGCCGTCCCTTAGGTGCAGCCGAATCTATAGGCACAACGAGCACGACTACATCGTTCGGCTCGATCAAATCTGCCACAATGCGTCGGCTGTTTTCCTCACATTTTGCGATCTTACCGATGAGATTGCGCAGCTCGTTTATATTATATCCGGTCAGCGCGCTGACGCATATCTCATTTTCAGCGGTTGTTGCTCTGCTATTCAGGTCGGATTTATTGTATACAACGACATACGGTATGCGCTTATTTTTGAACATATCAATAAGCTCAAACTCCGCCGGCTGCAATTCACGTGAAGCGTCTGTAACAAGCACGGCGACATCGGTCTGATTGAGCACACGCATCGCGCGTTTAACTCGCATTTCGCCAAGCTCACCGACATCGTCGACTCCGGGCGTGTCGATTATCACGACCGGACCGAGCGGAAGCAGCTCCATCGCCTTCTGCACCGGGTCAGTTGTAGTTCCTGCAACGTCTGATACAAGCGACAGCTTCTGATTTGTGACAGCATTAACGACACTCGATTTTCCGGCATTCCGCAGTCCGAAAAATCCGATGTGTACCCTCTCAGCGGATACCTGTTCATTCAGTGACATAATATCTCCTAAAATCTAAAATCGCGGCGGTTGGAAGCCTTTATAGCTTCGATATTCTCCGCAGCAATTGCACGTACCTTATCCTTCGGAATTGTAGAAAGCTCGCGCTCGATAAGCTCAAATCCGACATTCTTTGTGTCCTCACTCGCGTAGTCGGTCAGATATTCGGTAAGCGTCATAAGTGCGTTCGGGTGGCAGCAGTTGAGTATCTGCCCGCTCTTACATAGACTCATGAAGCGGTCACCAGTGCGTCCTTCACGGTAGCAGGCAGTGCAGAATGACGGTATATATCCGAGCTTCATCAGCCAATTTACGACCTCATCGAGTGTACGCTGATCGGACACGTCGAACTGCTCCGAGTCATGCGGGCGCTCCTCCTCGCAATATCCGCCGACCGACGTACGCGACGCGCCGCTTATCTGCGAAATGCCGATACTGAGCGCCTTCTCCCGCACCGATTGGCTCTCTCTGGTAGAGATTATCATTCCGGTATACGGTACGGCGATACGAATACATGCGATTATCTTTTCGAACAGCTCGTCAGAAATACTGTTGTCGAATACATTCGGGTCGATGTCGTCGGCGTGCTTGATACGCGGAACGCTTATCGTATGCGGACCGACTCCATGCACTGCTTCGAGGTGTTCGGCGTGCATTAAAAGTCCAGCAAATTCATATTTGTACAGCTCAAGTCCGAACAGAACGCCGAGTCCTACATCATCGATACCGCCGTCCATCGCACGGTCCATCGCTTCGGTATGATAATCGTAATCGTGCTTAGGTCCGGTCGGGTGCAGTTCGAGATAGCTCTTTTTATGGTAAGTCTCTTGGAAGAGTATATACGTACCGATTCCGGCATCCTTCAATTTGCGGTAGTTCTCGACCGTAGTTGCGGCAATGTTGACATTGACTCGACGGATAGCACCGTTCTTGTGCTTGATCGAGTAGATAGTGTCGATACATTCGAGTATGTACTCGATAGGATTGTTGACAGGGTCTTCGCCTGATTCGATTGCAAGACGCTTGTGTCCCATATCCTGAAGCGCGATAACCTCACGGCGAACCTCATCCTGAGTCAGCTTCTTGCGCGCGATATGCTTATTCTTCATGTGATACGGGCAGTACACGCAGCCGTTGACGCAGTAGTTCGACAGATACAGCGGTGCGAACATTACGATACGATTGCCGTAAAATGCAAGCTTTATCTCCTCAGCGAGACGGTACATCTCCTCGACCTTTTCGGGGATATCGCAGGCAAGAAGAACCGACGCTTCGCGGTGTGTAAGTCCGGCGCAGTGAGTGCCGTCGGCAGTCTTCTTCGGACGTGCCTTTTCGAGGATCGAGTCGATAAGCGCGGCATTGTGCTTATTATCCTCGGCGTATTTGATAGTTTCAAGGATCTCAGCGTCATTGATAAATTCCTCAGCGTGCAGTGATTTAGGGTTGTAGATAGCCATTTTAAAATCCTTTCTTATTGGTCAGATCGCTCTTTCCATCAGATAAAATAAATTTACTTAACGTTTGAATACGCAGTTTTTACGCTGATACCGTCAAGATTGCCGATTTTACCGGCAAGCGCAGATATCATATCCTGCGGCGCGTCTATCGCGATAGACACGATATTTATGTTCTTCTCACGATAAGGCAGCCCCATGCGGCCGATTATGTACTTGCCGTAATCGTGAAGCAGTGAATTGAGCGCCTCGACTGAGTTTGTATTTTCAACTATAATGCCCATTACGGCAACTCTTGTTTCCATATTTACTCCTTAAAATTAGAAAACCGCTTCGGTAGGAAGCGGTTAAAATTACATAACGATAAAAGCCGTCAAGCGGCGTAATATTTTGTGTAACGCTTCCTGCCCTTCGGAATCATCATAACAACAATGAAACCTGTGGTCGGATTAGTACTTTAATTTCGGCAACTTTCCTCATCGGTCAGAAGCTTGTAATAATATTATACACCTAAAATTATATTTTGTCAAGTGTAATGAGCAATGTTGTTTATGCGCTTTTTCTAAAATGTATAAGTGACAAAATACCAATAGGGGTAAAATATGCACACCAAAATTCAAGTGCTATAACTCCTCCAATGCTATTTTCCCCATCTGACATAGAGCTAAATATTCCTGTCATTGGCATAATAAAACATGAAATAAAGAATACACCGTGAATCAACATCAGATACTTTAACCACTTATCTGCTTTTGTATCTGTGTCTATCGTAAGCCCGACAAAAAATGTAGAAAGTGCCATCATACCATATCCAAGTAAATCATAGCTAAAAAACAATCCACCTCTTTGATAATCAAGTATTCTTATAGCCTGCTCATCAAGTGAATCTAATCGAACCGAGGTAGTTTGCGCAAAATACACAAGAAATATGAAAACGGCATAAACCGCAGCAAATGTCATTCCAACATTAGCTGCCACTCTATGTTTTTCATCACTTTCATTACAAAAACCAGAGGTCATCATTATGTATCCAATAGGTAATAACATACATACAAAATAACTTCCAAAGTTAAAAGGAATTAACATACAAATAGCAAATAATAATACTGAAATCGTTACTATCAAAGCCCCAATACTTGCTATTATTTTATTCATTTTAGATTAACACCTCACTAAACATCGATCGGTTCAATAGGCTTGTTCGATAATTATGAATTCATAATGTGCGAACTCACACGCTGTGCATTATTTTCCTCAACGCGTGCAATCAGCGTCAGCTTATCTTTACGCCGCCTTAGCTCCTCAGTGAATTTCGATGTAACCGCAACAAAAATCAAGTACACATACGGCATACCGAGATTCGTTTCGAGCAGCGAATTTACGATCAGCGTGCGCAGCTTGTCACCGAACGATTCAAATCCGGCACTTCGGATCCCACCAATAAGCAGTCCGGCTTCCCAGCCAAGCTGCGCAAGTATTCCTATCGCCAAAATCCACAGCAAATTAACCCTGCGCTGTCGATTATCCTGACTGATATTATATATAATCGCGCCGAGATAGCCAACAAACAATATTATCGCCATATATCCGTGATAAGCACCGGTAGTTCGCTCTATCACAATAGGGGGTTGTCCCGATGCAAACGTATTTACAATAAGCGGGCAGCAGAACCACCACGACAATATCAGCGTCGACCACTCGACAAGGTGCTTATCCTTTTCGAGCCAGAGCCATATCCACGTGAAATTAGTGAATCCGTAGCTCATAGACATCCACAAAAGCACCCAGAATAGGCTGTATCCGTCGCTGATACTGCGTGAGTGACAGACGAGATGAAATATGCCGTAATCGACCAGCATATACACTACGCCCATTATAAGACCAACAATTACAGTCATGTATTTCTTACGCCAGATAAGTAATCCGGCAAATGCAAGTAAAAATATGGTGTCAAGCCATATATACATCGGCATGAACTGCCGTCTTGCAATAATTTCTTCCATAAAAGTTCCTCTATCCAATAACGATTGACAAACACACAAAAATATGGTATCATTAAGTTGATAAATTTAATCGGAGGACCATATGACAACTGTCCAAAATAAGCTATTTGAAATGCAGGATGAAGGCTACCTAAAATTTAACTCGAAACTGATACCTAATATATCGCCGGATACAATGATAGGCGTACGCACACCTGAGCTGCGTAAGTTCGCCAAAGAAGCGGCAAAAATGCCAGAATGTGCAGAATTTCTCGAAACACTTCCGCATGAATATTACGACGAGAACAATCTGCACGGATTTATCATCGAGCAAATCAAGGATTATGACGAAGTCGTTGCGGCGCTTAACCGCTTTCTGCCATACGTTGACAACTGGGCAACCTGCGACCTTATATCACCCAAATGCTTCAAAAAGCATATTCCAGAGCTGTCAGAACAGATAAAGATCTGGCTTGATTCCGGAAAGACCTATACCATCCGGTTCGCTGTCAATATGCTGATAAAATACTTCCTTGACGACAATTTCGCGGAATGGCAGCCGCGCCGACTTGCTGAGATAAACACTGACGAATACTACATCAAAATGGTAATAGCATGGTATTTTGCCACCGCGCTCGCAAAGCAATATGATGCGGTCATCGAATATTTCAGCGAATCTATCTCAAATGGTCAACACAGACTCGACGAATGGACACATAACAAGGCGCTGCAAAAGGCGATAGAAAGCTACCGCATAAGCGATGAAACCAAGTCATACCTGCGCACATTGAAAATACGCGGCTGAGTCACGCACGCTCCCAAAGCAGCATATTGTCAGCAATAATCGCATTCACTCTGCCCTGCTCCTTTAAATAGCTCAGATACGAGCGCAGCGTACTTCCGACGAGCGCATACTGCTCAAAACTAAGTTTAAGCGAATATCTGTCGAACAGCTTTTTCAGTATCACTTCAAAACAGCTCGGCTCAGTGCAGAGCTCAGCAACAGCGTCAGCGACTTCATTCACCTTGTCGATATTGTACTGCGCAAGCGGTGCGATATCGTCAGTAGCTTCGGCGTGTGCCGGAATGAACAGCTTCGCTTCGAGTGTCTTTACACGTTCGAGCGTTTGCAAATACGCTTCGATATCATATATAAACCCAACACCGTACTTGTCGAGAGTCTCACGGCTCGACAGACAGTCAGCAAGATAAACGATATCGTCCGGCGCACGGAATCCGACCATATCAAAGAAATGTCCGGGAAGGTCGATCATTTCAAATTCATCCGGCAACAGATCGGCAGTCAGATATTCGACCTCGCTCGCCTCTGCAAGCAGAAATTTGTGACGCAGCTCCTTCGGAGGATATGCACCGTATAAAAACGAGGGTTCGAGTATCGGATGGCGGGTGAAATCACATTCAATTCCGGGCGCGTATATTTTACATCCAGTCTGCGACTGCAAATATTTGTTGCCGCCGATGTGGTCGGCGTTCGAGTGAGTATTGTATATTGCGCGCAGCTTCCAGCCGTTCGCGTCAAGATGCTGGCGCACCTTGCGCCCAGCGTCCTTATCGCTTCCGCTGTCGATAAGGCAGACATCGCCGCCATCGAGCGTCACAAGCCCGATTTTAGCGGGACTCTTTACATAATAACAGCGCTCTGATACTTGTATAAGTTCGTACATTGTTTTCTCCTATTAAATCTATATTAAAGCGAATAGCTCATATAAGCTTCACCGTCAAGCTTTTTCCATGTCAGCTGACCGTCCTCAAGTATCATATAGCTGTGCGGCGAATTCTCCTTCGGAATCGACACCGAGCCGGGATTGATATAGAGAAAATCGTCGTGCTCGACGCATTTCGGTATGTGCGTGTGACCGTTCAGCAGTATGTCGCCCTTTTTATGCGGCGGTGGGCAAGATTCGCCGTAGTGGTGACCGTGCGTCGCAAATATCATGCGCTCGCCAGCATAAAGTATGCAGTAATCAGCCATTACAGGAAAATCGAGCACCATCTGGTCGACCTCCGCCTCACAATTTCCGCGCACGCAAAGCAGGCGATCGCTGATTGAATTCAATAATTCTATCACCTTCTTCGGAGCATATCCGTCAGGAAGGTCATTGCGCGGACCGTGGTAGAGCAAATCTCCCAGTAACAAAAGTCGGTCAGCGCCTTCAAACTTGAACGCATCGAGCAGCATTTCACAATATTTCGCCGAGCCGTGTATATCGGAAGCAATCATAAGTTTCATTTACATATCATTCCTTTGATTTATTGGTAAAAATAAGTATACCACATTTTGAAAAATAAGTCAAGCTTGCATGTATATTTTATATTGCCCGCAACCGTAGGTTGCGTATTTTGTTTATAAATAGTTGTTGATTCTTCAGATTGAAGCTGATATAATATAATTAAAATAAATCAGCGTTAGAAAGGAACTATACGTATGAATCTCTCCGCAACACTTGGCAAGCTCCGCACAGACCTTGGTATATCACAAGAAAAGCTCGCTGAATTGGTTGGCGTATCTCGTCAAGCCGTTCAGAAATGGGAATCCGGCACAGCTGCTCCCGACCTCGACAATCTTATGAAAATATCACGCTGCTTCAATATATCGCTCGACGCGCTCGCATTCGACAGCGATAAGCGCACCTCTGAGGAATTAAAGTTCGACCGCAAATTGAGTCCGCAATACTCCACGCTTCACGAATGGGAAAACTATTCTACTCAGCTTAACACAGAGTTAGTACAATCGCTCGAAGAAGGCAAGGATATCGCACAGTATGAGGATGTATTCCGTGCCGCTGCAAAGCTTCCAAAGGGTGACGCTAAAAAGCAAATTGCCGACGTTCTGTTTGAGGTCGTGCTCAACGCCGGAACGCGTGCAGGATATACTTATAATGAACCATCTGACCTTGAGACAATAAAAATACTCAGACCAAACGATCAGCCTGAGAAGAGACAACCAAACACTGATAAGCTTTACTCAAAGATATATGGCGCATGGGTCGGACGCACCTGCGGCTGTCTGCTCGGCAAGCCTATCGAGGGAATCCGTACAAACGAGCTTGTACCATTATTGAAGCAGACCGGAAACTATCCGATGAAGCGCTACATACTCAACTCCGAGTTGACCGACGATATCTGCGATCAGTTCAACTATCGCCTAAAAAACAAATGCTACCCCGACAACATAAGCTTCGCGCCAGTAGACGACGACACCAACTACACTGTACTCGCAAGCGTGCTGATCGACCGCTACGGTGTAGATTTCACACCGTGGGATGTATCGCGTATCTGGCTCGATTATCAGCCGAAAAACGCTTACTGCACGGCTGAGCGCGTAGCATTCTGCAACTTCGTAAAGGGATACAATCCGCCTGAATCGGCAATTTACAAGAATCCCTACCGCGAATGGATAGGCGCTCAGATACGCGCCGACTACTTCGGATATATAAATCCGGGAAATCCTGAGCTTGCCGCCGAAATGGCATGGCGCGACGCGTCCATCTCACACATCAAAAACGGTATATACGGTGAAATGTTCGCGGCGGCAATGATAGCTGAAGCAGCAGTCAATGATGATATCCACAGCATAATCGAAACCGGACTTTCGCAGATTCCGGAAGGTTCGAGACTTACCGAAGATGTAAAAGCTGTAATAGCTATGTTCGACGATGGAAAGTCGAGTGAGGACTGCTTCGCAATGATCCACAAGAAATGGGACGAATACACCGGCCACGGCTGGTGTCATACGATATCGAACGCAATGATAGTAACCGCCGCCCTGCTCTACGGTGGCAATGATTATGGCAGATCGATATGCCTTGCGGTACAGACCGGCTTTGACACCGACTGCAACGGTGCTACCGTCGGCTCGATACTGGGCATGAAGAACGGTATCGAAGGTATACAGCCTGAATGGTACGCTCCGATAAACGACACTCTCGATACGTCGATTTTCGGTGTCGGCAAAGTCAAGCTCTCCGATATGGCGGCTAAGACACTTAAAATCGCAACAAGATAAATATAGCGAGATCGCCTTGATACTTTGTATGTATCAAGGCGATTTTAGTTATTTAGTAATTACATTATTTTTCGAACATTTTTCTTCAATCAATATTCCAAAAGCTATCAGTATCAGCGCTGCAAGATATTGGAGCTTGAATATGTTTTCACCGAGCAATATTGCTCCAAAAATGCACGCGAAAATCGGTTCAGTAAACTTAATTATATACAGCTTCGACAAATTAGTACTGCGTATGAGATAATTCCAAAGACAGTACGCAGCCATCGACGCGCAGCATATGTATACGAATACAAGTATTGATTTAAGATTTATCAGCGGAAGTCGTCCTCCCATGACGAGTGCAAATCCAGTCAAACAAGCGCCGCCAAACAACTGAGATGTTCCAGTCACTGAAATTGGTGAAAAATACGTGAGTGCCCTTTTAGTAGTTACTCCAGAAACTACTGAACAAATCGACGCTGTAAGTATCATTATATCTCCTATGGACAATGAAAAACCGTCAGGATTAAAACTTATCGCCGCAATTCCAGCAAATCCAGTCAGCGCACCGATCAGCTTATATCGGTCAAAGTATTCATCCTTGATAAACAGCGGCGAAAGACAGATATAGATCAGTGCGCCGGTCTGTTTTAGAATCGACGACTGCGAGCTGTCAGAAAGCGATAAACCGATATATGTGAAGGAATAGTGCAGAATGATCGAAAACAATCCGGTAAGCAAAACTGCTATAATTCCTTCACGCGATATAACCGCCTTTTTCTCTTTGACTGCTGCGGCTGAGGTCAGGACTACACCGCTGAAAAGAAACCTAACTCCAGCAAACATGAGTATATCAGATACTGATGTACTGTCGATCCCAAACGCACTGTAGCCTATCTTTATCATTGGATAAAGCGAACCCCATAGCGCCATTACAAAAAGCGCCGTTAATAATGGCTTTAACTTAGCCATCAGCTTCCTGCTGCCTCCGCGGCTCTTATAAATCCATCCTGTTCCGTCCGATTCATCGACGTAAACAGTGCATTCCAGCCACAGACGCGTATTTGCAGATCGCGGTATTTCTCCGGCTCATCCTGAGCTTTACGCAGTGTATCCACATCAAGGACATTAAAATGCACGGCATGACCTCCTCTGATACGATATACATCAAGCAGTGCAAGCATTGCATTAAGCCCCTCATCGCCTGCGATAGACCCCGGGTGCAGGCAGATATCGGCAGAACAGTCACTAATAAATTTCGTTGCGTCAAGTCTGGTGATAGCCAGTATGACCGCAGTAGCTCCTGACTGTGCCATTCCCTGAACAGGCGACGCATTCTTGGCAAGCTCAGTTCCGCGCACTCTTCCATCAGGAGTCGAACCAGTGCAGTCCTTCCACCAAAAATATTGCCTTGCGATATGAAGTCCGCAGGAGCATACCCCGCCTCTGCCGTCAGGAATACCGTTTATATGATCGGCTATATATCCGTTTATATACTCTGCGATACCCTCTGCAAGCCCTTTGTTGTTGCCATACTTATCAGTATCGCCAAGAAGCTTAGTACGCAGCTCCTCATATCCGACAAAATCAGCTTTCAATGCAGACTTCAACTCTGTCATAGATATCTCATGCGAATCGTACACATATTTTTTGATCATCGCAAGTGAATCCGCCGTGTTAGCCGTACAGCCAAGGTGATATGATGTGCGGTAATGCTCAGCGCCAGCTGAATATGCGTCCTTTGCAACCTTTAAACTGTGCATACGGGTCGAGCTGAACAATGGCATAGGATTGACATAACCGTAATAAGCCTCATACCGATTCACCTGTTCAATGCAAGTATCAACAGCATAGAGAACATATTTAAGAAACGCCTCAGTTAATTTATCGAATGTATCAAAGCTTTCAGCTTCTCCAAGTGAAATTCCGATATTTCGTCCGGTTTTGGGGTCAGTTCCGTTGAAAAGCGTATATTCAACAAATTTTGCTAAATTTATATATGCTCCCATCGAAACGACCTCTTCACGAGTAGAGTATTCATAGCAGCCGACAATATTAGCAAGCCGTGCTTCTTCAGCAGTAGCACCGAATTTCATCATAGCGTTATGCATAGTCTCTTCACACACGAACACAAGGCTATTGTGTCCACGGCGTATCATGTCAAGTACCTTCAAAAGGAAATCACGCGGCGTGACAGACGAATATTTTATCTGTATCTTAGGCGAATAAATATTCATGCCGTCGTATACATCCAAAAGCAAATACGAGAGTTCATTTATCGCGCTGCTGCCGTCAGCATTCGTACCGCCAAGATACATCGGCTGTCCCCAGTAGTTGCCGATAGCTGAAAACTGGATATAGAAATATGCAATAAATCTGCGTATCTCCGCCTCACTGAACCGTCCTGACTCAATATCAGCCTTATAAAACGGATACAGCATACGATCAAGATTTGACAGCGAACGTACCTGCAGGCCTTCAATATGTTCAGAGCACATGAAGTACACATATATAAACATCAGCACCTCATATGTATTCTTCGGTGCGCCGCTTCTCAGTGATTCAAGCGCTGGAAGTACAGTAGATGTTTTAGCATTCGGATGCCTTTTTGCATAATCTATCAAACGGTCGAGAAGCAAAAGTATCGCTTCAAGCTCGATATATATCGAATCAAAGTAAGCTCGTTCGTTCTCACCTATACTGCCGTTTCTTTTAATAAAATCAGCTTCCGCCTCCTTTGCGCTGTCAAGCATACCTGTAAATCCAAGCGGAATGATGTAATCGTAATTCGGAACGCTGTGGTCATAGTCAGGCCATGACGCAACCGCACCATCGCAGCGTAAACGATCCAGCTTTGAATTTGCGTCCGGCAGAATATCACTGAAAACTTCATTCGACCATTTGATTACAAGTACACGGTTGATAACACGGTTGGCGCTGTGAATGCTGACATAATAATCGTGCGGATTCACATCTATCGGAGTATTTTCAATAACATACCTAAACGCCTTTGCCTTTATCATACTGTGGTCTGTATCAGGAAGTGACGCAGTATATTCGCTAAGCCCTGCCTCCATAGCTTCAGCATTAAGCCCGGTCGACATATCGTACTCACCGTCATAGCAAATAAAACGAGCTAAGCTGTCAAACGGCGCATTCGTATCATGGTACTTATTTTGAAGATATTTCAAATCTTCATCTAATATGTATTTCATAATCATATCACCCAATCCTTTGTATAAGGCAAATTTTATCTAAAGCTATCGTAGATATTGTCAAGCGTTGCCTGCCAGCCGTCCTTCTTTGATGCGATAAGTGAAGCCCAGCTCGTGTCATTATCTCTTATTTTATCTTTGAATTCTCCTGAAGGAGTACCGAGTGCAGATACAAATATCTCGCCAATATCGAAATTCAAAGAGTTGCGCAGCAGGTCGAACATTCTTGCCATAGCTTCTCCCTCAGTATATCTTACCTTCAAGGAAACCTCAAAATATTCAGGCTGTAGTGTGCGGTGAGCAAGTGAAGACCACGCCTCAAGCACTGCGCCAGACATATCAACATTTTTGCAGGAGCTTGGTATAGTGAAGTAGCAGTTTCGCTGTAACATCGAACGATATTCAGCCTGTTCCTCATCCCACTTCGGATATGGAATAATTCCACATGAGAAATCTATAGACGGAATTATAGTCGCTGCGTCCTGTACAAGTCCGGCGCTGAACGCTGAGCGTCCCTCGATAAATATGCGTGAAGCATAGTTTCCGCCTCCAGTAGCGAGGAGCTCCTCGTGCTCAGCATTATGTAATGCCGGATATGCACCTTCATTTACATGTATAAGAGTGCAAAGCCGCTCGACAGCATCATTAGCACGCTCGCTTCCAAATGTCACCTCATATCCGTCATTTCTCTTAGTCACCATATCGATGTCAAATGAATTGATAAACCCGATATACTTATTTAAATCACCAAATGTAAGCCCATAACTGTCGGAAAAATCCTTTTGGGTATTTCCATTGAGGTCACTGTAAAAGAGCTTTGTGTACCCTTCCAGCTTATCGAGCGTCCATTTTCCAGATTCAACCAGCTCATAGATATCATCTTCAACGCCGTATGCGTCAAGCATATCCTGATTGAAGAACATACATAATGTATGCTTGATCGCAGCAAGCGTACCGTCGCCAGTCGCAAAATGCACTGAGTCAGACGGCATTGCGTCGAGTATCGTACTATTCCACCATGGCTTGTCAAGGTCGATATATTTATTGTCCGAAAGGCTGTAGAAATACTCAGACTCTGCCTGCTGTTCAACAAAGTTCTTGCCGACACTGATATCGTAATCATCCGAACCGGACATTATCATCTGAATGACATAATTTGCATATTCAGATGTCTGCGCCCAAGCATAGGTGTACTGATGGAATTGCAGGTCAATGTTAAGACGTTCGTTTATACTGAGCCTCATTGAATACAAAACATCGTTGATACGATTTCCAGTCTCATCCTCCGCATAGAAGTCGTTCCAATAAGCATTCGAGTAGTCACCTACCAGAACGTTGACAGTCTCGCCGTCAAAGTCAAGCTGAGGAAGGTCATCCTTAACAAATCCATCGTCGTCATTCTGCACATCAAAAGTGCTGTCAGGAGCTGAAGTGTCATCATTCGTCGGAGTTTCAGAGGCGCAGGCTGACAGCGTCTGCACTGCTATCAAAAGAGCAAGTAAAAGTGAATATTTTGCTGATTTCATTTCATTTTCCCCAATACGTAGTTATTTCAGTAAAGGTCTTACCGATACTATTAGTATACCCTATTCATCTGTAAAAGTAAATGAAAATAAGATAATTTTGCATAAATCGAAACAAATAAATTCTATTTATGCTTGACATTACGGTCGATTTTAGTTATAATTATTGCAGAAATAAAAAAACGAAGGATATGACCAAAGCATGAAAAATGATTTTATGATATGTGATATATGTATACGCTGCATAGATAATATTTGGAATGGACTGTATATGCCACGGTCTAATAACAAGCTGAACCGCTCTACTCACGGGCTTGTACTTGTTATCGACGATACACGCGATTATATATTCTCTAATACCGGAAGTGATAAAAAAGCGACACTCCATGCAGAACCGAAAAATATTTTATACATTCCGAAAGGCTCAACCTATCATCTAAGCGACATCAGTCCATGCAATTCTATATCGTTTAATTTTACACTAACTGATGATAAGCATTTTGAACCATTCATATATCCAGCAGATAAACTCATGCCGACCTTTACGGAGCTATTCAATACCGCATACCGATATTGGCAGCGCCGACCATCGGGATATATTGCTAAGCTGAATTCTCTGCTGTATCAGGTTATATACCTAATGCAGAACAATTACTACCCTGACTATATGCCACGCCGTCTCGCAGACCGTATCCAAAACGCCGTTGAGTATATAAACCTAAATTATATGGACGATACGCTCACAGTTGCTGATTTGGCGGCTCAAAGCGATATGAGCGCGGTATATTTTCGCGAGCTTTTCACTAAGCTGACCGGAAATCCACCATCAAAATATATAAAGCAGCTGAGAATCCAACGTGCGATCGACCTGCTGCAATCGGATATGTACAGTGTTGGTGAGGTCGCACGTCAGACTGGATTCGCGAGTGAATTCTATTTCAGCCGTGAATTCAAGCGTATAACAGGACTTACACCTACTAAATATCAAAATAAAGACAATGAAAGGAAAGATTTATGATAACCGCAAATATTGTAGATATAAAGCGATTCGCAATTCACGACGGACCAGGGATACGTACAACAATATTTCTGAAAGGCTGCCCATTGAGGTGTATCTGGTGTCATAATCCAGAGAGCCGCCGAGCTATGCCAGAGCTTGCGTACTACGAACACAAATGCGTAAACTGCGGAAAATGCACAATTGCCTGCACCTATGGAGCGCATATTATCATAGACGGCAAGCACCATTTTGAACGCTCAAAATGCGTATCCTGCGGTGAATGTACAAAGAGCTGCTCTGCGGAGGCTTTGAAGCTGTTCGGCAGACAGATGAATATCGATGATATAATGAACATAGTAAACGAGGATATGCCATTTTATCAGTCATCCGGCGGCGGTGTGACGTTATCAGGCGGAGAGCCACTGTTACAGGCGGACTTTTGTGAGGAATTTCTGAACAGCGCTAAATCAGCTGGAATACATACAGCTGTCGATACCTGCGGTGCAGTAGATCCGGATACGTTCAATCGTATCATGCCGTACACAGATATATTTTTATATGATATCAAGCATATGAACAGCACTACGCACAAAATCCTTACCGGTCAGGGGAATGAACAAATTCTAAGTAACCTGCGCCTTCTTGCAGAAAATGGAAAGCCAGTTGAAATACGCATACCATTGATTCCAACCTGTAATGATTCGTCTGAAAATCTCGATAATGCCGCTAAGCTGCTTTCTGGCATGAATAATATAACAAGAGTCAAGATATTGCCGTATCACGACCTTGCACGTTCAAAATTCGCAGCAGTCGGTGATATTGATACAATGCCGCGTGTTCAAGCGCCCGATGATGATATGCTTGAGTCTGCCGTCAAGCGGATGAAATCATTCGGTGTAAATGCAGTATCAGGACGAAAGGCATAGAAACTCACCGTCACTGACAAAAATAGCAGTGACGGTGAGTTTTAATATTTCTCGACTTGCCAATAGTCGATCAGTTCGACATCGACATGAGCGATGTTATCTTCATCGTTGAGCCACATTTCAGCAAGAACATCATTCGATACTTTCACCTCTTTTTCAGCACCGAACGAATTGAGCAGCCAATCCGAATAATAGTACACCCGGACTTCAGCATACGCGACCACTCTGTTCTCATCTACATTGTCATATGCCCGAATATAAACGGTCGTCTCAGTAGTATCGCGGTGCATTGAATAATAGTGTGCTCTGACATTGGTATAGCGTCGGATATACGAATATGTAGCGTCAATTGTCGGATGACCTGTCCGGTTGTGATATTTTCGGTCGAGCAGCAGGCGTTCCTGCACATACGGATTAGGATCAAATCGAATAGTCGGGTCGACGCGTATCTGCATTCGCTGGCGGCTCATATAGGTATTTTCTTCATCGTCGTTTTTGTACTCCATGCACATATAATTGTCATATCCGAACAGCCCGCCGTTTTTGGGCTTCGAGCATGACATACCCATGTTTATAGAAAAGGTAGCCGTTAGCTTGCCATCATATTCCGCAGCCATAACGCCGCTGTCACTGGAAAAATAGGTCGGTCCATTGCCGCGGATAGGATAAAAATCGACGTACCCGTCCCGCTCTATTTTTTCAACCGGACTGCTGACACGATAACGCTCACCCTTCTTTATATCAGTGAGCACCTTCTCCTGTCTCGTTCCATCTTCATTCCAAACATTATCTAAGACATATACCTTGAGAATATGTACTTCCTCTGGCTTGACATAGAAATCCTGACCTTTAAGCTTATCAAGCCGTGAACCAAGGTCAGTAACAGCATATATAGACAAAATAAAAATAGACATACAAAACAGAGACAGAAAATATATTCCCAAGTATTTACGCAGCAGCTTTCCCATAAAAACTCTCCTATATCTATAAATTTTATTAAGACACTATATTTGTCATTTATAGTATATCATATATTTTTACACTTGTCAATAGATATAGTTAAATTATGAAGCTAAAACAATAGAAAAACAGCGTTACGAAACGTAACGCTGTTCATATGGGGTGAATGAAGGGGGTCGAACCCTCGACCTCCAGGGCCACAACCTGGCGCTCTAACCAACTGAGCTACATCCACCACAGCTGCAAATTCATACCGCCATCCATCTATGAATCGCTATATGAATCCGCGCTTGTATTAACCGTTACCCGTGCAGGTGCTGACTGTCGGGTTTGGCGTACCCGGGGGGATTCGAACCCTCGACCTACTGCTTAGAAGGCAGTTGCTCTATCCAACTGAGCTACGGGTACATATTCACAAGCTCAATTAACAGACAATATTATACACCATTTTTAAGCATTTGTCAAGGGGTTTTGCAAAAATTCTTTAAAAAATTTCAAAAAATATTTTTCGTGGTAGATTCACTGCATATTTAATCAATAAATTGCGCACTTATCAGCTCGGCAATCTCCGTGCATAGCGATCCAAATTCACTGTAATGTGGATAAAAATGCGTTAGCCCTTCAGGTATTATAAGCTCAAAATCAATTCTCAGCGACTTAGCCTCATTGCAGAAAAGCTCAGCGTGTGAAAGCGGCACAACCTCGTCGTCAGTTCCGTTTACAAGTAAAAATTCAGTATTACACCGTCGATTCAGCCGTATGACCGGACTCGCTTTATACTGCTCAAACATATAGTCCCCAGTAAAAATCTGACTCGTGTAATAATTGAGCGTCTCCGAAAAATATATGCTTTCGACTGTACTCGTAAACGTAGTAGGTCCAGACATCGACACACAGTATTTTACCTGATCGCAAGCGTCGATCGCCGTCATAAGTGCAAGCTGACCACCGGCTGAGTATCCTATAATGCAGATGTTATCTCTATCGACATCATACATATCTGCATTTTCGAGTATAAACGAAAGCGCGTCCTCGCAGTCCTCGAGACAGTCACGCCACGAGCAGCCATCAATTGCAAGACGATAATTCACACCCACTACTGCCGCTCCAGCCTCGCGCAGCTGGCTGCAAAGCGGCTCAAAATCGCGGTAGAAGTCCTCACTCGAGCCAGATATCCAGCCGCCGCCGTGCAGCACGATCACAGTCGGATTCTTATCTTTTATACGGTTTGTCGGATATAGGATATCGAGCATGATATCCACAGCGTCAACACTTTTGTAAACTATGCCTCTATCCTCGGTCAGCTCGTACTGACTCGGCGGTTTATCACCGCAAGCTGACAAGCAGCATATAATAATCAAAATCAGCGCTGCGAAAATTTTGTTTATTCCATATTTCATTCTGTCAAACTTTAACCTTTGCCCACTTTCCGCCTGAGAAGCGTGCAGCCATAAGTATCAGACGCAGATACTGGTCAATCAGCATCGCTATCCACGCTCCGATCACACCAAAATTGAATACATAGCACAGCAGATATGTGAACAGCGGACGTTCAACTGCAATAGTCACGAGACTTACAATCGCAGCATACCGAGTATCTCCCGCACCTCGCACACAGCCGCTGAATATTACCTGTGATATCTGAGCTGGAGATATAAACGCAAGTATTACCAATATCTTCTTGCCTATTTCAAGTATCTGAGCCGCTTCTGCTTCCTCTGTCATAAATAGATTCATCATCATTCCGCCACCCGCCGTAAAGAGCACGAATAGCCCCATCGCAAGTACAAATCCAATACGCTGGGCACTCTTTCCATAGACTATCGACAAATCGGGACGCTTTTTACCAAGGTTTTGTCCGACGAGCGCTGAAGCTGCAACTCCAAGTCCATCGCCAAAGCAGAATGATAGATTGGTTATATTCATACATATCGTATGTGTCGAAAAGTCGATCGTACTGAGCTCAGCTACCATTTTTGAAACGACGAAAAATCCAAGGCGCATAAACACCTGCTCAACTGCCGCCGAGCTTGAGATCTTACAGATAAGCTTGATATTGTCGGAATCAAACTTAAACATCGACTTCATGCGCAGTACAAGAAAGCGCTCGCGGTTCGATGGAATTATCGACGCAACCGAACGAATCGACAGTATACATGAAGTGATATTGCCGAGCAACGTTGCTATAGCCGCACCGGTGACTCCAAGCTTCGGAAAGAAAAACAGACCGTTGATAAGCAGCGCATTGAATATACAGTTCACAATATTCGCAGTCATATTCGTTGTCATCGAAATACGTGTATTTCCGGCGCCTCGCTGAGCTGCGTTGATTATCATACTTATGGACGTAAAATACAATCCGACCATAGTTATACGGAAATAGCTTATCGCTTGAGGCAGAGTGTCCTCCTTCGCTCCAGCAAAACGCAGCAGCGGCTCAGAGAATATGTAAGCTGCACCGACGAGGAATATACCCAGTATCAGACAAAGCGACAATGCCTGCGCAAGGCACTTGTTAGCGTCCTCACGGCGATTCTCACCCTTTCGTCGACTGACTATTGCAGTAACTCCTACGTTGAGTGCAAAGAATACCGCATAAAATATAAATCGCGGCTGATTCGTGATACCGACCGCAGCTACTGCAACGTGTCCCTGCGAACTTACCATTACAGAGTCGATAAAATTCACCAGTCCAAGCAATACTGACTCAGCAGTAGCCGGCCACGCGACCTTTATAAAGGACTTGTAAATTTCAGATGCCGAATAGTGTTCCTGCTGCTTCTGTGACGGCTTCAGCATATGATCAGGTGCATACAGCCGTTTTATTGGATTCATATCTTTAAATCTCCCCTCTTGAGCGTCAGTGATCTTTGAACCTTGTTTTCAGATCCATGTCTTAATATTGTATCAGATATTTAATAAAAATGCAATAGGTAATTCGACTTTTCACCTTATAAATCTAAATTTTACATAGTATGTATCCTGAAACCGATTTACAGCTCTTGAAAAATTCATATTTAAATGCTATAATAATTATAAAATCTAATTATTGGAGGCCGCAAAGTGCATTTACAGGAATCAGGTGAAATGTACCTGGAAACAATATATATATTGACAAACGGTAACCGTCTTGTCCGTTCGATCGACGTATGTGAATATATGGGTTATTCAAAACCCAGTGTGAGCCGCGCTGTCGGGCTCTTAAAAAATGGCGGCTTCATAACGGTCGATAAGGAAGGCTATATCAGCCTGACTGAAGCCGGCGCTGAAGTAGCAGAGAAAATCTATGAACGTCATACGATTTTGACTGAAATGCTGACCAGACTCGGAGTCGATCACGATACAGCAGCTTCGGATGCCTGCAAGATGGAGCACGTGATAAGCAATGAATCCTTCGACGCTATCAAACATCACCTTGCAAATCATCCAAAGGACTAATATCAGGATATGACAAGGTCCATACAACGAAAAATCAACGTTGTATGGACCTTGTTTTTTGTTTACTTAAATGTATAGCTTATTCGACCTCTGCTATCTTAGCGAAGAATTCCTCCTTGGTATCACATACCACAAATTCGCCCGCTAAGAAGCCATATACCTTTCCTGCAAGCTCTGGATGCTTTCTCGCACATCTGCTGATACATCCAGTTGAAAGGTCATCCGCGCTGACCTTATCCGCCAGCTCAGCAACATCAAATCCCAAACAGCGTTTACATACACGAAACTTTTTCTTCTCTGCCATAATTACATTCCTCCAATTTATAATCAAGCCATGCAAAAAGTCGACATAGCTTAGCTTAATTATATCATGCGTGCATTGATTTGTCAACATAAAAAATATACCTGCCGATCAATGTTATCAGCAGGTATATTTTGCCTATTACTTCATCTCTTCAAGAGTTTTTGCAAGAGCAGATTGTACATTTCCCTCAATTGCCGCATATTGCGACGCGAAGTTCGTCTGATTATTATTGCACATAACTGAGAATACCGTGCGAACACTTCCCCAGTTAAACATATACGCAAGGTCGAATATCTGCGTATCAAGTATCAAGCGCACCATGTCAGCCGAATCATCGTCGCGTACCGCCTTGCTGAGCACCGTATTGTCGATAAACGCCGGTGTGATATAATGCTGCGCACCATAGCCCATAGCCTCTATGACATTTCCTGTCATCTCGAGATTGTCGTTCGTAGCTGGAATTACAAGATGGTCGCTGAACCACGTATTCGCAACGCTGATGTAATTCTCTTGTGCCTTGTCATATTTTGGTAGCGGAAGTATACCAAAGTCGGAATTCATTTCGCGAAGGTTCAACGATACCAGCAACTGTTGACTGTAGAACATAAGCTCGTTGTTCATAAGCTTCGGCATGAATATGCCTCCATGCGGGTCGGAATTTTCTGAAACATAATACTGCGCCAACATTGTAAGATCACGCTTGTTCATGTATTCTATGAATTTTTCGCTTACGTCCATCGCGCGCTCGTTATTTATCGTTATTTTGACATCTCCATTGTTGTCCTTTTCAGAAAATCTTATGCCGCAGCCCGACATGAAATATCCAGTAGAATCTATCTCACCGGCAAATCCGAAACTGTCGGAAGTATCGACTGTCTGATTTCCGTTTGTATCCCGCGCTCCCGCCATAGACATTTCGATAAGCTTATCGAGCGTCTCCCTGTGTCAAGACAAAACCAAAAATTTATCTCGAAGAATTATGTAAACAATTTATGACCTCAAACTAAGCAATTACAATTGATGGCTACATTGTTATTATATCACAACATTGTAGTCTCGTCAAGCATAAAAGAATCGTTGTACTTCCAAATAATCTCAACTCTGTTTCCGCTGTACACATAGATATTGTCAATCAATTCATCAACAATATCACGCGTAAGTGTGCGAAGATTTGTATATGGCAGAAATGCGTTCACCGCTGGATTTTGCACTGTTTCTTCCTGTTTACACTGTTCCTTCAATGCAGATATCTTTGTTTTAGTATTACAGATATAAGTATCGCAGCTCTCACATTTTGAACGGTAAGCTGCCTGCGTAATTCGCTCAGACACCATATCTTCAAACGCCTGCATTTTCTCCTGTGTTTTCATACCAATCACAGATTCCAGATCAGCTATATTTTTGAGCATTATTTGTCTTTTCTTGCCGACCTTCTCCTTTCGACACTGTTCTGTTTTCACAGCCTTTCTGAAAAGCTGCGCTTGCTGGCGTATAGAAGCAAGTACAGTGTCAATCAGTGCATTTTCAGATATACGCTCAATCTGGCAATCAATATTAGAATTCAGTCTATATGTTACACAGTGATAATATTTACTTTTTTTACCTTCGCACCTCATCGTATAATTACAATGTCCGCACTTTACCTTTTCATAAAAAATGTGAGGTTTATTTCCGGTAGAAATTGTATTTCTCGGTGTATACTTTAGTTTTGCTTGTACAGACTGAAATAATTCCATTGATATTATCGTGGGAATAGCGTTTTGTACGATAGACCATTCGGCACGATCTACTTTAACCTTCTGCTTTGAGCCAATCTTAGCAGATTTCGTTTTGCCGTATATCACACATCCAGTGTAGCGTTCATCACGCAGTATCGTGCTAATCATTGAGCTTCTCCACATCGATGTCTCCTTTTTAGAAGGTGAGGGAATCTTTCGTAGGTTAAAATCACGAGCAATCTCAATGGCAATTTCACCATTGTTTGCTCTCTTAAATATCTCACGGACATACGCTGCGGCAGTCTCATTTACGATAAGTTCATGCTTGTTATTGAGAGAACGTTCATAACCGTAAAATGACGATAGACAATACCCCTTGTCAGCAAGCTGCCTATGTGCTAATATTGTTTTCTGTGACAGTTCTTTTGAGTATAGATCATAAATAACATTTTTGAATGAAACATCAAGAAGTCCCGCTGAACCATACGGATGGTCAATACTGTCGTAGTTATCGTTGACAGCAATAAACCGAATGCCAAGAAACGGGAATATCTGCTCGATGTAGTCACCGACTTCAATATAGTTTCTTCCAAAACGACTTAGGTCTTTCACAATAATGCAGTTAATGCTTCTACTTTTCGCTGCGTCAAGAAGCTGCTTGATGCCTGAGCGTGAGAAATTTGTACCGCTTTTACCATCATCGCAAAACTCTATAATTTTTGCATCCTCAAAATCCGATTTATGTGATATAAAGTCATGTAGAAAATTCCGCTGACCGGTAATGCTTTCGCTCTCGTCCTTGCCATTGATACCGACATTACGGTCAGCCTCTGAAAGACGGATATATAGAGCTACAACATAGTTTGCCTGTAAAGTATCAGACATTATCATCACCCATACCTTCTGCATATGCGAATAACTTTTTCATCTCATCACGATACTTCAAAACAACATGTACTGATTTATCACTGTCAACGTAGATTTTTTCAACAAGCGATGTCAACATATCACGGGATAATTCATTTTCTACTTTGAATTTTTGAAAGGCAGTATACCATTTATTGTCTGATGCAGAGCATTCAAGATTGGCGGTATATTCATCTTTTAACCTTTCAACTTCAACAGTAAGTAACTGTTCCTCGCTTTCGTATGTATTGCTCATATATGTAAAATCGTCCTTGTTAACAATTCCTTGTATATAGTCCTCAAATAGAACTTTTCGCAGGTTGGATATCCTTTTTCGTTTACTTTCTGTTTCTTCAATTTTGTTTATAAGCAAAATACGCTGTTTATTAAAAGAATCATTTTTTCTGAATCTGCTTATAATTTTCTCAGCTTCTGTGAGCAATTCCATATCTGAGCGTATCACCTGATATACAATATCGGTTATTTTTTCCTCACGGATATATCTGCCATTAGAACACGCACTCGAATTTTTATTACTCACATAACAAAAATAATAATATCTGACAGATGTCCTTTTGCTGTTCAATATACTTTTACGCGACATAGTATACCCACAATGCTCACATACAATCATGCCATTAAAAATACTTTCCTTTTTTCCAAGGCAGGCCAATGTTTCTCGATTTGACTTGCGTGCAGCTCGCTTCTCCGATATTATCTGTTGTACATGGTTGAATTGCTCATCAGAAATGATCGCAGGATGTGTATGTTCTACAATAATCAAATCTTTTTCTGATTGGTAATTTGGGTGTGGCATATCCTCGAAAAGTTTTTGTGTTCTTTTTCCTTGTACCATATGACCTATATACACTTGATTGCTAAGCATGATTCTTATCATCTGAGCTTGCCACGGGATGTTTTGAGAATAACACTCTGAATGCACAATGCCTTTCAAATACATATAGTGGTTCGGTGAAGGTATATTCTCAGCTGTCAATATTCGGGCTATTTCTGCGTAATTATTACCATCTTCGTATAATCGAAAGATACGTCGCACAACTTCTGCGGCATATTCATCAATCACAAATTTATGCTTATCTTCTGGTGATTTGTTATATCCAAATGGTGCATGATTCCCCATAAATTCGCCATGCTTCATTTTAGTTTGAACTGCCGTATATGTCTTTGCGGATATATCCTTTGCATAGATATCGTTCATCAGATTCCGTAGTGCAACAGATAACATCTCTCCACTATCAGTACTTTCACTATCATAACCATCATTGACTGCGATAAATCGCACACCCATAAATGGAAATATCCGCTCTAAATAATTCCCGGTTTCAAGGAAATTTCGTCCGAAACGACTGAGGTCTTTGACAATAATACAGTTTATTTTACCTGCTCGAACGTCTTCCATCATGCACTGAAAGCTCTGACGGTCAAAATTTGTTCCCGTCGTTCCATTATCGCAATAGGTATCGACTATATGGATATCTTTATGCTTATCAGCGTAATTCTGTAACAGATCCAGTTGTGTTTCAAGAGTTTCGCTGTCGATGCTTTTTCGTGTATCAATGACCGACAAGCGCGTGTACAGTCCGGCTCTCCACACTTTCTGTGGCGGTATCGTCTGTGATGCCTGTACAGCTACGTTATTCGTTCTTCTGCTGACTCGTGCCATATTAGACTACCTCCTGTACTGTCATTGATTCGGTAGTATTAACTTCGCTTATTCGGCTTTCAACATACGCAAGAGCAGCAGTGTACTCATTGTGATACTTAAATATCACTTCTAACCGTCTGCCGTCATGAACAATGATTCGCTCGATCAGCTTAACAAGACAAGCACGTTCCATTAGATTATCAGAAAACCGAAATGCCTTGAAGTGCTCAATCCACATTCCATGAGCGTCTGACGCGTTCAGAATTGTGTTTAACTCTGCTTTTCGCTTCTGAATGGCACGCTCTATTTCTTCACATCTGTCTGTGTATATCTTCTGATATGCCTTGAAATCGCGCTCTGATAGCAAGCCTCCAACATAGTTCTCGTATGCCTTCATTTTGTAGTTCATATTCAAGCTGTAGTCGTTTTTCAGCTTTTCGATCTGCGTATCAACCTTCTTAGCTTCATGTGTTTGCTTTGGCAGCGTCGCTATAATTGTTAGAGTTTTCTCGATATTAATGATTGTCCCAATATGTGTATGAATTGCAGATTCAACAGCAGACATCAATTGCGATTCGCTGATATTGTGTGTTGTGCAAGCATTTCGGTCAGCACGGTTGGTAGAGCAGGTGTAGTATAGATACTTCTTACCATTTACAGGAACAGTCTTACGTACCATCGTTTGCCCGCAATCGGCACAGTAGATTAAACCGGATAAGGGATATACCTTTGTTTCACTTGGAGCGATACGAGTATCTTTCAGTAATAGCCCATTCACTGTACGGAAATCTTCTTCGCTGATGATTGCCTCGTGCGTATTTTCAACTGTAATCCATTCCTTTTCAGGCTTTGGGAGAAGCTTTTTTATCTTGTAGTTCGGACTTCCGCTTTTGCCTTGTACAGTTGAGCCAATATACAGCGGATTTTTCAGTATCCTTCCGACAGCTACAGCCGTCCATTTGGAGTTTGCATTACATTTGAATCCGGTGTGATATTTAATACCAAGCGACCGTTTGTAATCAGCGGGGGAGAGCACGCCGTTTTCATTAAGCAGGTCTGCGATTCCTTGCTGGCTCATACCATCAAGTTTCCAATGAAATATATCACGCACTATACTTGCAGCATAGTCATCTATAACAAGGTGATTCTTATCCTTACTGTCTTTCATGTAACCATATCCGGCAAAAGCACCAACAAATTCTCCCTTGCGCTTTTTTACTTCAAGGTGACTGCGGATTTTTATGGATATATCGCGGCTATATGAATCATTCATCAAGTTGCGGATTGGCAGCAATATACTACTTGTCTGTCCTTGTAGATGCGCTGTATCATAGCTATCGTTGATAGCGATAAATCGCACACCAAGTGTCGTAAACTCATTTAGATACTTACCAGTTTCAATATAGTTTCTGCCGAGACGTGATAAGTCCTTGACTACAACGCAGTTGATCAGTCCTGCTCGGATATCGTCCATCATTCTTTGAAAATCCGGACGAAAAAAATCAACACCGGAAAAACCGTCGTCTGCATATTCTGCATAAACACGGATTTCGGGTATTGATTTCAAATACTCTCGTATGAATTCCTTCTGGTTTCTAATGCTGTTTGATTCTGTGTTCTCACCCTTGTCTCTGTCATCATCGGAAAGGCGAACATAAATCGCAGCGTTGTAAATACCAGCGGTTGTGTTGTTAATATATTCAGACACAACAATACCTCCAATCATTTATTACCTGATTGGAGTGCGTGAAAATAGTCTATTGATAGTATACCATACCTTTTATGATTTGTCCAGATTAAAAATTGTAAACTCTTTATGTCCAACATCGCTATTAGATGGAACGCAGATAGCTTTCAAATTTCTGTTCAAAGGTATCTTCAGTATCGGAGAAGCTGACCTTGACGATAATTTTCCCATGCTTGAAGCAATAGGGATTCTTTATCTGGCGTATGTAATCGAGTATGCGTTCCTCCTTTGGTAGTTCATGGTTGATTTTTACATCCCGTATATCTACAAGCGTGTTTGGGTCAACAGTACGGATGTCGATACGACTCATTTCATCAAGTTCATTTGCTGTGATCATTCGTATTTTACCTCACTTCTTTCATTTACAGATTCAAGCTAACCGCAAGTGCACGGTCTACTTCTCTCATTACCGATGGGGTTAATTTTCCGATATAGCTTACAATACGACTACGGTCAATTGTCCGCAGATGTTCACATAGTATAATGGACTTCATTGGCAGTCCTGTAATATCATGTATAACAACATGTGTTGGAAGTTGCTTCTTCATCAGCTTGCTTGTTATGACAGTGATAATAATCGTTGTGTGACTGTGATTGTTACCAATATCATTCTGTACAACAAGCACCGGTCGGATTCCGCCTTGTTCGGAGCCGATGACTGGATTGAGATCAGCATAATAGATTTCTCCGCGTTTGATTTTCTTTTCCATAGATATATTCCTCTATTTATCAATCAGGTTTCTATGTAATATACTGCCATGTCCTACCGATGGGGCAGTAAACCCACATCGGCAGTTATGACAGATAAAAATATATATCACAAAACGACCGGCTGCTGACCGATTCCACGGGTCTAACCCCTTCGATAACCATCGAAGCTGCTCTCACTTGTTGCGACGGATCACGGCTCGGATACCGTGTACACGCTCGACTTTATGACCAAACAGGAGTATCATGATACCTTTCACCGGTTATTGCCGAATCGGTGGCAATCCGATATTACCGCCGGATAGGTATCGCTCGGTCGTTTTTATTACGGCTGTCATGGCGTATCCGCGGACGTGGCTTGCAGTTCATCACTGCGGCGAAAGGAATGTATTTTGTGACTGTTATTCAGTTGTCAATGAGCAAGTGTATCAAGTAAGTCTGATACACAGGAGTGATTCCGAATGCGCTCCCTCATATAACGTCTTTTTAGGGTAGGGGTGGTGGGTATTATTTGCAAAAATATTTTGTGAATTTTTTTATCGACTGCGAAATAGAGTCTAAAACGGTGGTATGGTGTACATCTTCTTGTTTTGCTATATCTCGAATACTTTTTCCATTAAAAAAATGCGCCCGAAAGCGCATTTCTTGTATTTCTGTTAGCTCTCCACTGTCAAGCAGTTGTTTGATTGCCCTGATGGCATTTTCTCGGTCCAGTTTTTCTATGTAAGCTGTTGCGATGGGGTCAATATCTGAATTGTCGTAGATGTCGCATAGTTCGATGGAAATTCGTTTTGATGAGCGTGTGTAATTTGTGTCGCTACGGTCTTGTTCACGGTAAATGGCATCGGATAACGATTTTAGTTCGCGGAAGTCAGCTTCGGTTTTATCTGGATTTTCACGCAAATATACTTCCAATGTTATCTCTATAGTCTCATCAGCGAAGCGGTATACGATACCTGCACTGTATTTATTGACTGCATAGTCACTCTTGTTGTAGTTCTTCATTTTCCTGATCTCCTTGATTTTATGGGTTCATATATGGTGAATTTATAAAATAGGATATCAAGGATATTTAGCGGTGTAGGGTTGCCATACTTCTTTACACATTAACATCTTTTTTGTTTCTAAAGTAGTAAGAATTTCATGTATAAAGAAAGCCGCCAGCCGAAAAAGGCTGGCGGGGTAGGTTAGTTAATCTCTTGAGATAGAATTAAGCCTTATATTTTCTAAAGCACATTCATAAGCATAGGAAATCAAATTGCTTGAGTATTCATACCCACCATCAATTTCCAAATATTCTTGAATCGCTTTCCAAGTATTTGCGTATTCTTCCTGTTCAACAAACGCCTTTACTTCCTCGGTATTTTTGCTTGCATAAAGATTATAAATTGTGTAAAGTTTACCATCTTTATAAAAAGCATATGGAGTTTTCAATAGCTGCATGGACTCGCTTAAATCATCTGTCAATAATCCCTTATACATATTATCCGTTATTTGGTCAGCAATTCCAAGTTCTTTGAAATAGATTTCAAGGTCTTCTTGTGTTAAATCCATCGCTTGTGCAACATAGTATAGCACACTTGGTCTATCAGGAGTATCATCCGGAAACAATTTTGCATATTGAGCAACATACGTTGTGGCACTTTCAACAAAAGTTCCCGCAATATATTGAATATGGTCAAAAATTCCGTACGGCGAAAGCAATTCATCTCCCATGTTATTTCCACCAATGGAATCTTCATCCATATCAATATTTGTTTCCATAGTACCAGAAGGTTCATCTGTGCTCTGTGGAACAATGTCATATGTGAAATTTTTAACCTCACCACAAGAAGATAATACAAACATCACCAGACATATGGTAAAAAAACATACGAATGTACTTTTATTCAATGTCATATTTTTTTCCTCCTTAATTATATGTTAAAGTTGTATAGGGATAAAACATCAAAGGCTGTTCTGTATTAGAAAATGATCTATGACTATAACTACCATTAACAAATACATCCGAACCATCAGTAATTACAGTATAATGTAAGTGGTAGCTACCGGAAGTTCCTGTATCACCTGTTTTGGCTATAACCGCACCTTTTGAAATATTATTTCCTACTTCTATATTTGAATTTGTAGTTTTAGCGTCTTCATATAAATGCTGAAATAGCAATTTAATATTTTGGCTCGAATTATAAACCTTATTACTTGTTTCGATTACAAGATAATATCCACACCCATATGTCCTATCATATCCCCAGTTTGAATATGTGGCTTGCGTTGGACAGTACACAGAAGTTTTATTGTCAGCTGGGATATCTATTCCATTATGAAATTTGTATCCATTAACATATCTATAGCCAAAACTTGATGACAAACGAAAGTTGTTGCTAAGCGGCCAACTCCAATTGTAAGTTCTATATGTCCGTTCAGCATTATTGTAATTAGTATCTTCTGTTAAAATCCAACGTTGCGAAGAATTGCCATTTCTTGTGTTTGCATATACATTTTTGTTTGCATCTACATCAAGAACATAGTTGGAATTATTTTTGAAACTGATAATGTAAGAATTGTCTGCTTGCTTCTCAAAAACAAAATGTTCTTCTTCCGCACCGTTATTCTGATATGTCCAAATTCTGCGACTTGAAGATGAAAGTCCATCATATACATCTAATACTCTATGCTGACCATTATAACTACAAGTTGGTGCTATTGTATAAAAACTGGAAGATGCATCATAATTTATACGCATTCGTTGCCCATTATTCTTTGCATCGTTACTTGTGTTTGTTGTAATATATGCATATGAATAAGTTAAATTAATATCACTTGCATTACAAGCATCCTTTATCGTTAAATATTCCCCTTTTGCTACATTTTTTATTGTATATACGATATCTGGTACAAAAGGATACCATTTAATTCTCATATGATATCTGCTTGTCGTTGATGATCCACTTGCAGAAAATATTTTTATGTAATATGTAGCAGCGGAAACAGGACACATGGATATCAATTCATCAGCGTTACCTGATTTATATGAGTAATACAATAGATTTGTCCCTGTACTATCATATAAAGCAATATTGTAGTTACAATTACTTGGTATATTACCAAGCCAAAAGTTCGCATAGCCGCTTCTGTTAAATGTTATCTTCCACCAATCAACATCTGAAGTTGATGAAATTGTACCATAGTTATCATAGTCATCAGATGTAATGGTAGCTGTTGAAAAAGTGTTATTTGGTTCAGATTCATTTTTAGTTCCAGCACTTTTCGTTATTACTGACGCTTTAGATGATACGTTGTAATCATTTGCAACAAAAATGATATTTTCGAGTCCAACATAAGAACCAGTATCGCTTGCAGCTATAACGAGATCACCATTATAACTGTACACACTTTGATTATTCTCATATTGGCACGTAAATGTATATTCCTCACCTAATGATAGCGTAAATGAGTTTTGTACTGAAGGTTGCTCTTCACCTGTATATTTGTGAAAAATCCGTACTGAGTTTTCTTCATTACTACAATCTGATTTCCATTTATAAGAGACGATGATATATGGCATGTCGGACATATTAGCAGAGTCAAATACGATGGGTAATTCCTTTTCATTAACATACTCCATCTTTGTTGCAGTTGGATATTTTTCCAACTTTTCCTCTAAAGAATCAACAGCAAAAACAGCTGTATTTGTTACCAGCACCATAACTGTAAGTAACAAAATGCATAAAATTCGTTTCATTTTATACTCTCCTAATTAATTATTAAATTGATTTTCAAAGATAATTTACTTTTTATATTTTCTGCAATGGTACTCACCTACTTTCATCCATTCTAAAATTGTTACTGACGCCCATCACAAACTTAGAATTTATTTTTATGTAACGAGTTATGCGCATTAACTCATAAACATCATTATACTTATTTGCACACTTTTGTGCTTGTTTTGCTTACTGGTTCACCATATCCATTCATGTAAACAGTAGCATTCAGTTCAACCTTATACTCACGCCCACTAACACCTGTAAAATTTTCATCAATTACAAGCATATCATCCGAAACATCATATGACCAATCCATCGGTATTTCGATCCAATTGCCGCTTGTGTTTTTGTAGTACAGTGTAGCTGTGGCAGTAATTCTGTCAACGTCGCTATGACCTGTTATACACGCAGAATAATTTCCGTTTTTTCCCTCAAAGGCAATACCACCTGTAACGTATTGGATATTATCCCACAGAAGGCTTTCAGTTGTTGCGCTGATTGGAAGCACTATACTTGTTAAAAGCATAACTCCCATTAGTAATATAAGGATTCTCTTTTTCATGTTTTTGACCTCCTAAGTCATAATTTATTTTTCCTTACACTATATATAACCATGAAAAAAGGATTTCGGTTACCACTTTTTCAGAAAAATTTTGTTTTTTTGATAAGTTTATCTATATTTTATATAATTATATTAAATTTGTCATATATATAGTATGATTTGTCAATTCAGATAAAAGGGCATCATAACTTTAATAAAAAAGTCTCAAATGAAATCATTCAAATTCCATTTGAGACTTTCTATATTTTGTAATATCAACTTATTTAACAGAGTTCGCAATCTCCATCAATTCTTTTTCAGAAATTATCATAGAGTCCGTGGAAATGATGTAATTATACTCGCCATCACACCATACAAGGGTAATAATATTATCTGTATAAAACAAATTGCCTGAATGCTTTCCAACTTGAATATCTTTTATATCAATATTTTTGTTATCAACTAACATATCTGATTCATCTATGATGAGTTGATTATATGTCAAAATCCTTTCACCATCCATTATATATCGTAAAGCATACATATAGTTATTATCAGCCATAACCTCTTTATTCCATTTTTCTGGAACAGAGATAGGTTCTCTTTTGATTTCGATTATCTCAGGAGCAGAATCTACAACATTAGATATGGCAATATGATCTTCGTACCATTTCATAAGTGTTTCCCATATTTTTTCTCGTACGGCTTCAACACTTAATATCATAGCAAGGGATATTGTACATACAATTAGAAAAACGGCAACTACACGCTTTCCAATAATATATAGTTTACCAAATTCTTTTTTCTGTTGCTCATTACGAATCATTTTCATAACTTTATGATTCAGAGATTTTGGAACTTCTATATTAGTGTCATCTATAGCTAACCACTCGTTTTCGTTTTGTTTGACTAAAGATTTTGATGCCATCATCATCATAGCATCCAATTTATCATTTTTCATTCCAATCATTGAAATCATCCCCCAACATTTCTTTGATCTTTGCTCTTGCCTTGAACAGTCGAGCTTTTACAGCACTTTCAGTTATTCCAAGAAAATTTGCAGCCTCATAACATGAAAACCCTTCAGCATATACCAAGTTCACTGTATCCTTCATATGTGTTGGTAATTGCATGATAGCTTCTTTTACGATTCGATAATCTTCTTTTGTAAATACAGTGTCTTCCAAATCAAAAGATACATCCTCTACTTCTATGAAATTTTCATCATCATTATCCTCACTGGTATGATAAAATTTATTTTCATGTGTTAGTATTTCTTTATTTTGATTATATACATCTTTTGACGCATTTTTTACAATTGTTTTTAAACATATCAATATTTTGTTTCTTATTTCATCAGTGTTTTCACCTTGAAATTTGTCGATATGCTTTATAATTTTATACATTGCATTTGATACTGCTTTCTCTGCTTCATTCTGATTATGAAGTATATTCAAAGCATATGCATACATTTTACTGGCATTTTCCGTATATAGCTTTTCCACAAAATCTTGATCGTCATCATTCAAAGCTGCTAATACGATACTAAACAAGATAACACCACCTATAAAATCATAAAGTATTAAATCATTATATCATACTTAGCATTTACAGTCAATAGGTATATTATATAATAGTCTACTTTTTTATAAAATATTTACGGTTATAATTGCAAAA
>JAAVZO010000032.1 GCA_022791685.1 Clostridiales bacterium
AATCTCGTATTAGTTGTAAAGCAAACGATTTGGACCATTAGCTCAGTTGGTTAGAGCTACCGGCTCATAACCGGTCGGTCCTAGGTTCGAGTCCTAGATGGTCCACCATGTACGGCGCATAGATTAAATTTAATCTATGCGCTTTTTTATTACCTTTTTCATAGTTACAAATACAAAATAAATCAGTCGTTAAGCGAAAGCAGAACGACTGTATTTTTTCCCCTTTCTGCTCTTGCTTACGGCGGAAAGGAAATATATGTATTTCAGTAATACACCGGAAGACCGCTTCTATGAGATTCTCATGGTAAGCGTTCCGAACTTTCAGCTGGAGGATATGAGCGCGTGATAGTAGACAGTTATACACCGAATGATCCACAAATCTATGACTGTAGCTTCTGTCTATACTATGCCAAACATCATTGCCGATTACCGCGATGTGACTGCATTGACGCTCGTATTATGGCAGGAGCAGCATCTCTTGTAGAAGCTTGGCAGGAACTTGTACATATAGTCAACTACCCGCCGTTTACGAAACGAATGAAACATCATCTATACAAAAATGGAGGAAAAACGATGAAATTCAAAAACGCAATCCACGAGAAGATATTTCATAGAACTATAGATAAGCGCCAATGCAGCGACTATGCTCTTCTTGCTTCCCTTTATCTGTTGACTGTGGACAAAGCTTTGTGGCAGACTATGCAGGAGCAGCTTGTGAGTGGAAAGCTGTCATTTGATCATGTCAATCTACGAGATATCGGAGAGTTCGGCTACACCCTGTATTGTGCAGCGAAAGATATCAGTACCGGAAGCAAGCACTTGAGTGTATGTGACCTTGCAGATAAAGACCTCATATCACCGCAGCTATTTGAGCTAATATGCAATGATATGCTGATTTGCAGGTACGGTATAGTCATATTGGAATCAGAGTAAGGAGCATTTATCTATAAAGGAGAATTCCAGAAATGAGCATGAAATTTCCGTAGATGATGGAACATTTTTTGACATGATTGCGTCTAATATAATGTACCAAGACGACACATACGATGGGATATTGATCGAAACATTGAAACAGGTCCTAACAGAAAAGGAATTTTCATATGCCTATCAAATCGTGTTCGAGGGACATACAGCTGAACAAGTCGCAGATAAGCTTGGTATTTCGAAACAAGCTGTCAATCAAGGTAAGAACCGTGCATTTCATAAGCTGCGTGAGCTATATAAATAAAGCTCCAATGCCAGAATGGTCTTTATTGTAAGTTGGTTTATGCCGCATACTACGTTCAGATAAACCCAGATAAAAATATACGGTACATACAGATTTAATAAGGTAAGTTCTCCTTTCATAGATTCAGACAATCGGTGATCGATACATTGCATTCACCGCAATACTGTTGTATCTCTTGTCTGTTACATATAAAGGAGTATACAAAACGATAAAAGTAAACGGAGGTATATGTGTGAAACTAAGAATTTATTCTATTATTCTTTTGCTTGGCATAAGTTTGACTTCTTGTTCTTTGTCGGATCAGAACTTTGATAATGACACTGATAAAAGTGATACTATCGAAAGTATAGAGCGTTTCCAAACAGACAGCAACGAAAATAGTACTGCTGTATCAACCACAGATGAACAAAATATGCAAACCGATATACAAAATGCAGAACTATCACAGGAAGAAATTATAGAAATAATTGACCGAAATCTTGATATTATCATAGAAAATATCGATTACAGCTACACCGAGCAGGATTATATCAACGCACATCTGGATGCTTTTGACAATATTGTTGCTCTCGGTGAAATAGCGCTGCCTTATCTGAATGAGATTGGCAATGGATATAAATCTATTGGTGAAGATACATTTGAAAATAATCGCTGCTTTATAGCAAAGGCAGCTGAATACGCAATAAAGCCTGATATTTATGATATTATGTCTCTATCGCCAGATGATCAATATGCGGTAAAAGCAACTGTACATTCATTTGCGAATTTAGTTGACCCTTTTGCAGGCATTGATTATAACGCTTGTGTTGTTGATATGCAGACAAATAACGTCCTTATTACAGCTTCAGATATGACATTTAATTTTTCTTACAACAATCCATCGGTTGAATGGTCTGACAATAGCCAATATGCAATAATTCAGCAGGGTTACAGACATTATTACTCAAATGTATATTTATTTGATGTCAAAAATTCAAATTTCATTTGTTTGCCTGGTCAAACAGAAATAGAAGAAATATTAAAGCAAAAGTTGATAGGTTATGATAAAGTCAACGGCACGGAACTTAGCTTTGTTCATTTCTATTTTGATGAATGGCTTGATGATAATCAAATTAAAATAACTATATATTTAAGCAATAACTCCGGATATTATCTTGATATTGGTTGCTATATTTACGATTTAGATGATGGAAAAATCGTAAGCCTTCAGTGTGAACCTTCAAATGATGTTGTTGGAACTGCAATATCACAGGATGATTCAGATACAGACGACACATCGATTACAGCTGACAATTCCAATTTAATATCAGATGAAGAGGCAATCGAACTATATAAAATCGGAAGCTACACTGTATTTAAATGGATGAACTGCGATGTTGACGCTGAAGTGGATGTTGATATTCACAAATACCCAGATGAAATAAGCGAAACAGCGATATATAGAAATGCAACAATAGCAAAAGAAACTGGTCGGGGATTGGATTTAGGAGTACTTGCGTATTTTCCGGTTAATAAAGATTCATATGCGGAATTGCCTGAACCAGATATAAGGGGTAATACAAAAATATATTACGGAGATTATGAATGGATGCAGGAAAATTTACGAAAAATTTTTAGCGAAGATTTCATAAACAGATATTTTAATTATGAGTTTCCATTCATATATGAAGACGGCGTAGTTTATAAGTGTTCTGCACCATACTGTGGAGGTTCTCATGGTTTAGACATACAAAACTATTCTGTTGTTCATCGAACTGAGAATGAATTAGCTATCATTGCTGAATGTTTTCCATATGATTATGTAAGCGATTCATATGATTATTCAAGCTCTAGAGAACTGACATATATGAAGTTTATCAAAGATGGAGATTTATGGCTTATAGACCAAGCCACAAATTTACAATGTTATTTTGATTATTTAACGCCAGATTTTAAGATCCCATTAGAATATTCTGATTCTGTTCCTGAACTATATAAAAAATATTATCGGTATTTTGAATAAAAAACATATTCCTGCAAAATGCAGGAATATGCTCTCTTTTCAAGATTATTAAATATTTAAGATATCCAACCAACCCTTACTATATCGGCAATAGTTTGGTTTTGGTTATACATCCAACAATTTTTAAATAATCTTTCGTCACCATTAACCGGATCGCAAACAGTAAAGCATGAATCAATGTCAACTGCCCCAGATGTGTATGAAGATTTAATAACTACAACGCTATGAGGCCGGTCACCATCATATATAAATCCAATTAAGATTCCCTCTGGGTGAGAACTCAATGTATCATGAATATATTGTGCTTTTTCGGTTGGCGTTATTATATTGTTAGGTAATGTTTTATCATAAGTGATTGTTTTGCCAAATGCTAACCTAATATTATCATAAATCGTAGTTGTTGGATTTGGATAGCATTCTGGGTCAATTATTTCATTTGAAGAAGTACTTTCCCATTTACTACTGTTATTTTTGAATATATTAGCCATGAATACAGTATACGGGTCTGCTTCCAACGTATTTCTAACCATATTGAATCTATAGTCATATTTATCCTGTGTAGTTGCTCCTCTATTTCGTAAAAGCATTGCGACACAAGTTAGAACACAACCACCATTTAATATAGCGTATTTTATAGATTGGTCTATATAGTCACCATTTACGCCATTTTTAAATATGAGATTGTCCAAGCTACGATTTGAACTACAATCCTTCCACATTATACTTGATTTGGCTGAAGTATCTTTATTTCCATAACATATATAAGTTGATGGGTCTGGTTCAATAATTTTAGGCTGAATAGAAATCTTAAAATAATCGTCAACATCATTATTTTCATTTGAATAAGCTATTATGGCAACAGAATTAGTTGGTTCTAAAGCAGTAATTTTCGCTGATTTTTCACCAGTGCTAACAATTGAAGCACAAGATGTATTTTCTGGTACTAATGTCCATGATACAGACTTATCTAAAGCGTCACTTGGCAATACTGTGCATGAAACATTCAATTCGTCTCCAACCATCATCGTTATTCTGCTTTTTGAATAATTGTCAATATTAACACTGTTTACTGGTGGGCGTGAAGTTATAGTGATTGTTCTAACAGCAGTATTGGCAGTGTGTCCGGTACTGCTTGTTCCAACAGCATAAATATCGTATTTTCCAGCAGAATTTACTGGATATGAAATTGACAAGGAGTTTCCATATACGGTATAGTAACTTGAATTATTTATATAAACTGTTATTCTACTACAATTTACTCCAGAAACACTAATTGAAATTTTATGATTATTATTCAATAACTCAGTTCGATTTCCAGCAGGTACAGTAAGTGTTACTGATGGATAAATAGGTGGCGGAGTATTTCCCATTTGGCAATTATCGCACACATCACAGCTTTGACATGAAACCAAACAACCAGTTTGGCAATTATTGCATATATTGCAACTTTGACAGGTATTACACGTTTGGCATACTTGACAAGTAGAGCAGGTTGTGGCAGCAGCTCTCGCAGCCATAACCACCGGTTCCTCCTTGACAGGTTCAATATCCTCCAGCAGAATCGCAAATGCGAAGAAGTGCATTGCATCGATCTCATCTGCACGCAGTTCTGACATCTTGCGGGCAGCTGGGTGAGATACCTTCGGTAATGTATTACCTACAATTACGACTTCATCCTCTGGAAGAATAACTATCATGCTGCTGCCGGTAACTCCAATTACCGTAAATCCGTTATTTGCACAGTATCGTGCCTGCTCCGCATTACAGGGATTCCATCCCATGTAGTTTCTGGAAGACAGTACGGCTACTGCTTCATCAAGTGTACCATGAGGGAATGGTACTCCGAGATTCGTTAGAATCCGTTTTGCTGTTGTTACAGCGTCCTCATCTTTTGGTGTCTGTACTGACAATGTCCATTCAATTGTGTTCTTGTATTCTGAACTCGTCATTTGTTTTTCTCCTTTTTGAGTTTATTTTTTGATCCCTTTTTAAGGGTTCATTATATAAAGAGTATTTTTCTTGGCTTTGTAAACATATAAATAAAAAATTTTTATGTATTCTTTAAAATTCATCACTCATATCACCATCTGCGCGCTTTGTCCAATGCGTATATGTGTAGGAGTAAAAACATTCCTAAAACTCTTATGCTGTATAAGAACATTTAAAACTTTTCTGACTTTTATACATAATTTTCAATATATCTTTTGATATTTCTATTAATTATTATATTACATTATTTCAAAAATTATAATATAGTAATGGAGTATCATAAAATGAAACGAACCGCCTTTTTCTTTTTGAATGTCACAAGAACATTGGAGTATAACAAAGAGTATTTTTGTAATAGGTTTTATCGAGAAATATACAAATCGTTTAAATATTGTCACCATGTGTCAATACGCAATTTGAATACTGACAATTCATTTATTACGGTAAATAACACCTCATGATAACACAACAATTAATCTACACCATGAGTAACAACAGATTCTACTGTAGATGCAATTGAACGTATATGTGCTATTCAATATAAATGAAAATAGTTTATCTCTTTGTATAGAATTGCACAAAGTTGTTTTATAGGTATATTTTACCGGAAAGGGATACTATGAAAAGAAAAATAATACGAAGGACAATAATAGTTGTTTTAATTACGCTACTGCTCGCACTGATAACTTATACTGTTACCCTAAACATGGGGGTAAAAATTAATAATTTTGATGATTTACTAGAAGAGTATAAAGAATACTACATATATAAACATCGTTTTCATCCACATTATACACTGTTCTCACTCAGACTCAGTCCCCTAAGTAGCTATAGCAGGATATGGTTTCTACCATTTCAAAAATCCAAGCTATTAAACAAATTGAAAGAAGATGTTAGCGATATTTTGACAGACATAGTGTTATCAGATGAAACTGCAATTTATGATTATTCAATTAGCGATGATTTCAAGGAGATAATTATATATGTAGATCAAGATAAATATGAGCAATTTGATTATGAAATATTTATGAATGACGAATATTCATTAGATGGAATTATATATAGAGTAATGCTATATAACGACCTTTTACATGGATATGACTCTCTTTATTATGGGGATATTATAAAGGATAGTAGACACATTGATTGAATAACAAAATAGAGTAATCATACGAAGCTGATAATCAGCTTCGTATGTAAGAGGTATTTCATTATGAAAAGATTCAAAGAATTTATATTAAGTTGGTATTACTTCCTCAAAGAATAAACATGGGTTGTTAAGGGCTTTATAATAATCATATTGATAATTGCATTAGTTTGCAAGGCGTTCATAAATATATTTAATATTGCCAATCCAGATTTTTATGAGTGTGGTGCGATAAATAACTACGCGTCTTCTTTTGAGATTGTTTCAAAAAATTATTAGACTATATGAAAGAAAAATGCGATACTAATAGCGATATAAAAAGTATGTCTGCATATCTATATTCAGATAAAATTTCTATACATGAACGTTATATAAATGGAGATTTTGGTGACAATATTGAACTAACATTAAGCAGTAGAGAAATAAAAGCTGTTGAAAATATCAAATCCATATTTAGTAAGAAACACCGTAGATTGTATGATATTTATGTATATTCTGATTGTGTAGTGTTTATTTCAGAAAGGGGGTATTGTATTTATTGGTTCCCAAATTACAAATCTTTAAAAAAAGAACAAAAGAGGAAACGTGATAATGGTGATCGGTTAAAAAAAGTCAATTTTTTCTGCCCACATTTGTATATAGACTGCGAATAATAATAAAATACATATAAAGAACCAACTGATAATATTTGTTTTTCTATTTTGTAAACATACAAAAATATAATTTAATATTTAAAAGAGGTATTTCACGATGAAGAAACTAATTGCAAGTAAGGTGTTCCCATACATATTGGTACTGATAATATTCATTAACAAACTTGCTACAGTCTATATTCCAACTTTTCAATTGCTTGATGCTATTCATTATAACATAGATGGATACATAGATGATGTTCTTACAAATTTTATAAATGGTACTTATCTTAAATTTAAGGAGCATAGACTTGAATTTGAGATTATTGTCAAGTATGTATATCGGTTCATTGACAGCAATAAAAATTTCTTTGATGAATACGAAAAACAATTTACTTTATCTAAATATGGTATAATATTTTATAGAAAGAATCCCACCAAGACAAGCTTATACTCCAAAGAACAGCATTTATATCAAATTCCAAACATAGAATGGGAGTATGCTTTTAAGCATTATAAAGAGACTTACCCTGAAAGTTTTTACTTTGAGCATGAGCTATATCTATATTGTTATGTATATCAAGATTATATTCTATTTCAAAGTAAATCTTCTCTAATATTTGTAAGAAATAGAAGCTATCCACAGAAATATATATCTTTATTATGGAATAATCAAAGAAACATTGTCAATGTTATAAAATATGAAAATGGATGGTATGAGATTCATTATTGAAATTTGTCATATCTTATGTAATAATAAGCAACTGATAATTAACTTTAGTATAAAATAATTATCAGTTGCTATTGGTTAGATTTTAAATAATTGTACCATTAAATGGAATATCAAATTGAATTAAAGTAACAAATGGAGTAATATGAATATAATCTCTGAGATCTATCCAATGTTGTAAGATAAACCATTGACGAAATCCATCTATATTAGCTGTAAACAAACTTTTAAAAGTAGATGGATATCCATTTGACAAATCGTTTATGTCCAAGCCAAAGTGATCATAATATGTAACTCTCATAGTACCATTATAATTATTACCATTTAGTGAATATGAAAGTATTTCAATTTTATTTCCTTGCAATGAATCTAAGGAAATAGTAAAACCTTCAAATATATCCGATTTGGAATTAAATACCGGCTGTGGTACTAATTCAAATGATTCTGAATCTGGAATGGGCTTGTGTGCCAATTGGTAAACCATTGGATGATTACTGCGTATATCAGGTTCAAATCTCAAGGATGGATAATATTCTATTTCATCAATATTACCATTATTGCTTTTTAAGCATCTATCTAATGCGGCTTTCACTTCATATACATATTTTACAGATTGCTCGTGTAATTTCACTTGATTAGTTAAATCTTCATTTTCATATACATAGTATCCGTCTATAACACTTGTAAAATTAGACATTCTTTCCAAATAATAATGTTCTATCATGTCAGAAATTATAGGCTTAAATGTTTCACTTGCAAATACTCCAACTGCCATATTTTTAAAACAATTCTTTTTTTGCTCCAGACTATTATTCAAAAAATCATAAATGTCTATTGATGTTTTTTCGATAATTTCATCCTTTGTCATATCGGCATAGAGAAGATCAGGACGTAAAGTTTCTGTTGTTGAATCCTCAGTTTCAAACCAATTTAGTTCTGTATCACGTGTCTGATAAATCAGGAGTGGCTCAACTAATCCCACAGTAACAGTACAAGGTTCACTAAGAGCAGGAGTTGAAACACCATTATAAGCTCTAACCTTAAATGTATATGTTTCGCCCGTTGTTAAACCACCAACTTCATAGTATGTATCTGAACCTCTATATACGGTGGTATTACCATTTAGTAACTGATATATTGTAGCACCATCAACCTTATTCCATGAAACCTTCACAGTATTGTTTGCAACAACTGTCGCACGTAAACCGGTAGGAGCAGCAAGTGGGTTACACGTAGCACAACCGGGATAATTACCACTGTAAGCAAAAGGCGCATTAGGATGTTCCTTACCGCACAGCTTGCACTTTCTTGAACCATTGTGAGGGTGAGTGTCGCTGTAAGTAATAGTATCAGCCCATGAATGTGCGTTAGAATCTATTGGTATGATTTGTTCTTCAGAAGCTGAACATAATTTGCATACGCGTCTCTTAATGCCAGTACTCTTACATGTAGCAGCTTTGATTACAGCCCACTCTCCCCATGTATGATTGTTTGTCTGGCAGCCAGTCTGACAGCTTGAACAACCAGACTGACCACTGTTACAAGTATCGCAGCTTTGACAACCAACATTGCAAGTCTGACATGTTTCACAAGTTTTTTGGCAAGTAACACAGGTTTGACAAACTTCACAAGCATTTTGACACGATACGCAGGTTTGACAAATTTCGCAAGCATTCTGACATGATACGCAAGTCTGGCAAATTTCGCAGGTACTTTGGCATGTGACGCAAGTCTGACATATCTCACAAGTGCTCTGGCAAGTGTTGCATGTTTGGCAGCTAACCTGGCAACCAGTCTGACAACTCGATTCACAGGTTGTCTGGCAAACCTTTTCGCAAGTGCTCTGGCAGGTATTACAAGTTTGGCAGCTTACTTGACAACCAGTCTGACAGCTTGATTCGCAAGTGCTCTGACAAGAGATCTGGCAGCTGCTTTGACAAGTATCACAGGACTGACAGTACACCTGACAACCAGTTTGACAACTTGACTCACAAGTACTCTGACAGGTATTACAAGTTTGACAACTAACCTGACAGCCAGTCTGACAGGTATTGCAATATTGACAAGAAACCTGACAACCGGTTTGACAACTCGATTCACAAGTACTCTGACAAGACTTTTCACAACTCGACTGACAGGTATTACACGACTGGCACGAAACCTGACAACCGGTCTGGCAACTCGATTCACAAGTGCTCTGACAGGTATTGCAAGTCTGGCAGCTCACCTGACAACCAGTCTGACAGCTTGACTGACAACTGGTCTGGCAAGCTACCTGACAGCCAGTAGAGCAGGTTGTAGTAGCAGCTCTGGCTATTTTTACAGCATTTCCTTCCTCTGATGTTTGGGATGGTAATTTAAATTCAGTTTTGTTCTCGTATTCTGAACTCGTCATTTGTTTTTCTCCTTTTAAGTTATTTGTGTTTCCATAAGAACCGTGTATTTGATTCATCACGGATATAATTCTTAGCAACCGAAATCTCATCGCCGTATTTGATACTGCTTCCGATACGCCAAAGATTCATATCTGTCGGCTTCAACTGCGACGGACAATATGGATCCCACTGGAACGGTTCATTTTCCAGCTTCGGCGCAGTCGCCCAATAAACTGTAGATGAACGAGCAATATCACCCATATAATCTGCATAATGGCTGCACTGGCGACCGAAGTTGAAGTTTTTCGATGAATCGGTATTCGCGATAAATCCGGGAATATACCCACTATCGAGAAGCGCATAAGCATAGCTTATCATCCAGTTGTGATTTACACTCCATTCGTCGTGAATTTCGGCGAACACTGCAATACCATTATGCGTAGGTACTCCAAGCGCTTTCGCTGCATTGGCTGCTCGCAGTCCGTCTTCAATACCGTTCAGCGCAGAGACATCCGTTTCTGTCAACGCATTGAAAATCAATGCGATTCCACAGCGGTTTGAATGGAGAAATTCGATTTCCTCCAGTGTGAGCTGATTTCTTCCTGTCATGGAACGTCCCCAAAAGGCGGGGACACTGCTCATCCGCATTACCCAGCTGAATAAATCATATCCGTTTGTAAGCTTTGTATTTGCGGGAGTTTCTCCACTGACACCATATAAAAATCCCATGATATTCCTGTATGATATCGTCATAGTTCAATCATACATACTCCTTTCCATAATTTTAATCTATTATCCGCTCTATGACAGCGGATATATTTTTATTCAGGATAAAATGCTGATTCTGTCAAATGGTAGCTGGTGAACCAGCATTTCTCCCGAACCAAAATACGATTGTATTATCCTTTATTCCAGCGATTGTTAGGATTCACATGCAGCTGAAATGTCGGATCATCTCTAAGCGCATCTACAATGTACTTAGCTGCCTGGTAATTGATATTCTCCGTCCGGCAATACACATACGGAACTACGTTGAATTCATCGCATACGGTAATCTGACGAACCGTACATCCTCCCTGACACTGACCGACAAGGGCGCATTTTTCGCAGTGCTCACCATAATAGCACTCAGAATCGCGAAGCTTCTTGAAGTCCATCTGATCCCAGATCCGCTTTACCTTCTCCTTATCAATACCGTTGTCGAGGTCGCCTACCAAGAAAGCGTCACGCTTTTCATAGTTAGTGAATACTTCCTGACAGGTATAGATTTTCTGATCCGGCGCTACCAGAGCACTGCCGTTTCCGCCTACACCGCAGCGCCCCAGTCCCGGAATATTGCGAATATTCGGATCGTTATAGGGGATAATACCTGTCATATGTGTCATGTAGAATCGGTCGATCGGTGAAATGCAGATGTAGTTCCCCTGTCTGCATTCTTCAATAACACGATTGGCAATTTTATACAGCTGATCCGTGTATGACTGGAATACAGCTTCTGTCCAATCCTGTACACTGCCGCAGGAATCCGGCGCAAAGAAGAAATGCTTATAGCCTTCACCGACAGCGTATTCAAAGTTGTGGTACATAAGATGAACAGTTGGTGCATAGACAGTCGCTCGGAATGTCATCTGCGGGAAGTATTCGAGAATGAGCTTGACCTTATCTTTCAGCAGCGGGAAGGAAGGCTGTCCGCCCTTCATTGGACGGTTGTAGTTCTGTGTTTCTTCATCACCATCAAACGAGAACAATAGGCTCATATTGTTTTCTTTCATGAATTCCAGCCGCTCACGGTTCAAGAGAACACCGTTTGATGTGATGTTGAACGACATTTTGTTATTTGTCAGTTCCCGTCCGCGCTTGACAATTGGTACGATCAGCGAATCCCACTCAAGTGTAGGTTCTCCTCCAAAGAAGGTGATGTTCAGATTTCTGTTTTCACCCGACGGCTGCTGTGCAATGAGGAAGTACAGCGCCTTCATTGCTGTGTCTAAGGTCATTCGTGCAGGCGTATGATGTACGAAGCAATAGCGGCAGCGCATATTACAGTCCTCCGTAACACCTAAGAATAGCGTATGCAGCGGCGGTACCTCTGTCGCGGTACACTTACCGCATCCTTCACAATTTCCTCCATTACAGGTATGCAGCTCAGGCTGCACATTTTTGTTTGTTGTCTGGTTCATTTTCATGTCCTCCATATGATATAATTTATTTTGTTTTTTGGTTTGCTATATATTAAAGAGTTATATTTTATAATAAGTAAACATATATAAAAAATTTTTTGCGAAATTTCAAGAAATCATAGCTTCAAAATGCGAGCTAAAATCTGCTTTTCACTTTCACATAGTGCATCAAGCAGGACAATTGTATTTTTTGCATCAATTCTGCTGCACCGGCGATACTTCAGCATGATGATTCTAATCAGTTCAGCCTGCTTCACAACCTCATTTTCATATGCAGTCAGTGCGTCGTCAATTCTTTCACCGGAGTTGGCAGCATAATATTTCAGCTTTGTCAGCAGATTCTTCTTGCTCTCGCACCATGTGTGAACGGATGGATAGCGTATTCCAATGCTGCACTCAGGATTTTCCAAACAATATTGCAGTAGCTTTGTGTTGTATACGCCTATGTAACACCTATCTTTAGAGATGAAAAACGAGTTCAGTTCTGGTGCAAATTCACCTTTTGAATATGCTTCAAGCTTTGCTCTGAATCGCTCAGAAGAGAATGTATACTCATTTTGTATGTCCTTCAGCTTCATCAATACAATGCTTCGCTTGTAGCTTGTCTCAACTTGTGTGCTTATGCGGCTTCCTTGTCTGTACGCTTTATTCAGCTGCTTTTGAGGAAATTCCGCAAATGACAGCTTGAACTTATCATTGAACGCGTAGTATCTGAATGTATCATCGTCATATCCGGTAATCATAATCTCATGCAGATTATGCTCTTTTTTATACGCCGGTCTCGTTTTGAGATAATATTCATCTGTAAAGATAATCGGATAATAGTCATTATCTATAGCAGAAATGATAAACTTACGGACATTTAATCGCAGCCCTGCTTCATATGAATAGAATGGCATATCAAATGGTGCAGTATCATGGCACATAGTACTGTATCCTACGCCGTCATCATACTTAAATGCCGTGTCATTGACGCTGTTTATGTATCCGAAGCAATTGATGTAATGCTCCATTAAATACTCTTGATATCTGGAATGCGTATTTAATATCCCATATGGATAGGTATAAATTAAATAGCCGTTGATATCTGTCCGTTCGTTAAATGGCAGTATTTTTCCCATTTTATTCCCTCCTGTCATCATTGATTGCTGATTCGACAATTCTGCATAAGCTTGCAATACTCCCGCTTTCTGACAGTACCAAATTTTCAACAGGAATCTCAATATTGAACAATTCTTCCATTTCGATAATGATTTCTACGAATGCAAGCGAATCCATACCAATGTCCTGCAAATTTGTATCGCAGCTAATGTCATTTACTGCTTCGAGACCATCCAATACGGTTGAGATAATCTCGCGTATTTCAGTTTCATATTTCATCATCAATTTTTCCTTTCCCAAATAAATGAAGCTTTTCAAAAAAGCGCGTAGATTTTCCTTTTACGGCTGATGTGCTGTCTAATTTCAGTAAAGATATACACTTCTCAGCTATTTTTTCAGCGCCGGATGTTATCTCGATTTCCACCTCGTAATCACATACGCCTAAATAGTAATTTCTGTCAAAGTCAATATACCCGGATGAATCCTTCATAAATACTCTTACGCGCTGCGTCACAAGGGAACCCATCAGACAGTATTTGTCATCAATTACGTTTGGCAGTGATGTAATTTCTGCTTCAGTTTCATCGCTCACTACTGCTGTACCGGATTTCATAATGTGCCACTTTTTTTGCAGCAGCAATGAGTCGCCCATCTGCCTTACACGCAGTGTTGTATCCTGCTTCGAAAGAGAGCCGTTCTCATCGTCGTAGTAGTAATTTATCTGCAAGAACTTTGTATTGTGTTTGAATATATTTTTAGCAGCTCGCTGTATCTTGAAAAACTGCTCCTTGTCAAGCAGAAACTTGTATTCCTTTTCTATCATTTGCCTGTCCTCCTGATTATTTTTCCTGAAGCATTCTTAGGGATTTCGTCGACGATTTCAATTACATCCGGCAGTTGATATATTGGAAGCAATTGCTTACAAATCGAGAACAACTCAGATTTTGAAATCCCGTCCACTACAGCTTTCAGGCATACCTGCTGTCCCACCATATCGCGCTGCTTTCCATAAGCAACGACCTCCAAAATGCGCGGATCCTGTTTCAGTGTATTTTCGATTTCCTGCGGATAAATGTTCATACCTGCACGGATAATCATGTTGTCCTTGCGGGACTTTATTCTCAGTACCATTGACTCGTTCATTTCTGCAATATCGCCGGTATGAAGCCATCCGTCCTTTAGAATTCTATTTGTAGCTTCCGGATTATTGTAATATCCCTTCATGACGCTTGGACCTTTCACCAACAGCTCGCCGTTGTCAATTTTTATCGCCAGTGAACGCAGCGGAAACCCAACATAAAGAGGATATTTATCAAACAATTCCTGCGGAAGATAACAAACGCGCGGACTTGCTTCGGTCAAGCCGTATACGTTATAGATGTCTGCATTCGGGAAGGTTTTCCGGAGACATTCTGCGGTCTCAATGGTCATGCACTCCCCACTGACGGCGATCACGTCAAGCGGTTTTGCATATGCTTTCTTAGCAAGCGCGCAGATATGGTAGAACATGGTGGGAGTACCGCACATAACAGAAATATTGTGCTTGTCTATCGTATGTAAAATATTGATAGGATGAAAATCGCCGTCATAGAACACGATGTCAAGTCCTTTCATCAGCGAGATCAAAAACTCTCCCGTCAATACTGCACAGTGGTAAAGTGGTCTTGAAATGAGAATTTTTTGGTATTCATGTACATTAAAATAATCTGCGATGTCGGTAACATTCGTGATGATATTTTTGTGTGTAATCATTGCGCCTTTCGGATTACCGGTCGTTCCGGATGTACACATAATCAGCGCTACATCGTCTAAATTATCACTGGAAGTGACTGACACATTCGAATTTACTTCAATTCCGCTGTCTGTAATGATGTGAGACAAACCAATGCTCTCGATGATTTTTTTGTTATGCTTCTCGCCATAGCGATAGGAAAGCGGTACAGCTGTTTTATGGGCATAGAAGCAAGCCATTAACGCTTTTGCTGTATCGAGGTTTGAGCGGCAAAGAATTCCGATTTTGTCGGTATTCTGCTTTTTCAGTTCCTCTCCGAACGTTTCCGCATACCGAAGTAAATCACAAAAAGTGATTGTCTGGGTTTCATCCTGAATGGTTTTATCAAGGAAATAGCTCATTTTGCTGCATAGAAATTCGTATATCATAATTGCCCTCCTGTATATCTGCTGGCAAGATTGACGATATCGCCAACAGTGTTGATATTTTGCGGATTCAAGTCGTTTTCCTCTATTGTGATATCGAAGCATTCTTCAAGATTGATGATTAGTTCCACCAGCTTTAAGCTGTCGATTCCCAAGTCATCCTTTAATTTGTCTTCAAGCGACGGCGGATCATCCAAAAATGCCATATCCATCAAAATATCGTTGATTTGCTCAAGCATAATTTATACCTCCAAGCTTAGATTTCAGCTGTGTGAATATTTCTGTGTCAATACTGTAAAGGTCATTCAATATCGACTGCCACTTTTCTGCTGTTGAATTCTTCTTTAACACGTAGTATTCTGCCATAGCGTACGGCTTGTCTATCTCAGGCAGCTTTTGATGAATAAAGCTGGTATCTGTGTATATGCCGTAGTACTGTGCCATGCGGCGCTTTAGCGTCTTATTGACTCCTGTCAAATTGCGCAGCTTGATTCCGATGTTTTCAATATTTTCAATAGTATGATTACCATAATCAGCAATTGTTTGAGTTTCGGGTCTATACAGTCGTGATGCCCATAATTTATCAGCATCACACAAATCCAATTCCCGTAAAACCTTCATTTTGATATAGCTGCCAGCATAAGCGTCAGATAATCCATTTTTATCAACATTTACAATGCACTCCGGAATATCGTTATAGATATCAAATCCGGATTCCGATGATTTCAGCAGTACATAGTGATCCGAACGAAAACCCCTGGCGTGCAGTATCTTTGTGGTAAAGTCCGGTTTCACACGAATCAAAATGTATTCATTTTCCTTACATAGCTGAGTAGATTTGATTAAATCATCAACGCTTGCTGGATCTATCATAGTAAAAGAAATCACTCCGAGTTCCCGCAATATATCCTGAACACGCGGTATGTAGTTGAAATATTCTGGTTTGATTCCATCCACGACCATAATCGGGTAAAGCTCGTGTACTGGAATTGCACAGTCATAATATGTAAGTTCAATTTTCTGTTTTCGCTGACTTAAAATAGCTAAAACCTGATTCTCAATACAGGAAAAGCCATAGACATTACTGTACATCTTAGAGCACCTCACAGACAGCAGATTTTACCAACTCAAAGCAATTCTGTTCGCTATTGGCGGTGTTAATAACGACACCATTGTTGTTTTCGGCTATTTTCAGAAATATATCGCGCAGTCTGTATTGCAGCTCCATGTCGATATATCGGTCTCTTTCTTTCGGACGTGATCTTACACGCTGTACTGCGGTTTCTACATCAATATCCATGAAGAATACGATATCTGGCTGCGGTACGGAACGAGCAATTTCGTAAATCCATTCCTGATTTTCATATCCGCGGGCTAATAAATTAGCCAAGCAGGAGTAAAAATACCTGTCAGAGATTACGATTTTACCCTCTTTAAGAGCTGTTAAGATATCCTTGTTGGAATGCTGCACACGATCGCTTGCACACAGCAGCGACAATGCAAGATAGTCATAAGCGTCATGATTTTCTTCGTCCATGTATGTACGGAATATATCAGACTTGCGCACAAAATCAGTTGGCTGTTTTGTCATATATACATTCAAGCTCTGTTGTTCTAAAAACGATTTCAGAAGGTTTATCTGCGTTGTTTTTCCGCTTCCATCGAGTCCGCAAAACGCTATCAGTTTGCCGGGATAATCATGCTTTTTCATTTGTAACTTCATATAGGTGCCTCTTTCTATCACTGCTGAAAAACCAGTCAAGCAGTGATTTTTTATGTTTATACAGTTTTCCCGATTGTGGGTCAAAGACTTCTTTGAGAAATGAAACGTTATTGGGTTTGATATTGGCAAGTAATTTATCTAAAGCTTCATCTTGGATATCAAACAGCAATTTTGTGTAATGCAGCGCATAGCAGCACTCTTTTTCCAAGCCGTACCTTTTCACTCGCTGCTCCAGTTGAGCAGCAAATGCTTCATTCATCCACTTGTGAGTCAGTAAATATATATCGCAGAACTTGTACAATGACAGGTCTCGCTGCATATCTACCCACGACATGATCGTCGCTTCCTTATATAGATGAATGCAGAGATGGATCAAGAAGTCTATAGGTGAGAAAATCTTTACATTGTTTTCCAGCCTGCTGTTGTCAAGAAAATCCGAAATAATTACTGAATCCTGTACAGGCTTGTAATCGAGTGAAAAGTTAAGGTCAATCTCGCAGAACTCCATCTTAGGTAAATCTACCTTTTTGATGAATGGAACAGTTTCTCCTCTGTTTATCATTGAATTGATGATCTCAACACGTGATGCCGGTACGAGTCTACCATTGCGGATATTTCCCTGAATAAAACCACTACGTTTCAGCAGCTCACAGATATCGTTGAGACTATCTCTTTCAAGCATGATATCAATATCGTTTGAGGTTCGCAATCCTTTAGGGTATGCCGAGTACAAGTATGCGCCTTTCAGAAAAGCGTATCGGAAATTGACACCGTCAAGAATGTCGCTTACCGTAGATAGACATTTCTCAAAGCTCTCTGTTTTTTCAACTCCGATATCATACATTGCTTTCAGGCTATTGCGAAACTCTCGATTGACGCGACCTAAGAGTTCACACTCCCTCAAAGTGTAATAGGCAGCCGCTCCTACACGATTGAATAGAAGTTGTCCTAATACGAATGGATAGTCCGATACTTCATCCATTAGTTCCTGAATTTTTTCGCGATCTGGCGCTATGAATTTGCACAGCTCCAATACAAGCTCGTTTTCTTTTTTCATTTGTTTATGCCTTCCTTTCGTTTTTTGTGTGATACTTATTAAAGAGTCTATTTTTCAAAAAAGTAAACATTGGTTTTATATTTTTTTGTTTTACATACAACACAATATTTCTTATTGCTGTGATGCAACAAAAGTACATTCAATTTTCATTATATTATATAGCATTAAAAATTTGTGTTATTTGTCTGTTATATATAAAGGAGATAGAAAATTCAAATAAACACCTATAAAAAATATTTTGAACTCACCTTAGATGCTGCAATAAATTGTTTTATTACAACTATGTAAAATAAAGGCACTATGTTGAAAAACTCACTAACAATTAAATAATAGCAGACTTACAGTCGCAAGCAGAGAAGATCGAAAGATTAGACAACAAAGCACCGTAGAAGACGAAATCATATAGAGGCTACTTATGCCCGATATGATTTCGCTAATACGGTGCTTTTTCTTTTTCCTTGCACTGCAGCGGTAAACTAAGGTGAAGTCCTTTTCAACTATCTGCTTGGAAAGTACTTTTATGTTGTAGAACACGATGATAAGCGGACGATGATAATGATACTTCCTCAGCCGAAAGGCGCGATCTCCGGAGTACCCGCGGATGGTGAGATTCCAATGAGGATAATTCGCTCTCATCCGTCTACTGTATGCCCGTGATCTTGTTATGGATGTTAGAAATAAATATGACAAGTATAAATGATTTATACAAGAAGCGTTTTTTGAAAGACTATATCTCAAACACCACTATTTTTACATAAGGATTCAAAATAATGTAAAATAATCAATAAAGTATATTGACTTCTTAGACTGCTTATGATATAATAAAAACAATATACTACAACATATTTGTAGTGCATGATATTTTTTTTAATAGTATTATAGATATGGAGCATCAGAATGAAACATATAAGGATTGCCGCATTTGCGACCGTTTTGGTAATGGTCAGTACATTTTGCAGATGTGATAATGCTAAGAATGACACGGACATTGACTCAGATCAATATATCGTCCAAAATACAGATTCAAACTCTGAATATGAGATACCATCATGGCTGACGCTTGAAGAAGCGTATCAGCCATGTGAAACCGTTCCGGAGAATAGCATTGTGAGTTTAACTGGCTCAAACTATATAACAGCTGGTGACCGCTTGTATTATATGTCTTCAACCACAGACAATATCTCTATGTGGGCATATATCAGTATGCTCACTGGCGAGTCCTATCTCGTCTGCCCAGATCCACTATGCAAGCATACTGATAATAACTGCCAGTATCTTGGCTTTAGTACTAAGATTCTCGTTGATGAAGAAGATAGTACTGTTTTCTATACATTTAAATCAACGACAACATCGAATGAGAACTATAATTCATTATGCCGAGTGGATACCACAAACGATACAATAACTGAATTATTTCGTGGTGATCCATATACCAGCTCAGAGAATGATATATATTATTTAGATTTTATAAGTGACAGAAAAATCTATTTTACAAATCTTCACTATATAAGGAAAGATGATGGTAATGGTAATATCTCGAAAACGGTAACAGAGCAGCTTATGTATACCGATTTGGATAGTGGTAAAACGATTGCGCTTGATAATCAATATTCCGATCTTTCACATGGTGAGCCATATTATGCAGATGAATCCTATATATATTTTCTCGACCAGCGGGGTGGTCAGTTCTATGCGACAGATCATAATTTCAAAAATGAGATGGAAATACTAACTTTTAATGATGGGTATCAGGTTAGAAATGTATATTACGACAAACTCAGCAATGAGTTTTATCTATGTATTGCAGCTGATGAAATGAACGGATCAGCTGAGGCTGAAAATACAGAGGGATATATTTGCCACATTGATGAAAATCTGAATACTGAAAGGCTAAATATGCCTTCAAAAAGTATTTTTGACTTTTATCTAACTGATGATCATATTTATTATATAAATTATGACCCTGTTTCATACGGTATGAGTCCACGGGGAAGTATTTCAGTAGATGAGACCGGAGGAAAAATCTATCGTGTTTCCCGCAAAACAATGCAGGATCCCGAGCTTGTTTTTGACGGAGAAAGCAAGTTGTTTTTACGTCTTTCAAATTGCTTTATCATAAATGATTATATGTATCTTGATTATTATGCGCTCATTGATGAAGGTAGTATGGCATGGTTTCGTAATATGAACAAAGCGGTTCGAATCAATTTGAAGGAAAAAACATTGAAATGGCTTATCCTTCAATGAATGAGACTGAGCAATAAAGAAGAGGGACTGATATTTTTATCTGTCCCTCATTATATTTTATATTGTTTTATTTGAGTTATCACAATATATCTTGACAAGGTCAATGAAAAGATCATTGATAATACGTTCAGCGAAGAGAATATCCGAGCTTTCAGCATGAGCACTCATAACAGAGCGAACTACAGTAGTTTCAGGGAGACTAAGTGTCAGCGTAAGTCTGCCATCATTGATATCATATCCAGATTTCCAACCATGTGCGCTGATTATCTCAGTACATACCTTCAATTCCAGTACAAAAGGCAACACATTTTGTTTAACAAGCAGTTCAGATAACTTTATTAGGTTTCCTGTACTATTTTCCGTACATTCAAATTTTGTATCTGTACTTATCATTATATCAAGCTGTCTTTCGTATATACTGTGTTTGAGATTCACTACTATCATTCCATCAGACGATGCTGACATTGCATTGTACATCATTGTAAGTACGAGTATCATTAGCATACGACTGCTGCATTCACAGTAACGTAAGGTGTTGCTGTATTCGGGTACTATTCGATATCCATATGCAGATACTACCTCACTGCACATTCTGCATAGTTGATTAAGCAGTATTGTCACCGAAACATCACATGCTCTTCTGTTGTCATTTTGTTCTTCTTCAAGCATTAAAGCTATACAACGTTTCAAACGTATCATTCGTGTGTTGCTGTTTATAAGCTTGTCTGATATACCTGTTTTGCAGTGAAGAAGGTCGTCTATTATCTCACCTGTTTTTACAATAAGCTCAGATATACTTTCTTTAATTGACTTAGAGAGAATGTCAAAGCTTTCGATCTTCATTCCTGACTCACTTACAAAGGCGTAATATTTCTCACCATCGAGTTCTCCTGTATATACAATAACACTCATTGCTGTTTCATTTATGAAAAGATCGCCTCTGAGCCAGCCCTCTTGCAGGTCCAGTATCTTCTTAGTAAAGCTGTCATCGAGGTATTGCCTAATACTTGAGCCAGTTATCGGTCGTTTTATTACCTTCTCCGCCAGTGTACTTTTCATACATATACGAAGTTCACTGTCACATATAAATACTATTATTGCCGATCTATGCAATACCGAATCCGCTGCGGCTTCTTTTAGTTTTAGATTGTATCCTGCTTTCATTTTAGTGCCTTTTCCACCTTTTAACTTTATATATGTGATTATATCATATATATCTTCTTTTATCAAGTGTATAAATTTTAATATTTATGCAAAAAATGAGCTGTCTTTCAAAGACAGCTCATTTTTAAGCTTATTTCGTTTGTATGAGCTCACAGTCAAGCTTTAGAAGCTCTTTGACATCGCTAAACGGAATTATCGGGAGTCCGTCGAACGAATCAACAGTGTGCGAAAGCTTCTGCTCCTGTCCGTTGAGATATGCAGTGTCGCTTCCAACCGTGAGCACAAGTTTATTTCCCCTATGAATAAGGGTAAGCTGGCACTCATTCTTTTTCCACTCATATGCGCAACCGATCAGTTGGTCGATTGCCGACGATGCGTCGATCGGAAGCATGAGTATATCGTCAACATACATCGGCGAATATTTAGTGATAGCGACTTCAGTATCTCTGGTCTTGATCGAGAAGGCATTTTTTTCGCTGAGGAATTCGATAGATTCGATCTCAAACTCACATCCAAAATTGAGCGGGTCTATTCTCAGCTGCTTAAGAGTTCCGGTAAAAGCGCTGTTAGCTGAGAGGTCGAAGTAGTAATCCACCATCTCGTCGCTTTTGTTTACCATTGCTGAGGCTGATTTTCCCTGATCATAATTTGCGTCAGTCCCAGTAATGAAGAATATTTCCGCAGTTCCGTCTACAGAGCACTTCATTCTGACCTTAACGTATTTTACGCCGGTTATATCTACTGCTTCACCGTTCAGTGTCAGATTGTTTGGCGACATAACGGCAAAATCAAGCTTATTTGAGCTTCCTTTGATAACGCCATTTTCGGCTTTGAAGTTGTCTACCCCAAAGCCTACACTGAATCCAGCCGCACCATTTGCGAAATCTATCGAATACTTCGCTTCGTATATATCAGATTCAGGTGAGAATTTTGCATCATCTGAATAATCGGGACGCAGTATGCTGCGATCCTGAACGTATAGCTGACATATACGTGCTTTCTGAGCGTCGGTCGGGACAATATTTTCGTATTCGTTGTTGGGTGCGAATACCTCGCGCACCGCGTCCATATATGCGAATCCGTGTCCGCCGCTTGGTATTATATACGTACCTTCGCCGTACTCATTCCATGTCGAAAGTATTGTCAGCTTTGACTGAATCGATCCCTCGTACTGTGGATGATATTCGTCGCGTACCCATTCGAGAGCCGACTTGTAATCGTCGTGGTCAATCATAGGCGACGGTGTGCCTGCCCATGCGATATTATTGAAACCTACCGAGATGGTCGGTACGACCTTAGTATACTTAGCCTGAGTGAGTATGTTGTTTTCGTATATCTCCGACTTGTAGGATTTTGTCCAGTTATATGCGTAGATAGCGTCAGCGCCGAAGGAGTCAGTAACTCTCAATTGGTCAGCAGACTGAGTAGTCGACTGGCAAAGGATTATAGCGTCATCAAATCCGAGTCCGCGGCATACTTCGCGCAGATAGTCAAATTCCTTCTTAACAGCAGCGGCGCTTCCGAAGTCCTTTATCAGCTGTGCTTCCGAGAACACGGTGATAACCGGCTTGTTGTCGATTACCATATAGCGCGGGTCTGTGAGATAATATTCGACCCAGTATGGTACGAAATATTTTCTAAATGCCTCAGGATTTGCTGGCTTTGCGCCGTTAGCATTTTCCCACATTATCGCGAATTTCATCTGATCGCTGTACTCAGCGTTGAAATATGCGGTATGCAGATGGTCAGCAGCACCGCATTTCATAGGACTTGACGAGCCAGCATACCAGCAATATAGCTGGAAGTCTACGCCGTGCTCAGCCATATATTTGATTTCCCAATCGGCGGTCTCAACGTTTCCTTCATCGTACATACCGATCAACGGCTTTAAGTCGTCATAAGGCGATATAACGTCCCAACCCCAATGACCACCGTTTCTCCAGAGCGAGCATACCTGCAAGCCGACTCCGCCGTTTTCCGAGCCGCTCGACAGCGGTGCGGGTACATAGTCGTCCGGTCTGATGTACTGATAGGTCTTGATGTCGTCGATTGCAATTCTTCCCGAAGCGCTTGTAAGTTTGATTCGGTCGAACGAGGTAACATTTTCGATAAGGTCAGTATATCCAAGCGATTTGCCGTTTATCTTAACTTGTACCTTTCCGGTACGAGTGTCGGCTTCAAGTCTCAGTGTGTACCAGAAATCGGTGGTGTAGCTTCTGAGAACGGTGTCATTATAGCAGATATTGCTGCCGTCGAGCTTGAATGCAGCCGCAGTCTTGTCGCCGCTCATAAGGGCTACCTCTGCGCCGCCGTTATAGTCGGAGGCAAACAGCTTCAGCTCGAATATTGCAAGTCCATCGAAAGCTTTGAAAGGTCTTTCGGCTATTGCGGCTTCTTCTCCTGCTTCGAGTACGAGTGTTCCGTCTGAAACAGTGGATTTACCGGATAATATATTAAATCCAATAGGCGATTCGCCGTTTTTATTCAAACTGAAACGTTCTTCAATGGCGACATTTTTGTAAAGCAGCACAATTCCGGGTGTTACTTTGACAACAGCTTCATCGGTGCTTTCGATTACCAGAGTATCAAGCTTAGCAACCTTTTCATTGAAATCGAACTCGCCGCAGTCTACATTGTTTAATATCATCGAATATTTGCTTCTGTCGAGGTCGATGGTGATACGCATGAGGGAAGTTCCGGACATTGTGCGTATTTCTTTGTCTCCGACAATGAGTTTGCCGTCATTAGCGACCAACTTAACGGCTGAAAGTTCGGTTTCGCTGTCCTTGACTGCGATTTCGAAGCCGTTTATTTCCGATATGGATAGGTTCATTTCAAGCGTCATAACGCCGGACGACTGAACATTGAACTTTCTCGACATACTGCATTTATCGGTCTTGCTTATATCGTCGATATATAATGCTGACAGCTTGTTGGCAGATTGTACCGCCATATCGACACTTGCACCGGAATAATCGATATTCCAGCCAGAATTTGAGCGACCTTGGTCATCTATAAGGTATATCGGATTGCCGATAGGCGTGCAGGGCTTGGTTATAGCCGGAGCTTTTGTATCAAACTTTGTCATAACAAATTTCTCCTTATAGTTGTAGTTCTCGGTAATTTGGTCATTGATCAGCAAATCGTAAAATTTATCTGCGCCAGCACGAGCTGCGTCGAAGCTTCCGCCCGATATTGACGCGCCCATATCAGTTACCGAAATAGAATATGTATCAGCGTCGATCGAGTTATCGATGGAAATGTTGATAGCCTTTTTATTTTCTTTCGGAACACTCCAGTCGATAGCCTTTGATATCTTGTTTCTCAGATATTCATTAGTCGAATCAAGCTGAATAAAATCGTTCGCTGGGATAGAATAATCGAATATCGAATCGTTGCCGATGTTCATTTCGGGATATGGATAGAGATATACATACTCAAGTCCACGCGGGATCTTTACAACGCCGTCGATTATGTAATTTTCGACGCAGTATTCGACCGCATCATTTATCGCAGCTGAGCTTCCGCCGCTGATCAACAGCGCGCCGTTGTATTCGGTCAGAGACCAGTCATTTGCACTGTTAGGGCGGGCGGCCTTGAGTTCATCGGAAGCGACCTTGCTTGCCTCGCGGTTGGTCTCGCCGACGATGATCTCTCCATTTATCGCGGGAATTTCTTCACCACGCTTTACCCAGTCAGTCACAAGCTCAGGTCTAATACCAGTAGCTTCTTCAATTGCTCCTCGAAGCTTTACCGTAGCTGATGTAAGCTCAGGATCGGCTGAGTCAGAGCGCAGGATAGTTATCGGTGTTGGAATTTCGATATACTCGATTTCCTTTTCATCATCAGAACATGAAAAGAGCATAGTTGAAATCAAGGCTGCTATCATTGTGTAGACAATCAGCCAGCCTATGTATTTTGTTTTCTTCAATGTTTATGTACCTCACTTTAGAATAATTGTTAATTTAGTTGCGATTTAACACCTCCGGCTGTACAAATTTACTAACACATAAATATTATATCATAAACTTGATATATAGTCTACAGTAATTTTACTCATAATATTGTGAGGCTGAAGAAATATTATTGTATATAAAATCAGCAGTTATACGGTCATTTACGACAGCATAACTGCTGATGTTTAAGATATTTATCTAAAATATAGTTTTTAATTAGGTACTTAGTTCGATTCTTTTATCTTCTCAACAAAATTGGCGAGTGCTTCTTCTGCCGGCGGAACATAAGTCGCACAGTATGAGACCAGATTCGGGTCGTTCGATCGGCAGAGATAGTGTCCTGCACAGCCGATGTTGTGGCTGTAGTTTGTGAAGTAACCGAAGTCGAATACTCGGTTGTTTTTGATTATATCAAGCATCTCTGCTGATTCATCGTCACGTGAATATTTATTTTGCAGTGATACATCGTAGAATGCCGGAATCACGTCCTTGTAGCCGCCGTAGCTCATTGCTTCCATAATTATGCTTGTGCGGTCAACATCTACCGTGTCGATCGGTACAATGTATAGGTGAACTCCTGCGTCGACGCTCGAATAGTAGGTTTCCTGCTCGCTGTCAAGCTTTGGTATTGGAAGTACTCCCCAGTCGTCACGCATTTCACGCAGCTTGACTAAATCAACGAGGTTCATATCAGTGAAGAGCGCGTGTCCGTCGATAAATGAATTTAAATCGACAGTAGTGTTTGTAGCCATTTCTATATGCATTCCTTCATTGCTCATCATTTTGAAGAATCTTTCGAATATTGTGTTGGATCGTTCGCTATTGAGTGCTATATACGGAAGATCATTGCTATCCTTTAGAGTGGAAACTCCGCCCGCACCGAAGAATAATGTAACTGGTCCGCCCCACCAGTTGGTAGCATAACCATATTGGTCGTCGTTGAGGTTATAGATCGAATCGCCATTGAGGTCGTTCACCGCGAGCATACAGAGACGTTCGAATTCGTCAAATGTCCAGTCACCGTCGTATACTTTTTGATAGGGCATATCCTCGTTCAAGTTCTCGAGTATGCGTTTGTTGAATACGACCGCGCGCGCTGAGCCGAATTCAAAGTAGCTGAAGTCACCAGCCATTGTGTAAATTCTGCCTTCGACCGACAGACTTTGACGGCTGTTCTGATCCCACCATGGCATATCAAAGTTGCAGTATGTGAGGTTATCGCTCCAGCTGAGTGTCAATCCCTCAGCTATATATGTGCCCCATGCGATATGTGCGTGAGGCGCGATCAAGTCATACGCTGCGTCGTTTGCCATAATTGAAGCTGTTAGGCTGCCGGCGGTGTTGTCACCAGCTATAATTATCGGATTTATCTTAATGTCATACTTTTCTTCAATTTCACGGTTACGTTTGTATTTTGCGTCGTTTATAACATCACCAGTAGCTTCATCGTACCATGCGATATCGTCGATGTAGTTGTTGAGGTCGCGGAAAGCTATGGTGAATTCGTAGCCGTCGTATTTTACATCTGGGAGGTCAGGCTTTAACTCAGTTGTTTCGGGAGAAGAGCTCGAATCATCCGACAAGTTCGGGGGGGGGTTATCAGCATTATTTGGCGTGCTGCTGCATCCGGTCAATATAGCACAAATCAGCGCTATTATGCCGAATCTGTGAAGAATTTTCATCGTTTACCAGTTCCTTTCGTTGATGTTGTATATATTATAACATAAATGAAACGATGTTACAATAGGCTGAATTTTTGAAATTATAGGCGTAAATGCGATTACGCGAAAAACAGCCTATACATTTCAAAAAATACCCCTTGCATATGCTTTGATTATAGGGTATAATTATTTTAAGGAGGCGGGAGAATGCCGAAGAAAATTGATTATAAGCGAAATTGGAATAATCCGCAAGCTAATAGCGGCGATTATTATTACTTTTGCTCTGAACGTGGGAAAATATATATGACAAGCTCGGTATATATGCCGGTGCTTTCTGAACATACGCATGAATTCGTTGAGCTGGTGTGCATAACCGAAGGCTGTGGTATACACACAATAAACGGTCATTCAATGCGTGTACGGCGAGGCGACCTGTTTCTTATCGACTATGGTGTCAGACATAATTTTCATCCACTAAGTGAACCGTTTGCATGGATAAACTGCATATTCAAGCCGGAATTTTTAAGCCGTGTGTTTTCAACTCAGAAAAGCGCAGCGAGTTTACTGTATTATATTTTCTACCACAACACACAGTCAGACCCAGACGCAGTTTCACTAAATGTAAACCTGCGCTCAGAGGACACCGATATATGCGCGATGTTTGAGGATATGCTGATCGAATATAATGACAAAAATCACGGTTACGAGGATATTCTCGAGCATTATCTAATGATACTGCTGACCAAGATTGCGCGGCGTATATTTTCGACGGCTGATGATTATGTCGACCGAATGAGCGATTCGGATGTAATAAATGACGTTATCAGTCGACTTGATAACTCCGAGCCGGGTAGTATCAGCGCTAAGGAGCTTGCTGACAGTTACTTTTTATCACAGTCTGCGTTTTCATCTAACTTTAAAAAGATGGTGGGAGTATCCTTTCTCGAATATGTCACAAAACTGCGTGTCAATCGTGCGTGCGAATTATTGCTGACGACAGATTTGCAGATAAGCGAGATTCAAAGCTATGCAGGATATCAGGACGCGAAGGCATTTTATCGCGCATTTAAAAAATATGTCGGAATGACTCCAACACAGTATAGAGCGCAACATCAATATGATGAAGTAAATATTATTAGCGAGGGAAAAGATAATGAAGACAAACACTAAAACAATGACATATCGTGAATACTATGACAAGGTGTACGGCTGCTTTCTCGGAAAGTGCATAGGCGGTACGGCTGGCGGACCTGCTGAGGGGCGTAAGGAGCTGCTCGATTTTCCGCTGAATGAGGAACTGCTGCATCAAACGCTGCCGAACGACGACCTTGACTTGCAGATCATGTGGCTTGAGCTCATCGACGAAGTCGGCTTCGATATCACTGCGCGCGATATGGCTCGCGAATTTTATGATAAGGTCCCATATGGTCCGGGCGAGTATGCTTTCTTCAAGAAAAACTATGCGCGCGGCATATATCCGCCAATTTCAGGAAGCTTCAATAATCCATACTATAAAAATGGCATGGGATGTCCGATACGCTCGGAGATATGGGGCTGCCTTTTCCCGGGAGCACGTGATTTGATACGCAAATACGTAGAGATGGACGGCTCTCTCGACCATGAGAGGGATTCTATCGACGCAGAGTACTTCCTTGCAGTGCTTGAGGGAGAGCTGTTCTTTACGAATGATCTTCGCGGTGCGATTGAATCGGCGCTTGCTGACATATCGCCTGAGAGCAAGCTCGGACGTGTGCTGCGCGATACTATAAAGTGGTACGATGAAGGTCTTGACTGGAGGGTAACGCGAGGACTTATCCTGCGTCATTACGGACACGCCGACTGCACGAATATGTACCAGAATCTCGGCTTTATAATGATCTCATTGCTCTACGGTAAGGGGGACTTCCGCGAGACGATTCGAGTGGGACTTGCCTGCGGATACGATACCGACTGCATTTGTGCTACAGCTGCGTCGATTCTCGGAATTATACGCGGCGCTGATAAGCTTTTGAATGAGGACGGCATGACCGATACCGGACTTGCGGTAGAAGTTCGTACAAAGCGCAAAAATGGTTCTATCGCCGATCTTGCGTTTGATGTATGTAACGCTGGAATATCTGCTGGGAAGGCATTTGAAAGTACAGTAAATATTATAGACTATCCGGAAAACTACATTCCGATATCGACCAGTTGCCGCATTCCGGCAATAACTGTTGAAGCAGTATACGACGGTGCGCCTATTCTAAAGACTGACAAGCGTACTTCACTTGGATTGGCATTCAAGAATAACACCGACGCATCCGTTGAGGTAAAAATTGATATCACTTCTCCGAATGAGATTGAGTTTACTCCTTCTGAGCTGTCCATAAAATTAAACGCAGGTGAGCGGTTTATTCAGCCTTGCGAGGCTTCATTAAAGCCAGAAGCGAAGACTCTCTGTCAGCAGAATATATTTAATGTAAAAATGAGTGGGAGCTTTGGCACGCTTACCGACAGCTTCGGACTTGTCGGCTGTGATGTGTGGTACCGCTTTGGACCCTTCCTTGAAAATATCAAAGATCTTACATATTTACCGCCTCACGAAGGGTATGGTGCGCATTTCAAGCTTCTGGCGGACGAGAACGGCTATGACGTTACGCGCGAATACCATCTTGGCGGAATTGCGGATATAAATCATGAGTTTGTCTCTGAGGCTGAGCCATTCGTTGATATTGCAAATGATGGTCGTGCTGAGTGTATACCTGAGCGTGTAGAGCTTGGCGAAGACCTGTTCGATACAGCAGATATACAGGAGTATGATGGGGCTCACATTGACTACCTTTTGCGCAAGCTCATATCGCCGGATGAGCGTGACGTTGAAATAGCCGTCGGTCATACTGCTCCTTTCAAGCTTTGGGTAAATGGCAAACTTATCGGAATGAGCGATAAGACTAAATGGTGGACGTGCGAGAATATGCACTTCTCAGTTAAATTTAAGCGCGGAGAGAATACGATAATACTCAAATGTGCTCAGCAGTCGAATCATGCAGAATATTCGGTAATTTATCGAATAAATGCGAATCGTTGGAATCAGTATGCTGATTTTACATCGGTACTGCTTGACCGTGAGTAAATACAAAAACTGCATTTTGGATTTTCCGAAATGCAGTTTTTGTTTATTTTACAGCTTTACTCAATTGAAATTTTTCCACAATGTACCGGCTTGCCGAGCACAGCGTTGTCTGGAAGCTTATTATTATTTAATGTGAGCTCGTTAATATCGCATAGATCTATAATTGGCGCTTTGCAGCTTGAAAAATCGTTGCCGATAATTCGCACATTGCCGTGGAAGTACTTGCCATCCTCGCGAGACTGACGCGGAGTTACAGCTATTACCGACCCGCCCCAGCAATTTGATGAGATATATTTGCAGTCATCGAATATGTTATTTTCTATTGTCAGATCCTGCACACATCCAGATTCATACCAATATGTACTATCACTTTCGAGTTTGATCGCTGTTCCAGGGGTGTGGAAGTAGTTGTTTCGTATTATAACATTTTTGCGCGATGCCATTAAAATTCCGCGTGCTCGGTTGTCAACAAAGCGGTTGTTTTCGACAACTACATCCGGATATAGCGTAATACAGTCGACAAGGTCGCCGATATTGATATTGTCGGTGCTTTTGTCAAGCGTAAGCACTGTTGTTTCGGTGTTTAATTCTTTCGCCGATATGATCTTTGCACCAAAATATGGGATAAGGCTGCTTTGATTTATAACGTTGATCTCGCAGCCGTCACGAAGCAGAGAAATGCCGCGGCATTGGTAGTGTACGTATTTTACTGTAAGCGTATTTTCGGTTTTAGCGATGATCTTGGTATACACACCATGAACGTTTATCGCGTCGTCGAATTGATTGACAAACTCGCAGTCACGTATGATAACACTTCCGCTGCACCCTACAAAGTGTGTCGCGTCTGCATTTATCGCAAAGCAGCGCGGTGCGTGCAGATCGTCACCAGGATATGCCGCCGTCTTGCAGTTGGATATCGTGACGTTCTCACATAGCTGAGCATGGAATCCTACGCCATAGCAGCTGTATAGCGTAGCTCCATCTACTGCTGTATTTTTAGAATCGAGCAGCAGAATTCCATTATTGTATCGCTCAGCTGCGATAAGAGCAACGTAATTTCCAAGCTTAGGTTTACGGCGTGGTGAATGTATGCGGATTATTTTATCTGTTCTTGCTGTCGTTCGATAGTCATTAAAGCAGCCGCCGAAGCACTGTTCACCGGTATCGTGAGCAAATTCATATCTACCGTTTGTTTCGGTCATTTCGACTGCGGAGTATACGAGGTTATACTGGCGGCATTCATTTATTGTATATAGAAGTCCAAATTCATAGTAAAATCCCTGTTCAGTGCAGGCTTCAAGATCGACGTAATCTTCGCCGACTTCGACTACGCGAGTCTGCATATGATTAGTGTTCAGAAATAGGACCTTGAAATTTCTGAGCGTGACATTTTCACAACTATGTACGATAAATGGATTCATTGCACCGTGGAAGATAAGCAGGCTTCCACCACCGTCCACCTCAAAATCCTGCATATTTTTGATCAGGAATGCGCAGCGCTTAAATCCATTGTGTCCGTGATTTGAAACGCAGCAGATGTCTTCATCCGCGGTTTCGGAATTGAAGTGATATACACCGTATTCAAGTGTTAGCTTGGATATTTTATTTTCACGGCAGTATCTCAGTGCCTCTGATACCGATATTGAATTATCACTTGTCGGATGAATTATATGTTCCATATTTATTGATTTGCTCAGTTACAGTGCTGAGCTTCCTTTCGCATTATGTTACAGTAAACATTATAATTATACTACAGTACAGATACGGATGTCAATATTTAAAAGTAGCTTCTATTTGTATTTTTGTATTATTATAGTTAATAAGGTGTTGATTTAACATCGCCAATCTCAAATATCCGTGATTGATGATACTTTTCCCACTATGCGGCTCTTGTTTTATTTACCTTGAAGGTATATAATATGTACAAGGCAATAATAGACGTGTTCGATAACCTTTCAATTAAATTTTTAAAATCCTGATTTCATCAGCATTTTAAAAATCTTAGGTTAAGTTATCGAACAAGTCTAATAGCTGAAAAACATAATGAAAGGATCGAAATAAAATGAAATCGCGCAAATTATATATGTCAACAGCCTTGCTGCTGTGCCTTGGAATTCTGACATCGTGCTCCGGAAAGTCTCCGGACGATACAAAGGATACATCCCCAAAAAATACAGAGGATGATACGACCGTTGAAGACGTACCTGAATACGTATACCCAGAGGTAAACCTTAACGGAGAATCGTTTAATATTCTTTCGAGCGGAAGCATATGGGATATGAATGTGACGCTTGACGTTGAGGAGATGTCAGGCGAAACACTTAGCGATACGATGTATCAGCGTAATCGCAGAGCTGAGGAGCGTTTCAAGTGTAAGATAGAAGTCGAGGAGGTGCCGGCTCTTGGAACTATGGATGACCTTGTTAAAAGAGCTTACACTTCAATAATGTCGGGCGAGGATGAATATGACCTAATATATCTTCCGGTAAACAAACAGCCGTCAATGATCACCGAAGGTTGCTTTGCCGACCTTTACAGCATCCCTGAACTGTCACTTGACAAGCCATGGTGGGATCAGACTATCAATGACTCATGCACGCTTGGCGGAAAATTGTACTTTGCTGCCGGTTCGTTGAATCTGATGGCGTTTGACGGCTCTTGGTGTGTATTCTTCAATGAGAATATGCTTGAGGATTACAGCCTTGAAACACCGTATGACCTTGTAAGAGAGGGCAAATGGACTATTGACAAGCTGAACGAATACTGCACAAAGATCGCAACTCTTGGCAGTCAGGATTCGTTTGCATGGAAAAAATCAGGCGATTCAATATATGGAATATCTACACATCCGAACGCACCTGATAAGTTTATTTTCAGTGCAGGAAGAAAGTATGTAGATATCGGAAATAATAATTATCCTGTATTCAGCGCCGACAATGAGCCATTCTATAACGTTGCTTCTAAGCTTGCAGGATTTTTCTCGACCGAGGGTGCATACTTTAATGCGCATTATGATGATATGAGCGCTGATAACGGCGGATATCTGTACACATTTGTAAATCGCCGTGCAGTATTTATGACTGCTGAATTGAAAACCTCACAGCTGCTTCGCGATATGGATGATACCTTTGGAATCGTGCCTTTCCCAAAATATGATGAGGAACAGGATTCGTATCGCACTGCTATTGTCGAAAATCTGCTTGTAATGACTATACCAGTAACGAATCAGGACCGCGCAACTACCGCAGCTATAGTAGATGCTCTCACATATGACAGCTATAAGAACGTACTTCCGATATACTATAACGTCACTGTATCGCAGAAGGGTCTCAGAAATGACGACAGTATAGAAATGCTTGAAATAATCCGTCAGACTCGCGGAGTTGATATGGCTTACTTCTTTGGCTGGAATACTGATCTTGCTTCCGCAGTTCGCTCAAAGCTTTTAGAGGGAGATGACACTATCGCTTCTGATATAGCTTCGCAGAAATCGGCTATCAACACAAGTATCGATAATATGGTGAACCAGCTTGAAAAATTGGACTAAAAAGTGTGCAATCAGAATAATTGCAGCTGTGATCGCGTTTGCGGTTGCAGCTGCAATTTACGGGTGCGCAAAAGAAAATGATGATAAAGGAACTAATGACGTGAAAGAAATACAGCTGAATGGGCTTTGTGTACCGCTTACTGGAGCGTATGGACGCAAGCTCGACATGAATAAAATTTTTGATATAATCGAGGCAATGAATGTAAAGGCGCTTCGTAACTGGATGCACGCGACAGTTCTGCTTGACGACCCAACTACTGTCAATGAAAAAAACGCAAAATTGCAGCACGAGTGGATCGCTGAGTTGAAGAGCCGAGGAATAGAGCAGATACTCGGAATGAGCCATTATGCCTTTCTTCCGAACGGAAGCAGTCAGGAGGACGCTTCAGCAGTTCCATATCCGGATAAGACTGAGGGCTCTATGTATATGCAGTTTCTTGCTGATTATGAGACTACATGGTATACTCTTGCGTCAGAATTTCCGGAGGTAGACCTTTGGGAGGTAGGAAACGAGACAAATCATGACCCGTTTCTTCACCCGATAGGATATACATCAAGACAGGTAAAATTCACTCAGCGTGAAAAAGCGGAGATCACCGCCGATATGGTATATGCAGCGGCAGCAGGAGTTCGCAGAGCTAATCCGGACGCTGAGATAATTTTCCCGGGTATGGCGCCGGTTGATGGTATCGCGTCGATGGCGGATTTCCTCGAACTCGTGTACAAAGCTATTGAGAGCGGAAACTGCGGCAATGGCTGTACCGACCCTGACGAATACTTCACAGCGGTTGCATGGCATCCGTATATGAAGGATGATGAGTTTACTATAGATAAGTGGGTCGATGAGAATAATCAAATTTATGATGTCATGGTCAAGCATGGTGACGCAGATAAAGGGGTATATTTTACTGAGTTCGGATTCTCTGACGGTGGAAGCAGTGAGGCTGACGCTAAGGAGGGCGAGTGGTTCAAAGAGATGTACGAAGCTGTCACAACGCGTATGGATTATGTGACATCAATATATCCGTTCAGACTGCTTGAGGACAAGGGTGCTGCTAAATGGGGCGGAACTGTTGAGATATATTATGGAATGTTTGAGGTATCGGACGATAAACAGACATTAACGCCTAAGGCAAAGGCGAGAGCTATATGTGAGGTGTACGGCGGAAATTGCGAGCTGCTTGATAAATAAGTCGGTAAAATATATGAAGCTTTGATTACGGAAGCCCTACTTTGAATGGGTGTAAGTTCATAATTATCTATAGCTTGTAAATTTTTTATATTATTCCGAAAAAATCATTCCAAACCACTTGATTTTTACAGGAAAATATATTAAAATATACATAGAGGATTTCAATGATTATTTCAGATTTTGAAAGGTCGTCGAAAGTCTAATACAAGGTTAGAAACCAACTTTATTATCATATGCTATTTTAAACTTTAGAAGGAAGAGATATAACTATGGCAAAATTCAGAAAAATCGGCGTACTCACATCCGGCGGAGACGCACCAGGTATGAATGCGGCAGTTCGTGCCGTAACACTCTCAGCGCTTGCACGCGGAGTTGAGGTTGTCGGAATCTATAAAGGATATACCGGACTCATCAGCGGCGAACTGAAAGAGCTCACCGCAAGAGACGTAGCAAATATCGGCGGTATAAGCGGAACTATTCTTTATTCAGACCGCTGTCTCGAATTCAAGACCGAGGAAGGTATGGCTAAAGCAGTTAAGAGCTGCCATGATAACCAGATCGACGGTATCGTAGCTATTGGCGGAGATGGAACGTTCCGCGGTGCGACCGACCTTTCCTCTCATGGAATCCCTACTATCGGAATTCCCGGTACTATCGACAACGATATCACATCGACTGACTATTCGATCGGCTTTGATACCGCTATGAACACTGTAGTTCGTGCTGCTGACGCGCTTCGTGACACTTGCGAATCTCACGCACGCTGCGAAGTTATTGAGGTTATGGGACGCGACGCTGGATATATCGCACTTGAATGCGGTATGGCAGTTGGTGCAGTTGGTATCGCGGTCAAGGAGCTTCCGTTTGACACCGAAGCTTGCATTGCAAAGATCCTTGACCAGCGCGCAAAGGGGCAGAGAAGCTTTATCGTGATGGTATCCGAAGGTATGGGCGGCGAGTTCGGCGAAGAGCTCACTAAGAAGATAAATGAGGCTGGAATCGACACTCGTTTCATCCGTCTTGCACATATGGTTCGCGGCGGTGCGCCTACTCTGCGTGACAGATACACTGCGACTCGTATGGGTGACTATGCAGTTGACCTTATTCTTCAGGGTAAGTCTGACCTCGTAGTATGTGAGCAGGATAACAAGCTTGTTGAGGTAGATATTCAGTACGCTTTGATTCTTGACCGTATGTACAAGAATAAACTCAAGGATGGAGATCTCGATAAGTTTACAGCTGAGCAGGTCGAGTCCATGAAGGCGTTCTGTGCTGCAAAGCATGAAAAATTTGCTGATATTATGGAAGCAGCAAATACAATTTCGAAAAACTAAATATTGTTATTTGATTCAAGTCGACAGTACTGTCGACTTGAATTTTCTATATGGCGATATTATTAACTTATATGCGCTTATTATGTATTTACTTTACGCATAAATGCGTTTATAATTAACTATAGTTATAATAGACATATTCTGCTATCGAACACGGCTATTATAACTGAATCTATAATTTCGAAAGGAAATATTAAATATGATTTTACGTGCTCCTGCTGTACCGCTGATAACAGTTGACCCGTATTTCAGCGTATGGTCTAATACTGATAAGCTCAATGACGGCGATACTGTTCACTGGACTGGCAAGCCCAATACTATCTGCGGAGTTGTTGAGGTCGACGGCAAGGATTATTGCTTCATGGGCAAATGCGGAGCTGACAAGCTTACTCAGACCGCGGTAGATATTACCGCACTCACAACTACATACACCTTTGAGGGCGCTGGTATCTCGCTTAACGCTTGCTTCTTCACTCCTCTTTTCCCGGACAACCTTGACATTATGAGCCGTCCTGTAAGCTACCTTGAGCTTTCTGCGAAGTCTATCGACGGCGAGGCACATTCTCTGAAAGCTAAGATATATGCTTCTGAAGAGCTCTGCCTTGACACCAAGGGACAGTTTGAAGTTACTACTGAGACTAAGTCCTTTGATGGCATTAACGCTGTTAAGATAGGCAGTGTCGATCAGCCTGTACTTGCTAAGGACGGCGACGATATCCGTATTGACTGGGGATATTTCTACCTTGCTGCAAAGGATGCTAAGGTCGGCGCTGAAAAGTGCGAAGAGACTGGTATGACCTTTGTTTCGCTTGAAAAGGAATTCACTGATAGTGCACTTATTACATTTGCTTATGACGATATCTATTCTATCGAATATTTTGGCGACAAGCTGAAATCTGTATGGAATCGCGATGGTAAGACTATCGAGACCGCTATCACCGAAGCATTCAGCGATTACGATGAGCTGCTTGCAAAGGCGGCGGCATTCGATGACAAGCTCGTACTCGATTCGCTCAGAGCCGGTGGTGAGAAGTATTCCGAGCTGCTCCAGCTTGCATTCAGACAGGTTATTGCTGCTCACAAGGCAGTTCTTGACACCGACGGCAAGCTGCTGTTCATCTCGAAGGAGTGCTTCAGTAACGGCTGCGCAGCTACTGTTGACGTAAGCTATCCGTCGATCCCGATGTTCCTTATCTATAATCCTGAGCTCGTACTCGCTATGATGAGACCGATATTCAAGTATGCAAAGAGCGACGCATGGGAGTATGACTTCGCGCCGCACGATGTCGGAAAATATCCGCTTCTCAATGGTCAGGTATACGGTGGTAATGAACTAAAATATCAAATGCCAGTTGAAGAATGCGGAAATATGCTTATAATGACTGCGACGTATTCTATCGCGAGCGGCGATTTCAGCTGCGCTGAGGAGCATTTCGACATTCTGAAGGCATGGACTAAGTATCTTATTGATAATGGTGCTGACCCTGCAAATCAGCGTTGCACTGATGACTTTGCCGGACATTTTGCACATAACTGCAACCTTTCACTCAAGGCTATTTCTGGTATTGCCGGAATGGGCATTATCTGCGAGAAGCTTGGCAAGCATGAGGAAGCAGGTGCATATTTTGACTCTGCACGTAAGCTCTCCATCAACTGGCTGCTGCGCGCTCAGAATGGCGACGGAAGCTACCGTCTGGTGTTCGACTGCAAGGGTACATACAGCATGAAGTACAACATAGTATGGGATAAGCTGTTCGGAACTAAGTTGATCCCGGCTGAGGTATTCGACGGTGAAGCTTGGGCAAACCGCCGTCACTTCAACAAGTACGGTATGCCGCTTGATAACCGCAAGGCATATACAAAGTCCGACTGGCTTGTATGGACTGCTACGCTCTGCAATTCGAAGGCTGACTTCGAGAGCTACATCGAGCCGCTGTGGGAGGCTTATAACACTATGCCGTCACGTGTGCCGATGACCGACTGGTACGATACTATTACATCAGTACAGACCGGTTTCCAGAACCGTACAGTTCAGGGTGGTCTCTTCATTAAGCTGCTTGAATACTACAAGACCGTGAAGGTATATTGATTTATAAATAAACACTTATTTAAAGCCTATCTCAGGTAAAACTGGATAGGCTTTTACTATGAAAAATAAAATACTCAATTTTGGATTGATATTATCTCAATTAGCGGGAGGTTGACAAGGTGAAATAATCATGGTATCATATATACAGACCGGTCGAATTAAAAAAGAGTGTAACGAATATGACATTCGGAAGCATTATTAAAAAGCTCCGGCGTGATGCGGGATTTACACAAGAGAGGCTTGCTGAGCTTCTCTCGATATCGCCGCAGGCTGTCAGCCGCTGGGAAACAGATATGGCAATGCCGGATATTTCTCTGCTTGTGCCGCTCGCTAATCTTTTTGGAGTGACAACAGATTATTTGCTTGGCATGGATACATATCAGAAAGATTTACGAAAAACTGAATTCGACGAGGCTTTTCATGAATACTGGAATCATGATGATAAGGAAAAGAATTATCAAATAGCGGTACGTGCGGCGGCTGAATATCCGGGGAATATGGAATACATGGAATGGCTTGCGTCTGCGGAATATTATGTCGCATTTATGCGGGAAGATGATGCAGAGTATCGTAGATTACTTGAAAGCTCTGTTTCGCATTATAAGATCGTGATAGCAGATAGCAGCGACTGGAAGCTGCACAACAAAGCGCTGTACGGTATTGTTCTTACGCTTCATATGTTGGGCAGGAATGATGAGGCGAAGGAATATGCTATGCAGTATGAGGACGAAAGTAAACGTGACGAGCTTCTTTGCTGGTGCTTAGAGGGTGAAGAAAAAATAAAGCATAGCCAAAGGGTTGCGGAAAGGCTGTTAGGGCAATTTCTATTTCAACTGAGTTTTATAGGCAAATCCCTTGAAGTATGCAATGCGGTCGAACAGGTTTTACAAATCCTTTTCCCAGATGGTAATTATCAATATTATCATAATACTTTGCAGTATAATGCTATAGATAAGGCGATCATTCTATGCGGTCAGGCGCAGTATGATGAAGCGATGGCAGAACTGTGGAAGGCGAGAGTGCACGCCCAGAAAATGGTGGAATATAGTAAAGAAACGAATTATAGCTTTACTGCTCCGCTGTTCAGATATGTAGAAGGCGATAAAAAAGAGACAGATTCTGATGTGACTGATATTGATGATTTTGTAAGATGCCTTAACAATAATCACTGCTTTGACCCAATGCGGGACAGCGATGAGTTTAAGGCGCTATTAGAGGCATAGCAGCGATAGATTTTTTGCAGAAAATTTCGGCAAACCTATTGCATATTTCATGATAATGTTGTATAATAGAGTGTAAGTTTTTGATTGTACTATATTGTTGCTGTGATAGGAGGAGTGCATGAAAAGCTACAAAACTGAGCGGCTTTTGCTGCGTCCATTCCGCAGTGATGATGTGAATGCGGCATATGATTATATCGGAAATCACGAAAATACCAAGTACACTCGCGCCGGAATGCAGACAAAAGAGCAGTGCGCTGAGTTTATTAATAGTATCAGTGAAGACGAGTATATTTTTGCAGTTGAGTATGACGGAAAACTAATAGGAACAGCTGAGCTTGCAATTTGTGAGGATAATCAGGCGACGCTCGGATGGATAATCCATCGTGACTATTGGGGACACGGATTCTGCACTGAAATTGGCAAGCAGCTGCTTTCGATTGCATTTGATGAGTTAAAGCTCAGGCGTGTGATGGCGTTCTGCGATACCGAAAATATAGGCTCATGGCGGGTCATGGAGAAAATCGGTATGCGAAGGGAAGGCTGCTTTATCGGCGGACGACCGGCATATTCGTATGCTCTGGACCGACATAGCGATGAGTATTCATATGCAATTTTGGCAGAGGAATATCTATCAAGCAAAGCTTAAACGATTGAAAACTACAAACATTGAAAATTATTATATTCTAAGGAGATATTATCATGGAATACGGACTTCAGATGTACAGTGTTCGCGACATTACCGGACAGGATCTCGCGAATGCACTCAAGAAGGTAGCTGAGATTGGTTACAAGTATGTTGAATTTGCAGGCTTTTTCGGTCATCCAGCTGAGGAAGTAAAGGCAATGCTTAACGAGTACGGACTTATCGTCAGCGGTACTCACTCTGGTCTCGGTGACCTCGACAACGATTTCGCTGGAACTGTTAAGTATCATAAGACTCTCGGCAACACCAATTACATAGTTCCGGGCGCTCCGTGGGACACTAAAGAGGGACTCGACTCTACTATTGAAAAGCTCAACAAGTACAAGCCTATGCTTGCAGCTGAAGGAATCACTCTTGCATATCACAACCACGACGGCGAATTTTTGCCGAACAAAGACGGACAGATCGCTCACGCTGAGATGGAAGCTCGCACTGACGTAAACTTCGAAATTGACACTTACTGGGCATTCTGCGCAGGCCGCGATCCGATTGAAACCATCACTCGTCTGAAGGACAGAGTTAATGTTATTCATCTTAAGGATGGCACAAAGGATCGCAAGGGTCTTGCACTTGGTGAAGGCGAAGCTCCTGTAGCGGCTGTACGCGCTAAGGCTATCGAGCTTGGAATGAGAATGGTAGTTGAGAGTGAAGGCTGCCAGCCTACTGGTCTTGAGGAAGTTACTCGCTGCTTCAAGTATTTACAGTCACTCGAGAAGTAATAAAATAAAACAAAATACGGCGACTGCAATTTTTGCAGTCGCCGTATTTATATATTTAATTAGTCAATTACCTTTACTTTGTAGCCGACAGAGTAGCTCTTGCCGACTTCAAGCTTGATTGCGTATGGCTTGTCCTCGAAGTTTCCAGTTTCGTCGAGATGTGCAGGAAGTCCGTTCCACGGTTCGAGGCAGACAAACGGCGCGTTCTTCTTAGGCGGAGTCCAAACGCCGAGAGCGTCGAAACCGGTAAAATCGAAACTGATACCTTTGCCAGTATTCTTGTTTATAAGCTTTACCTCGCGGCTCTGGAGCTTCTTTGTAAGCAATACGTCAACATCATAGTCGGCGTAGTCGAGCTCCCACTCGTTAGTATTTTTAAGCTTGTCGGTTATCGGCAGAGACGCGTCTATGTATCCTCCGCCGTAGTTGGTGGTATAAATCACATCCTCATTCTCGACCTTCTCGAATACGAGCTTGTAATCGGAGAATTTCTCGCCGTCGTTCATCGGGCAGCGGAATCCCGGATGTCCGCCGATGCAGAACCAAATCGGCTTTTCGTCTATATTCTCAACTGTGTATTCAGTTGAGAATCCCTCGTCGCTGATTATGTGCGTGATGAGTAGACGGAACTTGTATGGGTATACCTTATGTGACTCGTTGCTGTCATATAACTCGTATACCAGCTTATTCGCGGTTGCTTCGAGCAGACGGAATTCCTGCTTTCTTGCGAATCCGTGCTTCTGTAGCGGATATGCAGTTCCTTCGAATTTTACGCTTCCGTCAATGGTCGAGCCGACTGTAGGGAAGAGTACAGGCGCATGACTTGCCCAGTATTCAGGCAGTCCTTCCCACACATACTCCTTACCGTCGAGCTTGTACGACACAAGCTCTCCGCCCATGGTCGAGCCCATCGCGGTGGCACGTTCGGTTTTGATTTCGGTATTCATTTTTTTCATCCTTTCACTAATAATGATATTATTAAATATGAAATTATCGCTAATACGATAAATTAAATCACAGTGCTGTAGAAAATCCCGACGGAGCGGAATTCACCTGCTCCGCCGGGACAGCGTTTTATTCTTTCATTCGTGGGGGAAAGTTAGGATTACTGGGATTCTGATTCTGCTTTGCAGCTTCTTCAGCCTCACGCTTAAGACGAGCTTCCTCGTCAGCTTTAGCACGATTGCGATTTTCTTCCTCGCTCTTGCGCTTTTTCTCAGCGAGCAGCTCTTCTAATTCCTCGATTGTCGGATCTCCATCCATCGCCGCGTTGAACTGAACTTCATCCATTACCTCATTCTTGATAAGGAACGACGCGATGAAATGCAGTTTCTCGATATTTTCCTCGAGGATCTTCATAGCTGTTGCATACGCAGTCTCAACAAGGCGTTTGATTTCGTTGTCGATAAGTGTTGCGGTATCCTCTGAATAGTTGCGTGTAGTGTTGAAGTCGCGTCCGAGGAATACTTCGTCACTATTGTGTTCAGAACCGTATACTATCGGACCGAGAGCGTCACTCATGCCGTAGCGTGTGACCATATTGCGGGCGATTCCAGTTGCACGCTGGATATCGTTCGACGCACCTGTCGAGATATCACCGAGTATGAGCTTTTCAGCTACACGTCCACCGAGCAGCGATACGATCTCATTTTCCATATCATTCTTCGACTGATAGGAACGGTCTTCCTTCGGGAGCGAAAGCGTATATCCGCCTGCACGTCCACTTGGGATTATAGATATCTGGTGTACGGGGGTATCAGGCTGTAAGAACTTTGTAACGATTGCGTGACCGGCTTCATGATATGCGGTCAGGCGCTTTTCCTTGTCGCTGATGACCTTCGACTTCTTCTGCGGACCTACGAGTACCTTAATTGTAGCGTCTTCAAGGTCGTTCATGCCGATGAGGCTCTTTCCTTTGCGGGCAGCTAACAATGCAGCTTCGTTAAGCAGGTTGGCAAGGTCTGCACCTGTGAATCCAACTGTAGTCTTAGCGAGGGTGTGAAGGTCGACATCCTCTTCAAACGGCTTTCCGTTTGCGTGGACCTTGAGTATATCCTCACGTCCCTTGATGTCAGGATAGTTGACAGTGATCTGACGGTCGAAACGTCCTGGACGGAGCAGTGCTGGGTCAAGTATATCGGGACGGTTGGTCGCCGCCATTACGATAACTCCATCGTTTCCGCCGAAGCCGTCCATTTCAACAAGCAGCTGATTTAATGTTTGCTCGCGCTCATCGTGACCGCCGCCGAGACCCGCGCCGCGGTGACGACCGACTGCGTCGATTTCATCGATAAAGATTATGCTTGCTGGATTCTTTTTCGCAGTGTCGAACAAGTCGCGTACACGTGACGCACCGACACCGACGTACATTTCAACGAAATCCGAGCCGGATATCGAATAGAACGGCACTCCAGCCTCACCCGCTACAGCCTTTGCGAGCAGCGTTTTACCTGTACCGGGAGGTCCGACGAGCAATACACCGTGTGGAATGTGTGCGCCGAGCTTTGAGAATTTCGCTGGGTCGCGCAAAAATTCCACGACCTCCTGAAGCTCTGCCTTTTCTTCATCAGCTCCGGCAACGTCCTTAAAGAATACCTTCTTCTTTTCCTCCGAGCCGAGCTTTGCACGAGCTTTGCCAAAGTTTCCGACTTTGCCGCCCTTTCCGGCACCTCCGGAGAACTGATTGATTATAAAGAACCAGAATACGATAAAGAGTATGATAACTATCGCATACGGCAATAGACTTACCCACCACGGTATTTCGACGGGTTCAGCGATATTATATCGCTCGATGATCCCGTCTCTGAACTGCTGCTCGATAGTGTCACCGAACTGCGCCCAGAACGTGCGGTAATCCCGCAGTGCGAAGGATACAGTGGTATTATCCTTCTTCAATATCGTCAATCGGTCATTGCTGTCGATTTCGAATTCCTTGACCTGCTGCTCGTAGAACAGCTTGTCGATGTCGCTGTAAATGATCTTCTCGCCTGCCTGATTGCCGAAAAGCGCAGCAGTAGCTATAAGGATAACTCCTATCAGCACGACGTAGAAAATCATTATCTTGTAGTTTGATTTCATTAAATTATGACCTCGCGTTGGCGATGTCAGCGTCCATTGGAACGCTGAGCCAAGGCTTCCTTTCTCAGTTTAATGCAGGATATTAGACCCGTTCGATAACCTCTTAATTAAATTTTCAAAAGCTGATGTTAGGTTATCAAACATGTCTATTATTTTTTCGCTATTGCTTCGGGCGAAAGTATGCCTATGTAAGGCAGAGCCCGATATTTTTCGTTATAATCAAGTCCATATCCAACCACAAATTTGTCTGGTATAGTCTTTCCGCAGTAGTCAGGAGTCAATGTGATTCGAGGGTCACGGCGCTCGGGCTTGTCGAGTACAGTTGCGATTTTTACGCTTTTTGCGCCCTTATGCTTTAAATATCCGGTAAGATAATCAAGCGTGCGTCCGCTGTCGATAATATCCTCAACGATAAGTATATCAAGCTCGCTGAGGTCATTTCTACTGATATCAAGTCCAATTTTGGGCTTGATATTGGGATTTGATTCAGTAGCCGCACCGTATGATGAGACCTTCATAAAGTCTATCTCGACTGGGATTTTGACCTTTTTCATCAAATCACCCATAAATACTACCGATCCCTTTAGTATGCAGAGCAGCAGCAAGCGCTTTCCAGCATAATCGCGGCTTATCTGATCAGCGATATTTGTGACTATATCGTCAAGCTCTTTTTCGCTTATCAAAATACTTTCGATATCACTATTCAATTTGCTATCATTCCTTTCTGACATGAAATTCTTTCATGTTATATCCTGATTTTTATTTGCTATAATTTAGTTTGAGTAATAGTATACGTCGAGCAAATGCTCATCGTGAACATTGTTAGCAGCTATACGGTCTGCCGGACTGAATCCTGGAATCCATACGATTCCATTGTCATCACAGAATATTGGCAACGTTTTTCGCATATCAACATCAAGTCCACGGTCATTATACAGCTTCTTTATTTTGCGTGTCATGCCACCATACACATATGAGTCTCCGTCGCAGCGTGAGCGCACATATAATATATGATTTATTTTATCAGAATTTAATCTTGTGTGTATTGATAATTTGTAAATATTTTTTAGGTATTCGTTATATTTTTCAAAATTCTCAGTTTTTTGGATATTTGGAAGTATCAAAACCGCAAAATCCGGAGATGTAAACTGGTTTACGCCAATTTTTAATTCATGATAAAATTCAATTTTCTGAGGTTTAGCTTCATGTGTGAAATTAAGCTTGCCGTGTTCAATTTTTGCTGTAATGCGGTCCGGAAGTGACAGGGATGAGCCTTCACGCGCAGATCGTACAAGCGAGAGTATTGCGTTGATGTGGACTGCTTCGAGTGCGGTATCTGAAACTTTGGTAAACAGCTTGATTATTACGCGTGAGGATATCGGACGTGCGGTGTCGGCGAGCTTTGATACAGATATTTCATTTCCGTTTGATAAGAGAAATTCGTCCGCCAGATAGTCAAGGTATTCACTGTCCGTTCTTGCCTGACTGCTGAGACGTTCGGCCGCACCTAAAAACGACGGATTCAGCTCTTTCAGACGCGGAAGTATTTCGTGACGAATGAAGTTGCGTGTATATGCCGTGTCGTTATTAGTGCTGTCAATTATATATTGTATGCTATTTTCGCTGCAATATCCTAAAATATCGCGTTTTGAGCAATAAATAAGCGGACGAACTATATCACGGATTGCATTTTTGCAGGCGAGCTTCCGGATCGGTGGTATTCCGGAAAGTCCATCGATTCCAGCTCCGCGTGCAATATTGAAGATGAGCGTTTCTGCATTGTCGTCGGCATTATGCGCAACAGCTACGCAGTCGAGTCGGTCGTCTGAATCGAGGATACGCGCGAATGTTTCATATCTGAAATCGCGCGCAGTTTCTTCAATTCCACGACCACTTTCTTTTGCGAGCGCCGGAATATCGGCACGAACAAGCTCAAAGTCAATATTGAGCTTATCGCAGCTGAGCCGGCAATGTTCAGCGTCTCTGTCTGCTTCATCACCACGTATTCCATGATGGATGTGTACGGCTTTCAAATATATTCCGGCACTGCTGCAATAGCTGTGAAGCAGGTCAAGCAGTGCGCAGGAATCAGCGCCGCCGGAATAGCCGAGCAGCACACCGTGCCGTCCGTCGAGCATTGCGAAATCCTTTAATGCCCGCTTGAATTGTCGATTTATTATGCTGCTGTGTGGCAACGTATTGTTTGACATAATCTATAAAAACAATTTTGATTATCGTCCTGCGCCGTCGGATTCTTCCTCAGGTGCAAGCGACGTAAATTTCGTATACTGACCGAACCAGCCCATCTCTACCTTACCGGTAGCGCCGTGACGGTTTTTAGCGATTATGATCTCGGCGACATTTTGCTTATCAGGATCGGTGTTGTAGTAGTCGCGGTTAAGAAACATTACAACGTCCGCGTCCTGCTCAATAGCTCCGGAGTCGCGCAGGTCAGAAAGCATAGGAGTTTTGTCGGTACGCGATTCTGGGCTTCGCGAAAGCTGTGCACAGCAGATGAGCGGTACTTGCAGCTCTTTTGCAAGGATCTTCAAATTACGCGAGATGTCCGCAACTTCCTGCACGCGATTGTCAATTTTTCGATCGCTCTGCATGAGCTGTAGGTAGTCTATTACTACAAGTCCGAGATTTTTGACTCGGCGCAGCTTAGCTTTCATCGCTGTTGATGTGATTCCGGTGGTGTCGTCGATATAAATATCGCATTCGGAAAGTTTTGACGACGCATGGGCTAACTTCGTCCAGTCCTCGTCGCTGAGCTCTCCTGAACGAATGTTGTGGCTGTCAACGAGCGCTTCACTCGACAGCATACGAGATACCAGCTGCTCTCCCGACATTTCGAGCGAGAATACACATATCGCTTTTTTAGTTTCGCGTGCAACACTTGTTGCAATATTCAACGCAAAACTTGTCTTTCCCATACCCGGTCGAGCGCCGATAAGGATCAGGTCGCTTTTTCCCATTCCGACCAGTACCTTGTCAAGGTCACTGAATCCAGTCGGAGTTCCCATCATCTCGGCGCGATTGGTTTGCAGACTGTGCAGGTGCTCGTAGGTCGATACCAACAGCTCACGGATGTGAGTAAATCCCTTTTGCTCGTTGCCTTCAGCTATCGAGAATATGCGCTGCTCTGCGTTTCCGATAATGCGCGACACATCGTCCTCAGCTGAATAGGCCGACTCAGATATTTCATTGGAAGCAGCGATAAGACTGCGCAGCAGGCTTTTATCTTTGACGATCCTTGCATAGTCGGCTACGTTTGACGCTGACGGTACAACGTCCGCAATAAGCTTGATATACGAACGGCTTGTCTTTTCGTCATATACTCCGCGGTGTACAAGCGTATCGATCAGCGTCACGATGTCGATGTAGCGATTTTGCAAGTACAAGTCCTGCATTGCGAGATATATCTCAGCGTGGTTTTCAACATAGAAATCCTCGCTTTTCAGTATTCCTGCAATTAAGTTAAAGCATTCGGGGTCTATGAGAATCGAGCCTAAGACCGACTGCTCGGCTTCGAGCGAGAATGGGAGCTTTCTTGTTATTCCATCCTCTGCCATATTTTATTTTGCTTCTTCGATGCTGACGTTGATCTTGCCAAGTACTTCGGTATGAAGCTTTACGTTTACAGTGTGCTTACCGAAGGTCTTGAGCGGCTCGTCGAGCTGTATTTTGCGCTTGTCAACGGTTATATTGTGCTGTGATTTGAGCGCTTCAGCGATTTCCTTTGAGGTGACAGAGCCGTAGAGACGACCGTCAGAGCCTGCCTGATTGGTAAATTTCAATACTATTCCTTCAAGCTTTGCTGCAGCTTCTTTAGCATTTGCAAGCTCTACTGCCGCCTTGTGCTGTTCTGAGGCCTCTCTGCCTTTAATTTCATTGAGAGCTTTATTATCTGCAATTATTGCGAGTCCCTTCGGAAGCAAGAAATTGCGTGCATATCCGTCGGATACGTCGATGAGCTGTCCCTTTTTGCCTTGTGTCTTTACGTCCTGAGTCAATACTACCTTCATTTTATGTTCTCCTTTTCGGTTTGAGTTAAATATAGTGGGTTAAATATTATCACTTTTTCATATATTCATCAATAGCGTCTTTTAAGCTTGTAAGCGCCGAAGCCATTGATACATTTTTAAGCAGCGCTCCGGCAGATTCATAATATCCGCCGCCGCCTATCTTTTCAAGTATGAGCTGTACGTTTACATTTCCAGCCGAACGTGCAGAGATGTGGACGCTGTCTTCAATGTGTACGAGTGCGAATGAAGCCATTACACCATCGACGTTCAATAGCTTGTCCGCCGCTTTTGCTGCCGCTATCCTGTCTTCTGGAGTTCCGTCGCCGTCACTCATCGATATCGCGAATATCTGACGATATGTGACAACGTTCATCGAGAATTTAGCTTCACGCATGAAATCGTCGAGTCCAGACTTGAAGAAATACTGGACTTCGGTCGGATTTGCACCCTCTGAGCGCAGATACAATGCAGCGCTGAACGTGCGAACTCCGGTGTTGCGTGAAAATTGCTTGGTGTCAAGCAGCATTCCGGCGTAGAGAACGTCAGCTTCCTCACGATGAAGTCCGCCTATCGGAAGCGCCTGCTCGAGAATTTCGGATATCAGCTCGCAGGTCGATGAAGCTGAGGGCTCGATATAGTTGATCACTGGCTGACGTTTGAATTCGCCGGTCTTGCGGTGATGGTCAATAACTGCGATAGTGCCTACATTATCGGCGATATCCGGTGCGGCAAACTGTGCAGGATTATTGACATCGACAATAACAAGAAGTGTGTCAGAGTGGATCATATCCTGACCAACGAAGCTGTCTACAAAAATATCGCTGTATTCTGCGAGCGTATCTACGCGTGATATTGCACTTTTTATGCTCGGTTCGGTTTTATTGACTACGATGTTAGCCTTAACACCGCAGAACATCGCAAGCCGTGCAATACCTACACAAGCGCCTATCGAGTCATAGTCGGGGTTGCGGTGACCCATGATCAGCACATTGTGCGACTTCGCCATGTGCATTGTGAGCTCATTTGCGATTACACGCGCACGTACCTTTGTACGTTTCTGTACGGTTTTAGTGCGTCCACCGTAGAATTCAGTGTTGTGCGCATTCTTGACCACGACTTGATCGCCGCCGCGCTGCAATGCAAGATCGAGCGACGCGTGTGCGTCGTGGTCTTTATCAGCGAGTGTGCCGTGTACGCGCGAGATACCTATCGAAACTGTGACTGGCATACTGCCTTCTCCGATACGGACCTCGCGTATGCGGTCGAGTATGTCGAATCTGCGCTCGATGAACTCATCGAGGTATCTGGATTCGAATAAGAATATGAATTTATCACGCTCATATTCCTTCAATATTCCGCCTACAGAATCAGCCCAGCGCTTGAGTATCGCTTCAACTTCAGCTGACGCGGAGCGGTATTTTTCCTGAACAAACTGCATGAGCTCATCAAGGTTGTCTATCATTATATATGCGATTATCGTTTCTTCGTCTGCGAGCCTTTTTGCGAGATGTCTTAACTCAGTACGCTCGTTCCATACGGTTATAACATAATGCTTATTCTGTGCGGTTATGTTGTATCCTTTTATACGGAACACGCGGTCGTATGCAACTGCTTCAACTCCGTCGATCGCATCGGTGCTGTCGGGCGATGATGTGGTATCTGTGAGTATTTTGTCAATTGTGACATTGCATACACCGTCAATATACTTTGCATACAGTACCTCACGTGGATTTGCGACTTTTGTAAATGCACTGTTGTACCAGATTATTTTACCTGACTCGTCACAGATTATAACCGGAAGGTACAGCTTAAGTATGAAGTCGAGTGTGATATTTCCGAGTATCGGAGAAAGCTGCTCGTCCTCCGGTCCTACCATGCGGAAGCTGAAAAATCCATACAGCTTGCTTCCAATAAACGAAGCGAGCAAAAAGCAGGCGATTATTATTCCGCCGACCACAAGCGGGTCAAGCTCTGAAAAGTGTATTATTAAGGCGTACAGCGCGATAAATACTACTGCGAGCATGATCGTCATAAATAGTCGCGGTGAGAAATTTCGTTTTTTATCGTGCTTATTGTTTAAGCTCATTATAAATTATGGCTTTCTATATATGAAAGCGTCCTTTCATTCTGATTTGCGGCGGCGATTTTCGCGCAGTGTCGAAATTACGCCCATTACTGAGAAGAGTATAAACAATGTCATCGGATTTATAAACAGCAATATAAATGCAAATGGAATTATTATACATCCCTTTGCGCCCGTTGGAGCGCCAGTGCCAAATCCGCCGAAAACTTCACGGATACCAGCATATATAAATCCTGGTGCAAGTATAACGATAATATTTTGCGCGGCGATAGTTGCCGAAAGCTGTACGCCGTTTGACGATGCGAACAGCACCGACACTAAATATGCAATTATATAAACTATGGCTGTAACACTATCGAGCTGGATCCGCCACTGAACCTTATCGCGATGTATCTCGAGCGCCGGATAATCTTTGCCATCATCTGTTTTTTTGATGGTACGGTGTATGCGTATGCGCATACCGTAAGGGAATAGTTCACGAATGTCAAAGCTGTTTGCAATAAGCCGTGAAACAAGTGTGACAAAATAGGATATGATCATCATAGCTGCTGTCAGCGAGCCGAGCAGTATGGTCTTAACACTGTATATCAGTTGTTCGATATCTGTATTGTTGTAATATGCTATGGCTTCTCCGTTGTGCTCATATGTCAGAGACGCGAGCATTTGACGCACCGGCTCGAAGGCTTCATCAATCATCATTCTGAAGTTATCGAGCGTGCAGACACCATATTCGGCTCTAATGCTGAGTGCGGCGTATGCTATCCATAGAAGTGAAGCTGTAATAGCTGAAGCAGCTATAGAAACAGCACGTCCCTGCTTTAGGCGAACAGTAATGTATATCGGTAGAGCCAATATAGCCGGAAATAGTGCTGCGATGGATATTGCAAGCACCTCGGCAGTGGTATATAGACCATACGATTTATAAATATATGCTGATGCAAGATAGGAAAGTATCGAAATTGCAAAAAGCGGAATGATTTTTACGTATTTGTCGGCTAATGTGAGTGCGAAGGTCGTGAGCATTGCTGCGGCTATTATCGATAGTGGAAGCCCAGCAACTCCAAGCGGATTCAGCGCTGATACGATTCCGAAGCCGAATATAGCTATGCAGAAGACTATCTGTGTCGGCAGTTTGAAGCCATCGGGGGCTTTATTATCGTTATTATTATTCATTCTTATATCCCCCTTAAAGTCAGCTTCATCAGCAATAATATTCCATAGTACTTTATTATACCACTTTTTTTCAAATATGTCTATAGATACAGGAGAATTTCAAGTAAATTTTTTATTTCGATGAGGACACAAATTTTAGATTGATTTTTTGCGTGATATGATGTATAATATATTTAATAAGTAAACGGAGTAGATATACATGAATATTTCGAGCGGTATGACCGATCACATTAAGGATTCGCTCTATTTTGAACCTGATACAGTAAAAATCGTAGTAAGCGATAGCCAGCACAATGGCAAGGTATGGCAGCATACACATTCATTTTTTGAATTCGTATATATAGACAAAGGATTTTCACTTCATTCGTACAACGGCAAAACTTCTGTGCTGACGAGCGGAGACCTGTTTGCTATATTTCCAGGTGATATACATTCGTATAACAGCGCCTATCATACATATTTATATAATTGCCTTTTTTATCTTGACGAGCTCGGCGGATTGCAAAACGAGATAATGCAGCTCCCGGGTATAGACTGGGATCGGACACAGATCAAAAACGATTATCTGCCGATAATTCGAGTCGGATTGTCGGAGCGGCGCGAGCTGGTATCGCTGCTTGAAAGAATGCGCTGGGAGCGTCGTATTAAGCCAGTAGGTTGGGAGCTGAATTTGAAGGGACTGCTTATCAACTTTCTTACTATGTATTCACGGCTGATAACCGAAAGTAGGGAGGCAAGATTACAGGGGCAGGATGTTGAAGCTTTTTCTGAGAATATGCCTGTAGGAGTTACTGATGGTCGCGGTTACTGTGGATATATTTACAGTGTTCTGCGCTTTGTCGAGGACAACTACACCCGTGATATCTCAGGTAAGGATATCGCAGACTATGTCGGACTTTCTCACGACTATCTGTCAAAGCAGTTTAAATCAGTCATGGCGATGACTCCATCCGAGTATGTTCGTAAATTCCGTGTTGCGAAGTCAATGGATATGCTGATGACTACTGAGATGTCTATAGCAGAAATAGCTGACGCTGTCGGATTTGGTGACATAAGCTTGTACTCGCGTGTATTTAAGCAGATCATAGGTGTATCTCCAGCGGCATTCAGAAAGGAATAGATTCGAAAATAAATTTTTTCACTCTAATAACTGTTATATCATTTTCATATGCCTTCAAAGCCTTGGTGTTCTATGCGCAAAAAACAGTGATGCGATAACTATAGCTGCAAAATATGGGCTGACAAAATAAAAAAGTCAAATTATTTTTCAAAAATGTATTGACGAATGTAGAATCATATGATATAATAGTAATGTAAAAACTACACCATGATATGCCACGGCGACTATCCTTATCCCCCGCGGTATATCGATAAGGAATGGAGATAGTAAAATGTTAAGAAAAAATAAGAAGAATTACACAAAGCTTCCCGAATCTGAGCTTCAGATCATGCAGATTATCTGGGACATGGACAAGGATGGAGTAAAGGATATTCATGCTGGCGCTATGCTTTCGGCATATCCTGATAAGATCGGTCATCTCGCGCTTACCACGGTTCTGACTCTTATCACAAGACTTCAGACAAAAGGCTTCATTAAACTCGAAAAGCACGGACGTGCGAACTGCGCTATCGTTATTGCCGATGAGGATGAGTACAAGCGCAAGGCTGCGGCTGACTTTGTCGCTACCGTTTACAAGAACAACACAAAGGGGCTTATTTCTGCGCTCTACAGCGATGGTATCCTCTCAGAGGATGATATCGCCGACCTGCGACGTGAAATTGCAAGAGACAATTTAGACCTTAAATAATGGTGGTACGGAACAATGTTTAGCTTTGTTTTCAGCTTAGCAGTGTTGTCCGTAATGTTCACCTTTATTAGCGGAGCTGTGTACCTATATCGCCGCACTTTTATGAAAGGGCGAGAGGGCATGATGTATCATGTATGGTTGATCGTGCTGGCGATATCGGTCATTCCACTTCGTATTGACCTGCCTGCTATTGAGCGCAGTGCAGTATACTGGGGCGATGGATCGACAAATGTTGATACTGCCACTGAGTATCTCGGCGATTACAGTGAAATTGCACGCGCTGAGCGTGTATACGCTGCCGGGAATGACGTTAATGAAAAGATATCAGTAATTCAAAATGAGAGAAGCATGCTATATGAGCTGCGTCGGTTTGTTATACGGTCGGCGTTCTATATAGAGCTTATCTCAGCACTGTTGCTTGCCTTCTGGCTTGCCGGGGCGATAATCAAGTTTACTCGCTCAATGTCAGAATACTATGGCACAAAGCAGCTTATGCGGATGAATTCAGCTGTATGTCTTGACGCTCGTCTTGCTGCCATGCTCGAAAAATGCAAACGTGACATTGGACTGAAATGTCCGGTCAGCCTGCGTGTGTTCAACAGTGAATCAATATGCTCCCCCTGCGTATGCGGTTGTATAAGACCGACGCTTTACCTCGAACCCGGATGTGCGAGCCTTGGAGACAAAGAGCTCGAATGTGTACTCGCACATGAACTTAATCATATCCGCCGACATGATATGCTCATGAAGTTGTTTTCTCAGCTCGTTACCTCGATACACTGGCTTAATCCAATGTCAAAAGTGGTACTTCGCTATGTGTATGAAGACTGTGAACTTTCATGTGACGCTAATGTAATACGCGTTTACGGCAAAGATGTCAGCGGGATCTACATGAATACGATACTCGATTTTGCGGAACGCTTTTCAGATAATTCTCGTCTTGTTGGATTTACTGGGATCGGAGGCGGTATGTTTATCGCTCCGAGATCCGGTGCAAGATTTATGAAAAGGAGATACGCAAACATGAAGAATTTCAGAAAAAGACCTGTCACAATAATAGCTGCCGCGGTACTCTGCTTGACTTTAGCTGCTGCAAACACCTTTGTACTATCCTCATGTTCAAGTACAGTAATGGCATATTTTGTCGATGACATCAAGCTCTCTGCGCCGCTTGATCAGATGGTGCGTGCCTACTATGGTTTAAGTCAGAATGACCCGATAACGACAAAAATGCTTGACGGCATTACGTCTCTGACGATCACTGCGAATACGATATACGGCGACCGTATACTTGCTGACTTCACTGTCAATGGTGAGAGCGGATATGCTCAGGCGCTGCCGAAGATCGTACTTAAAAACTACTGGGACAGCACGTTTGAGCCGGCATTTGAGAGTATGAATTCGGATGATGGAACTACTTATAGTGCTGTTATGCGTATGAAGGCTCTTTATCTGCTGGTAGATCCAGATGATGAACAGCTGACTGAAAGGGAATCTGCCGAAGTCCTTGCTACATATCCTATTGTTAAGGAAAAAGGTGCGTTTTACTTTTTTGACCCGTATGCTACCGAACGTGAAGTGAATCAAATGTACACATATTATTATATGATGGGACTTGCTGACCCGTGGCTGCTTGATTCATATGAGTTCGACGCGTCGTCGCTGATCTATTTCTCGAATTTGAATGAGGTTGAATTTGTCGGATTTACGCCGATAAATTACGCCTATACTGATGATGTTAAGGTAACTATTGACGGCAGCGCTGCGAATAGCGCTGGATCGCCTGAAACCGGTGAGTTTGATAGTTACATAAACGAGCCGATGACTTACACTTATGCAGTTCCAACAGATGGCTCGGTAGTGACTATTCCGGTCAACGAGTCGCTCAATGCAGCGCTTCGCGAGTACTTCATCATGGATAACTGGAATTTTGAGAAGACTCCGCTCACCTCGCGTCATATGGAGAGAATAACCTCTATCAAGGCTGAAGTTGACGATGAATTGACTAAAATCATTCATAATGCTGACAAGGAAGGAATCTTCAAGAATAGCCGATATATTCGATACACGATAAACGGCTATACGCTTGACATCATTCCCAATTACTATAGCGAGAATAGCTATAAGGCTTTAATTGGCGGTGTTACGCCAAATGAAGAGCTTATTAAGGCAAGCTATGAATGGTCGGATGAGTTTGAATGTTATGTTCTGAAATCTGATGTTACCGATGAAGCAAAATTAAAGATATTCACCGATATGTTAGACCATGAAATGATGAAGGTCGCAGTTGTTGGCAAAACTGAATCCGGCGATTATCGCTCGCAGTTTATGGCATGGAGTTCACAAGTTCATGGGATCGTCTCCCGCTTTCTCGATACACCTGATGCGTTCGATGAGTCTGATAAGGAGCTCTTCCCGAACCTCGAAAGCTGGGAATTTGATTTAAAGTAAAACTTAATAGTTCTATTTTACAAAAAACTGACACCGAATTAAAAACGGTGTCAGTTTTTTGTATTTGTTTGTCTGATAAATTTATTAAGTTTAATATTAGATAAAAATTGCGCTTATCTATGTATTTACAAATGGCTCAAAATTCGATATAATGTTTATATAATGATCAACTGAGAGGAATTAGTATAATGTCAAGGACAATAGACATACGCGATTACAATGTGTCAGGCGATGGCAACACATTAAACACGATACAGATTCAGTGTGCTATAAATGACTGTGCAGATTCAGGCGGTGGACGAGTGCTTATTACTGGTGGCTCGTACCTTACTGGAACACTTGTGATGAAGAGTAATGTTGAGCTGCACATCACCTCTGACAGTGAGCTGTGTGGCTCGGGTAATTGCAATGACTATCCGGAGCAGACGAATTTAAAGCACATCAAAAGTGAGCTTCTGCCGCGCTGCCGTTCGGCTTGCCTGATATTCGCCGAGGAGTGCGAGAATATCTCAATTACCGGCGGAGGAAAGATAAGATGCAGTGGTGAGAGCTTTACAAGAGAGCGCAAGGATATATCAGATGGCGGTTGGAAATATGAGCGCATTGACGCGCCGACCCCGCCTCGTGTAGTATTTTTTACTGGCTGCAAAAATGTTGCAGTCAAGGATATCACAATGACCGATCAGCCGTCTGGATGGTCATACTGGATTCACGACTGCGATCATGTTACATTCGACCATTGCAATATCGACGCTGATGTACAATATCCGAATAATGACGGAATACATATCAATTCAAGCCGGAATGTGTCGATTTCAAACTGCTTCATATCCTGCGGCGATGACTGCATTATCGTTCGAGCGAACAACTCTTCGCTTGCTGAAAACAAGGTATGCGAGCGCGTTACTGTTACTAACTGCAATTTGACGAGCTATGCTTCCGGAATCAGGATCGGCTGGATAAACGACGGAATTATACGAAATTGCGTATTTTCAAATATCGTAATGACTGATACTGTTACAGGTATAAATATTGTACTTCCTGGACGGGGCGATAAACGTCTTTCAGATGAGGGAAGAGAAGATACGCTTATCGAAAATCTTTCATTTAACAATATAGTAATGGACCGCACATATGCGTATCCGATAAGGATTCGAGTTAGTGATAATCCGGTTGTACGCTGTGCAGCGATACGGCATATTTATTTCAGCAATATTCATGCGCGCGGTCTCCAGACGATATGCCTTGAAGGACGACCGAGTTGTCGTTTAAACGATATTTCTTTTTCCGATTGCACCTTCGATAAGGTTGGTGACGATGTGCTGCCGAATTATAAAGAGCATGGAGCAGCAGCGTGGGAGAGAGACGCACCGGAAGGAATGTTTTATGCAGACAATGTACGTTTTTCAAACACGAGCTTCAATATCTAAATATTAGTAAATTTAGTAGGACTGACTGAATATTTTTTCTTGAACATACGGCTGAAGTAATAGATGTTGGAGAACCCGAGATAAGCGGCGATCTCGCTTATATTCATTGAAGATTTTGTTAGCAGCTCCGGAACGTGCGAGAGTTTCAAGTCGAGTATGAACTGTGTTACAGACGTTTCAAGATGTTTTCTGAAAAGGCGGATTATATATTGCTTGGATAATCCGAATTGCTCTGATAGGCTTTGCAACGTGATTTTTTCGGTGTAATTTGCATATATGAAGGCGAGAATTCTTTCAAGTGTTGCCGGATAGTTTGTATTTGCGCTGAGTGAGGTCATATATTCGCCGCATATCAGTGTCAGTATTTGACAGAAATTCAGGTCGAGACGCAAGCGGCTGTTTACATCACGTTTTGTAATTTCAAGGTCGCAGTCAGTAAGCAGTGAAATAATACGCTTCATCACTCGTGTGATGTCTGTAAGCTGGCCAAGAAACATACAGTCGTATATTGTTGGTACACGAGTATAGCTGTTAGGCTTGATATTTTGATTTAATATTGGTTCAGCAACGGCAAGCGCTTGCTTAATTTCGTCTTCGGTTACTGGAATTATGCGGTCTTTTATGTGAAAGTAATAATATTCGCATTTTACCTCGCAGCTTCCGGTATAATATACGCCGTGAGGGATCACAATTGCTTCCCCAGCGTGCTGTACAATTTCATATTTACCATGGTCGAGTGTGAATTTGCATTCGCCAGACAGAAGTATTCCTATGACATCGCAGTCTTGAACAATTCCGTCGTGTGTCCATTGGTTGGCACATTGTTTTACTCTTCCGGAATAGTTTACAGTTGGCAAAGTACCCGAGAAATCAACTTTGTACATATATATACCTCCGAATATGTGTTATAATAATTATATATCGTTATACCTATAAAGTCAAGTCTAATTTCATAAAGTACAAAAAATAAAAATGAAAGTGAGAGCAACATTATGAACCAGAGAAAATGCAACCTTCGCAAAGCAGAAATTTGTATTGCAGCACTGTTAATGCTTAACACATTGCTTTTATCGTGTGGGAATGAATCGAAAACTCCAGACTCAGATGTGACAGACAGCTTAGTTGATACCGATAACTCAGTTGATACTGATGGGAAAAATGAGCTTAAAGTTATAGACCTTGGCGGAAAAGATATAAATGTACTTATTCGCAGTGAATGGAGCTATGAATTTATGGTTGAGGAAGAGAGCGGTGACCTTGTTTCTGACGCTATTTTCCGACGGAATCAGCGTGTCAGTGAGAAGTACAACTGTAATTTCAATTTTATCGACTATCCGGGAAACTGGGCAAATCATGAGGCGTTTGGCAATACGATCCATAACAGTGTAATGGCTGGCGACGGCGCATTCGATTTTATTGCCGGATATGAAGCCTGCATTCCAATTTATGTAAACAACGGTGATTTGCTTAACCTGCTCGATCTTCCGTACCTTGATTTGTCTGCCGATTGGTGGACTCAGCAGGGTGTTGACGCTCTGACTATTAACGGCAAATGCTATATGGCAGGCGGCGATATCGCAACGACGATGGTTGAAGGTATATTCTGTATGTACTATAACAAGCGTCTTGCGGAGGAAAATAATATCGGCGACATATATCAGATGGTACGCGATCACACATGGACGCACGATAATATGCTCAAGATGATATCTGATGTTGCGCGTGACCTAAATGGTGACGGCAATATGGATGAGAATGACCAGTATGGTTTTATGACGCGTGAAGCCCTTGTCAGAAACTATATGGTGGCATACGACACGCCGACACTCGGCTATAACGACGCTGGCGGATTTGATATTATATGGTACAATGAGCATACAATTTCGGTGGTTGAAAAAATTGTCGACCTTGCAAATGGAAAGGATACTTTCATATATAATGATGTGCCGATAGCCGATTATCAGGCGATGTTTACTTCAGGAAAGGTGTTTATTATGCCTGAACGTATTGGCACTGCATCTAAGCTTCGCGGGATGGACGATGACTTCGGCATAATCCCGTATCCGCTGTTTGACGAAAATCAGACCGACTATATGACTACGACTGAAGATGTAGCGTCGATGATATGTATTCCCATGGACGCGCCAGACCCTGATACAAGCGCATTGATCATAGAGGCACTGTGTCGTGATTCACATGAAAATGTAACTCCAGTGTTATATGATAGAGCATTGAAGGGAAAGTACGCTCGTGATGAAGAATCGGCACAAATGCTTGATCTTATTCGTCAAAGTCTTACATTTGACTGCGGCTGGGTGAACAGTCAGGTAACACAATTAGGCGCATGGGTGTATTATCAGATGGCAGTTGGAAATGATAAGAATTTTGCGTCTTGGTATGCGTCGAATGAGTCTTCACTAAAAGCGAATGTTGAAGAATTTATGAAGGCATACACTGATTAATTAAAAATAAATAAGTAACAAATCGCCGTGCTTATGCGCGGCGATTTGTTTGTATACGTTATTATTTTCTCAATTTTCTCAGGCATTCGAGGATCACGTACGCAATAAATGACGCGAAGCCGTGATTTCTGCTCTCACTTCCCGCCAGAGTTTCCCAGAAAGTTCCGGTTTCAACTGCCATAGGTGCATACAGTGTCTTGATTTCTTCAAGGTTTTGCTTGTAGTATCCGAGCTTCATCATTGTTTCGACTCGAATTGCATATCCGATGAACAAATCGAGCGGCTCAACTTCAACGTCAAGCGACTTGATATCGCCGTTTACGCCGAGCTTTTCTATAACTGTCTTTGTGAATTCAGTGTATTCAGGTGCATTAGCGTCGATTATATCGAAGAACATCGCTTCATGCTGACATATTGCCGATCGATCTTCTTGCACGATAAGCTCACCATTTTCATTGCGTATCGCATGGTCACGAAATAGCTTGCCGTCGAAGGACTGCCGTACAATTTCGTTGCGGATCTTATCCGCTTTTTTATTAAGTTCAGGCTTTGACAGTATCTTTGCCGCAACTCGCAGCATACCGCAGTAGAGCATATTTGTCGGATAATTTACGTCCTGTACCCAATTATTCGCGCGTGTCCATTCAACGAAGTTCCAGAACGGTAGCTTTTCAAGCAGTCCGTCACTGTTTTCAAATCCGGCAAAGTAGTTGACGGTATTTTCGACAAGCTGAGCAAATGGCGCAGTATCTCCGCCACGTTCTTCAAATCCTCCGAGTTCCATTATATACCACATAGTCCACTGCGGTATAGTTTCATAAGCAAGATTTTCGCTTGGATAGCATTCCGGAAGCAGTCCGAGCGGCAGAGGATTTTCTTTATTTAAGCGGAAGTTGTCGAGAAAATATTTCTCGCAATCGATAGAGCCTGTAAAGAGAAATGAGGTCTTACCTGTGAAAAAGCTGTCGCATAGCCATCCAGCACGCTCGCGTCCGGGGCAGTCCATAAAGCAGTCGACCGTATTCTGGCGGAAGCCCTCATATGCGGCGGATATGAGTATGTCGAGCTTTTCGTCACCGGTCTTCAGTGCGAGCGGTTTTACTGGATAGCAGTATTCGCGCAGAGTAAATTCGCAGTCTTCAATGCTTCCAGATTCGACAAGTATTCCGATATATTTGAATGAGTAGCATTCAAACGATTCGAGTTCGTGGATTCCGGTAGGCAAGCGGTATTTGATTATGTTGAGCACTGATTTAGTGCCGTTTCCAAAATGAATGTTTCCGTTACTCAAACGCTGTTCAGCGAAAACTACGTATATTGTCGATGGCTTAACCGCATTTATTTTTGTTCGGATAAATCCGGCGCTGATATGCGGGAATTTGTATTCCGCAAACTGTCCGGCGTTTAATTTGCTCGCGTCAATCGATGAGTCAGCGGTAAATGTCGAATCAGTCGCTCTGATGACATCATTCGGACAGTCAGAATATGTATATCCTTTTACGGTGTCATCAATGTTGAAATAACGCGCGAGACTAAGCTCTGCGGAGTTTATCGGTTTGTAATTTCCAGCGCGTGTGAATTCAGCCGCTGGAGTGATATTGAATTTTGGTATAGCAAATCCGCGTTCGATGTACTCGCGTCTGAGCTCGATTTCTTCAAGCTCTTCACCATCGAAGTCGCCGTTTTTCCAACCTGCAAGCGGCGAATCCTGATACCAAACCTCGGTGAATGCGCGCTGATAGCTATATCGCGGCACTTTCTGTTCGCGAAGTCCAGTAATTGAGATACCATTGAAGTCGCGTCCGGTGTATGCGATACACTCTCCGTCAGCTGACAGCTCTGCTTGAATAAATGATGGAATTTTCAGCGTATAGAATGATGGGCAATAATATCCTGCGACTTCAATTGCAAGTGTGTTTTCACCTACGATCGGTTTGAGTTCAATTTCATCGCAGCGCATATATCCGTGGGGACCACGAGCCGGACCATAATGTATAAAATTGCCGTTGAGTGTTACACGGTATAGCGTAGCGCCGGATAAAACGAGCGAATATTTTTTGCCGGATTCAGCACTGAACTTGCAGACGAAGCCTGCCTGATAGTTCATTTCACAGCTCTTATCCTTGATAAAAACCGGTTTTGCGTGGGTAAAGTAATTCATATGTTTCCCTCGATTATAAATTATAGGTTTGGATACTGTTTTTCGAGTATGTTCTTGACGACCGGTTCTACGCACTGAGCCATACGGTAGAATCCGAGGTCATTCGGATGACAACAGTCGCAGGTACAGAGATGTCTGTCTGTATCGCCGAAGAAACTCTGACCGTCAATAAAGTACACGTTATTATCTCCATCGGCGAGCGCGTGCTCGTATGTAGCGCGGATAATATCACGTCGCTGAACGTTTTCAGAAGAATAGTCGAAGTCTGGCTTTGTCATTATTATAATTGGAAGCGTAGGATTCTTCTCGCGTATACGCTTAAAGAAGGGTTCGTGAGTCTTGGCTAAATGTTCGATTGATGGAGCGTTATGGTCATAGTCGAGCACAAATATGCTCATTGTGATAGTGTTGATAAGGTCAGCCATTTCAGGCTCTCCCTTTGCGTTTCCAGAAAAACCATAATTGTAGTAATCTACATCAAGATGGTTGGAAATTATTGCGTTATATGCGTTTGTGATACGGTTGCAGCAGCCGCCTTCAGTAATGGAAGAGCCGTAAAACAGCATTGCCGGATAACGATATGGAGTAGGAGCTTCAACTATTGCGTTATCCTCAACGAGAACTTCAAAGTCCGCAATGATCTCATTTCTTGGCAGGAATAGGGTAATGTCCTCCATTTCAGAGCTCTTATAGAAGGTCTTTTCAGCGGTTTTAGTGTTGTAATCCGGCGGGAACACAAGTCCGGCAAAACGTGCGTCGGAGCGCTTTCCGATGAGCACATTTACAGATTGGCAGGCAAATATTGACATACCGATATCTGGAGAAAGGGTTTCGAGTGATAGCTTTATGGTGAATTTAGTGGAATTTGTTCGGAAGCATACACGCATTCCGGGGCAGCGGCGACCGAGAAATTCGAGGCTGGGCAGCTTTTCACGGTATTCAGCAGGAATGCGTTCAAGCAGGTGATTCTGCTCGTAGAACGGAAGTCCATGTACCTCAAGTGGTGAATCAGAGTATTTATATGCTTTCATTTTAATCGACTCCTTAAAAATATTTCATTATGATTATAATAAAATGGAAATTACTAATGCAATTGTACCATATATTTTATGAGTTGTCAAGAGATTTGAAAAATCAAATTATATATCAGATAATCTGAATTGAGCATTGAATAGGTACTTACAGCACAAATCCATAATTAGCAAATATATCCAATTATTCGAGACAATATTTGGCAAATGTACCACTTGACTGGGATGGGAATATATGGTATAATAGTACACGTAAGGCAGATTTACCGCGATATAGCACAGATTATTGAGTATGTGGAAGCTGCGAAGATTATTGCTGATAAGCGAAAAGGTAAAGGTCGGAAAATAACAGACGTGCTCGATAATCATCTATTATTGAACACGTCTAATCTAACCGGCATAGAAAGGGATGGTCATAAAATGAATAACACAGTCAGGATATTGGTTTGCATGAACGATCGTAAGGAACGTGAAGAAATAATCAATCTATTGGAAGGCACAGGATTTTCATGCGTCTATGAAGCGGCAGGTAAAGATGAGGCGGAGAGCAGCATTAGGACACTTCGCTGCAATATGGTAATATGTGACGCTATGCTTGATGGCGGCGAGGGTATGCAGCTTATCTTTGCAGATAAGAAGCGTGCTGTTGAAAATAGCACAAAACCCGCTTCGTTTATTTATATTGGAGATAATGAATCGGAGAATATTCTGCGTGAGGTCTGCCGTCAGAATAACGCAATGTTCTTAATTCGACCTTACGAAACCTCCGAGCTTTGTGAGGTGGTATTCCATCTTGCATCCGATATCAGAAATGCTGTACGAAATGAAAGCGCGTTGTCTATAGCGAGAAATGCGGACGAACCTCTTGAAGCGCAGATCTCACGTATACTGCACAATATTGGAATCCCAGCACACATCAAAGGATACACATATCTTCGCACTGCGATAATAATGACGGTTGAAGATCCTGACATAATCAACTTTGTCACAAAATCACTTTATCCGAGTGTAGCTAAGAAATACAGTACGACTACATCACGTGTTGAGCGTGCGATACGTCATGCGATTGAAGTTGCGTGGGATCGCGGCGACCTTGAAACGCTTAACGGATACTTTGGTTATACGATCAGTCGACAACGTGGCAAGCCGACGAACTCAGAATTTATTGCAATGATCGCGGACAAGCTCAGACTTGGTGTGTTGAGATAAGAGTCGAACAGCGTCAGTGTGTATATAAACATTGGCGCTGGTTTTATATTTTTATAGATTACATTTTCCACTAAAAATAAAAAAATAAATAAAAGCATTGACAATGGGAGCGAATTATGGTATAATTTATTGCGCCAATGCACAACATTATGAGTAATGGGGGAATCACATGAAATTTCTATCTATGCTATATGAGCTATCACAAAAATTTGAGTACAAGTGCATTCCTATCAAAATATACTTTTCTCATAATGAATTTAGTGTGTGCAGCCCACTCAGGGGGAGGTTATAGGTTATAACTCGAATGACGTTATACGCTACTGCGAACAGCCGATTTTGAGTGTAGTTGGGCTGTAAGCAAAGAAGTATAAAAATATTAAGGAGTAAAACTTATTATGAAAAAACGTTACAGAGTTATTTCTGCGGCAATACTTGCTGCAATGCTTACCTCTATTGCCTGCTCATGCGGACAAGATGGTAGTTCTAAGGACACAAATGAAAGTACCGATGGAGTAAATGATACCGTCGATACAACACCTGAAGTCGAGACCTCGCCACTGTATTCGATGGAGAAGCAGGATTTTGGCGGACGCGAGTTTCGTATTTCGACATCTGAGGACTACGAGGATGAGATGTGGGTTGAGTCTGAAAACGGTGATGTCTGCAATGACGCTGTGTACAGACGAAATAAGAAGGTTGAAGAGTATTTCAATGTAAAGATCAAGACAATACCTACACTCAATATTTGGAATGATCCACAGCAGGTCAATGCAATAAGACAAAGCTGTATGTCAGGTGATGATGTATACGATCTGGTTGCTGTTTACACTTTCCAAGCTGGCGGACCGGTTCTTGAAGGTTTTTACTATGACTGGAATGATATTTCTACAGTTGATTTCGACCGCGAATGGTGGATACAGAGTGCGAACGAGGCGTTCAGTGTAGGCGGAAAGCGTTACGTTGCTGTAGGTGACTTGTCAATTACGACTCTGTTGCTTTCGTATGCTGTTTTCTTCAATCAGCGTGTAGCTGAAGAACAGCAGATGCCGAATCTCTATGAGCTGGTACTTGATGGTGATTGGACTATTGACAAGCTTATTGAGCTTTCTAAGGATTTATATCAGGATATAAACAATAATGGCAAACCAGACGATGGAGACTTCTATGGCTTTGCAGGTGACCTTTCGACCAACCTTAACGCATGGCCGTCTGCATTCAATATTCCACTTATTAAGCTTGATAACAATGGACAACCTGCAGTAGCGATGGATATCGACCGTATGCAGACGGGAGTTGAAAAAATATACTCTCTCTATTATGATTCTGTATCCTTCACAGGTTATGGTGAAGAGATTGATTTGTTTGGCAACGGAAATAGTGCTTTTGTTACAACATGGATCAACAACGCATTCACCAGTTTCCGTGATATGAAGGACGACTACGGTATTCTTCCGTATCCGAAGCTTGACGATAAACAGGAGAATTATTATTCGGACGCGATGGATAACTATTCTCTGCTTTCTATACCGAAGACAGTAAAAGTAGAGGATAAAGAATTTGTTGGTACAATTACTGAAGCATTAACTCGTGAGAATCATTTCTCTGTAGTACCGGCATATTATGATGTTGCACTTTCGAGCAAGTATGCTCGTGATGAGCAGTCGGTCGCAATGCTTGATATTATTATGAATAATCGTCAGTACGACTTCTCGATTTTGCATGGAAATGATATTAACAAGTTCCCGTATCTTTTCCGCGACCTTATAGTTGGCAAGAGCACTGCGGTTGCGTCAAAGTGGGCTTCTATGGAGGAAAGTGTAAAATCTGGACTCTCGAAGCTTGTTGAACAGTATGGCGAGCTTGAAAACTGAATATAATATATAAGTTCCAATAAATTAAAATCAACGCCGCAAAGTGTATTTGAATTGCACTTTGCGGCGTTTTTACTCTGTTTTTATGCAAAAAACTGCAAATGAGCAGTGCGGTCGTTGACAAATAAGTTTAGATATGCTATAATGCAATTGTCATAATGAAAACTATATAGTAAGCAAGAGTTGTTAGAATGTATTGACGAATTGTATACACTGTTCAAAAAATAGATATTGATATCGCTAATATAATATATTTTGCAGTAGATAACTTATACATCCTATAGAACATATAATTTTATATAGAAAAATAGTTATGAACAATTATAATAGTAAGGGAGCTACAAAAATGCAAAAAAGTAATCGAGCTATTGCGGCAGTGATCCTTTCCGCAATACTCACATCAATTATTGCTTCATGCGGACAGAACGATGAATCTAATGACACTGAAAAGGATAATGTCACCTTAATCAATACAGCTGATACTACTCCAGCTGCTGATACCTCGCCCCTCTACGATATGGAGCAGAAGGATTTTGGAGGACGCGAATTCCGTATCTCGACCTCTAACAGATATACAAACGAGATGTGGGTCGAAGGCGAAAACGGCGATATCTGCAATGACGCGATATATAATCGAAACAAAAAGATCGAGGAATATTTTAATGTCAAAATAGTACCAGTAATCGCGCCGTCTGATACCGACAATATGGCGCAGGTCAATGAAATTACGCGAAACTGCATGGCAGGCGACGATGTCTACGACCTTACCGCAGTTTATACTTATCTTGCTGGCGGACCGGTGCTCGAGGGCTTTTACTATGACTGGAACGATATTCCTGTAGTGGACTTCAGCCGCGAATGGTGGGTACAGAGTGCGAATGAAGCGTTCAGTGTAGGTGGACACAGATACGTTGCAGTCGGCGATTTGTCAATTACGACTCTGCTGCTTTCGTATGTAGTATTCTTCAATCAGCGCACAGCTGCCGACTATAATATGCCAAATCTTTATGATATGGTACTTGAAGGTAAGTGGACGGTAGATCAGCTTTTGTCTCTGTCGAAGGACTTATATCAAGATGTAAACAACGATGGAAAAGCAGATGAAAATGATATTTACGGCTTCGCTGGTGATAAAGCTACGGGTCTTGATAATTATACTGTAGCTTTTGATATACCGCTTATCGAGCTTGGTGATAGCGGGATTCCGAAGGTTGCAGTTGATGTAGATCGTTTGCAGACTGCAGTTGAGAAGGTTTATTCATTGTATTATGAATCCACACCATACGTTGATGGATGGGGCAAGGAGATCCAGATGTTTGCTAATGGCAATATCGCTTTCTGTACTACATGGATCAACAATGCCTTCACTGATTTCCGAAGTATGAAGGATGACTACGGAATCCTTCCGTATCCAAAGCTTGACGAAGCACAGGAGAATTACTATTCGAACGCGATGGATAACTATTCGCTGCTGTCAGTTCCGAAGACGGTAACGGATAGAGAATTTGTTGGTACAATTGTTGAAGCTATGACTCGTGAGAATCACTTTTCGGTAGTACCGGCATATTACGATGTTGCGCTGTCAAATAAGTATGCTCGAGACGAGCAATCGGTCGCCATGCTTGATATTATAATGAAAGGCCGCCGCTATGATTTCTCGATACTTCACGGCGGTATGCTGAATGACTATCCGTACCTGTTCCGCAATACTATCACGTCTAAGAGTACGGCGATATCGTCAAAGTGGGCAGCAATTGAAAATTCGGTAATAGCTGGACTTGAAAGTGTTGTTGAAAAGTATAGTGAGCTTGGAAACTGAATTAAATATAGGCCTCAAGGAGTAAATTTTCCTTGAGGCTTATTTCTATTTATTTATATTTTTTCAATCTCAGCTTTGCCGGAGTTAATTCCAGCTCCGCCTACGGTTATTGTAAGCTTGCCAGGAGTGGTCGAGCGAACGATCGCAACTGCACGTCCTTCAAATGCGTGGCAGTCATTTGAGCCATACTGGTCCTCATTCTTCGGGTCGCCGCTGAATATTCCCATCAACTCGCCGCCGTCAACAAGGCAGGTAAGCGCATTTTTAGCGTCTGGTACGCGGTCGCCGTTTGCATCGACTACCGTTATGTCGAAGTAGCAGAGGTCACGGTTATCAGCTTTGAGGGTATCGGTCTCAGGAGTTACGGTTACAGCAGCCGGCGCGCCTACAGTATGCAGTGACGAGCGTCCGCATTCAGCGCTATTCTTGTATGTGATAGCGGTTATCTCACCCTTCTCATATGGAATATCGAATGTTGCGATAGCCTTTTCTGGCTTACTTCTGCCAAGCGATTTTCCGTTGAGCAGCCATTCGATCTCGTCAGCGTCAGTATAAACCTCGCATTTTACCGGCTTACCGAGGTATTTATCTTCGAAAGTCCAACTGTCGAGTACATCGTACCAGTGCCAGCCTGTGCCCGAGAAGCCCTCTCCGTAGTGTTCTGGATGAGTAGTGAAAATCTTCGGTTCGGTGCCGCCGATCCATACGGTTTCTCTGAAATACGACTGAGGTCTTCTGTATCCGCAAAGGTCGAGGTCACCCTGATAGCAGCTTCTCCACGGATAGCCTGCAAGGCTGATTCCCGGGATATGACCGTCGCGTGCCCAGCATGAACGTCCTGTTCCGGTCTCGCCGAGATTGTCGTATGCTGTCCAAGTGAAGTCGCCGAGTACGTAATTATTGCGAAGTACGCTCTGCCACGAATCGTAGAAGTTTATTGCATGAGTTTCTGAACCCCATATCACGCGGTTTGGGAATAACTCATGGCTTTTCTCATAGTGAGTATACATATAGTTATATCCGCATATATCGAGCGGTGCGTAGTAATCCTTAGTGCGTTCGAACCAGCTGTCCGGCGTTTTGTTGAAGCGCTCATGGAATTTATTTTTGTATTCCTCCTCATCGCACCATTCAGGATTTGCATCGATCCAGAATGTAGCGCTTGTGACAAGACGCGTGTCGTCATACTTGCGCACTTCAGCAGCCAATTTGGCTGAAAGCTCTGCACCGTCAGAGCTGCCGTTGCTTTGTGGTATCTCGTTTCCTATCGAATAGGAAATCACGCACGGATGATTGCGGTCACGCATTACCATGTATGAGATGTCACGTGCCCACCAGTCATTGAACCAAAGATGATAGTCGCGTGGATTTTTTTGCTGACTCCACATGTCGAAGGCTTCATCCATTACGATTATTCCCATGCGGTCGCACATTTCGAGCAGCTGGAGTGACGGCGGATTGTGCGCGATACGCAGCGCATTGAATCCGGATTCCTTCAATTTTGTGAGCTTGCGGCGGCAGGCAGCCGGATAGTCGGCAGCGCCGAGCACTGCATGGTCGTGGTGGATACAACCACCGCGCAGCTTTATCTGCTTTCCGTTCAGCAGCAGTCCATTCTCAGCGTCGGCAGATATCGTGCGTACTCCGAAGTCGGTAGTTGCAGTGTCGATTGCAGCGCCGTTTTCAATTATAGTTGAGTTGAGTGTATAAAGATATGGATTTTCGGTGTCCCAGAGCTTAGCGTTTTCAAGCTTGAATGAGAGGTTTGCCGGAGTTTTAGCCCCAGCTTTTACATCTACTGCACATTCAGCTGAAGCTACAGCTTTACCGTCAGCGTCGACGATTTCAGCACGGAGTGTTACCGACGAATCGCGGTCGGCGCTGATTTCGTATGCTGCGTTTACACTGTCGAGCGTCGGAGTGGTTACGAATACATCCCACGGCTCGATACGGATATCGCCGCCCTCCCACATGAACACGTCGCGGTAGATTCCTGCGCCCGAGTACCAGCGGGTCGAAGGCTGCATATCGTCGGTCATAATTTGGATTTTGTTTATTTCGCCAAAATGCGCACGCTTTGTGAGGTCTACAAGAAACGGACTATAGCCGTGCGGGTGGATGGCCATTACATACTCATTAAATTTTATTTCTGCACACGCATATGCGCCGTCGATATCGAGTATGTAGTGCTTTGGCTCAGCGTCTAAATTTATAAATTTGCTGTAATATCCGCGTCCACCGTTAAAAAATCCATTTGCGCCATATCCCGGAGCGTTAGCGCTGCGAGGGAGTGTTACAGAGTAGTCGTTTGGAAGGTCTATGCTCTTTACACCGTTGATTCCAGGGGCGTGAAGCTTCCAATCTTTTGAAATACAGGTTTTGATCATACTTATTTACCTCATTATTTATCTATAATTTTATTATCAGCTAAGATATCCGGTTTGTATCTCATGCTGTCTTTTTCAGTCAGTGTGCGAATTACACGGCAGGGATTGCCGGCGGCGAAGCTGTTAGCGGGAATATTGCGTACAACGACGCTTCCTGCTCCAATTACGCAGTTATCCCCGATAGTAACGCCAGAGCAAACGACTACATTAGCGCCGAACCAACAGTCATTGCCGACATTGACCGGCTTTGCATAGCAGAGACGCTTTTTCTCACCGTCACCGTTAATCATCATGCGGCGCTCGTCCGGAAGCATTGGATGTACTGGCGTAACAATCGTGCAGTTTGGGCCAAATGCGCAGTCATCACCGATAGTGACAGGTGCGTCGTCCTGTATCGTGAGATTGTAGTTACCGAAGAAATGTTTGCCAATTTTCGTATGTACGCCGTAGTGGAAGTATATCGGTCCCTGCATAAATGCACCCTCTCCGAGCTCGCCTACGATCTGCTTCAGCAGCTCAGCACGTTTTTCAGTCTCATCCTCGTATGTAAGGCTATATTCATGGCAGAGCTTGTGCGAACGCAGCTTTATTGCCTTTAATTCGGGATCACCGGCACAGAATAGCTGTCCAGCGAATATTTTTGCTTCTTCATTCATGGTGTTTACCTTCCTATATAAATATAACAAACGTATTTTTCAATATTAGTTATGATATAGATTATATCAGATATATTATAAAGTGTCAATAGCAAATTTGTATTATTGATATGATTTTAATATTTATTGAGCCAATCAGAGTGTAGTCGTACAAATAAAAATGCGCCGCAATATTTGCGGCGCAAATGAATCTATTTTATACTATCAAAGTTATCGGTTATCTTTTTTAATGCGGCCTCTGCTGTACTCAGCGACGAAGCATATGATGAAGCGACGTTTGTGCTGCCAGCTTTTTCAAGATTTGCGAGCATTGTTCGGAAGTTTCCTATGTTAGCGAAGTATCCTATGTCAAATATTTTGTTTTTGAAGATGATATCAAGCATAGCTTTTGATTCCTCATCACGGACTACCTTACCGTTCAAACAGACATCATAGAATGCGAGAGATACAGTAGATACTGACTCTGCTGCGAGGGATTCGAGTATCAGTCCGGCAAACTCTGCATCGGCGGTGATCGGAATGCTTAGCATTATCGAATATTCCTCGGGCAGTGTATAATACTGACTCTGATTTTCATCGAGCTTCGGGAATGGAACTATGCCGAAGTTTACGTCGAGCGAGCGCAGATCACGCGGGATAGGCTCAAGTACTGATGAACGGAACAGCGCCTTTCCGGAAGCGAACCATGCGGTAGCTGCCGCCCATGAGCCGTTATTATCAGTTACATACTTATTTGCCATCAGCGTTTTTGTTTTATCAAACGCTATTTCCAGCGCTTCAGTTGCAAGACGAATGTTGCGTTCAGTATCATATGAAACACTCAGGTTTCCGGATTTGTCTTTTGAAGTGACTTGTCCGCCGCCTGCGAAATACATCATCCACGAGCAGCCATCCTGACTGAAGAAGCCCCAGCGGTCTTCATAGTCCATGATAGAGTCGCCGTTTACATCGTGATTTACGTCCGATATATATTTGCTGAATCGGTCGATAGTCCAAGTGCCGTCAAGTACGTACTGATATGGCATTTCGAGTCCAAGCTCGCTGCAAAGGTCTTTATTGAATACGAGGGTATATATGCGCGCATTAGTCGCAGGCGAAATATCGCCAGTCAGGTTGTAGAGTGTACCGTTGTATGTTAGTCCTTCTATAACCGACTGATCCCACCACTGCGCGTCGAGGTCGATATGATCAATGTCATAGAAGTTGTAGAATTTTCCTTCCTGAGCCAGCGAATAGGTATCGCTTATTTGACCGAGTATAGCTGAGTATGCGTTATCTCCGGAGTTGATAGAATTGCTTGCATCGTTTTTGAGAGAAGATGAATAGTAGGAAGATATTTTAATATTATATATCTCCTCAATTTTCTTGTTGCGGTTGTACATCGCGTCGTTCAGATTATCACCGGTCTGCTCCTCGGGAGCTATCATACGCCATGTTTGGGCTGCATTGTCATTTTTCTGTGTCAGAATGACAAATTCTGCTCCGTCGAAATCTTTAATAGGAAGTCCAGCAGATTCCCAATTTGTTACCGACGGCGTTGTGTCAACAGATTGTTCATCTGTAGTCACATTTGAATCAGCGGAGTGCGGGGGGGGGTACTATCAGCACAAGATACAACAGAGGACGCTAAAAGCGACATCAGAATCAGCGCTGAAATGCGTGTTGTGTTCTTCATTGTGAAGCCTCCATAAATTTTATTTTAACTTATTATAACAGATTAAAAAGAATTAGTCAATGGCATAATTAGCTAAAATACTAATTGCTTTTTTGTGCAATACGACGTATTTTTAAACGTGAATGTCGAAAAACTAAAATTCTATTGAAAAGTTGAAGTAAATGTGATATCATTATTATGTACAAATTTTGAATTGAGGTAATTTATGGAAAAGACAATAAATCGTGATATAATATTGCTGTCACGCAAATCCGAGGAGGCGACAGCCAATGATATTGAAATCGCGTGCGACCTTATGGATACATTAAAGGCGAATACTGACCGCTGCGTTGGAATGGCAGCTAATATGATCGGTGTTTCGAAGCGAATAATTGCCGTAAATAACGATGGAGAATATCTTTTGATGATGAACCCAGAGATACTCAAGCGCAGTGGAAAATATGAAACTGAAGAAGGCTGCCTATCACTTGACGGAGTGCGTCCGACGGTGCGGTATAAGGAAATTAAGGTGCGCTGGCAGACGCTTGAAATGCAGCCTAAAATAAAGACATTCAAGGGCTTCACGGCGCAGATAATTCAGCATGAGCTTGACCACCTTGAGGGAATTGTTATCTAAATTTTTAGAGAAAGAGAAAAGTTTTTATGAGTAAATATACACTTGGCATTGATTTTGGCACGCTTTCCGGACGTGTTCTGCTCGTTGATATTGAAAATGGTCGCGAAGCTGCGTCGGAGGTGCTCGAATATCCTCATGCGGTTATTGAGCATGAGCTTTGTGGGAAGCCGCTCGAACGCGGTTCAGCATTTCAGAATCCTCAGGATTATCTTGATGTGATATATAAAGCTGTACCTAAGTTGATCGAAGCAGCGGCAATTGAGCCTACAGATATTGTTGGTATCGGTATAGATTTTACATCTTCTACTATACTTCCGGTCAAGAAAGATGGAACACCGCTATGTTTTCTTCCCGAATTCTGCAATGAGCCGCAAGCTTATGTAAAACTATGGAAACACCATGCCGCTGAACCGCAGGCTGAACGGATAACCTCTCTGCTTGAAGAAAAAGACCCTGAGCGGCTCGCCAGATACGGTGGCAGGATCTCGTCGGAGTGGATGTTTCCAAAAATACTTGAAACTCTTGAAAAAGCACCAGAGGTTTATTTTGCGGATGACCGTTTCATAGAAGCCGGAGACTGGATCGTTTGGCAGCTTACCGGAGTTGAGAGCCGCTGCGTCAGTCATGCTGGATTCAAAGCACTATGGGATTCGAACACGGGATACCCCACAAATGGATTCTGGCGAGAGCTCGATCCAAGACTCAATGGTATTATCGGAACAAAGATACCCTTTGAAGTTGTGCCTTCTGGAGCGCGCGTAGGCGGGATATCTGCAAATGTTTCAAAGAGAACAGGGCTTGTAGCTGGTACGGCGGTTTCATCGGCATTCATCGACGCGCACGCATCACTTCCTGCCTGCAAAATCACCGACGGCGGAAAGCTGCTGCTCATTGTCGGAACATCGACAGCGCATATAATACTCAGCAATGTTGAAAGCAGCGTATCGGGAATATGCGGTGTAGTTGATGGAGGTGTGATACCCGGAAAATTTGCATATGAAGCCGGACAATCGGCAGTCGGTGATATATTTGATTGGTTTGTAAAAAAATGTGTACCAGCCGACTATAAAGCCGAAGCGGAAGTTCGTGGGATAGGAATACATAAGCTGCTGCGAGAAAAGGCTCGTACATATAAACCGGGTGAAAGCGGTCTGCTTGCGCTCGACTGGTGGAACGGCAACCGCAGCATACTGCAAGACAGCTCGCTTTCTGGAATGATACTTGGATTGACACTGACAACACGTCCGGAGGAGATATATCGTGCGTTGCTTGAAGCGACTGCATTCGGAACTCTGCGAATAATTGACAATTTCGAAACCAACGGAGTTATGATAGATAAATTATATGCTGCCGGAGGAATCGCAGTGAAAGATGATTTCATGATGCAGATATACGCTGATGTAACCGGAAGACCGATATATATCGCTGCGTCAACACAATCTGGAGCACTCGGAAGTGCAATAGCTGGTGCAGTTGCCGCAGGAGCTTACCCTGACTTTGCCACTGCCGCTGAAGCTATGGGAGGACTCAGCGACATCCGTTACGATCCTATCGCAGAGAATCAGGCGATATATGCAAAGCTATATGCAGAGTACAAGCGTCTTTATGAATATTTCGGGCTTGAAAATGATGTGATGAAGCGTTTGAAGAATATATAATATCAGCCCCATATCAATTATGATATGGGGCTGATATGTTTAATTTTGCGCGTTTGTAGCACAGAGATTCAAAATGCTGTTCATTCGTCCGAATGTTTTTACTTTATCGGAGTGAAGTTGGATCGCTTTCTCACGAGTCTCGGCATATGTTGTGTGTCCGTCAAGTGATACCTTCCATGCTTGACCCTTCGGACGGCGGCTGCTGTAATCTGCGAAAATTTCGGTTTGATTGTTCATTGTTATCTCCCTTTGAATCATAATTTATATTTCCAATATTTGTAAGAAATGCCATTAACAATATAATACACCAAAATCGGAAATAAATCAAGAGGTAACGAGAAATTTCTTCAAATTTTCGCTCGAGCTGAATCGACAGATTTATTAAATCAATAGTTTTCGGATATTTTTAGCGTTTTAATGTGAATTCATTTACACCAGCGGAGAGTGCAATTTCTTTATCGCCGTAAACGAATTTCGCTGGGACTCCGGTCGGAATCTCAACCTTTACACTGATGTATTCATCGGCTTTTACATACTTTACAGCAACTCTGCCATGAACAGTAGTTATATATCCGTCAGCATGATTGAGTCCGTCAACAAAGCAAGGTTTGATTATGAGTTTATCGTAGCCCGAATTCTCCTGACTGATACCGAGCAGGAAGCTGAACAGATACTTTACTACTGCACCGAACATTGGGTGATTCTGCGAGCGCAGATATGTCCAGTATTCGGGGAAGGTAGTGCAGCCCGAGCTCATCCACTCATGGAAAGAGTATTTGCCTTTTGAGGTCAAAAGGTCGAACGCCAACTGCGAATATCCATGCTCGAACAATATACGGGTCAGGATGTCAGTTCCGAATATGCCGGTATCATACCATGTCTTTTCCTGATAGTGTTCAACAATATGTGCGAGTGTGCGCTCGTCACCGAGTCCGATATCGACGGCGAATGCGTTTGCGCCCTGAATATTTTTCGCAAAGTCTCCGGTTTCGTTATCGAAATACTCTCTGACAATGGCAGCCTTTTTAATTTCAGCACGCTTTTCAAGGTCGGAGATAAGCTCAGTTTTTCCGAGAACATTGCAGAATTCAATAAGGCGGTTGATAGTCTTTACATAGAAGTAATTGTTTACATACGGCGCTGGAATTGCTATTTCCTCAGGAGTACACCAGTCACCAAGACACCATTCGCCTGGCTGGTCGCTTACTACGAGGTCATTTTCACTGTGTGCTTCGAGGTAGTCAAAGTAGTGCAGTGTCTTCGGCAGGAATTCTTCGAGCACTGCTTTATCTCCGTATGTTTTGTAATAAATATACGGAACTTCAGCAATAGCGCAGCCCCATCCGCCGGGTCCGCCGCCCGAACGAACATACGGTGCGGTATACTGAATATGTCCACTGACTCTGTCCTGACAGTCGGAAATGTCGCCGAGCCACTTCTTATAGAATTTCTGCGCGTCGAGCATCATCATTACGCACTCGCAGATAAGCTCGCCGTCGCCTGTATATCCGCGTTTTTCAAGGTGTGGGCAGTCGGACGGTATTCCGCAGTGCATATTATCAAGCTGTGTGCGGATGAAGGTGTTATATATCCAATCGAGCAGCTTGTTGTCAGATGAGAATGACGAGGTTACTGGAACATCAGAGTGAGTTACTGCACAGGAGACTATTTTTGCATTTTTGGTTACGCTTACATAGCGGAAGCCGTTCCAGCAGAAATGCAGATGATACTGACGCTTGCTGCCGTCGGTAATGAAGCTCGAATTCTGATAGTGGTTTGTGTAATCCTCTATAGTTCCGTCGGCGTTCAGACGCTCAGATACACGGAATTCAATTTTGCATATTTCGTCACTGCGGCATTCGATTATCGGCGTACCGGTTATATTTTCGCCTATATCATATATGAACGCGTCGTCAGTCTCAGAGAGCAGCTTCGGCGTGATGTAGCGGATGACCTTATCAGGCGGGCAGTCGCTGATGTAATATTCGGTGTCGGGCGCATCGATCACCGTGAGCTCGTTCCAGCTTGAAGCATCATATCCGAGCTCATTCCAGCCATCGAGACGATAGGTATTGTAATCGTGATGCTCACCGAAGTATAAATTCCAGCCTATAATTGGGCTTTGAGTCCATTTCAGCCACTCGCCGGACAGTACCTCGGCGCAGCTATCGTCGGTATATTCTACCAATATTCTGAAGCAAAGCTTTACTGGACCGTAATTATTTACATTGCAGCGATACCATCCGGGTGCGAGCGCAACGCCGATACAGTTAGCCGCGTTTGTAAGCTCAGAGGCTATATCGAGCTCCTTTACATATATACGGTGTGCTAACTGTTCGCCTAAGTGAGCAGTACAGTATTCGTTAGGAGTTTCGTGAAAATCGGAAACGAGAGTTCCGTAAAGGTCGTCGCCGATACGTGTACCGTTGATGAACAGCTCGAAGAAGCCGAGACCGCATATCGTTATTTTAGCGGATTTGATATCCTTATCGAGCGAGAATTCGCCACGGATATATGGAGTATTGACAGCATCGCCAGGAGTCAGCCATTTAGCGCTGCCAAATAAGTCGGTTGATTTCATAATTATAGATCCTTTCAATAAGCAAATGGATGATACAATTATACCTCATATTGGGGGCTTTGTCAATAAAAACTCTGCAAAATTATCATAATTTTGCAGAGTTTAAGCCGATATTATCAAACTATATGTTAATTATAATGTTATTTAACATTTAACACGACTTTTCCCACGTTTTCGCCGCGCATTAAAATGTCGTGCGCTTCTTCCGCCTGCTGGATCGGCAGGACCTTGTATATTGATGGCTTCATCATGCCAGCTTCAACCTTCGGCCAAACATTGTCTACCAGCATTTTTAAGAGCTCAGCCTTGAACTCAGGTGTGCGTGAGCGAAGGGTGCTTCCGATAATGCGTACATTGCGCACGTAGATATTCTTCAGGTCAATTTCAGTAATACGTCCAGCAAGTGCGGCTATCATTATCCAGCGAGCACCATGTGCTAAATATGGCAGACAGCTGCCCATAAAGCTTCCGCCGAGACAGTCTATAGCAATATCGACTGGAGTTCCAGCTTCAAGCTGAGCCTTCAGCACGTCGGCGATATTTTCTTTTGTTGTGTTGACAACTATATCAGCTCCAAGCGGCTTTATTTTTTCAGCGATCTCGTCTGAAAGTACAGTAGTTATTACGCGAAGTCCGAATGCTTTCGCCATCGGAATAACTACCGACGCAAGTCCGCTTGCACCTGCATTCATGAGCAAAGTATCACCCGCTTTTGCCTTGCCTTCGATGAAGAGATTGAGGTATGCAGTTGCGTATGCTTCTGGCATTGCAGATGCTTCAGCGAGTGTGCGTCCCTTTGGAATCGGCATGAGCATATCATACTTTACCGATACGTATTCGGCATATCCGCCGCCGCCAAGCAGAGCGCAGACCTTATCGCCGAGCTTATAGTTTGATTTTTCGGCTGCGGTTTTGCCCATTTCAACGATAACGCCCGCGATTTCAAGTCCCATCCATTCAGGGCAGCCGGGAGGAGGCGGATAGTCTCCGTCGCGCTGCATTAAATCGGCGCGGTTCAGAGCTGCGCAGTGAATTTCGACGAGTACATCCTCGTCACCGATCACGGGATTTGGAACATCGCTCCAGCTGAGTGACTTATCCGGATTTACAAGAATAGCTTTCATTATATTATACCTCGATATTATTTAGTATTATAATTATACCACATTGACAAAGCTATGTAAATATGCTATAATGTCAGATAGCATAACAATACTGCTATTTTATATGGAGGTGCTAAATTTGCCTGTAAGGGAAACATATACGAAAAAGCTCTGCATGACCGAGCTATGCGCTGAGTATGCACAATACTGCAATAATTTATCATTGCGTAACAGTCATTATTTCGATGCTGATTCCGGCAGGGCTGATTCTTGTGTCGGATATATTGTGAAAGGGATATTGAAGCTCAAAACTATCGGAAAAATACTCGAAATTAATGAGGGAAGTCTTTTTTATCTTCCAGAAGGGATACGCTACAATGCGACCTTTGAGGGCTCTCCAGAAATTGAATTCTATAATTTACGAATAATATCAAAGCGCCCAGACGCAGCGGTGACTGAACGTTATTCTATGATGCGTATCGATGAGCTTTCAACCCTCGAAACTGGTCAACGCATAGCTGATATTTATCGGCTGATCTCGAGCGACGAGAGGGTGGATAAGGTTCGCGCGATAGGTCTATATTACAGTTTGTACGCAGATATTCTGCCGCATTTGCAGTCTGAGCCGCCAATACAATATAATCCTGCTGTGATAAGTGCGATCGAATATATCGAAGCAAATTTTACATCTGATTTCAGCATGGAGACACTTGCGCAATATTGTTGTGTCAGCGTTTCAAGGCTGCACCATTTATTCCGCAGTGAGCTTGGAACTACACCAATAAAGTATCGCAGTGAGCTGAGGATTGAAAAGGCAGTGTGCCTGCTGCGCGATAGAACTCTATCGCTTGGTGATATTGCTGAGCGCAGCGGCTTCAACTCGCCTGAGTACTTTCGTGAGCAGTTCCGTGCCCTTACCGGACTTACGCCGTCAGAGTACCGTGGAATCGTTGGTGTATAATAATACCGGAATTGACGTGATAATCAGTCCCGGTATTATTCTGAATTATTCGCTTAAATCCTCAATGAGCTTGTCAATGTCTGCCTTTGCCTTTGATTCATTGGAGGCATAATCAGATACTACTGTATTGGATCTTTTCATTGCAATATTATATATAATGTCTGATATTCCATTTATAGAGTATATTCTTGCTATATCATATATTATGCCGGAATATATGAGGTCAAGCATTTCTGCGCTGTCCTCATCGTAGGTGTACTTAGTCTTACAGGATATCTCATAGTATGCTTTAAGAGATGTGTCAGTTGCTTCGTGTGCTAAAGCTTCAAGCATGAAGCCGGTGAAATCTGGATCATTGCAGGATATTGGAATGCAGAAAAGCATGCAGTGTCTTTCACCTAAAGAGTAATAATTCTCTTGATTCTCATCATATTTAGGATATGGTATAATGCCGTAATCAACAGTACATTCAGCCGAATATCCTGCAAGTGCACGAGAATTTGTTGTTACGAATAATGAGTGCCCGGATTTAAAATTCTTTGAGGCTGTACTCCAATAATCGTAATCTACTTTTCCAACCCAATCCTCACAGAATAATGTTACATCCTTACGTGCAGCAAATTCCAAGACTTTGTCAATAGAGTTCGTCATATGCTCAGTATTTAATGTTATAATAGGCATATCACTGCTGTCCTTTGTCATAACCTGGCAATTACAGCCTGTTAGGAATGCCTGAAATCCATCAAAAGAGCTGCAGCATATTCCGAACTGGTCGGTATCGTCGACTTCACCGTTTCCATTGAGATCGTTTGAAACCTGTAAGGCCCATTCTGTTAGAACGTCCAATGTCCATTTACCCTCTCGCACAAGCTCAATGGGATTGCCAAGATTATAGCTATCAACCATCTCTCTGTTATAAAGACCGATATTGACACGGTCTTTATCTCTTAGCGAAAAGTCGTTGGATGCAAAATATTGCTTTCCCATCATACTTACATTTTTATTTGCCTGCTTGTTCCACCAGCTCGCGTCAAAGTCAATATAGTCGACAGTGTTTAAATCATATAGAAGATTTTCTCTTGCAAGCGTTCCAATACTGCATACAGTATTAAATGCGAGATCATATAGATCGTCGCCTGAAATGGCAGTTTTTCTTATTACTGAGCTGTTGCATATGTTCCAATCTGCACTGTTGCTGTCAGGGTTGATGATCTCAGTAATTTTAACATTGTATTTGTCTTCTATAGTAGCGTTACGACGATATATAGCGTCATTTACTACATCTCCATTTTCACTTTCGGCGTATATTTCAAATGTGTTAAAGTTTGATCTTACACAATCATAGCCGAGCACACGGAATTCGCGTCCATCCCAGTTTATATCCGGAAGAGCGAAGCCGTCTCCAGTATCTGCGGAAAGCGAATCGCTTTGGTCAACATCGGTCAAATTTGTCGGGGGGGGGTTATCAGAATTATTTTGACATGCTATAAGCTGTGTCAAAAGCGCTGCTGTGAGCAGCAGGGTGAGTATTCTTGATTTTTTCATGATGTGTACACTCCTTTATATTTAAAATAAATTTATCACGATAAGCGCCGCTATACCGAGCAAAAGTCCGCTAATGCTGCGTGCAGTCAACTTTTCTTTGAAGAATATCGACGCAGTGAGAGCGGCGATGATAGTTCCGCCACCGTCGTTTATCGGAAACATTATCGCAGATGGTATAACACGTCCGGCGAGTGTCGCAAGCTGATTTATTATCAGCAGTGCAACTGATAATATCGCACCATAACCAAATAGTGACAGCGGCAGATTTTTGATTTTTTCCTTTTCCTTGCTTGATCTGAGCTTTGGCAAAAATAAAAGCAGCATACAAATTCCGGCGATGCCAAATGATAGGAATGAAAATACTGATACATTTGTGTCCGGAAGATATTTTGAAAACATCTTCTGTGCTACCATTATTGATCCATTAGATAGCATTCCGCCGAGCAGAAGCAGCATTGTTTTAGGAGTAAAGCTGCCGTTCAGCTCCTTTGAGTATCCGATGAGCAGGTAGGCTGATATAAGCAGCAGTCCTATTCCAATAAACTGCCATGGTGACATTGGTTCATCGAACATAAATATGCCGCATATGCAGGGGATCAGCAGTCCGGCTGAGCTTGCAAGGGAAACGAGCACGATAGCGCCGTTTTTCATAGCTTCAAGGCTGCAATACAGGCTTATTGTCAATGCTGCTGCACCGAGCGCTGAAATTAGTACTGCCGGCAGACTTATTTGTCCAAAACTGTTAGCAATAAGCATAAGCACAAATGCCATCAAGCCGGAAAGTATGTATCTATACGAGCCGTAGCAGAGGTATGCAGTCTGTCCCTCAAGCATATTGCTTGTTTTTTTGTTCAGTATCTTCTGAACAAACTTCATTATGAGAATTATTACGAGATATGAGTATTCAACCATTATTTAATTATCACCGCCTTACTTTGTAAAGAATGCTGCGTCGTATGTGTTGGCACATGGATGTTCGCGACGGTATATTCAGGAAGATTTCCTGAATTCCGGTCGGCGTTTTTGGTGTATACCGGACCATTGTTGACCGCGTTCATAGGCTTGATCTTTCCAGCCTCGACATTGTAGTTGATTGATAGCTTCATGTTAATTACCTTTCTTATATTATTTATTTTTTATTTTTGCAGTTGTATTTCGAATTATCAATTCGCATTTTACATTTACTCTTTGTGTGATATGATTTTCAGGATTATCTATATGGTGCATGAGCATTTTTACACTAAGCCGGATGATCTCACTGTTGTAGGTGCGGAGTGTAGTAAGCGGAATAGCTGCATATGACGCACTCGGTATGTCGTTTATTCCAATGATCGATATATCATTTGGTATCGAAATCCCATTCTCGGTGAATGTGTGTATAGCTCCAATAGCGACTTCATCGTATGCAGCGATAAGCGCTGTAGGACGTACATCGAGCTTCATAAAGTATTCAGCGGCTTCTGTGCCTATCGCTTCGAAACGCTTATCGCTGATAAACATATTTTGCGGAAGCGTTTTCAACCCGAGCTGCTTTGCCGCACAGTTGAAGTAGTTGAGCTTTACATTGGTATATTTTTCACCGATGAACCCTATGTTTCTATGACCGAGTGCCATTAAATATTCGAGCGCTTCAAATATGCCGGCGCTTGAATCATTGCCAACATTGTCGCAGTCGGCATATGGTTGATCACCGCCTATTCTGACCATCGGAATATCTATTTTGTGGGGATATCGGGTACATGAAAATGTTAAGATTCCATCTGTTATGCCATCGTCACAGAGCATATCTATAATTTCGTGATATTTTTTATTTTCAAAGCCGCACAAATATATCGATGGCTCTATTCCTAAACCTCGCAGTTCATCAACAAGCTCGCTCGTCATACTTGAATAGTGTACGCTTATGATCTCTGGTACGATTATTGCAACACGCTTTGCCGTGTGATTTTTGCGGTATTTTGGACGTGTGGTACCGCAGCTTTCAGCTATTTTACGTATTCGCTCTGTTGTATCGCGGCTGATCTCGGAACTGCCTGACAATGCTTTTGACACGGTAGACAGCGAAACTCCAGCGAGCTGAGCGATTTTTCTGTATGTCATTTTATCACCTTTTTGCTATATCTTTATTTATATAATACTATAATCGTTATTCAAAGTCAATACCCGCCAAACGAAACATTTTCGCTTGACGGGTATTTTTGTATTTAAATAATTATTGTTCAGTTAAGCTCGTCGACAAAGTATGCGTTTGTGTAGGCTTTGTATCCTTCACTGTCAGTCACCACGAGACGGAAATATATTTCGTTATCATTAATCTTGAATGACGCGGATGTGATAGTTTCGCCAGAATTTGCCTGAGCTATCTTGCATGCACGTGAGCCAGTCATGCACATGATATTTCTTACCTGAGATGTGGTTATTGTAACAACGCCATCTTCGTAAACGAGTGAATGAATTTCAGGACCTACATGGAATGCAGTACCTGTTGAGGCATAAAAATTACCACTTTCAAGCGCAGAGGTGAGTGTACGATATTCAAGCTTCGGTGCGTTTATCATTACGTATCCGCCGAATGAGTCGCAGTCCATTGAATCGTCCGGCGTATGGTTATGATTGTCGTCGGTCGCTACACAGAATATACGCTTTCCGCCGCGCAGCATATCATCGTATGCGTGTCCGTTGTCGTCATCGTATCCGACAGCCACACAGCCATAGTTCTGTATTTCCATAGCGTTCATGCCGTTGTAGCTCATGTATTCCGGATAGCTCTCAAGCGACCATGTGGGGTGATTGTATGTCGCAAAGAATCCATTCTCACGCCCAAGCTTGATCATTTCACTGATCGATTCTCCGGTATATTCACGCTTGAAGGTTGGCTTGCTCTTGTCGAGTGTCAGCTTACCATCGGGATCCTTTGTATATTCAAAGCAGAAATCCTTGTCATTCTCAGGTTCAAGTGCGATAAAGCATACATGGCAGCATTTTGTGAACGAATTCCATCCGGACTCTGTAACTCCGAGTTCATATCCGTTGAGTGCAACAAAGCTGTCGTCGGTTAGATCATTGTGAGTCACGAATGTTTCGTGGTCGGTGAAAGCTATTGCTGAGTAGCCGTGCGATTTATAGAATTCCTTCATTTCTGCGGCTGTTTTCTTGCCGTCGGATATTGTCGAGTGTGCGTGCAGATTTGCGCGGTAATAGTTCAGAGCATTTGAGAGAAGTATTTTTTTCATAAAAACGCTCCTGTGTGTTAGATTTTGAATTTATCTTCTTCTGTAAGTTCGAGAAGGTCGATTATGTTTTCTGCGTTGGCTTTTTCTGCTGCGAGTCCAGCTGGGTGGTGTGCGTCACTTCCGAAATAGAACTTACATCCTACCGACTTTGCGATTCGGTATGGGCGCAGTGTAGCGTCGCGGGTTTCATCTGTAAGTGATAAAGAATTAAAATTAAGCTCAATTCCAACACCGCGTTCAGCAGCTTTTTTGAATAGGCGTGTGAATTCATCATCCGAAATGAGATTCAGAACCTCGATGTGATGACCGCTGTAAATAAGACTACAGGTCAGATGTGCTATGCCTACTTTTCTGAACGGAAGGTCCATATCAAGTACTGCGTCGAAGCGTTTGACATACAGCTCAGCACGCTCGGCTGCGTCCTCATCTCCGCGGCAGGTGAATCCATTCATATGCAGATGAGTTGTCGGAATGATAACAAAGTCGAATTTATCAAAGTTTTCACGTGCGATTCCGAGAGTCAGGTCGCTTTTAAGCTCTGTCTCACAACCGAACAGAAAACGAAGACCTTCGTGCTGAGGAAGGGGAAGTGCATCAATAATGTGTGCATAGTCCTGCTTCTGATACCAGTTTGATGCTCCGGGAACAGTTGCATCCCAGAAGTGGTCGGTAATGCAAACCGTTGTAAGCTGATTTTTAAGTGCATACTGCAATATTGCAGCTGTATTCTGCTCGGGGTCACTCGAGCATGAAGAGAGGTGCGAGTGGATGTGCATATCGTTGTCGAATATGTAGCGCATTTTTTATACTATGCCTTTATATAAGGCACCCTTTCTTTTCGGATTTTGCAATAACTATCGTAATGCTGCATTATCTTAGCAATGATGAGATAATTATATCACTGTTTATTAGAAATGTCAATAAGTTAATATCAATATTTCATAAAATTATATGGTGTACTTACTGTGTTCTTAGAAGGAAGTTGACTAATAGAATCGGCGGCTGCATAAAATGCAGTCGCCGATCTATATTTATATATTTTCGACCCAGATACGCATATCGGTTTCGCCGCGGTTAGCGAATGCGTGATATGGTATCAGCTTTGCAGTGAATGGCTCGCTCGATACTATATCAGAGTAGAGTCCTTTTATTGACTCGCGTACTGCGGGATGATATATGCACGGCAGTCCGAGCTTTTCATCAAATCCGACAGTTGCTGTCTTTCCAACAAGCTTGACATTTGTCAGCGAGCCGCCGTTGTCTACACCCTCAAGGCACATTACAAATGGACCGTAGGTTACAGCGATGAGTCCGCGATTTGTCAAAACGCGCGGATTCGACTTCACGCGGCGTACAGAAATACGCAAACTCAGTGTGAGCACGTCTCCATCAGCTGCGTCAACATATGCGTATCCATTGTTGATTGCAGTGTCTACCGACGCGCCGTTTCTGCCTATTGACCAGACACGGCACCATGCCGGAATTCGGAATGCGATTCTGCGGCTTCCGCCCGAGATTGTCAGCTTAATGCAGCCTTCAAACGGATAGTTGGTTTCCTGGGTAAGTGTCAGCTCGCCGAGCGATGCGGTCGATGCCATGTATTGATTTACATATACAGTTGTATCGTCATAGCTGTATATGAAGTCAGCTATTGATGGAATAAAGCGCGTTACGTTAGGTGGGCAGCAGGAGCAGCCGAAGACTTCTATGCGCTGAGTTATAGGGAAATGCGTATTGCGTCTTTCATGCAGCGATGAGCGAACACTCTTGCGTTGTTCAAGGTCTATTTCATGTGCGTTCTCATAGAAGAAGGATTTTCCGTCGAGCGAGAGACCGGACAGGAAGCCATTGTATATAATGCGTTCTACCGTGTCGGCATATCTCGAGTCGGGTCCGAAAGCCTGCATACGGCGTGCGAAAAGTGCGAGTGCGAGCGCAGCGCAGGTTTCAGCGTAAGCGGTGTCGTTGGGAAGACGATAATCGTTTTCGAATTCTTCTAAAACATGAGAGGAGCCTATCGAGCCAGTTATGTACATTCTTGCCTCTGTGATGTTTTTGAACAGCTTTTCGCAAGCATTTTTGAGCTCTGCGTCGTCGGTTCGTTCAGCAAGGTCTGCCATTGCACAGTAAAGGTAACAAGCGCGTACGGCGTGACCTTCAGCGGTGAACTGCTCGCGTACTGGCAGGTGATCCTGAATGTGTGTGCCGCGGTGATAATTATCATTTTCTGGCAGCTTTGCCTGAGAGCCGCGCTTGTTTATGAAGAATAGTGCAAGGTCAAGATAGTCGCGATTGCCGGTATGGTCATAAAGTCTTACTAATGCAAGCTCGATTTCCTCATGACCGGGTGAGTCGAATGCTGCTGACTCTTCATCCATAAATATACGCTTAATAAGCTTTGCATAGTCCTCCATCAGATGAAGAAACTTATTCTTGCCAGTTGCCTTATTATATGCAACGGCTGCCTCGATAAGGTGGCCGGCGCAGTATAGCTCATGATTGCCGCGGAATTTGAAGCGGTTTTGCGGCTCGAAAAGCTCATAGCAGATATTGAAGTATCCATCCTCCATACGTCCGCGTTCGATGTCGTCTACGACCTCATCAACAATAGCTTCAAGCTCGGGTTCGCGCTGCTTGAGTGTCAGATAAGCGACCGATTCGAGCCACTTTGCAACGTCCGAGTCCCAGAAAATATTCGGTCTGTTCGGCATACCTTCCTTCCAGTCCATCTTGAAGGCTGGAAAGCGTCCGGTGTCGCAGAAGCGTTTGTAAACGTTCCAGATTGTGGTTTTACGGATAAGCTCCTGCTTTTCATGCCAGAAGCCTCCGGTGATGTCAATTTTGTCAAAGGTTAAGTTTTTCAGTGCCATAAGATAACATCCTTTCGAAAAATTACCATATATTCAATTTATTTTTTATTATGGTATTGCGTATATTAAATGGATATGGTATAATATACACAGTAGCATAAGTCTCGCACAGCGTCCATGTAACCTGTCAGTAAATTGGATCGTGTGACGGTATAATTATTATAATAGATTTTTTCGAAATAATCAACTCAAAAAAACGGTGAAAAGGAGAAAAAATCCGACATGAATTTAAAAGTAGAGGATATTTGTTATGATTATGCTGGTGCATTTACCTCGCGAGGCGAGTGGATACATCCAGAGATCACTATCGAGACATATGAGATCATTATCGTATTTGAAGGTGAATTTATAATTGAGGAGAATGGGAAAGAGTATCTTTTGAAGTCTGGCGACGGTATCATCCTTGAACCGGGAAAGCTTCATCGTGGAGTTGAACCGACCAATGAGCGTGTGTCATTTTATTGGATCCACTTCAAGTCGGATAAGGCTATACAGATAAAGCAGTTTACACTGCGTGATCGTTACCCTGTGACTCTGCTATGCCGACAGCTGCTGCATTACGGAGGCTGCGGGTTTGATACAGATGTTGTTACAAGTATTGTATATGTGCTGCTTCAGGAGATAAATTCTCAGATATTTATCGGAGATTCAGATGATATTTTGGTAAATCAGATACGTGAGTGGATACGTATCAATTCTGACCGTAATATGAATGCCGCCGATCTTGCTGAACGCTTCGGCTACAGTGAAGATTATATTTCAAGGTTGTTTAAGTCAAAAACTGGTAAAAGCCTTAAAATGATTATAGACGAGTACAAGATGAACCATTTAAAATGGCTGCTGCTTGAAAGTGAGCTTTCACTTTCCGAAGTGGCAGATTCTGCTGGTTTTTCAGATTACAAGCTATTTCTGAAATACTTCAAATATCACGAAGGCATGACTCCGACCGAATTCAGAAAGGTTTATTATTCAAAGCATACTAATAATAAATAAAACAAAAACGCTGTACCTATCTGCAATTTTGCAGGCGGGTACAGTGTTTTTTTATATTTTAAAAATTAGTGGTGTCCGCAGGTTCCCTTGCCGCAGCCATGATCGCCGCATTTGTGAGCTGCACTGCCATGCTCGTGGTCGTGGTGACTGCACCTTACATTCGGATTGAATGCGAGCGTTCCACCGATCAGCGCTTTAACTGCTTCATCAGCATTTCCGCTTACCCCGCCGTAAAGCTTGATACCAGCTTCAGCGAGTGCATTTTGTGCGCCTGCACCTATACCGCCGCAGATAAGTGTGTCGACCTTCAAGTCAGCAAGAAGTCCAGCAAGCGCGCCGTGACCACTTCCATTTGTATCAACTACCCGGCTCGATCTTATCTCATTATCTTCGATCTCATAAAGCTTGAACTGCTCAGTGTGACCGAAGTGCCCGAATATGTTTCCGTTATCGTATGTTACTGCAACTATCATTGTTATTTCCTCCGTTATTGTTTGATATAGTATTTTATATATACTTATTATTATACCACTAACTACAGTAAATGTCAATATTGAGTATATATATTGTTAAAGTGCCGTTTTTATCTTTAATCTACGATTCGTCCGCCACTATTTGTTAGTACCTATATCGGACCTACCTACTGGTAGGTTGCATATCTGAATATGTCAGTTTAGGGTAAGTAGTCGCCATTTTTGTAGACTTCCTCTAATGATATTCTACAATTAAAGTTTAATGAGTTGTGAGAATTCGTCGAAATTCCATTTTCCATCTAAAACTTTTTGATGCAGGTATTCTTCATTATATTTGTCAAATATTGCTTGATTGAAGAGCATACAGCCGGTATGAGCGATTGCCTGATAGCTGATATCGTAAAACTTATCGTTTATCTTATGGCTGTTTCACGTATCCTGATTCTACCACGATTTGTCGAAATCGACATATTTAAGCTCTGTATTCTAGTCAAGGTAGGCTCCTTATTCCGCATATTAAAATGCTGCACTATGATATCGTATACGTCTTCATTTGCAAGTATCGTAGACATACCGTCGGTGTAAAAGCCAGTACTTGTGCATATAATCAGTTCAAAGTTTATATCGAATCGCTCAATCGTCGTGGCATTTCGATGTTAAATAGTGTTAGAGATTATTTTGCCGGTTTCCGAGTTGCTGAACAATAGAACATAAAAACAAAACGATCCCGCGAAGCGGGACCGTTTTTGTTCGAATACAGGCTACGCAAAGTAGCAATAGCCGAAACGATATTTAAGCGAACATATAAAATTTATGCAGATAAAATTATATGCTGTAAACGCTGACAGCCTTCTTGCCGCCTGCGATGTGCTCAAATTTAACAACGCCGTCAATCAGTGCAAACAGAGTGTCGTCAGTGCCGATTCCGACATTATTGCCAGGATGAACAGCAGTGCCTCTCTGTCTGATAATGATATTGCCGGCCTTTACAGCCTGTCCGTCGGACTTCTTAACACCGAGGCGTTTTGCTTCGCTGTCACGTCCGTTCTTGGTCGAGCCGACGCCCTTTTTATGAGCAAAAAACTGTAAGCTGAGCTTTAACATTAGTATTACCTCCGTTACTTATTGAGTAGTGTTACCAACTATGGATTTTGTCCATATTGCGTATCAGATCAGTTCCTCTACTACTTCAATATCAAGATAGTCGTAGTAATCTTCGAGCATATCGTTGAGCTGATAGTAGTAAGCCTGGATAAGCCCCGAAATAGCGAATCGCTTGCATTCGTCGTCTTCAAAATCCTTGAGTGCGCCGTGAGCGACAAGCTTGATATCGGTCGTGGTCTCATCGATGGTATAATTAACATCAGAGGCATATGATACCTCAATGGTGTTGATTATCAGCATAGTCATAGCCGAAAGCGCGGCGCATAATACGTCATCGCCCGACTCGCCATAGCCGGTGTGTCCCTGTTCGCTGAAACCGTAGAAAGCGTTATCCCACTTGTAAAAAACGATCTTGGTCATTTTAGCGTACCTTAGCCGACGATCTTTTCGATCTGTACCTTGGTGTATGGCTGTCTGTGACCGATCTTCTTCTTCTCGTTCTTCTTGGACTTGTACTTGAGGATATGAATCTTCTTACCCTTGCCATTCTTAACGACGTTAGCAACTACGCTTGCACCCTCAACATAGGGAGCGCCAGCAGAGAACTTGCCGTCGTTCGACAGAGCGAGCACCTTATCAAAAGTAACCTTTTCTCCAGCCTCAACCTCGAGTTTTTCGATGAATATTACATCGCCTTCGTTTACCTTGTACTGCTTTCCGCCTGTTTCGATAACTGCAAACACGAAAAGCACCTCACTTTCTGAACGGTACATTTATGTACCATGAACTCGCCAAAGCAGGTATTGCACCCGAAAATGAGCGCGAATTTAAAACCGTACTTCATGCGGCATTTTATTATACCATATTGCGCCGCATTTGTCAATAGATTTGGATGAAAAATATAAGGTCATTTCACAAAATATCAAATTTCACAAATATATATACTAAAAGCTGGTGATAATTCATAACAACTATAAATCATCACCAGCATATTAAAATCTATTATTTATTAAACAAATCGAGCGTCTTTTGGATATTAGCTTCAATGGTGCTCTTTTGGGCCGCAACTGTAGAAGCGAGATTGCCGTTTCCAGCCTGAAGCATAGTCTCAACCGATAAATAAAGTTTATCGCTCCAAGCGTAGATTCTCGCTATATCAAGATATCTCGAATCACGGATTATCTCAAGCATTTCAAGCGAATCTTCATTTCTCAGCTGTTTCTGCGAGAGGGTATTGTTGTAGAACACCGGCAATACGTCACGATAGCTGAGATATGCCATTGCGTCCATAATAACGCCTACGCGATCGGGTGAATTATTAGTAACCGGAATGCTGAGAAGCGGCGTATTTCCACTGCGGTAGCAATAGTAGCTATCCTGATTTTCGTCGTATTTTGGCATTGGCAGAATTCCGTAGGAGTCGTCCATATCACGGAATTTCGAAGCCGACTTGATCTGACCAAACATCAAAAGCGATCGTCCGTTTTTAAACTGTACTTCATAATGATCGTCTCCGCTGCCGTTCAAGTAAAGATACTCACCCTCAGTTCCAAGTATTTCAGCAACTTTAGCAGCCACATTGTAGAACTGTTCACTTTCAGCCGCAAGATATGGTATATTGTCATCGCCGACCTTGCAATAGTTCTGGTCAGAGCCAACGACCAAAGCTACTACGATATCCTGAAAACCAAGGATTCCGTATGTAGATGAGCTGTTAGAATCGAAGGCGAACGATGCGTCACCATTGAGATTTGCACCGAGTTTCGTATATTCTCTGAGCTTGTCGAGTGTCCATTTTCCTTCACGGACAATATCGTATGGAGCTGTACCGCCAAGGTCAGCAAGCAGATTCTCGTTTATGTAAAATGTTTCTGTACCCTGTAAATTGTACATCGAAATGTCACATCCAGCAACGTATATGCTGTCTGAATCTCCAATAAGAGTCGCTTTACGCACGTCAGCGTCCCACCAAGCTTCATCAAAGTTGAAGGAAGATATTGTCCCAAGGTCGATAAGATAGTTTTCAAGTATGAAGCTTGACATTACATTTGCACGGCAGAATGCAGCGTCATATACATCGTCAGCTGCTAATATCGCATTGCGATAATGGGATGACATCGAATCTGTGTCGACTTCTTCAATGTTAAATTTTATATTGAATTTTTCTTCAATGAAGCGATTGCGATTATACACCGCGTCATCGAGCGCTTCACCGGTTTCCTCTTCAAAGTCGAGATTCGTGTAGAATCCCCAAGTTGTAGAAGTATTAAGAATATTAAATTCTTCACCGCCGTAATCTATGTCCGGGTACGCGTACGCAATTTCGTCAGTAGAAGAGTCATCTCCAGACGTATTTGTTTCAGAATCGTTCAAAGTTGGCGGGGGGGGGTAGCCTTACTGCAAGACGCATTAAGGCTGGTAGCAGCCATCAATGCTACGCAGAGAAGGGTTGTTAAAACACGCTTGTTCTTCATTTCGTGTCCTCCAATTATGTAATTTTTAATTTAGTCACTTCATTGTAAATGACCAATTTCATTATATCATATTGTTTTCAATTTGTCAACAGTTTTTTACACGATGTACATAAATAAAAGAATGCACGAAACAAAGCGTGCATTCTTTAGCGTGGTACGAAATTTTAGCTTGTAATGGATTTTGAAGGCATGAATATATTCATGGACGTTCAATTCCGAGAGTATCGTAATATTCATCCGAGAATACTATTTTGTTAAGTTTAATTCTATCGCGCAATTCCATTACATATTCATATGGATTTTCAATTGGAACAGCATTATATAAATGTTGTAGCTCTTTAAGCTCATCCTTCACAATGTCGAATTCATTTTCGATATGTTCTTCAAGATAATCATAAAATTTTTCTTTTGAAAATAAAAATACTTGGTCTATGAGCTATGCGCCATGAAGTGAAAGAATTAATCCAATGAATTCATTAAAATTATTGGCTATCGGATGTATATGATCATCGTCCATAGGCATAGGTATTACAACAAATACAATCTCGCCATATTCTGGTATATAACAATAATGTATTCCATCAACGCCAAGCGCGGCAATTATTTTTGCCCCGACCGGAGTACAAAAATATGGATATTTTTGCTGTATTTCTCCTTTTTGCAAACCAATACCTAAAAAATCTTGAAATATTATATTATTTTCCATCATTCAAAGGTTTCTCCTATGTATAGTTTTTGTTCGCAGATAATGCTTATATTCTTTGCTGTCAATATTGACACTATCAATTCCGCAGTTGGGCTTATCAACTGCTTCCCACGACGCAATTTCTTGAAGCTTTGCGGAGAATTCGCTATCAATATCGTTAGTTGAGCAGATAAGTTCATGCGACACCGTTCCGAGCATCATCGTTTTGCCGCTGAAAAAGCAAAGATTTTGTAATCGGTTGAAATACTTAGCCCTCTTTTCAATTGAGGCATACGTTTCCTTTGAAAGTTTCCGTCTGTTTTTTTTTAAACACGTCGTCGTAGCATTCTAAAATAATCCTTTTTACATTATCATTCGCTGCATAAATAAGCTGTATCATTTGACTGTGAATTTCAGAATATCCATACCATCGGCGAGACTCAATAGACGTTATCAGATATGGGTTTAATAGCTGCTCTACAGTGCATGGTTTATTATCATAATCTGCATATAGCATCTTAGAAAACGAAATTGCAGTAGAATTCGCACTACAAATATTTATAAACATATCAAACTTTTCGCCCGATATGCCTTTATCGCTTTTTAACATCCAGTACGGCATAAATATCCCCTTGCATTTTTGTAATTTATACAATCCTATTATAGAACATTTCTCTTCATATGTCAACCATAAATGCACAAAAAAGCGGCGAAGCTGTCCGCTTCGCCGCTTACCTCCTTTCCGTATTTATTTTTCAGTCTATCTTATTCCTGTTCAGCTGCTGCGATTATCGACTTAACTGCGCCGTTTTCGATGACAATTTCAACAGTCTTGTTGTGAGTGTCAGCGAGCTTGAGTGCGGTTGTGGTGTTGTCAGAGTTGAGCTGGAGAATTGTCGCATTTGCTGCAACAGTGTAGGTATCTTCACCGATGGTTACGGTTGTTCCGGTGTATCCAGTTACAATACCGCTGATTATCGAAGCTGCTTCAGACGAGATGAATCCATCTACGCTGGTGAGGTAGTTAGCGCCTACAGTGAGCGACGATTCGAGCGAACGCATGGTGTCGATCTTACCAGTTGCGAGGTCGAGTACAGTGTATACGCTGTATACCTTTTCGTCGATGAGTTCGCTTCCGATGTTAGCGAGAACCTTTACGCTGCTTGCAGTCGAGTCAACGCTTCCAAGCGAGCCGTCGGATACGTAGAGGTAACGGAGGGTCTCAACTGAACCTACCTCATTCGAGAATATAGCTGCTACATACGCGCCGTCCTTAATCTTGATGGACGAGTTGTAAACGCCGTTTACTACCGAATAGCTGCTGCCGTTCTTGACTACGATCATAGTCTTAGCGTCAGTTACGAAGTTCATTGAAGATTCGTTCATACCAGTCGAGCTTACAGCGTCAGCGTTGCCCTTAGAGAGGACGTGGTGCGAGCCGCTCTTGATGATCGAGCTGCCGTTTGCGTTTTCAATGATGAATGCGATTTCATCGTTCTGCGAGTTATTCTGTATGAATGCAGAGTTGCCGGAGTTGATCACGCCACCGGAGATGGTGTACGGGATAAGAGTGTAGTTACCTGCTGCGTCGGTGGTGTAGCGATATGCCTTACCTGCGGTGACTTCCTGATTGGTTACAAATATCGTGCTGGTTACGCCGTCAATGTTTGCTTCCATTACATAGCCGAACTTGCCGTTTACGAATACCGGAGTAGTTCCGCTTTCAGCTATGAGATACTTCGAAGCTGCGTAGATCGAGGTCGAAGCCGAGTCTACGGTGAGAATAGCGCCGTTGAGAGTTACTACGCGTACCTTTTCGCCGACTACGAGCTGCTCTCTTACCGATTCAGCTGTGATACCGAGCTTCTCGTTACCAAGGTTGTACTTAACGCCGTTGATCGTAGCTGTAGTGCCAGTCATACGGGTTACGACAGCCGATTCGCTTACCGGAAGAACTGCCGCGATCTCGAGAGTCTTGCTGTCTTCGTTGAAGTAGTAGAGTACATAGTCGTTGTTTCCTGCGTTATCAGGATTTACGATGTTGAGGTCGGTCTGCTTCATATTGTTTGCAATGTTGACCTTGCCGCCCTGAATCTTGAGCTGGTCGAAGTTGTAGGACTTAATGATAAGACGGTCAGCAGTTTCGCTGTCCTTGTCGTCGAATATGAGTCTTGCGTCATATGCGCCGAGGAGGTTCGAAAGCTCTGCGTTAGTCTTGACCTGAGTCAGCTTGCCGCCGTTTGCATAGGTATAAACAAGCAGCTCATTTGCGTTGGTGGAGAGGGTATCGGAGAGCTTTTCAACTACCTGATATCTTACGCCGCCGACCTCAATATAGGCATTGTCCTTGCCAACAGTGATCTTATCAGCTGCGGTCTCCTTGCCAAGCTCAGTAGAACCAAGTACGCTTACGAGCTTAGTCTTTTCGTCGAGCTTGTATACTACGCGGACGTTTTTGCCGAGGTTTTCATCAGCTGTTCCGGCGAGTCCGAGCTCAGAGAACTTAACGGTGAGGAATCCGTCCTCAGTCTTTATCGTTACATAATCTTTCTTAGTTACGGTCTCAGCGCCGCCGATCGCGTAATTGTTGGTAGCTACGATAACGCTTTCATCAATTTCGTAATTGAATACGCGCTCGATTATCGTAGTTGCTTCGTAGAAGGTCATACCGTTCGAAGCGGTTCTCGGAATGAGGTACTCAGCAGTCAGTGCGTTGTAGAGAAGACCAGCTACTTCAGCTCTGGTGAGCTCCTTTGTGTAGCGGATGTCTTCAAGACCATCGTCGAGTCCAAGCTTAACAGCTGCGTCGATATAGGTCCACGGATAACCGCTGTTCATCTGCATGGAGCTGTGACCGAGTGCACGAACGAGCATGGTCATTGCGTCCTGAAGAGTGATACCTGCGGTCGGTTCGAAAGTTGTGTCGGTAGTACCGATGATGTAGCCTGAAGCGTTAGCCCAGGAGATCGCACCGCTGTATGTGTCGTCGTAAAGGTCGCTGAAAGCGGTGGTGTTGAGTGTTCCGGCGCTGTCCTTACCGATCATAAGTCGGAAGAGGAGCATAGCCATCTGCTCACGTGTTACGGGGTCATCGGGTGAGAACTCATCTGCACTTGTTCCTTTAATGACTCCGATATCGGAAAGGATTCCGATCTGTTCGGCGTATTCATCCTCCGCCTTAACGTCGGTATATGATTTTGCCGAGATTCCGGAAGACATGATTCCGACCAGTAAAAGAGTCGCAAGAGATCCGGACATGAATTTTTTAAGGTTTCCCATATTATTGGTTTCCTCCGTGTTTTTTATTTTTTCACGATGGGGTGTTTCCCTCGTGTGCATATATGATACCACACCCCAAGAAAAAAAGCAATAGTTTTTCGGTATATGTAATGAATCTGTAAGCGATATTCATATTTGATATATACATAATGAACAATTTTCCTTATGAGGATAAATTAACCGATTTTTATGCCGCAAAATGTTAAGTATTCCTTATGGAGTACGTTGACTATTGCTGGACTATTATCAGTAGGGGGTGGTATGTGCGAATATAGGCTGATATTTTCATATAATTTTGAAAAAATGTAATAAAATATAAAGAATGCTGCACAGTAGTTTATAAACTACTGTGCAGCATTTAAAGACTTATATAATATTGTATAGCTCACTCCAACTGTCAATAACGATATCAGCGTCGGTGTTATTATATTGTGGCGAGTCTTGCTTTATAGCGCCGCGATAGAATACACCAGTCATTCCAACCGAATGCGCACCTGTAATATCGCAAAGCGGCTGGTCACCGCAGTACCACACCTTATCGGGTGTGAGCTTTGCCTTTGTAAGTGCGAGCTCGAACAACCGACGGTTGGGTTTGCGGAATACATAGTCGCTCGACGCTATTATGAATTCGAAGTGATTATCGGGAAGCAGCTCGTCGATACGGTTTTTCAGTGCGCGTCCTGAAAATGATATATTGCTTATAACCCCAGTTCGGATTCCGAGCATATTAAGATGATTGAGCAGTTCTCTGATTTTATTGCATGGCTTAGCGTAAGGAGTTGCCGCACGCCAGAATATATCTTCACATTCTTCATGATTTAATGATAGCTCAATGTCGAGCGATTCATAAAGCAGCCGCTGAAATGGCTCATTCGTAACTTCAACGGGTACAAGGTGTCGGCGCTCAGGGTCAAACCGACCGATCTCGCGATTTAGTTCATCGGCTTTAGCCTGTACTGCCGCAGCGTCAAGTTTGTGCGGGTTTGACACAGCGTACTGCAGAATCGCTTCAGTTCCGGCAGTGCCATCGAAGCGTCCCTCGTCAACAAGTGTTTGACCGTAATCAAACAGAATCATTGAAGGGCGGGGAAAGTTCGATTTTTGCATTACTTTTCGAGCAGCTTGTCCTCGACGGCATTAAATACAGCTGCTTTGGTATCGTCTGTGAGAATGCAGTATACAACGTAGCGTCCAATTACTTTGTACGAAGCATTTTTTAGCTTAGGCTTCTCTTCCGGCAAATAATCATCCATCCATATGTCGAGGCGGTGCTTAAAATAGCCGTCGACAATCTTTGTTATCTCAGATACTTTATCCTCTGATGGAGCTTTGAATATGCCGTATTCGTCAATGCTCGCGTCTGAAGCTTTGACCTTAACGGCGTATTCTTCGAATCCGCTTACATCAATGTCCATATAGCCGTTGATGTAGCTGGAGTCCATCGTAGCCATCGAATTTGAATCTGGTATAACTGCGTCGACAACGACGCAGAGCTCGCTTACCGGTACATCGGTTTTGTATGTCGGCTGTTTATCGCCGCACGACGCGAATGTACATATTGAAACGGCGATGATGATTATCAAAGATATTATACGTATTTTCATTTTTTAGTTCCTTCCTGTAATTTTAGATTACTCTTCAATATACGCATGAGTGCGCAGGTTGTTTAGCTCGATTGTGAATGAGGTTGAATTTAAGTGCATACCGTCGCCATTTTGGTATTCCTCCGGCAGCCAGCCTTCCTCATCGCGCAGTGCTGAATTCGTATCGATGTACTTTACACCGCATTCATCAGCTACTTCACATATCCAGCGATTGGCTTCATCAATTTTACTGTTGTTGATAGAGCCGAGCGATTCATAGTTGCGTGCGACTGGGAAAATCGACTGACAGATTATCTTTGTGTCAGGGCTTGTCTCTTGAACGGTTTTTATAAGTTTGCTGTACTCAGATTTGAAGTAGTCTTCTTTCATGAATGATACTCCATTTACTCCAAGTGTTATTACAAGGTATTCGGGCTTTTTCGCCTCGACAGCTGTTTTTATTGTGATCTCCTCGTCGGTTTCGGGATAAACTATCGTTGCGAATGATACCTGAGACAGTGTAAGCGTACCGGATTTCGGGGTCCACACCTGTGTGGTATCGCGTCCGCCATTAAGCATTTTATACGCGCGCAGTCCATATGTCGTCGAGTCGCCGAGGAATATCAGCTTATCGATATATTCCTGACCTGCGTCCTCAGTTTCGCCAAGCACTGTATTAGGATACAGCGCAAGGTACGCGGCTATTTCCTCCGGAGTATTTCCGACAGGAACGTCGACTGGGTCTGATACAGCCGAAGATGTGACGTTTGATGTTACGGGTGGGGTTGTCTCGGGTGGTGTCGTATCTGGAGGATCAGTCACCGGAGCTTGAGTAACTGGCGGCTCGGTAGTCTGAGCGTCAGTGATAGGAGTTGTATCCGGCGGCGTGGTATCAGTTGATGGCTCTGATGATGTCTGATCATTCACATTAGAAGCCGGAAGTCTTTCATCGCTGTTTTTCGACGATATCGAAATCAGCACAATAAGCGCGACCAATATAATAAAGATTGCAAACGCAGTCACTTTATACATAAGTCCGCCTGAATTAAATTCTGGAACCATATATAGTTAAGCTTGTCCTTTCAATAAAGGTTATTTCTTGTGTGAGAAAAATTCGCCGAACTGAGATTCGTATTCAAGCTTGTCTGCGCGTCGTCCAGCTTTTATGCTTTTTATTATCATAGCTACAAGTGCGATGATCAAATACAGTATAACAAATACTCCGAGGCGCACGAAGATCGCAGTGAAGTCTCTCCATGCACCGGGAATTATTATGAATACGACCGAATAAGCTATGAGCGAGCCGATAAAATGTATCAGCAGGCGCAACGATGATGACAGCTCTGCTTTGAATATCAGATTAAGTGATGACATGATAAGGCAGGCAACGAATATCAGCGCAGTTGAACCGATACTGAGAAACATTGCCGCTTCACCGCCGGCTTCCGGCGACATTTCACTGAATCCAGTTGCGATCAATAGCAGTACGAATTCTGCTGCGGTAAAGTAGATACAGGCATCGGAGAGAATCTTTTTGATGTGTTTGTAGATGTTCATATTTTAAATTCCGTTTTATAAATATTTTTTCCGCCATACGCGGATCTGCGGATATATAAATATCATACCACCAAATTATAATTTTTGCAACCAGCCTTTGTAAATATTTATAAAAGAGTCACTCTTTTCTTACAATTGCTTTATTTTGCTCAGCGATTTTGGGGTCAAATATATGTTTAATCTGGCGCGTCAAGGTCGATTATCGCGCTTTTGCTGTAGTATTCCTTTGTGCTGCTGTCGTAATATACCTCTGCGCGCAGTTTTGACAGGAATTTCGTATATTCGTAAAGGTCGATCCAAATTTGATTCCATCCGTCCTTTTGTGATTGATCGAATATGAGCTGAACACCGAAGTGAAGGTGTGGTGTGTCGATGTTGTTGGTATCCTCTTTTGCAGAGTAGCCGGTCATTCCGAGATAGCCTATGACCTCACCGGCGGATATCTGCTTGCCTTCATATATATCATTGAACGGATGCCCCTTGCGCAGATGAGCGTAGTAATAATATCGCTTGCCATCATAGCTGCGTATGCCTATGCGCCATCCGCCGTACTGATTCCATCCACACGCCTCTACATATCCCGATTCTACTGCGATTATCGGTGTTCCGACGCTGCCCATCATATCATGACCGAGGTGTGGTCTGCGGTATCCGTATGAGCGCGCCGCACCGAAATCATCATAATCATTATAGTAGTATCCCCCGGCAATGGGCGAAAATACCTTTAAGCCGTAACGCTTTGAGAGCCCGTCTCCGTCAGGTACAGCGTAATTGCCCATAAATCCACCAAGAGCTGCACCATATGCTTCAAGAAAATATTCGTAGTTCTTTTGACTTGATGTGATATCCTCCGGCTTTTCTCCTGCCATTATACGCTCGGCGAAAGTCTTTATATCGTCTGTTTTGCAGTGCGAAAAATCTCCGCCGTATTTGACTGCTGCAAGTGCTACGAGCGTTACGAGCTCGGCGTGCTGTATAGAGCTGTCGTTATTTGATGCTTCGTAGCTCTCTATGTCGTATTTGACCGCGGCACGTAAGATATCGGCGGTTACATCAAAATCGACCCATTTTATGTAACCCTCGCCTGAGACTGCAAGCGCTTCATGACTGTTCAGCAGCGCCGGAGGTATTATTAATAGCGCTGTTATTATCAGGTATGATAGTCTGACTAATAGCTTTGTATGATGTTTCTGCCGCACGATCCTTCTCCAATCAGAATAAAAATTCAATCCCGTATCAATATATTCACGTTAAATGAATATATTACGCAATTTCTGATGAATATTTTCCTTTATAGGTTGACTTTTTTGAATATTGAATGTATAATATTATATGTAATAGTATAATTAGGGAAGTTATCGAAAGTTAAGCTTCCCGATCCCGATAGAAAGAATTGGTTATAAATATATGGAAGATACTAACAAGCTTATAAACACCCGTGTCAAGGCGCGTGAATTCGCCGTTGCGCTGCTTTTTGCAAAATCCTTCGCACCTGACGACGCTGCCGACAGCTTTTATGCACGCGAGATCGAAAATTCAGAAGCTGACTTCGGTGAGCAGCTCGACTACATTCATAAGGTGTATTTTGGTGTTACCGACAGCATTGAAGACATAGACAAAAAAATATCCGAGGCTGCTAATGGATGGAGTATATCTCGTCTTTCAAAGACTGTGCTCACGATCATGCGTATCTGCATTTATGAAATGCTGAATGTTGATGACGTTCCTAAGCGTGTAGCATTGAATGAGGCAGTAGAGCTCGCGAAGAAGTATGATGACGACAGTGCGCCGGCGTTTGTAAACGGAGTGCTCAATAATATTTCACGTTCGATTCCCGACCGTGAATGCGACAAGCGGTAATGCAGGACCTTGAAACTCAACGCCGATTTTACATCGGTATAGATACCTCGAACTATACCACATCTTGCGCTTTGTTCGACGCTGCTGAAGCTAAATTTTATTCGAATGTCAAGCGGCTGCTTGGCGTGGCAGAGGGAGAGCGCGGGCTGCGTCAGAGCGACGCGGTTTTTGCTCATATCAAGAATTTGCCGTCAGTTACTGAGGAAGCGCTGCGCGGACTTGACCCTGCTGAGCTCTGCGCGATAGGCGTATCGACATCACCTCGCGATATTGAAGGCTCATATATGCCATGTTTCCTATCCGGAGAAGCGGCAGCTTCTACTCTTGCAAATGCTGTTAAAAAGCCTCTGCATAAGTTCTCGCACCAGACGGGGCACGTCATGGCTGCGTTATGGTCGAGCGGTTCACCGGATCTACTCGAACGCGAATTTATCGCATTCCATGTATCTGGAGGTACTACCGAGCTGCTTCGTGTTAAACCGCAAAATGCGGCGGGCAGCTCCGATGGATTCAGGCTTGACATCACGAAGCTTGGCGGAACGCTTGACCTCAACGCAGGACAGTCGATAGACCGTTCTGGAGTTAAGATGGGGCTTGGGTTTCCGTGCGGACCGAAGCTCGAGGAACTCGCTCTTGCCAATACTGAGCGAATCGAACGCTCTGGAGTGTCGGTAAAAGGCTGTGAGTGCAATTTGTCCGGAGTCGAGAATAAGGTGGAAAAGCTTCTGAATGAAGGAAAAAGCCGCGAATATATTGCTGCATATCTGCTTGATTTTATAGGCAGAACATTGATAAAGCTTGCCGAAAATGCACTGGGCGAGTGCGGTACTATGCCGATATTGTTCGCAGGTGGAGTTATGAGCAACTCGATTATCAAATCTATGATAGCGAAGCGTGGCTTTGACGCACGTTTTGCGCTTCCGGTATTTTCAAGCGACAATGCCGCCGGAATCGCACTGCTCACAGCTGCGGCTGAGGAGGGATTCGGCTTTTGGACGAAATGAAGCAAAGCGCTGATGAGCCGCTGCGTAGTGAAAATGTGCCGAAATCAAAGGCGGCGGATGACCGTGCGGTTTTGACCGTCGCACAGGTCAACGCCTACATCAAGCAGTTGATCGATTCCGATAAGATACTTGCAAGCGTTTATATCAAAGGCGAAATATCGAATTTTACCAATCACTACAAAACCGGACACTTCTATTTTACATTAAAGGACGAAGATGGCGTAATTGCTGCCGTTATGTTCAAAAGTGCTGCGTCGAAGCTGAAATTCTTGCCAGAAAACGGCATGAAAGTGATCGTCCACGGACGAGTGTCGGCGTTTGTACGCTCAGGGCAATATCAGATATATGTCGATAACATGGAGCCAGACGGCGTTGGTGCATTGTATATCGCTTTTGAGCAACTGAAACGCAAGCTTGAAGCCGAGGGACTGTTTTCTCCCCAAAATAAGCGTCCGCTTCCTAAAATACCGACACGTATCGGTATTATTACATCGCCCACAGGAGCTGCGATACGCGATATGATAAACATCACTAAGCGCCGCTTTCCGCTCGCTAAGCTGACGCTGTTTCCGTCACTTGTTCAAGGTGATGAGGCGGCAAAGCAGCTTGCAGTTGGGGTGAAATATTTTAACACTATGTCGAATGTTGATGTGATAATAATAGGCCGCGGCGGAGGCTCAATTGAGGATCTATGGGCGTTCAATGACGAAAATCTCGCGCGCACTATAGCTGCGAGCCGTATTCCGGTAATATCGGCGGTCGGTCATGAGATCGACTTCACTATATGTGATTTTGCCGCCGATGTTCGCGCACCTACACCTTCAGCGGCTGCTGAGCTCGCGGTGCCGGATTCGCTTGAATTGAAGCGAAAGATACACAATATCGTCGGACGCATGGAGTTATCGCTTACAAAAAAATTAAATGCGAGCCGCAGCGAGCTTGACTCACTTGCAAAAAGCCGTGCGCTGACTTCGCCGCAGAATTTTATTGATGATAAGCGTATGGCGCTGCTGTCATTGTCGAGTGAGCTTGAGAGTAAGATGAAGCTTAAGCTTTCGAATAAGCGTGAGAGCTTCGTGTCGCTCACTGCCTCGCTTGTGGCGCTGAATCCGATGTCGGTAATTTCGCGCGGGTATTCGGCGGTGTTCTCAGAGTCCGGCAGACTTATAAAAAGTGTGAAGCAGATTAAACACGGAGATAAGTTTACGTTTCGCACGGTTGACGGAAGCGTCGTCGGTGAAGCGATTGATATAATGGAGGATAGCGCTGAATGAACGAAAAGATAGTAGACCCCGAGCTTACTTTTGAGGCTGCACTTGCGAGGCTCGAGGAGATAGTACACACACTCGACAATGGTGACGCGCCGCTTGATGAGTCATTGGCATTATTCGAAGAGGGCGTTTCGCTTGTCAAGCTCTGTTCCGGCAAGCTCGACAATGCCGAGCAGCGGGTCAAGATACTTGTCCGTGGTGAGGATGGCAAGGTCGGTGAGCAGGATTTTATCCCAACTCAGAATTAAATTTAATTTAGGAATAGTGAAATGAATATAACTGAAATTTTAAAGGAACGCGCTGAGCTTGTTGAAGCAGAGCTGCTCAAATATGTTTCTGATACAGACCCTGAATTCGGTGTGATATTTGACGCTATGCGCTATAGCCTACTCGCCGGCGGAAAAAGGCTGCGCCCATTTTTAGTGCTTGAATTTGCACGGCTCGCAGCGATCGAAAACGGTGGTGACGCTGATAATGCGGAAAAAGGCGCACTTCCGTATGCCTGTGCTATCGAGATGATACACACATATTCACTCATACACGATGACCTGCCGTGTATGGATAACGACGATTTGCGCCGCGGAATGCCGACGAGCCATAAGAAGTTCGGAGAGGCAAACGCATTGCTTGCAGGCGACGCATTGCTCACTAAGGCTTTTGAAACCGCGTCATCAAATTTGCTTGTATCCGATAAAACCAACTGCATGGCTGTAAATTTGCTTGCACGCTGTGCTGGAGCTATTGGAATGATCGGCGGTCAGGTGCTTGACCTTGAAGGTGAGAAGCAGAAATTCGGTATGGATACGCTCGAAAGACTGCAATCGCTGAAGACCGGCGAATTGATTCGATGTGCAGCTCTGCTCGGTTGCTATGCTGGCGGCGCATCTGAGTCGCTTATCGTTTCGGCTGAAAAATATGCGCTCGGACTCGGTCGTGCATTTCAGGTGGTCGACGATATTCTTGATGTTATCGGTGACGAGGCTGTGCTCGGCAAGCCGATAGGAAGCGACGCTGACAGCGGAAAAACTACATTTGCAACTATAATGACGATCGATGAAGCACGCGACTATGCTATGCGTCTCACCGATATGGCGATCGACGCAGTGGGCGGATGTGAAGGAGCAGAGACGTTGATCGAGCTTGCAAAATATCTGCTTTCACGCAATAAGTAGGGGATAATCTAATAATAATGAATTATGCAATCGGAATTTTCACAAATTACGTGCTGGTATGCGCGTTTATTGGATGGTTTGGCGCACAGTTTATCAAATGTGTTGCATACATTGTAAAAAATCATTCATTCAATTTTGCAGTAATAATGTCGTCCGGTGGAATGCCGAGCTCACATTCAGCTACTGTATGCTCGATGGTCGTAGCTACCGGAAAGCTCTGCGGCACCAATTCAGTGCAGTTTGCACTAGCGTTTGTGCTTGCGTTTATAGTCATGTATGATGCTGCCGGAGTACGACGTGCCGCTGGCGAACAGGCGAGGGTATTAAATCAGATCGTTCACGACATTTCGACCGGAGAAACCAGATATCTCGACAAGAATTTGAAGGAGCTTATAGGTCACACTCCGCTTCAGGTGCTCGTAGGTGCGATATTCGGAATATTCATCCCGATAGTCGTTCCAACATTTTAATTGCTATGCGTATTGATAAGTATCTCGCGCAAAACGGCTATGCTAAGAGCCGTGAGGCTGCAAAACAACTGTTATCAGCTGGGAATGTATTGATCAATGGAAGTATTGTAACAAAGCCTGCGTTCGAAATAGATGAGCTCACGCCGCCGGATATAAAAATTACAGGTGACATTCTTCCATATGTTAGCCGCGGTGGGTTAAAGCTCGAACGGGCACTCGACTGCTTTAAAATAGACGTAAATGGACTTGACGCAGTTGACATTGGCGCTTCAACCGGGGGATTTACCGACTGCCTGCTGCAGCGTGGAGTAAAGCGAGTCCGCGCGGTCGATGTTGGACGTTCTCAGCTTGATTCTAAACTTGAAGCCGACCCGCGTGTGATATCGTATGAGAGCCTGAACGCGCGCTATCTTGAGCCTGACACTATCGGCGGTATCTGTGACATTGCAGTGTGCGATGTTTCGTTTATTTCACTCACGCTGATTTTTCCGGCGGTAAGGCGCATATTGAAACCTGATGGTAGATTTATCGCGCTTATAAAGCCACAGTTTGAAGCCGGACGTTCGAATATAGGCAAAAATGGAATCGTTAAAGACAGGCGAGTACATACCGAGGTAATAAAGCGTGTGCTAATGAGCGCGGAGCTATGCGGACTGCATTGCTTCGGACTCACAGTTTCACCGATTGAGGGCGGTGACGGAAACCGCGAATACCTTGCCGGATTTGACAGTATAGGCGGATTTGATACAGCTGTCATTGAATCGGTAGTATATAATTGACATGGATATAATTTTGACAGAGAGGTGGTTCTTAGTATGAAAACCATCGGAATTTATCCGAATGCGGACAAAGACTTGCTGTTCGGCGGTACTGCGGCGGTTATTGCCGCGCTGAATGGTAAGGTTAAAGTTTATATTGATATTATAAATAAAGATATGCTGCTATCATCGGTTGGCGCAGATGTTCTCAGTGGAGTTGAGTTTGTATCTGATAAGAAGCTTTTTCGTGATTCAGAAGCGATGATTGTACTCGGCGGCGACGGTACGATATTAAAGGCAGCACGGCGATGTGCGCCGAACGGTATTCCGATCGTTGGGATAAATCTCGGCAGAGTCGGATATATGGCAGAGATCGAGATAAATGAGCTCGAACTGCTTGAAAAGCTCATACGTGATGAGTACAAGGTAGAGACCCGAATGATGCTTGAAGCCGACCTCGGAGACAGAAGCGCATTTGCACTCAACGATGCGGTGCTCGGCGGCGAGTCAATATTCAGGCTTGTGGAAATAGAGCTTACCTGCGACGGGAAGCTTGTAAATAAATATCATGCAGATGGACTTATCGCATCTACTCCCACAGGTTCGACGGCATATTCGCTGTCTGCTGGCGGCGCGGTGGTCGACCCGTGCATGGACGCGATAATGGTCACTCCGATATGTACACATTCGCTGAGCGCAGTTCCGATAGTATTTTCTGCTGATTCAGTTCTCGAAATGAAAAATGTCAGCAGCCGCGAAATGCACCTATGGCTCAGTCTTGATGGCTGCGAGACGTTTGAACTAAACTATGGTGAAAGCGTAAGAATTCATAAATCAAAGCTTACAGTAAGCTTTCTGAGGCTCAAGGATGGCGGATTTTATGAGATAATGCGCCGCAAAATGGCAGAGAAGGTCTAATATATAAAGAAGAGAGGTTTATAATGAAGTATAACCGACAGAATGAAATTATAACTCTTATCAGTGATAATGAAATCGAAACGCAGGAGGATCTGTCTGAGCGACTCAGAAGCAAGGGGTACATGGTCACTCAGGCGACTATATCACGCGATATACGTGAATTGAAGCTTATTAAGGTCGCGGGAGCGGGCGGCAAATATAAATATGCTCTCCCGCATCATGAGGAAAATACGATCAGCACAAAGTTTCGCAATCTGCTTATAGAAACGGTGACAGGCGTTGACAGCGCAAATAATATTGTTGTTGTCAAGACCTGCGCTGGAATGGCTCAGGGTGCAGCCGCAGCGATAGATTCGATGGGACGCGATGATATAGTCGGAAGCGTTGCAGGAGATGATACGATCATTATTGTAATGCGCACAAACGAAGCAGCGGGTTCGCTTATTTCAGATTTAAGAGACATTGTAGGACAATAATTAAAGCTACCGAAAGGACGGTGATAGAATGCTTTCGTCACTTCACATTGAGAATATAGCGGTTATAAAATCAGCGGATATAGATTTTTCAGATGGATTTACGGTGCTGACCGGAGAAACTGGTGCGGGAAAGTCAATAATAATCGACAGCATAAACTTAATACTTGGAGCAAAGCAGTCGCGTGACCTTATCCGCAGCGGAGAGGACAGCGCACAGGTTTCAGCACTTTTCAGTGAGCTTCCAGAATCGACTGCTTCAAAGCTCTGTGAGCTTGGTATATCGCCGGACGAGGACGGGCTTATCATGCTTTCACGCACGATTACAACTTCCGGAAAATCGACTGCGCGCGTAAATGGCAGAGTAATTCCGCTGTCACTCGAACGAGAAGCCGCGAAGCAGCTTATCGCTATCCACGGTCAGCACGACAACATGATATTGCTTGAACCGGAGAATCATATAGTATATCTTGATGAATACGCCGGACTTTCGAGCGAGCTTGGCGAATACACGAAGAACTACGAAAAGCTCTGCGAATTGAACCGACGCATTTCGGAGTTGAGCCGGAATGAGCGTGAAAAGGCTCAGCGTATTGAATTTTTGAAATTCCAGATAGATGAAATAGAAGCGGCAAAATTAAAGCCGAACGAAGAAGAAATACTGATGAAGAAGCGTGCAAAGCTGCAAAACAGCGAGAAGATAAATCAGCTTTCGCGTTCGGTATATTCTGCACTCTATCAGAATGAAAAAGGAACAGCGGCGCTTGATAAGGTACGTCGTTCAATGCGGGCACTGGATGCTCTGTCGGTTGTCATTCCTGACGCGGAGGAGCTGTCGGCGCGGCTCGAGGCGCTGACGTATGAGCTCGAGGATATCGCACTGACGGCGCAGGCGTTTGCCGATGATTCTATAGATGACCCTACTGCACAGCTTGATAAGCTTGAAACGCGTCTGGATGAGATTTCAAAGCTTGAGCGCAAGTATGGTGATACAATTGAAGATGTTCTTGCATTTTTATCCAAAACCAAAGGTGAGCTTGAAACTATTGAGCTTTCGGAGGAACGGCTGACTGATTATATAAATGAACGTGCTCAGCTGCTGCCTATCCTTGCCGCACAGGCGGATGAGCTTTCCGAACGTCGTTCTGAGGCAGCGAAACAGCTTGAAGAGCGGATAATTGAGGAGCTGGCGTATCTTGACATGAAGGGAGTAACCTTCTCGGCTGGGATAACACGGCGTGCTGACAGCGACGACGCATATACACGCCGCGGACTTGACGACGTGGAGTTTTTGATCTCCACTAACCGCGGAGAGCCGCTGAAGCCGCTTGCAAAGATAGCGTCCGGCGGTGAGCTTTCAAGAATAATGCTTGCGATCAAGAGCGTACTTGCCAATCGCGATTCGATAAGCACGCTGATATTCGATGAGGTCGACACTGGAGTATCTGGAAAGACTTCACAGAAGATAGGAATAAAGCTGCGCGAGCTTGCAAAGTCGGAGAGCTCGAATATGCAGGTACTATGCGTGACGCACTCCGCGCAAATCGCAGCGATTGCTGATAATCACTGTCTTATCGCAAAACGCGAGGTAGACGGCAGAGTATCGACGAGTATAACGCCGCTTGACAGCGAAGGACGAGTTAGAGAAGTTGCACGTATAATGGGCGGAATAAATATTACTGACCGATTGCTTGAAACCGCGCGTGAGATGATAAATGAGAAATTATGAAATACACTACCTTACTTTTTGACGCGGATATGACGCTGTTCGATTTCGATACTGCCGAGCTAACGGCTTTCGGAATAGTTATGAACAATAACCGCATACAATATACAAATGCCGATTTTGAAGCATACAAATCGATAAATGCAAAGCTTTGGGAGCGTTTCGGGCGCGGAGAGATAACAAAGGATTTTTTACAGGCAGAGCGATTTACTGCCTTTCTGAAAACGCTCGATAATGGATATACTGAGTCGGATGGCAAGCGATTCAACAGCGAGTATGTCGACGCGCTTGCCGAGTGTCCAATGCTGCTTGACGGTGCGCTCGAATTGTGCCGTGAGCTATCGGAAAAGTATGATATGTATATTCTTACTAACGGAATTTCGCGTGTCCAAAAGAAACGTTTCGCTGCGTCTGAAATATCCAGATATTTCAAGGATATATTTGTATCAGAGGACGCTGGCGCGCCTAAGCCGATGACGGCATATTTTGATTATGTATTTGCACATATCGGAGAAGATCGGCGTGCAAGCTCGATAATGATCGGTGACTCACTTAGCTCAGATATAGCTGGAGGAATCAATGCCGGGATTGATACTATGTTATATTTACCTCACGGTGATATTTCGAAGTCGGATATAGTTCCTTTGTACACTGCAAAAAGCTATGATGATATTAGGGCTTTGCTGCTGTAGTTTTATTTTCATATGAGGAGAATTTATTATGAAATACGCCCGTCTTTCTAACTTATTCACAAGTCAGGGAATCAAATGCGCCGAGGGGCTGCCGCTTGCAGGCTATACGAGTTTTCGCATAGGTGGTGCGGCTGAACTTGTTGTGTTTCCTAAAAATGCAGACGAGGCTGTATTTGTCCTTAATGAGATACGCAGCGAGAGATATATTGTGCTTGGAAACGGAAGCAATGTGCTTATAGATGACAATGGATTTGACGGTGTTGTAATAATTTTGTCGGAGATGCGGGAGTTCGAAGTATCTGGTGATAGCTTAACGCTTACTTCAGAGGCGGGATTTCCGCTTACAAAGCTTGCTTCCAGTGCGGCTAAGCTGTCGTTGACCGGTCTTGAGTTTGCTTATGGCATTCCCGGAACCGTTGGCGGCGGAGTATTCATGAATGCTGGAGCTTATGGCGGTGAGATGTCGAACGTTGTAGTCTCGAGCCGTTGGTTCGACACAGACACAGGCGAAATTGGCGCGTATACTGGCGGAGAGCATGAATTTGCGTACCGACACAGTGCATATATGGAAGGCAATCGCATTATTCTGTCGGTCGATTGCCATCTGCAACACGGCGATAAAGCTGAGATCGAAGCCAAAATGAACGATTATATGTCACGCCGCCGTGATAAGCAGCCGCTCGATTTGCCAAGTGCCGGAAGCGTTTTTAAGCGTGGTGATGGTTTCATAACTGCGCAGCTTATTGAAGCCGCCGGATTAAAGGGACGGAGTGTAGGCGGCGCTGAGGTCTCAGAGAAGCACGCTGGATTTATAGTAAACCGCAGCGGTGCAACATCCTGTGATGTGCTTGATTTGATTGATATAGTAAAAGAAACGATATTTGAAAAGTTTGGAAAGACGATAGAGTGCGAGGTCAGATACATCCCGAGAAGCTGACCAAATTAAATTCGGGAAAGAGGAAGTAAGAAAGTGGAATTTTTAATTATTACCGGTATGTCCGGTGCAGGAAAATCGCAGGCGGCGAATACGCTTGAGGATCTCGGCTGGTATTGTATTGACAATATGCCGGCGCAGCTGATCCCGAAATTTGCAGAGATATACACGTCAACACCGGGCAAGCAAGGAAAGGTGGCGTTCGTTGTCGATATACGCGGCGAGGTGGAGTTTGACACTTTGTTTGCGCGGCTCGACGAAATGAAGCTGCAAAAAATATCATGTCGTACAATATTTATGGAGTGCGCCGACGATGTTATAATTAACAGATATAAGTTTACACGCCGCGCACATCCGCTTGTTGCCGCTAAGAATATAAGCATAACTGAGGCGTTGAAGCTCGAGCGTGAGCTGCTCGAGCCTGCAAAGCTTCGCGCGGATTTTGTCATAGATACGACTAAGCTCGAATCGGGACAGTTGAAGGATAAGATATCGGGAATAGTTCAGACCGGAGCTGAACATGAGCTGTTTGTAACTTGCATGTCGTTTGGTTTCAAGCATGGAGCGGCTGTTGAGGCTGACCTTGTGTTTGACGTGCGCTGTTTCCCGAATCCTTATTATTATGAGGAACTTAAGGAGCACACCGGACTTGAAGCGCCAGTTCGTGACTTTGTTTTCTCGCATAAGGAGACGAACGACTTCACTGATAAGCTTTATGATATGGCGGATTTCCTGCTTCCGCTGTATTCGCATGAAGGCAAGTCTCAGCTTATAATCGCGATAGGCTGCACGGGCGGAAAACATCGTTCAGTTGCGATATCAGAAGCACTCGCATCGCACATACGTAAGATAGGATACCGCACTATCACGATTCATCGCGATATCAACAAATAATATTTAAAATAATATTTAGGAAAATGTAATGTCATTTGCACATGATACAAAGGCTTCGCTTGTTACGCAGTCGGAGGCGCTGAAGCATGACTGTTGCCGACGAGCTGAGCTGTATGGGATTTTATGTATGGCTGGCGTTTTTACACGTCAGAAATGTAAGCTTGTTACGACCTGCGTTCCACTTGCCGAGCTTACAATAAAATGGCTTGATAATTTATATAATATTACTGGCAACCTCTATATTACCGATAAAAAGAGCGGTGATGAAGATGAACGCAGAAGCTGCAAGATAACATTGCCGCAGAAAAAGGAGCTTGAGCGTTTGTTTACGGCGTTCAAATATGCGTCTGATGAGCCGGAGACAAGCATAAAGCGTGAGCTTTTCCGATGTCCCAGCTGTGAGACGGCGTTCATCCGTGGCGCGTTTTTATCGGCTGGAACGCTTACTGACCCGGACAAGAGCTATCATCTTGAGATGAGTATGTCTTCAAATGAGCTTGCCGACAATTTTGCTGCGCTTCTGACTGAAGCTGAACTTGAGCCTAAGCGTATGATTCGCAAGAATGAAAATGTACTCTACTATAAGGACAGCGAAAGTATTGAAAATTTTCTTGCATATATCGGAGCGAATAACGCTGCATTTACAATAATGAATAAGAAAATCGAGCGCGAAATTCGCAGCGACGCAAATCGCATTGCAAACAGTGAGCTTGCAAATCTTGGAAAGACGGTCGCGGCGGCGGTTGACCAGATATCGGCGATAAATGCACTTATATCGAGCGGAGAGCTTGAACGTATGCCGGACGAGCTCCGTCAGACCGCTTATTTGCGGCTTGAAAATGATAATGCCACTTTGTCGCAGCTTGCGGCTCTTCATGATCCGCCAATAACTAAATCAGGCGTGAATCACCGATTGAAGAAGATAGTCGAATGGAAATCATAATTATATGAGGATACTTATTGACGCGGATGGCTGTCCGGTTACACGGCTGACCTTGAAAATCGCTGAGGAATATAAAATAAAGTGCATACTTTTCTGTGATACAGCGCACATTTTCGATTATTCGGATATAGAAACGGTAACCGTATCGACTGGCGCGGACAGTGCAGATTTTGCGCTTGTAAACCGCGCTGAACCTGAAGATATAGTCGTAACACAAGACTACGGGCTTGCTGCGCTTTGCCTTGCCAAGCGCTCGCGTCCTATTACTCAGAATGGGCTTATAATAACCGATGAAAATATATCCGGTTTGCTCGAATCCCGCAATATTGCGAAAAAGATACGTCGTTCTGGCGGACGATTAAAGGGACCGCCAAAGCGTACAAGATCGCAGGACGAGGATTTTAAATCTTCACTTATAAAATTGATTGAGAATAGCTAAAATTATTAAAATAATCGAAAGGTAATATACGTATGTCTGACTTTGTTCATTTGCATTTACACAGCGAATACAGCTTGCTTGATGGTGCTTGCCGCGTTGCCGATATACCTAAGCGTGCGAAAGAGTGCGGACATACCGCCTGCGCTATAACTGACCACGGTGTAATGTACGGTGTTGTAGACTTTTATAAAGCCTGCAAGTCTGAGGGAATCAAACCTATAATCGGCTGCGAGGTATATCTTGCCCGTCGTACCCGCTTCGATAAAAACCATAATGAGGATAGTTCAAGTTATCATCTTGTGCTGCTTGTAAAAAATGAAGTCGGTTATAAAAATCTCATTTATATGGTGACAAAAGCGTTCACTGAGGGATTTTATTCAAAGCCGCGAATAGATATGGAGCTGCTTGAAAAGCACCATGAAGGCTTGATAGCATTGTCCGCTTGCCTTGCTGGAGCCGTTCCGCGCGCGCTGATGAATGACGATTACAACGCAGCCCGTGAGCACGCTATGAAGATGAAGGAGCTGTTCGGCGATGACTATTATCTCGAATTACAGGATCATGGAATCGAGGAGCAGAAGCGCGTCAATAGCGGTATAGTGCGTCTTTCGCACGAACTTTCGATACCGATGGTGGCGACAAACGACGCACATTATCTCCGCCGACAGGATGCTGACAGCCAGGCTATACTTATGTGCATTCAGACTAACAGCGTGATAACCGACGGCAGACCGATCGGTTTCGAGACCGACGAATTCTACTATAAAACTACCGACGAGATGGAGAAGCTGTTTGGATATCTCGATGGAGACGCGCTCGGAAGTCCGATAGCGAATACGGTTAAGGTAGCTGAAAAATGCAATTTCGACTTTGATTTTTCAAAGCTGTACCTGCCAGCCTTCAAGCCGAATGATGGCTCATCTCCTGACGATTATCTGCGAAGTCTTGCTGAGAGAGGCTTAAAACGCCGCGTTGATACTGGACGTATCGTATTTACCGATAAGCACCCAGAGAGCGAATATCGTGAACGGATAGAGTATGAGCTTTCAGTCATAATTAAAATGGGATATTCAGAATATTTCCTCATTGTGCAGGATTTTGTCGGTTATGCAAAGTCAAACGGAATTCCAGTAGGGCCTGGACGAGGTTCAGGTGCGGGAAGTCTTATTGCATTTTTGCTTGAAATCACTGATCTCGACCCGCTGCATTTCGAGCTGCTGTTCGAGCGATTCCTTAATCCTGAGCGTGTAAGTATGCCTGACTTCGATATAGATTTCTGCTATAATCGCCGTGATGAAGTCATCGAATATGTGCGCGAGCGGTACGGCGATGACCACGTTGCGCAGATCGTGACATTTGGAACGATGGCGGCACGCGCGGTCGTACGTGATGTCGGACGTGCGCTCGGAATGTCATATTCTGAAACAGACTCAGTAGCAAAGTGCATACCTCATGCGCTTGATATGACGCTTGATACTGCGCTTAAGGAAAGCCGCGAGCTGCGAGAAATGTACGAATCAAGCGAGCAGGTTAAGCGGTTGATCGATACTTCAAGAGCGCTTGAAGGAATGCCGCGTCACTCATCAACTCACGCTGCCGGAGTTGTTATAACCGACCGTCCGGTACACGAATATGTTCCGTTGGCACTCAACGGCGGTTCTTCGGGCAGCAGTATGCCTGTTACACAGTTTGATATGGATACGGTCGCTAAGCTCGGACTGCTTAAATTCGATTTTCTTGCGCTGCGATATCTAACTATCATCTCGGATACAGAGCGTCAGATACGCGAATATAAGCCCGATTTCGCGGTCGATAGACTTCCACTTGATGATAAGGAAACATATGAACTGATATCTGCCGGAAATACTGACGGAGTATTCCAGCTTGAATCTGGCGGAATGCGTCAAATGTTGACTGGACTGAGGCCTGACTGCATTGAGGATATTATTGCCGCGATTTCACTTTATCGTCCGGGACCTATGGATTCAATACCGAAATATATTGAAAATCGTCGTGAGCGCTCTAATATCAAATATTTAACTCCATTGCTTGCACCGATACTTGATGTCACATACGGATGTATCGTATATCAGGAGCAAGTTATGCAGATATGCAGGACGGTCGCTGGATATTCATACGGACAAGCTGACCTTGTGCGCCGCATAATGTCCAAGAAAAAGGTCGATGAGATGGAGCGTGAGCGTATAGTTTTTGTCGAAGGTGCAAGAAACAACGGCGTTTCCGATGAGGTGGCAAATAAGCTGTTCGACGAAATGTCGAGCTTTGCAAGCTATGCCTTCAATAAGAGCCACGCCGCTGCATATGCGATCGTTGCATATCGTACCGCTTATCTCAAGAGTCATTACCCATGCGAATATCTTGCGGCGCTGATGACTTCTGTTATGGGAAGCGCAGCAAAAACCGCCGAGTATGTATCTGAATGTACCCGATATAATATCCGTATCCTTCCGCCTGATATAAACGAAAGCGGACCGTATTTCCATGCCTACGCCAACGGAAAAGATAAGTATATCCGTTTCGGATTGCTGGCACTCAAAAATATCGGAGAAGGTTTTGTGAATCGAATTATCGCTGAGCGCGGTAATAAGCCGTTTGAATCGTTTGAAGAATTTGTCGAGCGAATGTATGCCGCTGCCGGTGCGCAGGAGATGAACAAGCGTCAAATAGAGGCACTTATCAAGAGCGGTGCCTTCGATAATCTCGGTGTGTACCGCAGCCAGCTGCTGCTGTCATTTGAGAAGATAATCGAACATTATCAAGGACGCAGCCGTACAAATGTCGCTGGACAGCTTGATCTATTTTCACAGGCGAGCGATATTATCGAGAAGCCGGAGGGATTCAAATTCCCAGATATTCCAGAATTAAGCTTCCGTGAGAAGCTAAGACTTGAAAAGGAGTGCTCGGGAATATACTTTTCCGGACATATGCTTGAAGACTATTCAAAGCACGTTGCAAAAATCGCGCCGACGGCAATAAATGATATCCTGCTCGCTTTTTCAGAGGACGCAAAGTCTGACGTTAGCTTTTCGGATAAGCAGACGGTCACAGTCTGCGGCATAGTGACAAAGCGTCAGCTTAAAACTACAAAGAATGACGCGCAGATGGCATTTGTCGGATTCGAGGACAATTACGGCGAGATCGAAGTGCTTGTATTTCCAAAGGTGTTTGAGCAGTACAGTGCATATTTTACAAATGAAGCTGCGCTGTGTATCGTTGGACAGCTGTCCCTTCGGGATGATGAAGCACCGAAGCTGCTTGCGCAGTTTGTGCTTATGCTCGATGACAATTCACGGTTTAATGATAATTCGCTTGTTCCGACTGCACAGAATTATCGCAGAGGTGGACAGCCGACACAATCTCAGCCGCAGAATACGCCTCAGCCAGTCAACCCACAAATAACACAGCAGCCGATACAATCCGGCAGAATATCAGTCCATGTACAGCAGTCAATGCCAGTACAAGCAGCGACAGTGCAGAGGGCTGCATATATCGGTCAAGCTCAGCAGATACGTCCAAAGCGAATATTCCTTCGTGTTGAGTATGCTGATGAGAGCGACCGTGGATTCAAGAAGGCAGCTAACCTTGCGGCAATATTCTGCGAGGGAGATGTTGAGGTCGTGTTTTACGACAAGTCAAAGTCGGAGTATGTACGTATGAATAACGTTCGGCTTATGGCGACTCCGCTTGTTGTTTCCGAGCTTCGCAGGCTGCTCGGCGATGATAATGTTGTGCTGAAATAAAATAATTGGAGGTAAATATGGAAGTCGAAAACAATGTAAGTAAAAAGAACCGCAGCCAGTATCGCATGGTTTCGGTACTGTCAAAGATCGGCGCGCCGATATTCAAGATCCTATATTATCTGTTTATCGCTGGTTTGGTATTATGTGGAATTATCGCTTTGATAATATTCTTAGTCAACACATCTGTGGAAAAAATCATGCTGCCTCCGCTTATGACGCTGCATGGTCACGATTACTACTCTATCTTCATCGGAAACGGCATACGTATCGACACAGCATATGAAGCAGTCAAGCTTGCCGACATCAAGACGGTCATATACGCTGAGCTTATCATGATAGCGGCTTTCTGCTGTATGATGGCACCAGTATCGCTCTTTTTATCGCAGCTGATGAAGAATATTGCAAACGGTGCGCCATATAATCTCAAAAATGCGCGTTACACGATATACATTGGCTTATCAGTGATGGTAGGATATACGTTTGTTTTGTTCGCACGCCGATTTTATAACTATTTGCTGGTCAAGACATTTGTTGCGGATAGTGACGCGATACATCTATCGCTTGGACTTGACTTTGGCGGAATACTTATCGGACTCTTAATAATCTTCCTTGGATATGTAATAGGTCATGCGTCAGAGCGTCATGTGGTCGAAACTGCCGTACCTGAAAATCATACCGATATCGTTCAAAAGTGATTCACATTGCCGCAGAATTGTAAAAATTCTCGATTTAGTGCTCTAAACGTGGATAATTCACTAAATATTCACAATTTTGAGCTATAATTAAGAGAACACATCAGAGGTAATTTTCGTCTAAACATTGAAAATAAATTCAGGAAGGGAAATTCTGAAATTGAACAAAAAAGTGAGAAAGCCGAACTCGCGGGACAAGGTGAACTGGTCAAGTGAGGTGGCAGATTCAGGAAAGCTCGCCGGAAAGGTAGTCGGGCGTGTATTCTCGTATATACTCAATATTATTCTTACAGTAATGCTTGTCTGCCTGATAACCGGAATAATCGTGGGTACGGTATTTGCGGTTTATGTCAAGAACTACATTGACCCTGAGGTCGATTTGTCGCTGTTTGAGGCGGTAAATACAAGCCAGACTACGCGTGTATATTATATGGATTATACCGACCGCGAGAACCGTATAGGTAATATGATAGAGCTTGAAGATCAGCGGTTGTATGGTACTGAGAATAGTATCTGGGTCAATTACACTAAGATCCCTAAAAATCTTGTCAACGCATTTGTGGCAGTTGAGGACAAGCGTTTTTGGAGTCACAATGGTGTCGACTGGTGGAGAACTGCCGGTGCGATATTCAATTATTTTATACCGATACGCTCAAACTTTGGCGGATCGACTATAACTCAGCAGACAATTAAAAATATCACAGAAGATAACGATTATACGCCGCAGCGAAAGATTCAGGAGATACTGCGTGCGTTGAATCTCGAAAAGAAGCTTGATAAAACGCAGATAATGGAGATATATTTGAATAATATACCTCTGTCTCAAGGCTGTATTGGAGTACAAGCGGCAGCTTATACTTATTTTAATAAAGATGTAAGTGAACTTAATTTGATAGAGTGTGTTGCCATTGCTTGCATAACCAATTCCCCTACTCGCTATGACCCTGTACAAAATCCTGAAAAAAATAAAGAACGCCGTCAATATATTCTTGATTGTATGCTTGAACAGGGATATATAAATGAGACTGAATATAATGAAGTATATGAAAAGGAGCTTGTACTCGATTATCAAAGACGAGCATCAGATGTTGTAACCGGATCACACTCGTGGTACACTGACCAAGTTATTGTTGAGGTTGTAAATCAGCTTATAGAGGAAAAAGGCTATACGACCAAAATGGCGTATAGTATTTTGTACGGCGGTGGTCTGTCGATAGTTACGCTGCAAGACCCAGAGGTACAGTCGGTAATGGAGGAAGCTTATCTCGACGATTCGAACTTCCCTAAAACGAATAATGCGATCCAACCGCAGTCGTCTATGGTCGTAATGGATCCCAAAACCGGCGATGTACTCGGTATTGTCGGTGCCCGATATGAAAAAAAGGGTGACCTACTGCAAAACCATGCGACTAAATCTACACGCTCACCAGGTTCATCTATAAAGCCGCTGTCTGTATATGCACCTGCGCTCGAATATGGACTTATAACCTACGGCTCGGTATACGATGATACACCGTTGTGGTTCAACTACGCCGCAAATGACACTGAGCATAACTATCCGGTCGCTTATCCTAAGAACCTGCCTGAGGTATACAACGGACTTACTACTGTAAATGACGCTGTTACTCGCTCAGTAAATACAGTTGCAATGCGCATATTAGAAGAGCTTGGAGTAGATCGTTCATTTGAGTTCGTTCACGATAAGCTTCAAATGCACAGCTTCCTTGAATATAAAGAGGTCGGCGGTGGAAAATCATTGACTGATAAGGACTTAGCACCGCTCGCACTTGGAGCTATGAGCTATGGTCTTACGACACTTGAAATTACGGCGGGATATCAGATATTTGCTAACGATGGAGTATACAATAAACCGCGTACATGGCTTTATGTGCTTGACGCTAATGGTAATATACTGCTTGAAAACAAGGCTGAAAGTTATGTTGTAATAAGTGAACAGACTGCGTCGATTATGACAAAAATGCTTGAAAACGTCGTTACCAGTGGTACAGCGAAGGTATGTACACTTAAAAATAGCGTCAACGTTGCCGGAAAGACGGGTACGACTGCAAGCGACAACGACCGTTATTTCATCGGTTATACACCGTATCTGCTTTGCGGAACATGGTTCGGTTATGAAACGCCGCAGAGTATCGGTACAGTAGCATTCAACCCAACTATCACAGTTTGGGACAGAGTTATGACAAAGCTGCATCAGAAGTACTTCACAAGCGGACAACCGCTTGAAACCTTCGAGCTTGCCGACGGTGTCAGAACTGCGACCTACTGTAAGGATTCTGGTAAGCTTATGACTCAGGCATGTTATCTTGACCCACGTGGAAGTCGTGCCGAGATCGGTTATTTTACCGCCTCGACACTCCCGAGTGAATATTGTGACTGCCATGTGCTTGTTAAATACGATACTGTCACTGGAGCTGTAGCGTCTCCATATTGCCCAGAAGGAAATGTCAAGGAGGTTGGACTTCTTAAAATCGACCGCGAGTATCCGGCAAATATAAAGATAACCGATGCTCAGTACACCTATAGAAACGTGCCAGATGGTACAGTAATGCCGACTACAAGCGATGTTCCATTCTATATTGGACTATATCCAGATGGAACCTACCCGGGCTACTCAGCTACGAAAGGCAATCCGTATAATCGGTATTGCTGGGAACATCATCATGAGCCGGAACCAGAGCCTGAACCAATTCCAGAGCCAGAGCCTATTCCGGATATTCCACAGGAGCCAGAGCCAGACGATACAACTGCCGTTGAACCAACTGGGGATGAAACTTCAGGAGCTGAAACTTCAGCGGATGAAACATCTGTTGATGATACAAGCGGTGAACAGAACGAATAATTGAAAAAATCACCTCATACAATTGTGTGAGGTGATTTTTGTGTCATTTATTAAATCTAACAAGCGCAGCGTCAAACGTAGAATAAGCAGTATCGTGCGTTCGGAACTTTGCAGGATAGATATGAAATGCGTCATTGCCGGTGCAGTTGTCATACTGCTGTGCGGTATTATAAGTGCAATTGCAGGTGGTTCAGCTAAAGCATACTGCGAGCTTAAGCTTCCCAAAGGAGCACCATTCGCATTTATATTTCCTATAATATGGACGGTTATGTACATATTGATAGGCGGCTCAGCGGGTGCTGTAGCTTGTTCACGCGAGCGTGCGCTTGAAGCCGACAAATTCAAAGGTCTGTTGTTTTTTACTATTATGATGATCTTTAATTTTGTCTGGTATCCACTGTTCTTCGGTGCAGGCGCATACTTTGCGGCATTTGCAGCGATAATAATGATGTTGATACTCACATTCTTTATTATATGCTTTTTTTCACGCATATACTTGATCACTGCTGCCATAATGTCAGTGTATCTCATTTGGATATTCTACTGCGCTTATCTCAATCTCGCTGTCATAATTCTCAATTGATTCAATTTGCACAAAAAAATCGACTTAATTTGCTATTATGCACAAATGATTGTAAATAAATATAGTTTGATATTAAAAATATACTAAAATGACTTGACAAATCGAAAGTTTAATAGTATAATAGAAACATAAGCGAAACGGCAGAACGTCGGCGCTTTACTATTAAACAGGAGGATAATCTCGAATGAAGCTAACCCGCATTATTTCCTTGATGATAGTCGGTGTACTGCTTGCTCTTTCTTTTGTTTCCTGCCAAGGAAGCGTAGAAAAGCAGGAGGTTACAGTAACTGTCAGAATCATCGCGGACGATCCAGATGAGCCCGTTCTCGACACTCAGATAACATTCAAGGCTGAAACACCGACCGTTCTCGGAGCTGTAATTGAAGCCTGCAACAAGAATGAGATTTCGTATGTGCTCACTGACGGCGAGGATTCCATTAAGGACATTCAGGAGTATGTAAACTACACTGATGCTGATGGTATCATGCACTATTGGATGTACTACATCAACGATGTAGAGCCCACTTCAGGTAAGGCTAATACTAATGCTGTTGCTGATGGCGATGTAATTCTTTATCAGTACATTGCATTTGATCCGGCTGCTGCAAAATAATTTAATTGAGGATGACGTATATTCGCCATCCTCTTTTTCATTGTTAGAAATGATGATCCCATCGAAATTTATGTTAAATTTCGATGGGATAAAGTTTATTTTGCGGACAGAATTTTGAGAAGAGTCAGACGCTTGCGGACATATGGTGCAAATGCGAGCGATTTTTCGATGAAATCTTGATCGTCTGGCAGCGATAATTCTGAAAGAGTCGACGGTGCGCCAGCGATTTTTAGATATCGTTCTAATTTTGTCGGTTCAATAAGCTTTGAAAGTTCAGCCTTGGCGAGTGCAGCTGCTTCGTCAGTGATTTTGAAGTTGAGTGACGAGGTTTCAAGTTTGTTGTCACTGAGGTTTTCGGCGAGTATTCCGTCGGTCAGCTCTCCGAATATCGGCTCGATGTAGCTGCGGTCAAAGGTCGCAGCAAGGTCTATATCGCGTTTAAAGCTGTAACCTTCATCAAGCTTGTTATGATAAAAATTCGCAAGTATCAGCGACGCAGCGCCGACCTGTTCGCCGTGAAGTGCGGTTGTCGGCTGATTTATCAGGTGCATTTCCCAGAGGTGCGACATATGGTGCTCAGAGCCTGAAGCTGGGCGCGAATTGCCCTGAAGCTGCATTGACAGCCCAGCAAACACAAGACTTTCCATGACGAGATGCGTGTAATCTATATCATTTTCACTGATTTTGCCGGATGCCTTAGCTTCAAGCAGCTCCTCAAGTTTTCTGAGAGCACTCTCCATTATGCCGTATATCTCGGGGCAGATGAATTCGCCTGTAAGGATATTGGCGATCTTCCAATCGCAGAGAGCGGTGTATTTTCCAAGTATATCGCCGATACCTGATGCAGTAAGACGAGCGGGTGCGTCGGTGTATACATTATCGTCAGCGAACAGCGCTACCGGAGGGGCAGCTGGAGTTGAGAGCTTCTGTCCATTCCATGTCATAGCTGCAACAGTCGATACGAAGCCGTCAACGCTTGCAGCGGTTGGATACGAGATGAAGGGAAGTGAAAGCTTATCAGCGCAGTAGCGGGTGATATCGTGTATCGATCCCGAACCGCATGCTATAAGACAATCGTATGGTTCATTATTTTTTACATGGTCAAATACAGGTACGACTCCGATCTCGTTGGCGTGAGAATCAGGCCGCAAAATTACTGCGTCAGCGTATATGAGCCCGCTTGCAGCGTAATCGAGATATTTTGCGGTATTATTGTCGCATACAAATAAAATGCGCTTGTAGCGCTCATTTGCGTATTCAGCGAGCTTTTTTGTTGCGTCACTGCCAATTACGGCAGTATCAGTCAGCAGGTCGTGATGATGTCCGCAGGGGCAGTTATCGGCGAGTTTTTTTATATTATCTAACATTTTCAATTCCTTAATTTAATATGGAATAATTCAGGCTTGTGCGAAATATATTGTAACAGCAGCAAAGCAATAGGAGGATTGTTATGTTTATATATTCGCTCAGAGCAAGTACATTAAAATTTTTTGGGGTGACGACACTCGCGGTCTTGGCACTGGTGACGCTGCTGTTCTTCATCCCGAGCGCAGAACCGACAAGCAGCAGTAGCGTGCTTGAAGCAGTTGAGACTGTTAAATTTGATAAGATCAAAACTGCTGATGACCGTATCGAATTTCTGCGTCAGTTCGGGTGGGAGGTCGAGTCCCAGCCTCTTGAGGAAGCTGAGGTGACCATTCCGGCTGAATTTGACAAGGTGTATCAAAGCTATAACGAGCTTCAAAAAAAGCAGGGATTTGATCTCACTAAGTATATGAAAAAGAACGTTATGCGTTACACCTACAGAATAACCAACTATCCAGATTATTCAGGCGATGTCTATGTGAGCATACTTATCTTCAAGAATAAAGTGATAGGCGGCGATGTTTGTTCTGCCGACTCGAACGGATTCATCCATGGTCTTGACCGCAATATCGAATACTGACAAACGGCTGCCTGTGATTATATACACAGGCAGCCACTTGTTTTATTCATTATTTCAATGATCAGCCTTCGTTGATTCCGACTTTTACGAAGCTGTAGCGGTCGCGCCAGCTTGACGGCGAGTAATTGCCGTGCGGTGAGAAGCTGTTGGGCGCAACTCCGTAAGGTTCGCAGTCCGGATTGTGGTGTGGACCAAGCAGGTTTCGGTTGCCGATGATAAGCTCGATTGTTATCTTAGCTTCCTTGCCAGGCTTTACAAAATCGCTGATCTCAGCATAATAATCCGCCCACATCAATGTCTTTACATACTTACCGTTTACGTAGAGCTTAGCAAGTGACGAGTATGGCTTTGTCAGCTTTATAGCAACTCGTTTGCCGTAGGATTTCTTTATCTTTATGTTCTGCGACAGCTTGATTCTGCCGGAGAAGAACGGATATCCTTGCTTAACAAGCTCGCCGCCGTTGAATTCAGTTGTGCGGTCAGTTATAACAAATCCGCCGTCGGTAATAGTTGCACGGTGATGTCCTTCTGTGTAGCCAGATTTTGAATATACACTGAAATCGCCTACAAGGTAAAGGCTCTCGAGCTCAGTATCATATGTGAGCTTGTTGCGCTCAGTTTCGAGCACATTTTTGCCGAACAGTACCTGATATACCTTTTCACGTTGGTAGAACGAACCTTCTACGATTATCTCGTTGATTCCGGATTTGACAGCAGAGCGTACATCGAATGCCTTGAATGCCTTGTCCTTCCACCACGAGCTTCCGTCGTAGCTTAATTTCTTTCCGTTCAAAGTGATACTGAAATCATCCGTTAGCTCAGATACAAGCTTGAAGCTCTTCATTGCGTTAAGCTTTGCTGCGCTGTCAACTTCAAAGGTGAAGCGAAGCTTTAATTTGTCGTTTGCACGAGCCGCGAGGAGACGCTCCATGACATCAAGAATATTACATGGCTCTGAGTACTCACTGCCATCGCCAAGGATGTACTGGCAGGTGTCAAGCGTGAGTGCGTTGTCGTCGCCGCCGTCATAGCTCCAGCTGCGTCCGAGAGGGAGTATGAGAGCTGGTTTATTCTTAGCGGTGATTTTCGGAAGTTCATCGCCTGCTTCTATAGTATAGGACTGCATAGGCTCAAAGTGAAGGAATATTACAGTCTTTCCGTCCTGTGTTATCGAGTCTGTCGCGTATACATTCATATCGGCAAGATCAACGCGGACTGTAGCCTTATCGGTATCAAGAATGATCTTTGCATCATATCCGTTCTCTCTGTCCTGATTCTGGAAGAAGTATACCTTGTTTCCGTTTTCAAGCAGATTCACACGGCAGTGAATGCAACCTATCTCGCCATTTCTGCCGGACACAGTGATTTTCTTGATTCCAAGCTTTGTGAATGCTGTTACGGTGAGCTCATTGTCGTATGCTGGGATAGTTTCTACGCTATTCATAAGCTCTGCAAGCTTGTCAGAAGGTGCACCGTCAACTAAGGTTGGCTTTTCACCAAGCGAGTATACCTTACCGCCGTTCTTGATGAATTCACTCAGCAGAGCAAACGTTGAAGCATCTATAGTGATCATCGACGGGAGCATTACAGTATTATAGCTGCAAAGTCCGACCTTGAAGCTTGTTCCGTCTACCGAGCCGTGGGACGCAATGATCGACTCGTCTCCGAGATGGTAGCCGATGTGATTGCCGGACAGAATGTTGAGCGCATTCGAAAGCTCGCGGTCGTATTTCTGTATTGCGGGGCAATTGCCGCCGTTATATGTTATGTATCCAGTGTGCATTGGATGGATCAGCAGCACATCAGCCTGCTCGTTTGAATCAGCGACCAGCTTTCCGAGTCTTGCAAAATAGTCGTTGAATCCCTTATAATCATCCCACCAAGGTGATTGATAGAACATTGACGGCGGATAATCGCGTTTGCGAAGTCCGCGTATAGAGTAGCTTTCGAGGTGCTGGCACATAAAGTTGATACCGTTGAGGTATTGCCACTCAGCTATCCATTTGAGCTCCTCAAAGCTTACATCCCAGCCGCAGAGTGCGAAGGTCTCAGATAGTACAAGCTTCTTACCGAGCTGCTTTGCGACCGAGCCTACTTGCTTAGGAATCAGTGGCGAGGCTATACCACGGCAGAGCCAGTCCATACCCGGAATGTGCATATATTCGTAAAGCGGCATTACGCCCGATGTACAAGCCATCTGACAGTAGAGGCTATCCTCCATCATTGCATGTCCGGTAAATTTGCAGTTGTGCTTCTCGCACCAATCGTATATCTGTTTACCGAAGGATTCTGTATAAAGACGATTTACGACTTTCCAGAAGTCGAAACGGAATTTTTCGTAACCCTTGCGCTCGAGGAAGAGCAGCGGGAGCTGGTCAATGACCGTATATCCATTGGTCTTCATGAATTCCTCAGGCATTATGTACGACCACGGTATCTTGCAGCGTGCAAACTGCGGCTCGTCGGTGAAGAATCCCGGCATTGAAGCGCCGCCGAAATCACTGCCGAGCTTTTTGTAATATACATCGTAAGTGCATTTAATGAATGCCTTTACAACTGCTGGATTGAGGATATCGACATAGTCACGGTTTTTTTCGTGGACTACATAATATATCTTTTCATCCGGACGTGCTGCTGCTTTTGCAGCGCGTATCTTCATTGCAAGGAAGCGTGATTCGGTGTCGCTTACACCATAGAATCCAAGAAGCTTTCCTTCGGGTGTAGTGCCGTCGTATGGCTTGCATACGAGCCAGCGAACGTGATAGCGGTCACCCATTCCGGATACGATTCCGCCGCCGAAACCGCTTGGCCAGCCGTTTTCGTCATAGCTCCATGACTCCATGCCGGTTTTTTTGCCTTCATCGACGCAGGCATTGATACAATTGAACCAGTCGTCGGATAGGTATTCGGTAATAAGTCCTCCGCGTGCGTGCATGAAGTACCCTCCAAGTCCGACGCGTTTCATTTCCCTTATCTGCCATCTCAGCATTTCAGGGTCGAGCTTGTCATTCCACGACCAAAATGGGTGTCCGCGGTATTCAGCGGAAGGGTCGTTTAATTCCTTGATTAAATCTTTCATTTGACGTTCCTTTCATAATAGGTCAAAATTATATGATCACATATATTTATACTCAATTTGATCAAACATTTGATCGTTAGTGCTTTTCAGCAGTACCCACCAGATACCAGTGACTATCAGCATTATCAGCCAGAACTGTGGGAAATAGTTGACTATTTCAGCACGCATTATAGCATATGCAATATTGAGGATAAAAGAAATTACAAATATAACGAGGCATACTACATATCTGCGGTCAAGCTCGCGCTGTTGACCTGCATATATGTCTAATAGACGTTTATCGCTGACATCCGGGTCGGCGCTAAGATACATTTTTATCATCTTACGCAGCTCACATATTATAAGATAAACTGCCGCGAGCATTATCGCATATTCAATTATTGAGAGCACGCGCGTGATATTGTATATGTCGTATGCTGCAAAATCCAGTTCAATACTTGCAAGTCCGAAGAATATCGAAAACAACAGGGAAACAGTGTAAGAAATTACAGAGACTGCCGTAAATGCAATTGATACATACAGCGCCGGTTTGGTGGTTTTCAAATATTTTGACAGCTTAACTATAGCAACAATCAAGAATATACCGCCGATGAAATTTGGGATCACGTTTATCTGCTCGACCCAGATATTTAAAAAGAATATTCCGCCAGCGATGATAAGTGTAAGTATCTTGTGAATATCGCGTCGAAGCGTGAGTCCAACATTGTTTGATATTTCGAGGTCGTATTGTCCTTCTACACGTTTTAGGAAGTTTACGTCGTTTCCGATATGCTTGAAGTACGGTATGATATTTACAAGCCACATAATACCAGTCAGCAGCGTAATTATCGTTCCGACTATGATAAGCGCGCCCTTGTAGTTGGCAAAGTTTATCTGAACGCCTGAGGTGACATAACCAGAGTATTCGAAGCTTGACAGCGAGCAGAGCTCGGGTATCACAATAAGAATGCTTCTTGCCCAGAAGAAAAGGTAGGTAATTGTACGTACATTCTTATAGTTTACATATATCCAAAAGCCATCGAAGCGTGTACCGAAGTATTCGAAGCCTGCGAATATACGTCCGATCGCAGGTATAAGATAGATAAGCTCGATTATAGCAAATCCAAAGGTGAATACAAGCACAAATGTATCATCTACTAATGGCATTAATACCATCATGAAAAGTTTAAGCAGCATGAACCATTTAAGCTTGTTAAGTCCTTGAATTGCGTCAGCCATTCCAGGACAGATATCCGCCCATTTTGTAAGTCCATTTATCAGAAATATATACCCGAAAAAGTCAGGCAGAATGTCAAGAATGTTGAGACAGGGGTTAAACAGGAAAATTGCCGCGGCAATCAGACTGCCGATACCCATTTTTTTGGAGAGCCGTTTCGCTTCATCGCTTTGAAGTGCATTTGAGTTTTGTTTCATTTCCTACCTCCGATTATTTTTATTTTTGAAAATTGTCAGAATACAAGCTGAACGAGCAGCATATAAACTATCGTTCCGCCAGCTATCGAAATCAGCATTTGGCGTTTCCAGATATGCAGAACAGCAGTGACGGCGATTCCGATAAGCTCAGGTATACCATGACTTCCGGTGGTTACGCTTACGCCTTTGAGGCAGTATATTACAAGCAGTCCAAACACTGCTGCTGGAAGCACCTTTCCTAAATATTGCACAAATTTAGGGGTGGGCTTGTCTGCCGGGAATATTATAAACGGTATAAATCGGGTCAATATCGTGGCTAACGATACTGCGGCTATAGTTATTATTTGTTGTGTTAGTGTCATTTTTATTCGTTAGGCTGTGTGTTTTCAATTTTTGCTGACAGTGGGGAGCGCATGAATGTAAGGACTGCGAGTATTGCGATCATTGAAGGTATAACGAAATTGTCAGCACCGAATGCTATAAGACAGATGAGCGATAGTCCGAGTCCAAGCAGTGCAGGGGTATGATTTTTGTCTTTTAGCCATTGCTCAAGGAATATTACCACGAACATTGCGGTCATTACAAAATCAAGCCCTTCGGTACTAAAATTGATGTACGAGCCGAATATTCCTCCAAGTGTTGAGCCGGTGAACCAATAGATATGGTTCAATAGTGTTACGAAAGTCATGAACAGTCCTTTGTCGACATCTTCCGGAATATTGGCAGTGTAGTTTATCGAGAAGCTTTCGTCGCACATTCCATAGATAAGGTAAATTTTCTTCAGTCCGACACCCTTGAAACGGTCGAGCATTGAAATGCCGTAGAATAAGTGACGTGCATTTATCATAAGCGCCATTGTGAAAGCTTGGATCGGATTGAATGCGCCAAGCAGCATATTGACTGTGACGAATTCGACTGAACCTGCGAATATTACAACGCTCATTATCATCGGATACCAGAATGGAAATCCGGAAACATTCATGTAAATGCCGTAGGTCATTCCGAGAAAGAGAAAGCCAGTTAGTATTGGGATAGTTGCTGGAAATGCTGCTTTCAGGGCCTTTATGTATTTATTTTGCGTTTTCATAGAGAGAATTATTTTTGTCTTTTAAAATAAGATAGAATTTTGTCGAAAATATCCTCGCGATATGGCATATCTTCGTCGCCTTCAAGGCATATCCTGATATAACAGGTGAAAATAAGCGCCCATGTAAGCGCCATCCACAGTATTCCAAGAATAAACAGTGCGAGATTGATATACGAAAGAACAGCCTCAGGTTTTGCGGTCGAATATGCGATCTTGTTTATGATACCAGTATATGACAGCAGCTCAATTATATAGTAGACTACAGTGAGTGACAGCATACGTATCGAGCGAGTGGTAATTTTAGGCAGATCAACTTCTTTTGAAAGCTCGTGAATTCCGAGAAAAAGGAATATGTGAAATGCGCCGATAACTATGCTGTATACGATATTAAGCGGAGATGTGAACCATTTTATGCTTTCAGCAGATGTGATTCCGAACTGGCAAGCGAGCTGTGAAATAAATATAATTGCTGCGATAAGCGTGTACGGAAGCAGAGTGAACTGCGTATATTTAAATCCGCGGTTGTCGGAACAGTAACCGGTTAGACGTTTGAGTGCTGAGAGCATTAAAAGACAGCCTATGATGTCAGGCAGCACATCAAGGCTGCCATATGGAACATTGAGTATGAAAAAATACCCAAGAAAGAGAAGTCCGAAGCCCATAATTTGTTTTTATCCTAATTTTTTTAATTTTATACAGAACACGGAGATACAGAATAATGTATTTCCGTGTTCTGTAAATTTTATTTATTCCGCAGTATCACCTTTACCGCAGCACTTCTTGTACTTTTTACCGCTTCCGCACGGGCAGGGATCATTGCGTCCTACCTTCTTGACAGTCTTTCCATCAGGGCTAACAATTCCACTCTGTGAAGCTGAGCCTGAGGATACCGGACGGCTCTGTCCACCGGAGAAGCCCTCACTGGTAGCATTAGCAACTGCCTCACGCTTGATTTCATTCTGTGGACGCGGTACTACTGACAGGATCATGCGCATTGTATCCTCGCGAATCTGCGCTACCATGTCGTCGAACATATCTGCACCGGTCAAACGGTATTCGTTGATAGGATTGCGCTGTGCGTATGCCTGAAGTCCTATCGAACCGCGCAGGTCGTCCATTGCGTCGATGTGATTCATCCAGTTTGTGTCAACCGCACGCAGCAGTACGACGCGCTCGATCTCACGCATTTGCTCGCCGAATACTTCTTCCTTAGAGTCATATAGTGCATTTGCACGCTCGTTAAGTGTATTCTTGATTTCGTCGCGTGTAAGCTTGTTGAAATCTTCAGTGGTGTAATGGAAGTCTTCCTCTTTGCAGAGCAGTCCAAAGAAGTAGTTGCGGATCGCATCATAATTCCACTCGTCCGGCACGTCCGAAACGGTGTAGTTATCGACCGTAGTATCGATAGTCTCCTTGACCATATTGCGTACAGTCTGGCTGATATCCGCACCGTCGAGCACCTCACGGCGCTGCTTGTAGATAATATTACGCTGCTGATTCATTACGTCGTCGTAGTTGAGGACGGTCTTACGGCGCTGGAAGTTGGTATCCTCGAGACGCTTCTGCGCGCTCTCGATCGCATTCGATAGAATAGCTGCGTCGATAGGCTGGTCTTCCTCAAGTCCAAGACGCTCGACTGCACCCATTACGCGCTCACTGCCGAACAGACGCATTAGGTCATCCTCGAGTGACAGGAAGAATCGTGATTCGCCGGGGTCGCCCTGTCGACCTGAACGTCCGCGCAGCTGGTTGTCGATACGGCGGCTCTCGTGGCGCTCAGTACCGATTATGAATAATCCGCCTGCTTCGCGCACCTTTTCAGCTTCAGGTGCGATTTCCGCTTTATATTTTGCGAGTGACTCACGATATTTTTCGCGTGCTTCGAGCACGATCTCGTCAACGTCGTTCGACATTCCGGTCGCCAGTGCTATCACTGGTTCCTCATATCCGAGCTTTCTCAGGTCGGTTTTGGCTAAGAATTCAGCGTTACCGCCGAGCATTATGTCGGTACCGCGTCCCGCCATGTTGGTCGAGATAGTGACCGCACCAAATTTACCAGCTTGTGCGACGATTTCAGCTTCCTTCTCGTGATACTTCGCGTTGAGCACGGTATGCGGAATGCCATTTAGCTTTAACTTTTTTGACAGCTCCTCAGACTTTTCAATAGATACAGTACCGACGAGCACCGGCTGACCTTTTTCATGGCAGGTCTTTATCTGCTCAACGATAGCGTTGTATTTGCCGTTTTTAGTCTTGTAAACAATATCGCTGTGGTCTTTACGGATCATCGGGCGGTTGGTCGGAACTTCAACTACGTCGAGCGAGTAGATTTCGCGGAACTCATTTTCCTCGGTAAGCGCAGTACCAGTCATACCGGACAGCTTCTTATAGAGACGGAAGAAGTTCTGGAATGTGATAGTAGCAAGCGTCTTGGTCTCTTTTTGGATATTGACGTGCTCCTTTGCTTCGATAGCCTGATGAAGTCCATCGGAGTAGCGGCGTCCGGGCATAACTCGTCCGGTGAATTCGTCAACGATAAGCACTTCACCGTCTTTAACGATGTAGTTGACATCGCGCTGCATAGAACCGTGCGCCTTGATCGCCTGATTAATATGGTGCGAAATGGTGGAGTTTTCGGGGTCAGAGAGGTTTTCGAGCTCGAAATATTCCTCGGCTTTCTTGATACCGCTCTGAGTCAGAGTTGTATTTTTAGCCTTTTCATCCACGATGTAGTCTGCGTCAATTTCTTCATTGAGTTCCTTGTCGTCGAGCTCCTTAATTACGAACTTCTTCAATGTGCGAACAAATTTGTCTGCTTTGTCGTAGAGGTCTGTAGACTTTGCGCCTGCACCTGAGATAATAAGCGGTGTTCTTGCCTCGTCGATGAGAATCGAGTCGACCTCGTCTACGATAGCGAATGCATGGTCGCGCTGAACGAGCTGTTCTTTGTAGTTGACCATATTGTCACGCAGATAGTCGAAGCCGAATTCATTATTTGTACCGTAAGTGATATCAGCATTATATGCGCGCTGCTTTGCTTCTTTGGTCTGGTCGTGGACAATAAGTCCGGTCGAAAGTCCAAGGAAGCCGTAGACCTTGCTCATTTCCTCGCTGCCGCAGCGTGCGAGGTACTCGTTGACGGTTACTATATGCACACCATTTCCAGTAAGTGCGTTAAGGTATGCGGGAAGAGTAGCGACGAGCGTTTTACCCTCACCGGTCTTCATCTCAGCGATACGTCCCTGATGAAGGATGATACCGCCTATCAGCTGTACTTTAAATGGACGCTTGCCGAGCACACGGTCAGCCGCTTCACGTGCGACTGCGAATGCGTCGGGAAGGATGTCATCAAGCGTTTCTATCCCGGCAAGACGCGCTTTTAGCTTGTCAGTCATACCGCGCAGCTCGTCGTCGCTCATTTCTTTATAGGTTGGAGCGAGCGCTTCGATTTTATCCACTATCGGAAGTATCTTTTTTACCTGTCGCTGGCTGTATGTGCCGATTATTTTATCTATGATTTTCATATGTTCATCTCCATAATATTTACACGAATTTCGTTGTCAAAGCATATATAAATAGTATACTATATTTTTGCGGAAATTGCTATAAATAATTGTAAATTTTCAAGCAGAAATTAAAATTATTTAATGAATGTTAGAATTACGATAATAAAAAATCCCTGCACACATGAGTCTATGTATGCAAGGGATGATAGTGTACAAAATTACATCTTTGAAAGTGCCTGTTCGATATCGGCGATGATGTCCGATACATCCTCGATACCTACCGAAAGGCGGATAAGGTCGGGCGTTACTCCGGCGGCAATAAGCTGCTCGTCGGTCATCTGACGGTGAGTTGTGCTTGCCGGGTGCAGCAAGCAGGTGCGCGCATCGGCTACGTGAGTTACGATTGCGCCGAGCTCGAGGCTGTCCATGAACTTAGTCGCAGCGTCGCGTCCGCCCTTGACTCCGAACGAAATTACACCGGATGTTCCATTGGGCAGATACTTCTTCGCAAGCTCATAGTACTTGTTAGATTCAAGTCCGGGATAGTTTACCCACGAGATCTTGTCGTTAGATTCAAGATACTTCGCTACGGTCAGCGCGTTCTGGCAGTGACGCTCGACGCGCAGCGGAAGAGTTTCAAGTCCGAGATTGAGCAGGAAGGCGTTCTGAGGTGACTGAATCGAGCCGAGGTCGCGCATGAGCTGAGCGGTTGCCTTTGTGATATATCCAGCTTTTCCGAAATCCTTTGCATATGTCACACCGTGGTAGGAATCGTCGGGAGTGCAGAGTCCAGGATACTTATCTTCGTGAGCCATCCAGTCAAAGTTTCCGCTGTCCACGATAGCGCCGCCGACTGCGGTTGCATGACCGTCCATGTACTTTGTGGTAGAATGTGTGACGATATCTGCACCGAATTCAAATGGGCGGCAGTTTACCGGAGTCGGGAAGGTATTGTCGACGATGAGCGGTACGCCGTGTGCGTGTGCCTGACGCGCGAACTTCTCGATGTCGAGCACGATAAGAGAGGGATTAGCGAGCGTTTCAGCGAATACAGCTTTAGTATTCGGTTTGAATGCAGCTGCGAGTTCTTCCTCAGTAACGTCTGGGTGCAGGAATGTAGCTTCGATTCCCATGCGCTTCATTGTTACCGCGATGAGGTTGAAGCTTCCGCCGTAGATCGCAGACGAAGCGACGATGTGGTCGCCGGCGCTGCAAATATTGAAGAGTGCGAAGAATGTAGCAGCTTGTCCGGAAGATGTGAGCATTGCAGCGGCTCCGCCCTCTAAAGCGCATATCTTAGCGGCTACAGCGTCGTTAGTTGGGTTCTGGAGACGGGTATAGAAGTATCCGCTTTCCGAAAGATCGAAAAGACGACCCATCTGCTCGCTCGACTCGTACTTATATGTAGTCGACTGATAGATCGGAAGTACACGCGGTTCACCGTTTTTCGGTGTGTAGCCTGCCTGTACGCAGTTGGTATTAAGTTTATATGCCATTGTTATTTCCTTTCTGAAATATAACCGTAAACTATCGCTTATATTTTAAATAAGCGATAGTTTACTATTATTTATATTAAACGGTGGGTTTATAGCCATCCTTCAATGTGACGGTACGGTTGAATACTCCCGGATTCTTTGTGTCAACGCAGAAATATCCGGTGCGGACAAACTGGAATTTATCGCCCGGTTTAGCGTCTGCGAGCGATGGTTCGAGTTTACAGTGTTTCAGCCTAACGGCAGATTCGGGATTGAGATAATCGGTGTAGTTCTTGCCCTCAGGAAGCTTTGACGGGTCTTCAAGTGTCAGCAGATTGCTGTAGAGTATGACCTCAGCGTCAATATTATCGACTGCTGACAGCCAGTGGATAGTTCCCTTTATCTTGCGTCCGTCGACAGGATTTCCGTTTCCGGTCTCGAGGTCAGCGGTGCAGTGGATTTCCTTTATCGAGCCGTCAGGATTCTTGACTATCTCGCCGCACTTGACGATATATGCGCCCATAAGGCGAACCTCGCCGTCCGGCTTCATACGGAAGAATTTAGGTGGCGGAACTTCGGCAAAATCGTCAGCGTCGATGTAAAGCTCGCGTGTGAACTTTACTTTACGTGTACCGAGCTCTGGGTGCTGCGGATGATTGGGTATTTCGAAATACTCCTCTTTATCTTCCGGATAGTTGTCAACAATTACCTTTATCGGATTGAGTACGGCTATACGGCGCGGCGCTTTTTCGTTGAGCTCATCGCGAATGCAGGCTTCGAGCAGGCGGATGTCTACGAGGTTGTCAGACTTAGATACTCCGATACGAGTACAGAAATCTACTATAGATTCTCCAGTGAATCCACGGCGGCGTAGTCCGCAAAGTGTTGGCATACGCGGGTCGTCCCATCCGTCGACTGTACCTGTCTCGACCATCGAGCGCAGAAAACGCTTCGATAATACAGTATTAGTGATATTCAAACGTGCAAATTCGATCTGACGCGGCTTGGAAGGCACGCTTACATTCTCAACTACCCAGTTATAGAGTGGGCGATGAATTTCAAATTCAAGTGAGCAGAGCGAGTGAGTGATACCCTCGAGAGCGTCCTGAATCGGATGTGCGAAGTCGTACATCGGATATATGCACCATTTGTTGCCCTGACGGTGGTGTTCGATATATTTGATTCGGTAAAGTACTGGATCGCGCATTACAAAGTTGCCCGACGCAAGGTCGATTTTTGCTCGCAGCGTATATTTTCCCTCCGGGAACTCACCATTCTTCATTCGCTCAAATAAATCGAGACTTTCCTCGATGGGACGATCGCGCCACGGCGATTTTGCGGGATGTGTAGGGTCTCCGCGGTATTCCTCCATCTGGTCTGGAGTCAGCTCACAGACATACGCGAGCCCCTTCTTGATAAGCTCTACAGCATACTCGTAGTCTTTTTCGAAATAGTCAGAGCCGTAGAAGAAGTTATCGTTCCAGTCGAAACCGAGCCAGTGTATATCTTCCTTTATTGCGTCGACGTACTCTGTATCTTCCTTGGCGGGGTTGGTATCATCCATACGGAGGTTGCAGAGCCCGTTGTATTTTTTAGCTATGCCAAAGTCGATAGCGAGCGCCTTGCAGTGTCCGATATGCAGGTAGCCGTTCGGTTCAGGTGGAAAACGCGTGTGTACCGATTTATATTTACCTTCGGCGAGGTCCTTGTCGATAAAGTCTTCAATAAAATTTTTAGTCTCAGACATTATATAATCATTCCTTGTTTTATAGAATTAAATTTTGTCGGCATATGCGTTGACTCTCGCTTTTACTTTGTCAGCACCGAGAATGCGCATTACCTCATACATATCCGGCGAGCTTGCCTTGCCGGTTACTGCGATACGCAGGAACATACTGATATCGCCAACATGACCCTTGTATTCGGTCGGATTTTTCTTGTAAAGCTTAGTTTCAGGTGCGAATCCTAACTCTCCGGCAATCGCTTTGATTTTATCAAACCATGTCGTCTGGTCGTCCGAAGCGTCGTAGGTCTCGCAGAACTTATTGAGTGCTGCCTTAACGTCAGCTTTGGCGAAGTTATCCGGAATCTCGTCGATGAGCTCAAAATACTCGTCGAAGAAGAATCCCATGTACGCTTTGACCTCGCTCCAGCGACCAATATCTTTTCTTGGCTTATTGCCGCCGCGTCCGATTGCAAGTGCCGCCTTTGCAGTGTCAGCATATGTCTTGAGCTTGTCGGCGAAATCAGCGTCGAAACTTTCAGCCCATGCAACAGTATCAGCATAGACTTCATCCGCGGTCATGCGCGAAACTACATTTTTCGATATGTCGTTGAGCTTGTCAAGGTCGAACAGCGAGCCGGACACTGCCATTTTCTTGGTAGTGAACTTGAAGTCCTCAATAGGCGCAGTTTGATTTGCAAGTCTCCACTCCTCGAAGTTGGAGTTTAACAGCGTCAGCAAATATTCATGAACAGCAGCAGTGGTGTAGCCCTGATCGTGATAATATGTCGCTGCAAACTCGGGGTCCTTACGCTTTGAAATCTTGCGTTTGTTGCCGTTGTCGAGCTTCATAAGCTGTGCAGTGTGGCAATATTTTGGCATTTTGAAACCGAGCGCCTTAAAGAGCTGAATGTGGAAGGGAAGTGTTGAAAGCCAGCTTTCGTCGCGAACAACATGAGTTGTACCCATAAGGTGGTCGTCAACTGCGTGCGCGAAGTGGTAGGTCGGTATTCCGTCGCTCTTTAATAATACGTGGTCGATATCATTTTCAGTAACGTTGATATCACCCTTGATAAGGTCGTTGAACTTTAACTTGTGCTCGCAGCTGCCGTCGGAATGGAAACGCAGTACAAACGACGCGCCCTCATTTAACTTAGCTTCGATTTTTTCGATTGGAGCGTCGCGCCATACTGCAAATTCGCCCCAATATCCGGGAGTTAGCTTCTCAGCTTCCTGGCGCTGACGTATTTCATTTAATTCGTCCTCAGTGCAGAAGCAGGGGTATGCCTTGCCCTCACGGACGAGCTGCTTTGCGAATGTTTGGTATATCTCAGCTCTCTCGGATTGGCGGTATGGACCGTAAATACCGTTGTCGCCGCCGTTTTTGACCGCACCTTCATCAAACTTAATGCCGAGAGACGCGAGCGTATCAATAATTATTTCGACTCCGTTCTGGACTTCACGCTTTGCGTCTGTGTCCTCTATGCGCAGATAGAAAACTCCGCCCGATGTGTGAGCGAGACGCTCGTCCGCAAATGCGCCGTACAGATTTCCGAGGTGGAGGAAGCCAGTAGGACTTGGTGCGAAACGTGTAACTTTAGCTCCCTCGGGGAGCTGTCGCTTCGGATAGCGCGCTTCAATGTCAGCGGGAGTTGTGGTTATATTTGGGAATAGTAAGTCAGCAAGATAATTATTATCCATGTTTTTGTGTTCCTTTCAAAGAGATTATCGTAGGTAAATGTTATTTTTTATTTCTCGTGTGAGTGTTGTTGTATTGCCATGTCCGGGATATAGCTTGAAGTCGCCTTCGTCTGCAAGCGATTTCAGCAGCCGCAGCGACTGTGATATTGCAATTTCATCGCCGCCGTATAAATCGCAGCGTCCTATCGAGCCACAGAACAGCGTATCTCCGGTAAGAATGCTGTCACCGGAGCGGTAGCAGACCGAGCCTATTGTATGTCCGGGAGTGTGAATTACGCTTATTTCGCTGTTGCCGAGCGTTATAATATCGCCGTCATCGAGCAGTCGTTCGGCAGGGCGGCATGGCTCGTCGATTCCGGCGAACTGTGCCATATAGGATAAGTTCGGGTCGGTGAGTGCTTCAGCGTCGTATTTATGTACGCATACCGGCGCGCCTGTAGCTTCACGAACTTGTTCAAGTGAGAGAATGTGGTCAAAATGCACGTGCGTCAAGAGAATGTATTTTACATTGATCACTTCTGAGGCACACTTTGCGAGGATTAGCCCATAGCCAGATTCAGCGGTTTCGCCGCCCGGATCGACTATAGCTCCGATATCGGTTTCTTCATCGCGCAAGATGTAGCAGTTTGTGCGCATTGAGCCGACTGGAAGAGTGATTATTTTAAGCTTATTCATATCGGTATGATTGCTTTCTACCTTAAATAATATTTATAATATAATATTATATCATATTTCGAGCCGATTGTCTACGGCTATATGAAAAATATTACACAATTTTTTGCTTGTATGGTATGCGCAAAAGCGCTAATTTGTTAGCAGTTTTGCCAAAAGGATTGACAGCTATTCCAGATTGTGATAAACTAAAGTAAATATTATTGAAAGGTATGGTGACACATATGACTCCATATGAAAATATTAAGAAGCTTGTGGCTGACTATAAGCCGTCAATGCGCTGGGATGGTAACGAGCCTCTTGAAAAATGGCAGGAGCGTGCGCGGAAAAAGCTCAGCGAGCTGCTGGGACTTGACGCAATGATTCCGGCTGAAAAAGCAGTCGAAATTGAATTTGACCGGGAATGGGAGGAATTTCGTGAGATCCGTTTCCGCTATCAGAGTGAACCGGGTTACTTTGTTCCATGTCATATGCTGATTCCGAATGGCGCAAAGCTTCCACTTGCGACGGTCATCTGTATGCAGGGACATAGCAAAGGTATGCACATTACTCTCGGCAGAACGAAATATCCAGGTGAAGAAATCGCCGGAGACCGCGATTTTGCAATTCGAGCTGTCAAGGAAGGATTCATCGCGGTTGCACTTGAACAGCGTGATTTCGGCGAGTGCGGCGGAAACGAAAAAGGTCCGCAGTGTTTAGACCCGTCTCTGACGAATCTGCTCATTGGACGTACTACCATTGGTGAGCGCGTATGGGATGTAATGCGATGTGTTGATGTACTGCTTGATGATTTTGCAGAACTTGCAAAGCCAGACGAAATATACGTGCTCGGTAACTCGGGCGGAGGGACCTGCTCGATTTATGCGGGGGCACTTGAGACTCGACTTGCTGGAAGTGTGCCTTCATGTGCAATTTCGAGCTTTGCTGCATCAATAGGCGCTATGAGCCACTGTGCCTGCAATTATGTACCGAATATTCTTAAATATTTCGATATGAGTGAGCTTATCGCTATGAATGCACCTCGTAAGCTTGTAGTTGTGAGCGGCGAAAAGGACAGCATTTTCCCGATCGCTGAAGCTCGGAAGATGGTCGCGATAGGTCACAAGGCATATGACGCGGTTGGTGCGTCGGATAGAATTGCGCACGTGGTCGGTGGAGAGGGACATCGGTTTTACGCTGATATTGCGTGGGATGCGCTTAAAAAGATGAAATAAAATATATTTTGCAAACTGAAATGTGGTTGCTTAATTTAAGGAACCACATTTTAATTTTCTATAATTCAGCAATATAACCAAAAAACAAATTCGGGGGGGGGATTTGATTGATAATTGAGATTGATTTTTAGTGGAAAATAGTGTATAATATATTCATCGTTAATGAAACCTATAAAATTTCAGATGAAGATAAATATATTTTTGAAGGAACGGAAATTATGATGAAAAGAATCCTTTGCTGTATGCTTGCAGCACTTGCAGTTTCAAGTACGCTTGTATCCTGCGGTGACAACATTAACTCCTCCGATGACGACACATCATCAGGCAGTTCTGATAAAACCACAGATTCTGCTACGACTGAACCGGTCGACCCGCTTGTTGAAAAAAATTTTAACGGAGCTGAAATTAACTTTTATATCTGGACTCTTAATAACTTTGCCATTGATGAATCAACTGGAGATACCATTAGCGATGCCGTTTATACCCGCAACATGAAGGTTCAAGATAAGTATAACGTCAAATTCAATTATAATGTAAGTCTTGGACATGGAGGAGATTGGAGTAATTGGATCAATACTCTCACTTCCAGCATAATGGCAGATGACGATTCAATTCAGGTGGCGGCAGGTTATGGTTATCGTTTGACAGGGGTAGCTATTGGTGATAGCTATCACAATCTCCTCGATAACCAATACATTGATTTCTCGCAGCCATGGTGGCCTAAAAATATATCGGAAGCCGGAAATCTTGGCGGAAAGCTATATACAGCTATAGGTAACTTAGATATTAACTACTATGACAAGACATATGCTATGTACTTCAACAAAAAGCTTGCTGACGAATATAAGCTTCCAAATCTGTATGAACTTGTAGATAACGGAACTTGGACAATAGATAAGCTAATGGAGCTTTCATCAATTGGTGGACGTGACCTCGATGGCAATTCTATAATGGATGAAAATGATCAGTATGGATATTTAACCAGTTGTAATATGTCTATAGATGGGTATTTGCAGTCTTGCAGAGTTCCTCTTACTGATTTTGACAACAATTCAATTCCTAAGTTTTCCGGACTTAGTGAAAAATATATTGATGTATATACCAAGCTCAAAAGCTTTATTAGTAACAAGGACTATGTGTTTTACAGAAATATGGATGATACTGCGCATGAATTTTTTATGAAAGATCAGGCATTGTTTTCACCTAATGCGATCGAGTTTGCACATATTATGCGTGAAATGAACTCAGATTTCGGAATTCTGCCATATCCTAAATGGGATGAAAATCAAAGCGATTATGTATCATATAATGCACTTGGCAACGCTACTACTTTTGTTATTCCATCAACTGCTGATGCGGATATGGTAGGCTGCATACTTGAGGCGCTTGCTTACTATGGATACAAAGATGTACGTCCCCAATATTTTGAACGAGCGCTAAAGGGTAAGGTATCGCGTGATAATGAATCGGAAGCAATGCTTGACATTATTTTCAACAACATTGAATATGATTTTACGCAAATATATAGCTATGCTTTCGGTGACGAGAAGGCACCGTCAATGCTGCTGCGAGTATCGCTTGCGATGGGCAAGGATATTGTATCAATGTATGCTTCCGATGAGAAGTTATATGAATCCACAATGGAAAAACTTATCACCGATTTGGCGAAATAAAGCTAAATTCGATTATCTAATGTTGATTGGACGAGTAAATAGAATACGGTCACTTATTTAAGTGACCGTATTTTAATTTTCTATAATTCGGCAATATAGACAAAAATCAAATGCGGGGGGGGGTAACTTAATTGATAATTGCGATTGATTTTTATGGAAAAATAATGTATAATATATTCATCTTTAATGAAACTTATAAAATTTCAGATAAAGATAAATATATTTTTGGAGGAAATGGAAACTATGATGAAAAGAATCCTTTGCTGTATGCTTGCAGCGCTTGCAGTTTCAAGTACGCTTGTATCTTGCGGTGATGAAAAAGATCGTGATGTACAAACGGACAACAGCAGCGACATGACTCCGAATGCTGTGGATGAGGGGGATGGTTTTGTAAAGGACAATTTGCCTGACCTTGATTATGACGGAAGGACAGTGACATTTTTAGCCGGTATCGCAAACGATGTGGTCGAGTTCAGTACCGAAGAGGAAACCGGTGATGTTGTAAATGACGCGGTATTCAAACGCAATCAGGCTGTATCTGAACGTCTTAATGTAGAGCTTGTATTTCAGGAAGAGCCCAATACATACAATGAACGTGCAACATTCGTAAATAAGCTCACATCATCCATAATGGCAGGCGAAAAAGCGTATGATGCTGTTGCAGGATACAGTATGTCAATTGCAAGTCTTGCTTCAAACGCTATGCTGCTTCCACTGAACGATTACAGCTACATTGACTTTTCTAAACCATGGTGGTCTGATAATCTGCTTTCTCAAGCGAAGCTTAACGGTAAGCTTTATTTTGCCTCCGGAGATATATCAACTAAGATGATATGCTCGATGTTTGCTGTGTTTTTTAATAAGAGCCTTATAAATGACTACAACCTTGATAATCCATATGAACTCGTGCTTGACGGAAAATGGACGCTGGATAAGTTGATTGAGATGAGCACAGGTATTTATTCTGATGTCAACGGTGATGGCAAAAAGGACATTGAAGACAAATTTGGTTTCTATGGTTCTCAAGTATTTATGGATGGTTTTTACTTTGGTTCTGGCTTAAAGGTCACAGATATAGCAACTGACGGCTCGCCTGTTATATCTGAAGATTTCAGAGGAGTTAATGGCAAAATACAAAGTCTGCTTGAAAAGCTGACTGGATTTTTACATAACTCTGAGGATGTATATGCACCGTCATATTCAAATGCACCTGATCATCAGCTGTTTATCGACAACACGATTTTGTTTTCAACGCTTGAGGTTCGATATGCAACATCTGAGTTGAGAGATGTTCCGTTTGAATTTGGACTGCTTCCGTATCCAAAGTTTGATGAAGCTCAAGATAACTATTACACCACGATGTCATTCCCGTACACGCTATACGGAATTCCGCTTGATGCAGAAGAACCGGAGATGTCTGCAGCAGTTCTTGAAGCTCTCGCTTCTGAGAGCTATCGTACCGTATCGCCGGCGCTGTTTGAGATCGCGCTGAAGGTCAAGTATTCTCACGACGATGATACTGCTAAGGTATATGATATTCTTAAATCAAGTGTTGTATTTGATATCGGACGTGTGTTCAATGACTCGATGGGCGGTATGACCTACAGTATTTTCAGAGATTCGGTTGTAAATAATAACCCGAACTGGGCATCTACATTTGCTTCCAAGCAGGCATCGCTTGAATCTGCATTTGAAAATCTTACTAAGAATTTAGATTAACTTACGCATATTAAAGAAAGACACCGCAATAAATTTTGCGGTGTCTTTACTTTATTCTCCAGCCTTCATCGACTCGACCATATCGATATCTCTGAGCTTTTTGGCCATAAACAGGCAAACAAGCGCTGAGAATATCAATGTTATTACTGCGGATATGATATAGCTTTGTGCGTATATTGCTCGTCCGAACATAACTGAATCTACTTCAGCGGTCAGTATTACAAAGCGGTGCAGGAATATTCCGAGTACAAGTCCAACGGCTGTTCCAATTGCACTCAATGCCGCAGTCTCACGGTATACATACGCTGCTACCTCGCCGTCATAGAAGCCAAGCACTTTTATCGTTGCGAGCTCCTTTTCGCGCTCAGCGATGTTGATATTTGTGAGATTGTATAGGACCACAAACACGAGTAGTCCGGCACAGATTATCAGAACAATGACGATATAATCGATCTTGCCAAGCATATTATCGAATGATTCTGACATTGAAGTTGTGAATGACACTGAGCTTACGCTATCCAGTGAAAGGAGATATGTTGCTTCTGCGTCCTCTCCTGCTGCTCCGTCAGCATTTGATTTTACATAGAGATTGTTGAAATCAAGCTCGCTGTCGTATTTCGACGTGTACATATCCTGAGATAGATATACATAGCTCATAACATAGTTTTCGGTTATTCCGGTCACTGTGAATATGGCAGTCTCGCCATTTGCGTTTTCAAGTTCGACACTGTCTCCAACTGAGGCTTTGATTATTGAAGCCATTTTTTCACTCAGTATTACTGAGCTTTCATTGAATTCGAGTGCTTTTTTGCCTTTTCGATTTCGAAGCAGCATGAAGTCGGTGAAATTATCAGGATTTTCTGGTATTGTCAGATATACATTTACGGACTCGCCATTTGCACGTATCTCACCGTATTCCGAGTGAACTGCTGTGAAACCTGATACTTTATCTGAATTGAGATATTCGTCAAGTGTAGTGATATCGTCACTCGAATCTGATTTTACAATGCTGAGATTATATTGCATAAGCTCATTGTACTGCTTATTTACAATATCTCCGATAGAGTCGCGCAAACCGAATCCAGTTACCAGCAATGCGGTACAACCAGCAATTCCTATAACGGTCATAAAGAAACGCTTCTTGTATCTGAACAGGTTACGAACAGTCACCTTCTGATTGAAGCTGAGATGTTTCCAAATAGGCGTAACTCGCTCGAGAAGTACACGCTTTCCAGCTTTTGGTGCACGTGGAAGCAGCAGAGTTGCAGGTTTTTCTGATAATATATGAGCACCTGCCCACAATGTTGCTGCCAGTGTGCAGGCTATAGCAACTGCCGCAGACATCAGAGCAATTTCGGGAATGAAGCTGATTTGCAGCGGCGGGAAGGTGTACATGATTTTGTACGCATTCCAGATTATCATCGGGAACAGGTAGAGTCCTATTGCAAGTCCGACTCCGCTTCCGAGCAATCCGGATAAACCGGCGTAGATAATATATTTCGACATTATCGCACCACGTGAGTATCCGAGCGCTTTCAGGATACCTATCTGTGTCCGCTCTTCTTCGATCATTCTCGTCATGGTCGTAAGCGCTACGAGCGCAGCAACGAGGAAGAAGAATAGCGGGAATATCTTAGCGATTGCGGCAATTTTGTCGGCGTTTGAATCAAAGCTTACATAGCCTACAGTAGAATTTCGGTCGAGCACGTACCATTCGGGGGCTTTGAGTTTTTTGATCTCTTCGCGTGCGTCGGCAAGCTCCTTTTCAGCTTTGGCGAATTCCTCATCAGCCTCGGCCCTACTTTTATTGTACTCATCGCGTCCATCTGCGAGCTCATTTCTTCCGTCGATCAGCTTTTGTTTTGCTTCATCAATTTCTTTTTGTGCGTCTTCGAGCTGACGTTCACCATCAAGCAGAGCTGATTCATTTTCGGCTATTTCAGCTTCAGCAGCAGTAAGCTGACGGCGTGCAGCTTCAAGCTCAGCTTCGGATGTGCGCAGTACCTCATACTGTCGATCAAGCTCTGCACGTGAAGTGTCAATTTGAGCCAGTGAATCGTTGATTTGCGCTAATGCAGCTTCAAGCTGTATTTTTATAGTTTCAAGTTGTTGTGTATAACCAGCATTTATTTCAGCAATCTGGTCCTCGATTTGCTTTTTCTGTTCATTCAGCTGTTCCTGTGTCATGTTTAGCTGGCTTAATGCAGAATCAAGCTGACTGCGTCCAGCGTCGATCTCAGCCTGTCCGTCGGCGATAGTTTGACGATTGCGATCGATTTCAGCTTTTCCATCCGCAATAGCCTTTCTTCCGTCCTCAATTTCGTTTTGACGGCGTTCGATTTCCTCTTGCGCTTTTTCGAGCTCCTTTTCCCCATCCTCGAGCTCACGTTCCGCGTCGATTAGTTTCTGATTCGCTTCATCCAATTCGCGTTCTGCGTCAGCTCGCTTTTCATTATATTCACGCTCTGCATCTTCAAGTTCAGATTCAGCGTCAGTACGGATCTCGTCAATGCGTGCTGACGAACGTACTTCAGCTACATTTTCGAGAGATGCGGTCACTCGCTCGACGAGCTCGTCGTATTTTTTTGAATATGTGTCAAGCTCTTTGGCACCTTTTGCTGTTATGAACAAGTCCGTGTATACGTCGAGTTTATATAGCTCCTCGCTTGCATATACCATAACTCCGACACGTCCGTTGCCTTTGGTTGAATTCTCGCGCTCGATAGACATATACAGCGGATTTATCACGATTCCGACGACAGTAAGCTCGGTCTCGGTATATGTTTCGGAAATATCCTCACCCGTATCTCCGATGATCGTGATTTTTTCACCAAGCTTGAGATGTGAGAACATACCATTGCCCTGTTCAGCCACAATTTCGTTTGCATTTTCCGGATACCGTCCTTCGACAAGCTTCATCTTTCCTATATCGAGATTATCGAAATCTAATCCGTAAATACGTGCAACGAGTGCGTCGTCAGATACCGTAACGAGTGTGTCAACGTTATAATGCGGCATTACGGTATTTATTCCATCGACCGCTTTCACCGCTTCAATGTCATCATCATTGAATCCATACGTAGATTTTACGAATATATCCATCATATCATATTCGTCGTAGTAGTTATCAATTGTACGGCGCATATCGGGTGTGGTCGACAGTAGACCGGCGAGAAATCCTACGCCGAGTGCCGTTATTGCAAATATCGCAACAAATCGGCTGAATGTGCCTTTTATCGAGCGTACAATACTTTTTGCATACGTTTTTTTCATTGTGACTTCACCATTCGATATCTTCTGCCGGAGTCGGATCTTCATTTATCTCTACTGATTGAACTCCGCCATTTTTGATGTGAATAACGCGGTCAGCCATTTTGCAGAGTGCGCTGTTGTGCGTTATAACGATTACAGTCTTTTCAGACGAGCGACAGGTGTCCCATAACAGCTTCAATATCGCTTTTCCGGTGTTGTAGTCGAGTGCTCCGGTCGGTTCGTCACAGAGAAGTATCTGCGGATTCTTTGCAAGTGCGCGGGCGATAGAAACTCGCTGCTGCTCACCTCCGGAAAGCTGAGCAGGGAAGTTGTTCATTCGATCTGAAAGCCCGACTTTACGAAGCGTTTCAGCAGCGTCGAGCGGATTTTTGCAAAGCTCAGCGGCAATTTCGACATTTTCAAGTGCAGTCAGATTTTGTACGAGGTTATAGAACTGAAATACAAATCCGACATCTAAACGGCGGTATTCAGTCAGCTGGCGTTTGTTGAAGCCGCTTATCTGACGGTCTCCGAGTCGGATAATGCCTTCATCACAGCCATCCATTCCTCCAAGCATATTAAGAATGGTAGTTTTACCAGCGCCACTCGGTCCAACAATGACGACAAATTCGCCCTCTGCGATATCGAAGCTGACGTGGTCAGCCGCTATTATTGTACGGTCATTGTAATATTTGCACACGTTTTCAAAGTGTACGAATTCTGGATTTTTCATTATACTAATTCCTTTCGTTTAGCTGACGTCAGAGTTGATATACTTGATTGACCGTCAATATTTTTTGATTAAAGTAATAGACTTGTTCTATAACCTAACCTCAGCTTTTAAAATTTCTGATAAAATCAGCATTTTTAAAATTTAATAGGTAGGTTATTGAACACGTCTGATATAGATTATATCAGATTGATATTGCTGTTTTGTATTACTAATGTTAATGTATAGTTAAAATAGAGTTCCCTAAACAATAGAAAAATACCGCCTGCTGTTAAATTACCAGTAAGCGGTATTAGGATCATCATGCCTGTATTCGTTCTTTTTCGCTTTGCAGCATATACAATCGGTAGTATCTGCCGCGGCGTTCAAGCAGCTCAGAGTGATTGCCCTGCTCGACTATCTCTCCGTGCGATAATACAATAATATTGTCTGCATTTCGTATTGTCGAAAGTCGGTGTGCGACTATCAGCATAGTTCCGATATTCATAAGCTTTTCAAGCGAATCCTGTATAAGGATTTCGGTCTCAGTATCAATATTTGCCGTTGCCTCGTCAAGTATCATGACCTCAGGCTTGTGAATTATCGTGCGTGCAAATGATAATAGTTGACGTTGACCAGCTGAGAAGTTGCTTCCGCGTTCGCGGACCTCTTCGTCGAGCCCGTATGTCAGTCGGCTGATGAATTTGTCTGCATTGACATAGCGGCAGACCTCCATCACTTCATCATCTGAAACGCCTTCGAGGTTAAGCAGTATATTTCCGCGAATCGTGTCAGAAAATAGAAATACATCCTGCAGCATTTGCCCGAAATGCTTTCTCAGTGACGATATTTTTATATTCCGGATATTGATTCCGTCGATTAGTATCTCGCCTTTCTGTATGTCGTAGTTGCGGCAGATAAGCGACAAAATCGTAGTCTTTCCTGAACCGGTCGAGCCGACAAATGCTACGGTCTCATTTGCTTTGACGCTGAACGATACGTCCTTTAGTACCCACTCATCAGGTACATATGAAAACCATACGTGTTTAAATTCGATATTGCCCTCGACGTGTTCGAGCTCGATAGCGTCGGGTGAGTCTACGACCTGTGGCTGGAGATTGAATACGGTGAATACCTTTTCAGCTGACGCAAATGCTGCCTGAAGCATATTGAATTGTTCGGCAAGGTTCTGTATCGGGTTGAAGAATTTCGATATATACATATAGAACGTAACAACTGTTCCGCTGTCTATCACCTGTCCAAGCAGCTGAGTATTCTTTATGTATCCGCGACCGCCGAGGTACAGCAGGCATAATACAGAAGAAATGTACAGCATATACACCACCGGTCGGAATACAGCGAACGTGTATATCTGCTGCATGATCGAGTGCCCGAGGGCTTCATTCTTTTTATCGAATTCTTGCTTTTTCTTCTCTTCACGATTGAATATTTGGATTATCTTCATACCTGATAAATTCTCTGAAAGAAATGTATTGATGTCGGTGTAGCCGTCAGTCACCTTGCGGCGGACGCGACGGGATATCTTCTGGAATATTACCGTAAACAGCACGATAAATGGAACAAAGCAGAGGACCATCAGTGTCAGTGCATAATTGATACATAGCATTGCAGTAAGGATGCCGAGGATGATGAATACGTTTTTCACGAGATTTACAAGAATATTTGTAAACATCATTGATATCGAGTTCATATCGTTTGTTACGCGCGTCACCAGTTTTCCTACTGGAATATTATTTAGCTGCGCATGTGATAGCCCTTCGATGTGCTTGAATAGATCTTCACGGATAGCTGAAATTATCTTCTGACCGGTTTTCTGCAATACTATTGCCTGTATGTAGGTGCAGATGAGCGATACTAAAAGTATACATACATACGCTCCTACACGTATAAACAGCGATTTCATCGGGAAGTCATGAGTAATTAACTTTTCGATGTCGCCAATTATCATCGGAGAAATGATGTCATATGCAATCGAAAAGAGCATGACAAGTGCGACAATAATGTAGCTTTTGCCATATGGCTTTGCGTACTCAAATAGACGGCGCAGGATGTCAGAGTCCTTCATATTTCGGTCATAGCTCGAGGTCTCTTTGATACTCTTCACATAAAAATATGCGATAATAAAGATAAGCGAAAATACGCCGATCGTCGCACCAACGCAGATTAGCGGAAAAAATTCTCTCATGATCAGCAAGCACTCCTTTCATCGTCGATTCGCTGCAATTCTACCATTGAGCGATAGTCTTCGCAGCGTTCAAGAAGTTCAGCGTGTGTTCCGAAGTCGATAACGCAGCCGTCGTCGAGAAGCAGTATTTTATCCATTTGTTCGACTGTTGAAATGCGGTGGGCTATCAAAAGTGTAGTCTTACCTTTACGATTTTTCTTTAGGTTATCAAGAATTGCTCTCTCTGTCTTGGTGTCAACTGCCGATACAGAGTCGTCCATTATAAGTATTGCCGCATCCTTCATAAGCGCACGCGCGATAGAAATGCGCTGCTTCTGACCTCCTGAGACAGTAACTCCTCGCTCGCCGAGCACGGTTTCGTAATTGCTGCCGAAGCCCATGATGTTGTCATGCACATCAGCAAGCCGCGCGGCATTTTCGACAAGCTCATATTCGGTGCTTTCAGATGCGAAGGCGATATTATTGGCGATAGTGTCACTGAATAGAAAGTTATCCTGCGGCACATATGCAGCATTATCGCGTACCCGTTTCAGCGGCAGTGAGTTTATGTCATGCCCGTCGATAAAAATAGTACCGTCCGGGACATTGTACGTATGCAGCAATAGGTCGACCAGCGTAGTTTTTCCTGAACCGGTTTTACCTATAATACCGATATTTTCACCGGATTTTACCTTAAATGACACGTCCTTCAGCACGTCAAACTCTCCGTCGGGATAGCGGAAGGTGAGCGAGCGGAATTCTATGTCTCCGCTTAATTCTTCAACGTCACGAACATTGTCGCGGTCTGCAACATCCGGCTTTGTATCGAGCAGCTCGGATATACGGTTGAGCGACGCTTTTCCGCGCGAGCTCATTTCAATAAGCTGAGATATCGCCATAATAGGCCATACGATCGAATTGAAGTAGCCAATGAATTCGACCAGTTCGCCGGCATTGAATTTTCCAATATGTGCGAGATATCCGCCATAGCCGAGTATTACACAGATTACCGACTCGACGAACAGCGTTACAAATATATTTAATAGTGTCGATATGCGGGTATATTCAACATTTGCGTCCTCATTCTCGCGGTTGAGACGCTTGAATCGCATAAGCTCGACGGTTTCTTTTACAAAGGCTTTGATTACAGCTATGCCAGAGAAGCGTTCTTGTGCAAAGTCTGAAAGACGAGAATATGCTTCCTGCCGCACTTCCCACTTTTTGGTCATAGTCGTTCCTACTATAGTTCCTACAATAAGCAGAAATACCATTGGTATCATTGAGAGCAGTGTTAGAAATGGATTCATCCTCCACATCTTGAACAGTGCGAGTGCGCCGAGCATAAGTGCGTCGAAGAACATCAGCATTCCTGAGCCGAAGCAGTCCTGTACTGTTGTAAGGTCGTTTGTAAACAGTGACATAAGGCTTCCGACCTTATTCTCCTGATAATACTGTTGAGACAGCTCCTTGCAGTGGTCGAACATTCGACCTCGCAGGTCAATTTCAACTTTAGTACCCGAGCCGAAGAAGCAGATACGCCAGAGAAAGCGCCCGAGTACAAGTACGAGTATTACGATTATCATCGGCAGGCATATCCTGTCGAGCAGAAAGTCCATATTAAATGGCAGAAGCTCTCCATCGACTAATACTAAACCATAGTTGAGTCCATTTACTACCATTCTGTAAAGCTCAGGAACTATAAGCTGGAAGTAGTCGACGAGTATTAGTGCTGCTGTTCCAATGAGCAGTGCGAATGAGTGCTTTAGATAATAACGATTTATGTATTTACCAAACAGCAATTTTACTTTTCATCTCCAATCAATATTATTTGGTCAAGTCTATTCAGTATACCACATATTAGAGCAAAAATCAATAGGAAGTATCAGAATTTGTGCAATTGTCCTATTGTATTTTATATTTGCGTGTGATACAATATTATTTGAAGATAATTACAACATTGCCACGATGTCCACGCCGCTAAAGCGGCGATGCCTCATATAGGCGGCGGGAGACATTTCGCATCAGTGGGGGATTCAATCCCCCACTGATGCCGTGACAAGTTGAAAAGGAGATGATTTTATGCTGTTTTGTGAGAAGATCGAAAACTGGCACGATTGGGGGAATTTGTATCAGTCAATTTCCGCATTTAAGCCGCTTATAGAGTATATACTTAAAGAGAATTCACTGCCTATTACAGAAAGCGAGCACCTGACACCAGGAACTAATGCTGTATTTAAGGTCGGCGGATATGTTGTCAAAATATTCGCACCGTCTGAGAGTGGGTTTGACCAGACATCCGACCTTCGCACTGAGATATATACTGCAAAGCGTGCATATAGTCTTGGAGTTAATACTCCGCAGATCGTTGCGGATGGCTTTGTTGAAGACAAGTATCGGTTTGCATACATTGTTACGAAATATATATCAGGAATAGAATTCTCAAAGGCGCTGGCAGATATGTCGGACAGCGAAAAGCTCGTAGCTGCACACCGTCTGCGTGAGCTTACCGATAAGCTTAATAAGCCGTGTGAGCCGTTCAATGATATTGATTATCTTCACGACCCAGAGCGCTCGAAGCGTTGGGAATGTTATCCGGCTGAGTTTCTTGCTGAGCGTGCAGCATATATTGATGATCTTCCATCAGATGAAGTAGTGTTCGTACACGGCGACCTTTGCGGAGACAATATTATGATATCAAGCGATGGTGAGCTGTATCTTATTGACTTTGCCGACGCACTGCTTGCACCGGTCTGGTATGAGCATGCACATATCGCAGCAGAGCTGTTCGACTTCGACAAAATACTGCTGCGTGGATATTTTGGCGATTACGATAAAAATCAGCTCGCAGATATTTGCCTTAAAGGCTTGCTCATACACGATTTCGGTGCAGATATTGTTAAGCAGCATATCTGCGATGCGGACGAGCTTCACAGTATAGATGAGCTGCGGCAGCGCATACTTGAACATATATAAATATAAAAGGAGATATAAAAATGCTTGAACTTAATTCAAAAGCACCTGAATTCACGTTGAAGGACAAGGATGGCAATTCGGTCAGCCTGTCTGATTTTGCAGGAAAGAAGGTTGTACTCTACTTTTATCCGAAGGACAATACACCCGGATGTACGCGTCAGGCGTGCGCATTTGCGGCGGCGTATGAGGACTTCAAGGCGATAAATGCAGTAGTCATCGGTATCAGCAAAGATTCGGTCGCGTCGCACGTGAAATTCGCCGATAAATACGAGCTTCCGTTTATCCTGCTCTCTGACCCAGAATTGCAAGCTATAGAAGCTTACGGTGTATGGCAGGAGAAGAAGATGTGCGGTAAGGTCGGAATGGGCGTTGTGCGTACTACATTTATTATTGATGAGAACGGCAATATCGAGAAGATAATGCCAAAGGTAAAGCCAGATACTAACGCTGCTGAGATACTCGCATATCTTCAGGAAAAGTAATGAAAAATCGCCTGCCGCAGTTTGCGGCAGGCGATTTATGATTATTCTGTCTCGATATTTTCGAGGTAGTTTTCATTGAACTTTTCGATTTTTTGTTCAATTGCTGATCTTGAGCTTTCGTATTTTGACGCAACATTCGGATTCTTATCATATATCCACGAATATAGACTTATAACCATGTCCTCAAGGAATGAACCGTTTGTAAATGCGAAGTCAAAATATACAGAATCGCTGATAAGGTCGAGCATTTCAGCAGTGTTGTCGTCGCGGCTGTATTTTCCCTTGAGTGCAGTATCGTAGTAAGTATTCTTAACGCTCTTATAGCTTTCAGCATTAAGCGCTTCGAGCATTACGGCGCTCATTTCGGGGTTTTTAGCAGTGACTGGAACAGCCATATAATATATTCCTAAGTTGTAGGTTATATAGTCTTCCTGCTTTTCGTCGAACATCGGTACCGGAATTATACCGTAGTCTCCGGTCATTCCACGGAGTGTATCTGTCATAGTGATAGCTTCACCCATAAACAGTACTCTGTCGTTCATAAATGCGGAATATACTTCGGTTTTCTGGTCATTTGCGCCCCAGTCATTTCTGTTGTAATAAACAGAATCATTCTCGTTTATAAGCGTGTAAACTCTGTTGTAAATGTCGATATATCTTTCATTCAAATATTCGACATTATATTTTCCATCAACGATCTTTGCAGAGGTCTGTACTCCGGAAGAAGCTAAAACAGCTCGTCCGCTGTGGCAGCCTACAGTATATCCGATACGGTCGTCATTGATAGAATATGTCTGGTCGCCGTTGAGGTCAGCGAGTGCGGCGTTCGCCATTTCATTGAGCTTGTCAAGTGTCCACTTGCGATTGCTTACAAGCTCGTATGGGTCTTCAAGATTCAGCGTGTCGAGGAGGTTTTTGTTGAAATATACGACCTCAAGATTTCTTATCAAGTCGAGCGAAAGATAACCGGCTGCATTGTACAGCTGACCGAATACTTCCGCGTTGTCGTTCCAACCTTTGCACCACCACGGCTGGTCAAATTCGAGCACATCGTAGTCGAGAAGGTTCAAGAAGTAACCGTGAGTTTCGCAGCCCCACCAGTAGTCGGGCATGACCACATCGTATTCACCGCTGTTAGACATTACGTCGTTTTGAATAGTGCTGTTCCACATATTGGAGTCATCTGGGAGAGTGAACGAATTGATCTTCACATTAAAACGCTCAGCTATTTTTCTATTTCGTTCATAAACTGCGTCGTTGAGCAGGTCTCCGTTGGCTTCCTCAACAAAAATGTCGTCTGCGCGTTCTTCGCGTACAAGCATTGTAAAGTCAGCGCCGCCGAAATTATATTCGCCTAAATTGTCAAGAAAAGGCTTTTCAATTTCTGGAGCTGTAGTATCGGTTGAGTCATTAGTATCGTTACCGGGATTGGAGGAAGGAGTACTCTGGCAAGAGGCAATGTTGATTACCATCCCCATGAGAAGGCATAATGCTACAAATTTTTTCATTTCAGGATTCCTTTCAGAATATTGATGAATTTTATAGCAGATATCCGCGTTAAAGCTTGTAATTACAATATTATTATAAATCAAATGTGCCGCAAAGTAAATATAAAAAAATTGCATGCTGTTATAATTTATTAGCAATAGATCAAGTATGGCAATTTATTACATGAGAGTAAATAAAAAATCGCCTGCTGTTTATGTGCAGCAGGCAATCGTAATTTATATTATTTTATATTTTCAGCGTATGTTTTCATCAAATCTTCAAGCTTTTGCTCATACATTGCTTTCTTGCCTTCGTAATTCGAAATGATATTAGGTCTTTTATTCTCTATCCATTCGAATGGCTCTCTTACAATATATCCGGTAGCGGCTTCATTAACAAATGTGAAATCAAAAAATGCTGAATTTGAGATCAAGTCAAGCATAATGCCGGTTTCGTCGTCACGGCTGTATTTACCCTTGAGCGCAACATTGTAGTACGCTTCATTTACGCTCTTGTAGCTTTCAGCGTTCAGCGCTTCAAGCATAACGGCAGACATTTCAGGATCTTTAGCCGATAACGGAATTGCCATATATATTACCCCAAGGCTGGCGGTTATATAATTCTCCTGCTGCTCATTAAACATTGGACAGGGAACTATGCCGTAGTCACTGGCCATTTCGCGAAGCGCGTCAGTGAGTTCAAGCGCACCGCCCAAAAAGAGAAGTCGATCATTCATGAAAGCCTGAACTTCTTCTCCAGATGTGCTGTAGTGAACCGACTCAGTTTCATTTATGAGCTTATATACGCGTTCGTGCATACTTATAAAACGATCGTTTATAAAGTTATACTCATATGAACCGTCCGCAGTTGTAGTAGCTAACTGCATTCCAGCGGAAACAAGAATGGCACGTCCGGCATGGAGTCCAAACGAATAGCCAAGACGGTCGGTCTCGAGCGAATATGTCTGGTCACCGTTCAGGTCGGCGAGTGCAGCGTCAGCCATTTCGTTGAGCTTGTCAATGGTCCATTTGTGGTCGTTTACGAGCTTATAAGGGTCTTCAAGATTCAATGAATCAATGAGCTCCTTGTTAAAAAAGATGACCTCGAGATTTGAAATAGTGTCAAGCACCAGTGAACCAACTGCATTATACAGCTGACCGTATACTGTGGCGTTATCATTCCATCCGGCACACCACCAAGGCTGATCCAGTTCAAGTACATCATAATCGAGCATATTCAAAAATAGCCCTTTAGTTTCGCAGCCCCACCAATAGTCAGGCATTACGACATCATACTCACCGCTGTTTGACATAACGTCATTCTGAAGCGCGGTATTCCATAGATTGGAATCGTCTGTTAATGACAGAATGTTCAAATTTACATTGAAGCGTTCAGCAATTTTAGTGTTGCGATCATAGATCGCGTCGTTCAATACATCGCCGGTAGCTTCATCAGAATTGAGCTTGTTGTAACGGGATTCGATTACAAGAATGTTAAAATCAGCACCGTCGTAATTATATTCTCCTAAATTGTCAAGAAATGGTTTTTCTAAAGTCGGGGGGGGGTGCTATCAGAAAAGTCCGTTGAATCGTTTTCAGGCGTAGACGAAGGGGTATTTTGACAAGCAGCAATGTTTGCCACTATGCCCATAAGGAGGCATAGCGCCACTACCTTTTTCATATTTGTTACCGCAGCTTTCGTTAAGACGATTTATCGCCGTGCGAAAAGCTCCCTTTCTGGATTTAATTAAGATGATTTTGTCGATAGATATCTACGTTAAATATGTAATTACATAATATAGTATAAACTAAACACAAACTAAAGTCAATATAAATAATTTGCAATTTATTATAATTTATTAGCTGTAAAGCCACGGTTCATTCATAAATTGCGTTGGCGATACGCCGACTTCCTTTTTAAAGCAGAGCGAAAAATATGACACGTCAGAAAATCTAAGTGAATTTGCAACATTTTTTATCGGTATTCGGTCTCGCAGCATATTTTTAGCAGCGGTAATACGCAATTCAGTCAAATATTTCATCGGAGTTTTGCCATATTGATTTCTGAATATTCGAATAACCGTCGATTCGTGCATATACATATATTCTGCGATCATTGGCAGCGAGATGTCATTGTATATATTAAAATCAATGTACCGTTTTATATTTTCAGCATTGGAATATACTATTACCTTGCCATTTTCTTCATTGTTCGCGCCAACTATAGATAGAATATCTGATATTTTGGTTGAACAGCAGCGTTGTATCTCGTCAATATTATTTTGCGTGCTGTTTACGAGCATTTTAATTATCGCGCGAATGTCCTGCTCAATGTGCTTACTGGCGTTTTTGATAACAACTACCATCTCATCGATTTGGTATAACTCGATTAGGCTTTTAACAAGCTGCCCCTGCACATTTACCCAGATTTTTTCATAAGGGTCGACTTTATCTGAATAATAGTGACCAGTAAATCCCTTCTTTAAAAGATAAAAATCTCCTGCGTGTACAGTATAACGGCTGCCGCCTGAATCGATATATCCGCTTCCGGATACAACATATTCGAACACATATACAAAATTATCATAACGAAACATCTCATATTTAGGATTTGGCTTCGTTACGCCGCACATATTGACGAAAAATATATTATTTCGATTATTAACATTTGCCATTCCATCATGGTATATTACTTCATTGATGTAATTTACATATTGTTTCATCGCTGCCTCCTATCGTAGTATATCTAAATTATAGTATAAATTTGTTATGTTGTCAATAAATATTTTAAATTTTTATTATCCTACTTGACAAATCATGATTATTATGATATCATATTGATATCACATGTGTGAGCTAAAATACATAATTCTGAAAGGAATGAATTTTCAATGAAAGAAAAAATCATCAAAGCTAAAAGTGGAATGGGCGTATTGTTTGCGGTCATACTTGGGTATATCGTATCAATTGGTATCACCATTTTCGGAGGAGTTGCTATTGAATCGGCAATTGGCGGCGTGGAGATGGCTGTAGGTGTTATTATACTTGTCGCAGGTATAATTCTCCTGACTATTGGCTGGATACCTCTGCTCGGACTCAAGATTCTCCGACCGCAGGAAGCGCTGGTTTTGACGCTTTTCGGACGCTATTATGGCACTATCAAAGAGCCCGGCTTTTTCTTCGTAAACCCCTTCTGCTCGTCGGTAAATCCGGCAGCTAAGACTAAGCTCAATCAGAGCGGTGACGTATCGAATCATGGAACGAGCATTTTAAATCTTGGCGTGAATGCGTCGTCGATGAATGCGAATATCGAGATGGCAAACAATAAGATTTCTTTGAAGATAATGACGCTCAACAACAATCGTCAGAAGATAAACGACTGCCTTGGTAATCCGGTCGAAATTGGTATAGCTGTAATGTGGCGCGTTGTAGATACCGCAAAAGCGGTGTTTAATGTCGACAACTACAAGGAATATCTCTCGCTCCAATGCGATACAGCGCTGCGTGATATCGTCAGAATCTATCCTTACGACGTATCGCCGGACGTTGACACTACAGGCGACGGTGTTGCTGACGAAGGAAGCCTTCGCGGCTCGAGTGAGGTCGTAGCGGCAAGAATTCGCGACCAGATCGGTCAGAAGGTAGCCGACGCGGGAATTGAAGTAATTGAAGCACGCATAACCTACCTTGCGTATGCACCAGAAATTGCGGCGGTAATGCTTCAGCGCCAGCAGGCTTCGGCTATAATCGACGCGCGCAAGATGATAGTTGACGGCGCGGTCGGAATGGTTGAAATGGCGCTCGAGCGTCTTGCGGAAAATGATACGATCCAGCTCGATGAGGAGCGCAAGGCGGCTATGGTATCGAATCTGCTTGTCGTGCTCTGCGGAAACCATGACGCACAGCCGATAGTAAATTCGGGAAGTCTTTACTAATATGGCGGATAAGAAGCAGATACCGCTGCGCCTTTCTGAGAAGCTGTACAATGAGATCGCCGCATGGGCGGAGGATGACTTCCGTTCGGTGAACGGTCAGATCGAGTATATTCTCACTGAATGTGTCAAGCAGCGCAAAAAAAGCGGCAAGTATGTCTCCGAGGATATCGACAAGCCGCTTGATGTTGATGTCAGCAAAATGTGATGTGAGGCAGCTATGATTGGACTGTGGATAATAATATTGATATTACTTCTGTTTATGCCTCTGATATTGATGGTCTGCGGCGCGATGTTCATTAAGAATCCACCGGAGGATATCAATAGTGCGCTTGGTTACAGAACTCGCCGTTCAATGATGAATATTGACACATGGCTGTTCGCACATCGGTATATCGGTCGTTTGTGGCTTGTTATTGGGATTATCATGATACCGGTTACAGTGATAGCTATGCTTCCTGTACTCGGTGGCAGCGAACAAGCGGTGATGATTCGCTATGGAATTATAACTGCTGTTCAGGTTGCCGCGATGCTTATCCCGATCTGTTTTACTGAGACAGCATTAAAGCGCAATTTCGATGAATTTGGTCGCAGAAGATAATTATTTTGTATAATAATAAGTGAATATGATTTAAAATATTTATGTTTTAAATCATATTCACTTTAATTTATATATTTTAAATTATTTTCAGCGAATTACTTGACAAACTGCAATATAATATGTTACAATATAATTACCAAAATTTAAATTCGAAAGGCGGAACTAAAATGGCAAAACAGTTTAACAAATGTATGCTCATTCTGCTCGTTGCGGCAATATTTGGCAGCACCGCATGCGGGGGGGGGTTAATAACTCAAACATCGAAGATGATGTGACGAGTTCTAACGATGAAACCTCCAATGCAGTTGATGAGACGGTAACCGACGATGTCCCTGCGCTCGATTTCGAAGGATATGAATTCCGGATCGGAACACCGGACAATACCCACTACAATGGCGATCTATGTGTCGATGAGATAAACGGTGACGTTTATAATGATGCACTTTTTAATCGTCGCAGAAATGTTGAGAGTCGTTTCAACATTACGATTACTGAAGATGTGTATCCAAACGGTCAGGCGAGTGTACTGCGGGATTATATCATAAAAGAGACCGCGGCTGGCGACTGCACCTACGATTTTTCGATGATGACTGAACGCTATGCTTTGACATTGGCTCTCCAAAATTCGATTTATGATATCAACAATATCAAGTACATAGACCCGGATAAGCCGTACTGGACGCGCCAGATAAACGATGAAATGCGTATCGGTGACAAGCTGTATTTCATGTTTGGCGATATTTCGACGACAACTCTTGATTTCACGCATTTGATCGCCTTCAATACACGGCTTATTGATGAGTATTCGCTTGAAAATCCGTATGATTTAGTCAGGAGTGGAAAGTGGACGTTTGATAAGTTCTGCTCGATGGCTAAGGTCGTAGCAAACGACCTTAACTCGGACGGCGTGCAGGATGAGACCGATATGTATGGCTTTGTGTCAGCTCCAAAGCAGATACTTCCGAATTTCTGGATAGCAGCCGGAGAGAGGTCTATCAAAAAAGACAATGAGGGATATCCGTATTTTTCACTGCCCGGAGACCAGAAGTTTGCAAACGTGTTTGACAAGATATTCAACATTGTTTGGGACTCCGATATTTGGTACCGCAACAAAAACGACAGCAATATTTACTATGAAGATCTGCGTCATTTCCAAGAGGGAAATTCGCTGTTTGCTTCTCACACGCTCTACTCGGTCGGTAAGCTTCGCGATATGAGAGACGATTTTGGAGTTTTGCCGTATCCGCTTTATGATGAAAGTCAGCAGAATTACTATTCCCGCGTTGAAGCCGGCGCGCAGGTATGTGTAGTGCCGATAACAAATGGTAAGCCTGATATAGCAGGCGCGGTTATTGAAGCGATGGCTTCATACGCCTACAATGAGGTAATTCCAGCTTACTATGAAGTTACTATCAAGGATAAGTATTCACGCGATGACGATTCTGCGGAAATGTTCGATTTGATTGTGGAGACCCGCACATTCGACCTCGGCGATACCTTCTGGTGTGAGGTGCTGAGAGATGGAATCTTCGCGCAGATGTTCAAGAACAATGACCGCACACTGTCCTCTACGATGGAGAAAAATCGTACAAAGATCGAAACAAATATAAATAATGTGAATGAATTCTTCAAGGCGCTTGAATAATTTAATAGGACTGGCACGATATGTGTCAGTCCTATTTTGGTTTTATTTTAGTCCTTTTTCTTTGCAGCGTCAACAGGACATACATTTACGCAGATGTTGCAGTCCTTGCATTTTTCGTCGTCGATGCTGAATTTTCCTTCTGCGCTGATGATTATCGCGTGAAATGGGCACTCAACGTCGCAGGTGCCGCAGCAGATACAGATCGAGCGGTCGATATAGTGTTTCATTTATTTAATTCCTTTCGATGGTATATGTCAATTCAATCTGTCAGGCGTTCTTTTCAGCGCGCTTGTGGTGCTTGATCATACGCAGCTTGACGTAAAGCTTTGGCATTTTGTTGACGAGGAAGTCCTTCAAGTGATTGCGTACAACTGCATATCCGTCATGCAGCTTTACTAAGAACTTGTACGGTACGTGTTTTCCGGTGATACGCTTGTCGAGCCACTTCTCATACGGCTTTCCGAGCCACTGCGGCATTTTATACGCCCATTTGTAGCGGCGGACGAAATGCATGAAGTATGCTTCGATGAACAGCACCTGCTCCTCTGGGAACTGCGGCTGTACAAGCGGAACGCGGCGCTGAGTGAAATCGCCGTCCGGAATAAATCCGGCTTCTTTCGATATTTCGTATAACGGTGTTCCTTCGTATGGATAGAAGATGTTCGGAATAACGCGGTCGCTTCGAATGCGTGCGTTAAGCTTTATCGTTTTGAGTGCGCGGTGGATATCCTCATATGGAAGTCCGATTATATTATAAGTCAGCTGAGCGATACCGTATTTGTGGAACCAGTTCGAGCAGCGGATGATCATCTCGTCAGTCTGATAGCGGCGCAGATACTTGAAGCGCATTTCGGGGTCACCGCTTTCGAGTCCCATGTCTATCGTGTAGAATCCAGCTTCCTTCATCTTCTTGACAGTCTCCTCTGTAAGAATGTCAAAGCGGATATTGCCAGTGCAGGGAAGACCGATCTCTGCCTTGTACATATCAATAAACTTATCGAACCAATCCGGGAACATATTGAATATTGCGTCACGGAAGTTGATAAATTTGATATACGGATGCTTTGATATCAGCGTTTTCAGGTATAAGATCGCATTCTCAGGCGAACGGAAGCGGGCGTATATCTTCTTATTCGGGTACACTTTACGGAAGTTTCCGTTGCCGCAATAGGTGCAGTTATAGAAGCAGCCGCGGCTGACGACCACTATCGCGGTGTTGACCTTTGACGATTCGAGATTGTCGTAGTCGAATAGGTCGAAATCGGGTATCGGTATGCGGTCGAGGTCGGCGAACAGCGGCGCTATTGGATTGTGCTTGAACGAGCCGTCTGGCATTTTGAAGTATATACTCTCGATATTCGTGTAGTCTTCGCCAGCCGACATCTTGTCGCAGAGCTCGAGCTCTGGATATTCTCCGTCGCCTACGCACACACAGTCGACACCATCGGCTGCGAGTACTTCGTCCGGAACGAGCGTGCAGTGATAGCCACCGCAGATGATGAGCACATCAGGGCATACTTCGCGTGTCCATTTTATATATTGCTGACAGTCCGGGAATGCGGTCGTTCTTATTGAAAAGCCGATAATATCGTATTCGCCGCACTCTTTTAGTCGCTTTTTGAAGTCCTCTTCCGTGTGAAGGTTCAACAGGTGCATTAGTCCGACATGGTGGCCGCCTTGCTTCAATACGGCGGATATCGACGCGAGTCCCTCATTATAGTTTCCGCCGCTCACCTTGCGCGCGCAGTCACGGTCGGTATAGTCGGGGTATACAAGCAGCATTCTCGCCTTGCGCCCGTGAAGATTTTTTAATTCCATAATATATATTTTGCCCGAGGGCAAATTCCTCCATTTTCAGGTTAGAGCATTTTTATTATTAAATATAAGTATATCATAATATACTGATTATGTCAAGTGGATAAATATTAACGAATGCTGACTTGAAATCCTGTCAAATAGGTGGTATCATAATAATTATTGTACAGTACATTTCGATTCTGTACAAATATTGTAAACGAGGTGGATTTTATGCCAACACAGAGAGATAATAACCCTTTTCCATATAGTGACTCAAATAAGCGGTATTATACCTACGACTATTTTCTTCGTCAGAAATTCGGTGCGAAGTGTGCAAAGCTGCCGATTGATGCAGGATTTTCATGCCCAAATCGCGACGGTACGAAGGGAATCGGCGGCTGTATTTACTGCTCAGCGCACGGTTCCGGCGATTTTTGCGGCGGTGCGGAACAGACAGTGACAGAACAGCTCGAATCAGCGTATGCGATGATGAGCAAAAAGTGGCAAGACCCGCTTGGTATCGCATATTTTCAGGCATTCACTAACACTTATGCGCCGATAGATGAGCTTCGCGAAAAATATGAAGCTGCACTTCGATTTCCGAATGTTGTCGGACTAAGCATAGCAACACGTGCTGACTGTATCGCCGACGATGTATGCGAATATTTCGCTGAGCTTGCCGAACGCACATTTTTAACTGTAGAGCTTGGATTACAAACAGCACATGATTCGACAGCGCAATTTATCAATCGCGGACATACATTTTCTGATTTCATGTTAGGCTACGAAAAGCTTCGTACAGCTTCCGATAAAATTAATATCGGTGTGCATTTGATTGACGGACTTCCGAATGAGAGTGCGGATATGATGATCGAATCTGCGCGGGTCGTAGCTTCAATTCGCCCAGACCAGCTTAAGCTGCACTTGCTTCATGTCATTGACGGTACGAGGCTTGCGGAAATTTATCGAGATGGTGAATTTGAATGCCTGACGCTCGACGAATATGCGGATATTGTTGTGCGCCAACTCGAGTTAATGCCGCCAGAGACAGTTATCGGTAGGGTAACAGGTGACGGTGCGCCAGATACGCTTATCGCGCCGCTTTGGAGCTTAAAGAAGCTCGTTGTGATGAACACGATAGACAAGCTGATGTATACAAGAAATACATGGCAGGGAAGACTATTTTAAATATAAGCGATCCTTAGATTCTGAAATTGTATCGAACATGTCTATTCGATAATAATCGGCTCTCGCAATTTGCGAGAGCCGATTATTTATTTCAGTAGTGAATATGTCACGCCGACACCCATATTAGGTACGAACATTGAAAAGACTAAATCAAGTATGAAAGCTACCGAAAGCACTATATTTAGGAATGTATGGAGCTGGCGGTGCAGCTTTCCTATTGCGTCATTCAGCATTGGTCCGACCTTGCACGTTGCTATAGTTCCTGTTACGCCGAAAAGCGTCAGTCCTTCAAGGCAGACCCGTCCGTTGATGTTCATAAATTTTTCGCTGTAATCCCACCAACGACAGCGGAAGATATATTCAACTGCAAGTCCAGTTGAATATTCCATTGTACCGCACATCAATACCGCAAGTACAAATACTGCCGCAGGATGTGCTTGAAAACGGCTGAGAATAAGAAGGATCAGAATACCACCGACTCCATATATAGGAAGCCACGGTCCATGCAGCATACCGCGCTTAGCGATAACTCCTTCTGTGACTCCAATGTATATGACTTCCCATACCCATCCGGAAAAAGCGAAAATGAAGAACATCAATATTAAATTATCAAGGCAGTATTTAGTATAACTTCCGCGCTTTTCATCGACCTTTTCAACGGTTTTCGACGTGTAGTTGTCCATTTATAACCTCTGTTATTTTGATTATTCAGCGATATATAATTTCTTCTTTTGAGTCCTTGTTCCACGAGCAGTAAGCTTCAGAGTATTTGCCGTCGAACATTACAAGGTAGTTTTTCATATTCGGGGATAGTTTCATATTTGGGATCTTGTCAATATCCGCCCAGAAAACGCGTCCCTCGTCAGTGCCGGAAATAAGCTCACCGCTGTAATCTGACGTTTTATAGAAATATGTAAAATAGCGGTCGCCAGTCTGGTTGTTGAACCAATACATGAATCCACAAGCTGTTAGATTTTTTATCTCGAGCCCAGTTTCTTCACGTATCTCTCGAACGGCACTGTCATATATCGACTCGCCGTCCTCTGCGTGTCCACCGGGGAATGCGATCCCGCACCACGACCGCACACGCTCGATAACGACGGCGCGGTTGGTTTCGGAATCGTATACCATTACCATGTTGGTTATTTCAAGCTTTGACATGGTATATTATCAGACTGCCGGATCTATCACGGTATCGGTTACATATTCGGGTTCGCCGGTTTTATTCACAACAGCTTCGTTTATTATAACCTTTTTGATCTCACTATGAGACGGTATCTCATACATGATATCAGTCATAATATCCTCGATTATTGCTCTAAGTCCGCGTGCTCCGGTATTTCGTTCGATTGCAAGACGTGCAATCGCCTTTACTGCACTCTCGTCGAATACAAGCTCTGCACCGTCCATGCCAACAAGCTTCTGGTACTGCTTGACAAGCGCATTCTTCGGTTCGGTGAGTATACGTACAAGTGCGGCTTCATCGAGGCTGTCAAGTGATACGATTACTGGAATACGTCCGACAAGCTCAGGGATGAGTCCGTATTTCACGATATCGTGTGGAGTTACATCCTTGAATATGCCTTGCTTCAGCTTTTCATCCTTTTTCTTTATCTCACTGGTGAAACCGACCATCTGGCTGCCCTTGCGCTCTGAAATAAGGTCTTCGAGTTTGTCGAATGCGCCGCCGCAGATAAAGAGGATGTTTTCGGTATTTATCTGAATGAATTCCTGATTCGGGTGCTTGCGTCCGCCCTGCGGAGGAACATTTGATACCGTTCCTTCGAGTATCTTTAAGAGCGCCTGCTGAACGCCTTCACCTGAAACGTCGCGCGTTATCGAGCGGTTTTCGCTCTTGCGTGAGATCTTATCTATTTCGTCGATGTAAATTATGCCCTTTTCGGCGCGCTCGATATCGTAATCAGCAGCCTGAATCAGACGGAGGAGAATATTTTCTACATCTTCGCCTACATATCCGGCTTCGGTCAGAGTCGTTGCGTCGGCAATCGCAAAAGGCACCTTCAGCGCCTTAGCGAGAGTCTGAGCAAGGTAGGTTTTACCGACACCAGTCGAACCGAGCAGAAGTACATTGCTTTTTTGTATCTCAACATCACTTTCGGCTTCCTGCTTCTGGGAAGACTTTCTTCCGTGCTTCGGAGTCTGCTTAGGAATGCTGAGTATGCGCTTGTAGTGGTTATATACCGAAACTGAGAGCACCTTTTTTGCTGCATCCTGACCAATTACGTATTCGTCAAGCATTGCTTTTATCTCGACAGGCTTCGGAAGAGTTTCGAGCGACAGCTCGTCGCTTTCGTTCATAAGCTGAGTGTGATCATATATTATTTGATTACAAGCGTCAATACAATTGTCGCAGATCATCGCGCCAGTCGGGGAAGGGATCAGGAATTCTACCTGATTTTCATTTCGACCGCAGAATGAGCAGTATTTTAAAGTTGTGTTTTTGTTTTTGGAATTTGTAGGCATTGTCTGTGTCCTTTTCGGTTAATTTTCTCTCTTGGAGATAACCTTGTCGATAAGACCATATTTGCAGGCTTCATCTGCTGTGAGGAAGTTGTCGCGGTTGGTGTCCTTTTCGATCTGTTCGACTGTTTGACCGGTCTGCTCTGCGTAGATGCGATTCATGCGCTCGCGGATACGAATGATGTGGTCAGCGTGGATCTTGATATCGGAAGCCTGACCCTGAAGTCCTCCGAGCAGCGGCTGGTGGATCATGATCTCAGCGTTCGGAAGCGCGTAACGCTTGCCCTTTGCGCCTGCCGAAAGCAGGAAAGAGCCCATGCTTGCAGCCATACCGATACAAATGGTCGATACGTCGCATTTGATGAAATTCATCGTGTCGTAGATAGCCATACCTGCGGAAATAGAGCCGCCGGGACTGTTTATATAGAGATTTATGTCTTTGTCGGGGTCCTGAGCTTCAAGAAAAAGCAGCTGTGCTACGACAAGTGACGCTGTCTGGTCATTGACTTCATCCGAAAGAAATACGATTCGGTCGTTTAAAAGTCTTGAATAAATATCGTATGAGCGTTCGCCGCGGACGGTTTGCTCAACTACCATTGGTACAAGTGCCATGTATATGACCTCCTAAATAATGGAAAATAGAATCATATGGGCGACCGTAAGTCGACTTGCGACCATAGACCGCCCAAATGCTTCGTTTTGTATTAGTGTGCGCGTTTGGTCAAAAGAGTAACGCTGTGCTGCGATTATTCAGCGGTTACTTCCTCAGCAGCCGGAGCTTCGTATGCCTTTTCAGTAACGACAGCCTTCTCCTTAATGAGATCGACAGCCTTCTTTACAGATACATCGTCGCTTACCATAGCAGTGTCGACCATCTCCTTGACCTTGTCAAGCTCCATGTTGTATGCCTTTGCAATGCGATCGAACTCCTCGTTGATCTCATCGTCAGTCGGCTTAATACCTTCGAGCTCAACGATCTTTTCGAGTGCAAGACGAGTCTTGACCTGGCGCTCTGCCTGAGGTCTCATCTGCTTGCGGAGTGCGTCGAGGTCAAGACCAGTGTACTTGAAGTAGGTCTTGAGGTCGAGTCCCTGCATTCTGAGACGACCGTCAAAGTCGCGAACGAAGTTCTCGGTCTCAGCGTCGAACATCGGCTCCGGAATCTCAGCGTTCAGCTTCTCGATGAGAGCGTTGATGAGCTGTTCCTCAACCTCGCCGTCAGCCTCTTTGTTGTATCTGTCCTGGATTTTTGCCTTAACGTCTGCTTTATATTCAGCGAAGGTATCAAATTCCGAAACATCCTTTGCAAATTCGTCATCAAGCTCAGGAAGCTCGTTGAACTTGATCTCGTGCAGCTTTACCTTGAATACAGCGGGCTTGCCTGCAAGCTCAGCTGCATGGTACTCGGTCGGGAAGGTTACATTTACATCGAACTCATCGCCGATATTCTTGCCGACGATCTGCTCCTCGAAGCCAGGGATGAACTGACCAGAACCGAGAGTAAGGTTGTACTTTTCAGCCTTGCCGCCCTCAAACTGCTTGTCGTCAACATAGCCGTCGAAGTCGATAACGGTGATATCGCCGTTCTGAGCTGCGCGGTCGGTAATCTCAATCTGACGAGAGTTGCGGCTGCGGGTCTGCTCAATCTCAGCGTCAGCGTCAGCATCGGAAGCCTCACGAACAGTCTTGGTTACCGGGATTCCGAGGTAGTCAGCGATCTCAACTTCAGGCTTTACATAGAACTTAGCCTTAAAGGTAACGCCCTCGTCGTCGATAGAAACAACGTCGAACTCGGGCTGCGAAACGATCTTGAATTCCTGATCCTTCATAGCCTCAGAGTAAGCGGTGGGAGCGATGTCGTTGAGTGCGTCATCATAGAATACACCCTTACCGTACATCTTTTCGATAATGTGCTTAGGAGCCTTGCCCTTGCGGAAGCCGGGAACGGTAATGCTTCCGACATTCTTTTTATACGCTCTATCACAAGCTGCATCAAAAGCAGCCTTGTCAGCGGTAAATTCAATTTCAACTACGTTGGTTTCAGGTTTGTTTACACTTTTTAAACTCATGGTTTTTTATCCTCCAAAGATACTGTCGCTTCGGCACAGCGCAATATCTTAGGTTTACTAAAGCATCTTGGGCTATACACAGTCTGCGACCATTTTAATAATTATAATTATACTATATAATATTGTACTATATTTTTCCGTAATGTCAATACTTAATGAGAAAAATTTTTAAAATATTTGTTTTTCCGTTATAAATCATACTCAGGAGCAATGATCAGTGGGGTAAAATTCAGAAAATCTGCTGATGTTAAGGTATAAGCTATGCCTTTTGATACAGTGCGTCGAGGGATATCGTACACTCCGTGGATGTGACCGAAATAACAGCGGTGTATATCGAAGCGTTCGAGTACGGCTACAATTTCGCTGCATACATATCCGCGGAAATCCGGCGGAAAATGAAGGAATGCGAGTATCTCTTTTTTTATTCCGGTTTCATTGAGTATCTTATTTTGCAGCTTGACGGCTTCACTCAAACTCAGTTCGAGCCGTATCGCCTCACGTGCTACGATTTTCTGATAGTTGGCATTCTGCGGCATTTTTCGGTTTGATTCATCAATATACCAGCCGCGTGAGCCGGCGATGATGAAATCCTCTACCTCGAATGCATTGTTATATAGAAACTGCAGTGTATGAAAACCGTTCTGCTCGCACAAATCAGTGAGCTTCTTTATCGATGTCCACCAATAATCGTGATTCCCTCGTCCGATAATTTTATTTCCATTCAGGTTTTCAATAAACCTCAAATCTTCAACAGCGCCGGTATGACTCATCGCCCACGATATATCGCCGGCGATAACTACGGTGTCGCTGCTCGATACCAAACGATTCCAATTCTCTTTGAGCCTGTCGGTATATCCGAGCCATCTCGAACCGAAGATGTCCATCGGTTTGTTGTCACTAATTGAAAGATGTGTGTCAGATAATACGAAAAGTGACATTTAATTCCTCCATAAATACTGGTAGTGTTTGTATATCGGCACTCGCACTGGTTAAAATAAATACGAAATCAATAACCGAAAGGAAATCGTTATTATGGCAATGTTTGATAACCGTTTATCCCTTAGACCCGACACGATCCCGCGCCACATCAGCGGTATAACCTGTGACGCGAGAAATTGTATCTATCATGACGGCGATAATTACTGCACAGCAAAGCATATTACTGTTGGCAGCGTTATCGCAACTAACTCTGCTGAGACTCGCTGCGCGACATTTGAAGCACGCGGCAATATCACCAGACAGCACTGATCAGTCGCCGATCCAAAGCGAATAATCCGATTAAGCGATCATACCGTAGTGAATCAGCGCTCGATACCGAGTGTGTTCAGGACCTCGTCGGACATTGACTGTTTCTCGATGACCTTGTTGAAGCGTATCTCGCGCTTGTCTATGTCCTTGAGCGGATAGGGTATCTCGGTTTTCGTAAGAGCGGACAGCTCTGAGAGAGCCGAGAGCTCGTCCGTCGGAGCCTTTCCAGTTATCGACTCATATACATCAGCAGCAAATTTGTACGGGCTTGCAGTCGATACAACGAGCATTTTAACGCCGTCGCTGTTTGTTTCCATATACTGCTTAGCGCAGTTTAAACCTACCGCCGAGTGAGTGTCGATGAGATATCCGTTTTCATTGAATGTGCGCTTAATTTCAGCTGCGGTATTTTCTTCGTCGCAGTAGAGACCGGTGAAGTGCTCGTCAAGCTTAGCTTTGAGCGCTTCGTCAATAGAATATTTACCCTCAGTCGATAGCTTTTTCATAAGCTCAGCAGTATTCTCACAGCCACTCATTACATATAAGAGACGCTCGAGGTTGCTTGAGATGAGTATATCCATTGATGGCGACATAGTTGTATAGAAGCTGCGGTTGCGGTCGTATACACCTGTCGAGAGAAAATCAGTAAGAATATTGTTTTTATTCGACGCGCATACGAGGCGGTTTAGAGGAAGTCCCATCTGCTTTGCGATGAATGCAGCAAAGATATTGCCAAAGTTTCCGGTCGGAACGGTCACGTTTATCTTTTCGCCGACATAGATCTCACCGGAGTTGATGAGGTCGCAGTATGCAGATACATAATATACGATCTGTGGTGCGAGTCGTCCCCAGTTGATGGAGTTCGCGCTCGAAAGGAATACTTCGTTCTTGTCGAGCAGTTCTGCCATGGACTCGTCGCCGAAAATCTGCTTTACGCCAGTCTGAGCGTCGTCGAAGTTACCTTCAATTGCACAAACAGCTACGTTTTCACCGAGCTGAGTTGACATTTGCAGCTTCTGAACGCGGCTTACGCCGTCGACAGGGTAGTATACCATGATCTTTACACCGTCAACGTCACGGTAGCCTTCAAGAGCCGCTTTTCCGGTGTCGCCGCTTGTAGCGACGAGAATCAGTGCACAGCGCTTTTCTCCGGTCTTCACGAGTGCTCTGGAAAGCAGCTTCGGCATTATCTGAAGTGCCATATCCTTGAATGCCGATGTTGGACCATGCCACAATTCGAGCATAAAGGTTTTTTCGTTGATTTTGGTTATAGGTGCAGCGCCTCCGACAAAGCGGTCGGGTGAATATGCTGCGGTGCAGTCCTCGAGCAGCTCTTCGTAGGTATAGTCGCTCAGAAAACGCGAGAGTATGTATGCTGCACGCTCTGGATAGGACATTTCGCAAAGCTCTGCGATATCCTGATTATCGAGAGTCGGAATCGTCTCTGGCATGAACAGACCGCCGTCGTGTGCGATTCCTTGTTTTATTGCTCCAGCGGCTGAGACTTTATCTTTGCCGCCTCTTGTGCTGATGTAATTCATTCGAATTCTTTCTCCTTGAGAATGTAACGTTTTTGCGCAACATTGCAATGCTATTACAATGTTGTACGCTGACTTCCGTTATTTTAGCCGCCTATTGATTAACATTGGCGGTGTGTTTTGAATAATACAAAGTATATTATAACAGATAAAATCTAATTTAGCCAGAGGGAAATTAAATTTCGGGCGTTTGCATAAAAGATTTTATTTATTAAAGTGTCAGTATAGTTAATTTGTGCGAGCTTTTCGGCAATTTTGGTAAGGTCTGTCGCTGACTCGATTTCTTTCGGCAACTCCGACACTCCGTCAAGGTCGCAGCCAAGGCACACTGTATCCTCACCACCGAGTGACATATAGTGCTCAATGTGCGAAACGATGTCGTCAATCGTGCAGATTTCACCGCTTGTCAGGTGCATAGGAGCAAGACTTATTCCAACAATGCCGTTGAGTGCCACGATTTTTTTGAACCGTTCGTCGGTGAGATTCCGACTATGCGTACATACTGAATATGAATTCGAGTGTGTCGCAATGCAAACCTTATTATTTTTCTCTGCAAGTGCGATAACTTCATCAGTCATCTTCGCAGACGCGTGAGATATATCTGGAATAATTCCGAGCTCAAAACAGCGAGATACGACATTTTTTCCGAAGTCGGTCAATCCCTCATCAGTATCGTGCGCGCCGCCGATTTTGCAGGTCTTATTCCATACAAGCGTCAAAAATCGCACGCCTGATTCATAGAGATTATCGAGTCGGGATATATCGTCACTAAGCAGCTTTCCACCCTCGACGGCGAGAAATGCCGCATTGTCTCCAGCAGCCTCGCACTCGCAAAGTTCATGCTCACTTTTACAGAGACGTACATTTGTGCCTTCGAGTTCGCATAGCAGCTTGTCGTGCGCTTCAAAAAAGCGCTTGTATGCCATATCCTCGCTGATACGGTAGTCGCTCCACATCGCGAGCGTCTGACAAAAGTGACCATATTCAGACAGTCGCTCAAATGATAGATGAAGATCATTGTGCGAAAGACTCTTATTCTGTTTTAACGCCTCATAAAGCGTATCGCAGTGAAGATCGAAAATCATAGTTATGTCCTCCCGAAATGTATAAATTGCGGCAGTGATCATTTATGTACCGCATTGCGGAAGTGCTTGATTTCAAGCGGAATCAACGTCGCGATGTCTATCGGCGTATCCTCGTGGATAGCCGGAAAATACACCTCGATCACGTCGATTCGCGGCTGCTTTTTCGGTGCAAACCTGCGCAGATATTCCTCGGCAGCACGTATCAGCTTCTGCTGCTTAGTGTAATTCACCGCAGCTGCCGGTCGACCGTATCGTTTGTTTGAGCCTGTCTGCGCTCTCGTCTTGACCTCCGCAAATACAATATATTTATCGTCTTCGGCTACTATGTCGATCTCATCGTGTGAAACATGAAAATTTCGCGCTGATATAGTAAATCCGAGCCTTTCAAGATATTCGGCAGCAAGCTCCTCACCGCGCATACCGACTTTCTTTTTATAGCTCATTTCATCAGTACTTTTCATGTTCTATGCAGCTTTTTCAAAAAGCTTCTGCGATAGATATCCGGCGCTTCTCCATACTCGTCGATGTACTCATTGAGTGCTGCATAATGCGCTTTTGTTGGGTAGCCTTTGTGCTTGGCAAGTCTGAGTGTCGGATATTCCGCGTCGAGCGTTACGAGTATGTGGTCTCGCGTTACCTTGGCGAGTACCGACGCTGCCGCAATTGAAGGCGACAGTCCATCACCGCCGACTAATGTGCGGGTCGGAAGCGTGAAATCGCGCGCGACATTACCGTCTACAAGTGCAATTTCAGGAGTCGGTGACAGCTTAGCAATTGCACGGCGCATTGCGAGCTGAGACGCGTTAAGTATGTTGAGCGAGTCGATTTCTTCCGGTGTTGCTTCGGCGACTGCCCACGATATCGCAACCTCAGTTATGATATCGTATAAAGCCTCACGTCGTTTTTCTGTCAGCTTTTTTGAGTCGTTCAGATATGGGATATCGACTCCGGCTGGAAGTATGCAGGCACCAGCGACTACTGGACCGCAGAGTGGACCGCGCCCGGCTTCGTCGGTACCGCAGATTATCTTTATCCCTTGGTCAAAATATTCGTTTTCGATTTTCCAGTCCATAATATTATTCAGGCATTTCGAGCGTGATACGCCCGATTTTTGCAGCACGGAATTCGTCGAGCAGCATATTTGCGGTGCGCTCATAGTTGACCTCACCGCCGGATATCAAAAATCCGCGCTTTTTGCCAATGACCTCAAACAGCTCGTAATCTTCGAGCTCATCGTATTGATGAATATCTCCGAGCTTGTATCGTTCGCAGAGCTTTTCGGGTGCGATTTTGCGAAGTCTTCCGACAAGCAGGAAGGCAATTTGTTCGAGGTCGAGTACATCGTCTTTGATAGCGCCGGTGATAGCTAAGTTCTCTCCAACGGCTTGGTCGTCGAACTTTGGCCAAAGTACGCCAGGCATATCGAGAAGGTCAATTCCGATAGAGGTCGTTACCCATTGTTTATTTAGTGTAACGCCCGGTCTATCCTCAACTTTTGCCTTACTTGTGCTGGCAAGCATATTGATAAGCGATGATTTGCCGACGTTTGGAATACCAACCAGCATTGCCTTTAATCGCCGTCCGGTCATGCCTTTTGATTCGTATCGATCGAGCTTTTCACCAAGTATCTCGCGCACTGCTGGCGCTATTGAATTGATGTTATCACCGCCGCGGCAGTCGTAGAAGATAGCCGTCGAACCGTTCGATTTATAATATTCCTTCCAGCGCTTGCTCGCAGCCGGGTCGGCAAGTGAAGCTTTGCTGAATACTGTTAGCTTCGGCTTCTGACCGATAATGCGCTCGATTTCCGGATTTTTCGAGCTTAGCGGTATTCGTGCATCAAGCACTTCTATCACTATATCGACAAGCGGCAGGCACTCGGTAATGAGTCGCCGCGTTTTCGCCATATGTCCGGGAAACCATTGTATAACTGCTGATGGCATTTTTTATCCTTTCATTATTGGTAAATCCATACGGATTTAGTTTAGTCTACTGTTCCAAACCGTGAGAGCGGAGTTATGCGCAGCAGCACATGACCGAAGATAAAGCGGGTATCTACACATCCTATCTGGCTTGAACGGCTGTCATTCGAATGGTTACGGTTGTCGCCCATTACAAATACGCAGCCTTCCGGTACTTCAATAGGAAAGTTGATATCATATTTGTTCATCGAGTAGCCTTCCATGAAGTTTACATACGGCTCGTCGATCGCAACACCGTCTACAGTTACAGTCCATGTGCTGAAATCTATATCGACCGTTTGTCCCTCAGTAGCAATTACTCGCTTAACGATACCGCCTTCAATTCCGCTGTCTGGAGACTGGAATACGACTATATCACCATGCTTTGGGGTATAGAAGGCGTTTGAGACTATCAAGGTTTCTTTGTCATGCAGCGTCTCCATCATTGAAGGACCGTCGACATATGCGATACGTGCGATGAATGTGAATATCAGAAGTATCGCTGTTATTGTGATAACGAAAATTTCCAGCCAGTCGTAGAGCTCACTTACCAACTTGATTCCAGTCATTCCTTCATCTGGAGTCTCAACAGAAGTGTCATCTGAAGCTTCATCAGATGTGGTTTTGATTTCATCGTCCTGCTCCTTTTTCATCGCAAGACCTCCTGTAATTTTTTATTTTTCAATCATATAAGAAAGCAGATTATATCCGTGTTCAATATAGAAGTTCTTCGCCTCGCAGCTGTCCTCTGTGAAGCATTCAACACCGTCCTGCTTTTCCTTTGAGGAATAGATCATGAACGGAACAGGTTCACTTGAATGTGTGCGCAGTACTATCGGTGTCGGATGGTCTGGGAGGATCATTATCTTGAAGTCCTCTCCAGTCGAAACAAGGTAGTCATAGACAGGCTTCAAAATCAGCTCGTCTATTTTCTCGATTGACAGTATCTTATTGTCAAGCTCAGCGCGATGTCCGCACTCGTCGGGAGCTTCAACATGGATATATACAAAGTCGTTTTCGTTTTCAAAAGCTTCGATTGCAGCGTCTGCCTTACCTGACCAGTTAGTGTGTACATTTCCGGTAGCGCCTTCAACATCTATCGACTTAAGTCCTGCGCAGAGACCTATACCCTTGATGAGGTCGACTGCTGATATTACCGCACCGCGAAGTCCCCACTTTTCATAGAAATTCGGCAGAGCCGGCTTCTTTCCAGGACTCCAGAGCCAGATCGAGTTTGCAGGACGAAGTCCGCGTGCGCGTCGAGCTTCATTTATCGGATGATGGTTAAGTATATCATAGCTTGCTTTCATCAAATCGTAAAAGGGACGACCAGCTTCGCCGGCGGGGAGGTAATCCTTTATCTTTTTGCCGAGGATATCGTGCGGACGCATGAAGTTGTACTCAGACGGAGTATTGTTCCAAATCATGCAGTGACGGTAGCTTACGCCAGTATAAAAATGGCGTGCGTCGGTGCCGAAATGCTCCTCCATTGCTTTCATAAGCTCACTTGCTTCAGCGGTGGTGATTTCGTCTGCGCTGTGGTCGAGCATGATTTTATCATCGTAATTGTCTTCATCGTCGCTAATTGTTACAACGTTGCAGCGGTAAGCGGTATCGTCCGGACGCATTTGCAGTCCCATAGATACAGCTTCCAGCGGCGAGCGTCCCTTAGAGTATATCTTCGGGTCATAGGAAAGAACTGCAATATTCGCAGTATCGCTTTCCGGAACCATTCCTTCTGGTACGTTAGAGACTGTGCCGCAGAGCGAACTCTTTGCGAGCATATCCATGTTTGGCTTTTTAGCCGCCATCATAGGAGTGCGGTCGCCGATCTCTGGGATTTTATAGTCTGCCATTCCATCGCAGAGTAATACAAGGTATTTCATAGTAATTAGTTTTGAACCTTTCAAAAAAAGTTAGGTTAGACGTGGTAGTAAAATTACCGCGTCTAATAATTATACCACAATTTTACGGTGACTACAAGTGAAAAAATGAAAAAATATCATGTCAAAGCAAAGATTAACAATAAATTAACAATCTACTTCTGTCGTTTAGCGCGAAGAGCAGCAAAAAATTCGGCGAGTTGCTCTTGTGCTTCAGTTTCTAGGATTCCGAAGGTGACCTTTGGATGATGATTGAGAGGGTAGAAGTTAAGATTAATCAGACTTCCGAGCGCTCCTGCCTTAGAGTCACGAGCTCCGATTATTACCCGCTTTATGCGTGAGTTTACTATCGCTCCAGCACACATCGGGCACGGCTCGAGTGTTACATATAGCTCACATTGATGAAGCCGCCAACCTCCGAGCTTTTTGCACGCAGCGTCGATTGCGAGTACCTCAGCATGAGCAAGTGCGTTTTTATCTATCTCGCGTCGGTTATAAGCTTCTGCGATTATCTCTCCATTTTTTACAACTACCGCGCCAACCGGTACTTCGCCGATCGAAGCGGCTATTGCGGCGAGCTCGAGCGCCCGCCGCATAAATTTTTCGTCATTTGAAATAATGTTATCAGTCGTCAATATGATAGTCCTTTCATAAAAATGTTATTCTGCTGATTTAGGCGAGACAAGAAAAGCGTTTGGAAGTCTGCGTCCGTATTCCGGATTCAGCGAGCTGTTTTTGTTTATAACGCTTCCGTTATATGCGAGTACACTGCTTGAACCTCCGTCACAGCAAGCTGCATTAACAACACCATATTTTTGCAGTATTTCGACAAGGTCTCCCATCGTGCAGCCAATGCTCCATGTTGGATTTCGACCATCGATAACAAGAAAGACAATAACGCCATCCTCGCGCTGACCGATCGCAGTTCGCGGCTGGATCCCGTATCCGCCAGAATTTTGAATTTGAGCTTTTCCGTCAGCTATAAGAACCGGTCCGAACTGTATTCCAGCGCGTATTTCGTAATTTTCCCAATCTTTTACATTTCCGACGACCAATTTATCATCCTTGGTTATCAGTATAGAACCGTAGTATTCGACCGGACTGCCCCAGAATTCTCCTTCGGCGTATGATAGTCCGATAATATCTCCGCCTGTGCCTGAGTCGTTAGGATCGGCGAAACCGCTGGCATTGATTCCGGCTATTGCACCATATGAAGCCATCATTGTCCGGATGCGGACACCCTCGACTCCTTTTTGGTCAGTAACTCCGAGATATACTCGTGATGGGTCGTCAATGAGCATTACCTTTCCACGGTATCCGCTTCCGCTTATGTCGGATATTATTAGTCCTTCATCTATATCATTTACAGATATTGTATATCCGGCATAATCTTTGTCTCCGACTTTAAGTTTTTTCTGACCGAGTATATCATCTTTATCTATATCATTATTACTGCCATCATTTTTGGGGTCGTTTATAACAGGAATATTATCAGTGTCGATTGGGTCGATAGGTTCTGTCTGGTCATTGGATGGTGGTGTGACCGGAATTAGGTGTTCTCCACCGCCAACTACATTTGACGTATCGCTCTTATTTTTCATAACATCCTCAATTATATAATCGGGTATGAATGCAGTTGCGAGCCATTGATGGTCTGCGGTAGTCATTGCGGTTTCTATCCATATAGTTCTCCAATATGAAATTAACGGTATACTTGAAAATACCAGAAGCGCATACATTGCAGTCATTAATATTATAATAGTAAGAGGGATAAGTATGAATTTTTGTTTTATGAATCGTATGATTTTATTTGGTTTTTTTGGAGTTCGTCTTTTGCGAGTCAATAGGGCACATCCCTTCAGGTATTATATATTTTAAGACGAAAATTTTTATGAGTTTGTTCCGTGTACATAAAATATTATCCCTAATATTATAAGCCTTTCTCAGGAAAAATGTGTTAATAAATGGTGAACTAAATCATGTATCGTCGAAAACTCTAAATTTTTACCTGAATTGAATCAAACTTGAAGCTAAAAGCTCGAAAGTGCCCAATATTTCGAGCTTGTAATAATATGCCGATTTACGGTACAAATTTTGTTACTTATATAAATTTGCTGAGCGTGCAAATTAGATTTGCGGTGAAACGTCGACGTCGGCGGTCAGCAAAGCCGCGGCTCCGAAATTAAATCAATATCAACAACGGAGCTTTCAGTTTACGAAAGGAATGTTCATGGCAATGATAGGAAAAAAATTAAAAAGTATTTTAACTGCACTGCTTTGCACAGCGGCGATAGTTACCGGTACGACTGGCGTTATATGTTCACCGATAAATCAGGTCAGTGCGGCTTCGATAAAAAATGAAGAACTAAAATTGATACCAGGCGGAGTACCGTTTGGAGTTAAGCTGTACTGCGAAGGTGTGCTGGTTGTAGGACTCGCAGAGATAAAGTCCTCTGGTACTGAAATAAGTCCGGCAAGGGACGCTGGAGTAAAAATTAAAGACATTATAACCTGTATCAATGGCGAGAAAGTAGTGAGTGTTGATGAGGTAGTAAATGCAGTCGCGGACTGTCAGGGCGCGCCGTTGAACCTTACGTTAAAGCGTGGCAGCAGTGAGATTAACGTAGAAATAACACCGGTAGCTTCGGATGAAGACGGCAAGTATAAAACTGGACTTTGGATTCGCGACAGCACTGCCGGCATTGGCACAGTTACTTTCATAAATCCTGAGACCGGAAGCTTTGCCGGTCTCGGACATGGTATATGTGACGCTGATACGGGCGAGCTTATGCCGCTTATGCGTGGTATCGTAGTAAATGTTTCGATAAATGGAGTCGTGAAAGGGCAGGCAGGCTCACCCGGTGAATTGAAAGGTTATTTCAGTTCTGGAAAGATCGGCTCACTTATCGGCAACACTGATTGCGGTGTGTATGGAATATTCGCAGAATTTCCGTCAGGAGCTCTTGATGAGGCTATTCCGGTTGCCTCACATGACAAGATCGTCGAAGGTGAAGCTGAAATTTACTGCACAACAGATAGTGGCGGAATTGGACGATATAAAGTAAATATATCAAATATCGATCATTCTGGGCGTGAGATCAAAAATTTTGTAGTAACCGTTACAGATGAAGCATTACTTGCACGTACTGGTGGAATTGTACAGGGAATGTCCGGCTCACCGATAATACAAAACGGTTGCATAGTAGGAGCAGTGACTCATGTGCTTATCAATAATCCTACAAAAGGATACGGAATATTTATCGAAAATATGCTGGCTAATCTTCCAAGCGAGCTGCAATAGCTATATTTATACCCGCCGTTACACGGCGGGTATAAATATTTTAATTGAGCTTTATAAAATGTAGTCTCCTGCTATGCTGAAGCACGGCATAGCAGGATTTGGTTTATATCATAAATTGTAGGGGAATAAATAATTTCGGATATGCCTAAAAATATAAATTCGGTATAGAAAAGTAACTATGTATATGATATAATCTTCTGTCTGATGGTCGTGGATCAGGATGAAATATAATCCTCAATAACGTCCTTCAGGTGACAGGGAAGCACATCGTTCGAGGTGAGCAAATCAAAAATTTTTTCGGCTGTATGGGAGTCAGCTACAGCGTCAAAAATCTCTTCATGGTCGATTTCTTCACCATGGATCAATTCAAGCGCGAAAAGATAGCCACAGCGTTTTTCTTCCGGGACTGGAACCATATCGACTCTGTACCGCAACTCGGTGTCGTTGTCAAGAACCTTCCTGCAAAATAATACCGACATATTGATTTTTTCGGATAGTCCGGTTTTCATAATTATCATTCCTCTTTCCATAAATATTAGTTATATTTCACTCTGCCTTTTGTGCGTTCCCTAATGACAGGCGATATATAAATGGTATCATAAATTTTATCAAATGTAAAGAAAAAACGAATGACTTATTTCGACACTATGTTAAAATAACGATATAATATATTATTTATCGATTATTACTTCTAAAATTTGCGATTATAATATTATATATCATAAATATTCGAGATATTATAGATAAATAAAATATGATTTTAATATTTAATTTATGACTTATGATTTATAAAAATTAAATTTAATTTTTATAAACAAAATTGCACTATGTACATTTAGCCTTTACGAACAATGTACATAGTGCATTCAGATTAAAATTATACTTGAAAATTAATTATTCAACCTTAAGCCGTTCAGTTACAGGTGAGCGGATCAACATTTTATATGATATCAGTGAAGTTACTATTGCTGCTGCGAATGTCAAGATGAGCATTATCGTCGCGGATAGCGGATTAATGCTTACTTCTGTCTTGAATACTCTGTCCATCATTATGCGTATCAGAGGTGTCGATATGAGCAGTACTATTGCCGATATTATCGAAGATACTGAGTTCTCACATATTATCATTAAATTTAATTGATTTCCGGTCATGCCTACCGCCTCGAGCATGGCGTACTCGCGTCTTTTTTGCATAACCGATGTCAATGCTGAGTTTATCATATTGAGAATTCCGATGAGGAATACTATCGCCGCGAGTCCGTAGCCGGTTACGCGTATCGCATTTGTACGTGCGTTTAATTCAGCCATATCGTCAAAGCGATAGTGTGCGGTAGGCGCGTATGTTTCATATTCTTCGCCATATATGTTCGACTCAATTGTAAAGCTTGGACTGCTTTCGCACAGTCTCTCAATCTCATTAGCGAGCGATTTGTCGTTTTCCTCAACGCTGTTGATTAAGATTGACGCAAGCTTTGAATCGGGGAATTGCTTTTCAAATTCGCTCAACGGAAGTATGAATACTGGATAATAATCACTATAGTAAAATATTGCACCGAGCGCATACAGTTCTCTTGAATAGGACGAATATCCGTTAATAACGGTGTAGCTTTTGCTGAGTGAATCTGAGTAGAGTAGGTCGCCGTCGTTTAGGTAAAAGAAGTCGAACGGCTCGCCGAACGTTGTTGAATCATGGTTAGCTCTTGCCAACCTTTCGCTGATGAACAGAATATGATTTCCGTCATACAATTCGCTTCCAGTGTAGAATATACTATTTCCATATTCATTTCTATCCACCTCGATATGCTTGCAGAGCTCATCCGAAACGCCGATGAATATCGCGTCGGGGTTGCCGTCAACAAGCTTATTGAGCTGTTCTTCTTCAAATGGATAGGTATCGCGGAATTTGCGTGCCCTTTGCGAGATTTCGCTTGTACCTTTGACGGACGCAATGGCATAACGCACACAGCCTATACTCTCTATCCCGTCGAGTGCGGCGATATCGTCATAAAGCTTTTCGTCAATTGACAGTTCGTTGTTGAGATCATTTGCCCCGAATTTGCTAACCTTGCGGAGATTTACTGATATGTCGGATATCATAATATCTATTGTCATTACATTGGAAACTGTATCTGCGAGTGTGCTTACAACAATGAACAGCAGTATCGACAGCGCTGCTGACAGCGATGTGACTGCAAGCTTTTTCGGTTCGCGTTTTACTGACGCTGCGGCGAGCGATATTGGCGTTGAATTGCCTTCAGATTTTGATGAAACTTTTCGCGATGTAATCGTATTGGGTTCTGCGTTGACCGTTTGTATCGGCGTATATGCGCGCAGTCGACGCAGCGGACGTGCTGCCGAGAAGCAGAGTGTGAATAGCGTTAGAATTATCGATACTACAGGTATCCACCAATTGAAGGTAAAGGGAAGAATTTCACCGCTCATGCTCATAAATATCGGTGTTAGCAGCTTCCAGCCGATGAGATATCCGAGTAGAATTCCGATTGGCAGCGATATTATAAATAATATCAGCGTCTGGCAGAGCGTCAGTTTTTTCATCTGCTTATATGTCGTGCCGACCACCGAAAGCAGTCCGAGCTGCTGCATATCTTGAGTGAGTGCGATTGAATAGATGTTATATATTAGAAGAAACGCGGCGAAGAATATCACTGATACAACGATTACTATAAGTGTAATGGACAATGGATTCAAAAATTCTGTAGCATTTGCGCCGATATACGCGCTGTTTACAAAGATATTCAGCTGGTCTACGATGACATATTCGGTTAGTGATTCGGTCAGTGCGTCTACCTTTTCGGAGATATTTATGCTGCTTTTGAAGTTTATAAACAGCTGTACGATCGATGCCAGCTCGTTTACTAAGCTTTCATCTACGATGGTAAATGCCGACAGCTGACGGTCGGTATAGCCTTTGCTTAAACCAACGACGGTGAAGTTTATGTCGGATTTTTCAATTTTACCGGTGTCATAGCTGTAATGTGTAAAGCCGAACGTTACGCTGTCGCCGAGTTTGATATCTGGGTAGATTTCGCGGTTGAGCACGACCTCATTGCGGTTTTCCGGAAATCTGCCGCCTACAAGCTCGATGAACGTTTCGGATAGCATTGATTTTGAAGAAAAGCCGTAGAGACTCTTATTTTTATTATCGTCGCTTTCGTCAGTATACGCTCCATAGCTTGTCACAAAAAATGTGTTCTTCACGCTTGGGTAGGCTTGTACCTTTTCTAATAACTCTGTGCGCGAGAGGGAATAATTGCCCGTTTCGATTGAAGCGTGTGAGCGGCTTCCGGCGGCGAGCATTAGTGACAGCTGAAATGATTCAGCTAATGCAAAGGTTATACTCATTATCGTCATAAACAGCACAAGTGTAAGTATTGCGGCAGTGCAGATCACGGCTGAGCGGCGGCGATGAGATTTTAATTGACTGAGCGAGAGCTCGGTTATAATGCTCATTTTGCTGCACCTCCACTGTCGGATACGATTTTGCCGTCCTCAATGTGTATGCGACGCGAGGTCATTTGCGCGAGCTCTTCATTGTGCGTAATCATGACAATCGTCTGTGCCGCATCCTGATTGAGCCGTCCGAGTAGCAGCATTACTTCAAGGCTTGTGCGGCTATCGAGGTTGCCGGTGGGCTCGTCTGCGAGGATTATGTGCGGTTTAGTGGCGAGTGCGCGGGCTATTGCGACACGCTGCTGCTGACCACCAGAAAGCTGATTTGGCATGGCATGGCGCTTATCGGCTATCCCAAGCGTTTCAAGCAGCTGTTCGATTTCAGCTTTGTCGGCTTTGATGTTGTCGAGTCCAATCGGAAGCGTGACGTTCTGCCAGACATTGAGCCCGGGAATGAGGTTGAAGCTTTGGAATACGAAGCCGATGAAGCGGCGGCGGAATATCGTGAGCTCGTCGGTCTTTAGTGAATATATGTCGGTTCCGTCGATGAATACTCGACCGCCTGTTGGACGGTCGAGACCTCCGAGCAGGTGCAGGAGCGTACTTTTGCCGCTTCCGCTCGTTCCGACGACCGAGACGAATTCGCCGCGCTCGACCTCTAAATTTGCGCAGTCGAGTGCTCGCAGCCTATTTTCACCTGAGCCGTAGATACGTGTGAGTTCGTGAGTTTTGATGATCATATAATTACCTTCTTTCTAAATTTATGATGTAATTATTATATCACCGGAAGCTTTCCAGAAAATGACCAATTCTTACAGTTTTGAAAGATTTGCGATTTATTTTGTTCTTGCGAGGAATATCGAAAATTTGCTCCCAACATCAAGTTCGCTCTCTACCTTAACTCGTCCGCTCTGAGCGTGCATGATCTCGCGTGTTAGGTATAATCCGACACCGATTCCGTTTACCTCCGACACATTCTTTGCACGATAGAATCTCTCCCAAATTTTGCACAGTTCCTCCTCCGGAATGCCGCTGCCTCTGTCGATGATATCGACGCGGATGTATGTTTCAAGCGGTTCAGCGTGTAGTTTTATAGAGCTTTGTTCAGGTGAATACTTAACTGCGTTGTCGAGCAGATTAAATAAAGCTTCAGAGGTCCATTTTAAGTCAAAGTATGCGTAAAGATTGTCGGGAATGTCGATATCGAGGCTTATCTGCTTTGTTTCAGCGGATGGAATGATATCGCTGACTGCCTGCGCGGCGAGCTCACTAATACTATTCATTTTAGGTACAAGGCTGCCCGCGATCAATCCGCATTCGCATTTCGAAAGCTTAGTAAGCGCTTCAATTAAAAATTTCAGACGCGCAGTTTGTGAAGCTATTGCGGTAGAGCCATTACTTTTTGGTAGTGTTTCGGTGTACATAAGTATAGTAGTAAGCGGAGTTTTCGTCTGATGCGCAATGTCCGATACAAGCGAGGTTATGCGGTCACAGGCGGTTTGAAGCTTTGCTTCACGTATTTCGCTGTTTCGCTGCATTAGCATTGCACGGCGCTCGATAGGTGATATCTCGCTATCCTCTGTTTCGTTCATCTTGCCGTCGAGTATATCTCCGATTCGCTCGATCAGTTTTACGCGTCGTCGGCGTTCGTGTATGAAATATGCGGCGCATACTGTCATTATAAGTAAAATGAATATAATATGCGCTTCGGCGTAGATCAGTTCGAGCGAGCATAGATACGCGTATAACGCGCAGATCATAAATGTCGCTGCGAAATATATTATAGTCATGCTTTAATCCTTCCAGACATAACCGAGTCCATATACCGTCTTGATTTTATCGGTATCTCCGAGTTTGGTTCGCAGTCGGCGTATAGTAACTGATAGCGCATTCTCGTCGATAAAATCGCTGTCGCATGACCATAGTATCTCGACTAATCGGCTGCGCGGCAGTATTTGTCCGCGGTTTTCGATGAAACTGCGCAGCAGCTTCTGTTCAGTCTGGCTCAGCTGAATTTGATTTCCGTCTACAGTATACTCCATTCGTGAAAAGCTGAAACAGAATCTCTCGTCGACATATTCAGCGCGAAGCTCATTCCGGCGCAGTGCGGCAAGTATTCGCTCGCGCAGTACCATAAGTGAGAAGGGCTTGCGGATATAGTCGACACCTCCTGCACGCAGCGCCGATACCTCATCAAGCTCAGAATCGAGTACCGTCAAAAATATTACCGGAATGCCGCGTCCAGTCACCTCCGGGCAGAAGTCTATCCCGTTGCCATCCGGAAGATTGCAGTCAAGCAGAACGAGTTTGATTTCCTTGTCATCATTTAATTTTTTTCGCGCTTCGGATATGCTTCCTGCTGATATAGTCATTATATTATCCGAGTCAAGTGAGCGCTCAAGCCCCTGTCGTAGGGCGTTATCATCTTCAACTATCAGTATTTTATGATTCATAGCTTTCTCCACATACTGTTGATTTAATAATAGACTTGTTTGATAACCTAACCTAAGATTTTTAAAATGCTGATGAAATCAGGATTTTAAAAATTTAATTGAAAGGTTGTCGAACACGTCTAATAGTATAACATAGTTTGCTCAAAAAGAAAAGACCTTTAAAGGTCTTTTCAAAAAATAATTACGGCAATACCGATGGGAATGTCGCTTTTGCAAGCTCTGTGCCGTCTCCCGATATTTGGACTACCTCAGGTATACCTTCATAGAAGTATATATTATCGACGCGCAGCTTGTTTTCGCTGACAAGCGTAGTTGTACGTGCAAATCCGCCGAGCTTGACAGTGCTGTATTTGTTGAAACCGCTGCCGTATACATAAAGCGAATTTCCGGATGTTTCCCAACCAGTTATATGAATGTTGTCAGTTCCAAATTTAAGGTCGCTTATCTCATATTTAATGTCACTGCTGTTATCGTATAGCTGTGCATATTCGAGCACGCGTAATTCTTCATCGTAAACCTTTCCAGTTTGCAGCTCGGACTGGTGCAGCTTGGTTATCGAGCCTTCGCTGATACCGCAGAGTGACTGAACATATGCTGACAGCATATATGCTTCAAGGTCAAGGTCGTATAGATTCGGGCAGTCACCAAACATTTCGGTGTTAGTCCATATCGCGTATTCGGTCTGATAGAGGTCGCCGTTGTAGATATCGTCTTCTGTCAACGCGAGCGCTGGCATATGGTCGCCGTAGAATACGACTACACATGGCTCGTTGCGCATTGTCAGCTCATCAAGCAATTCACGTATAAAATTGTCTGTTTCACGCAGCTGATTGACATAATACGAATACTGCGAATGTTCGCTTTCGGTTCTAAGACCTGACACTTTAACAGGCTGATTTTTTCCGTCACCGTAGGCGAGATAGCTGTTATTGTCGAATTCATCAACATCGAGAGGTTCTTCAGGATACTTACCGTGCCCCTGAACGGTTACGGCAAATACAAAATCGCTCTCAGCTGTTGAGTTGAGCGCAGATAGTATCTGGTCGGTCATGATATCGTCGCATTCCCAGCCGAGTGGGTTATATCTTACTCCACTCATCAATTCGACTGGCGTGAAGGTGTCAAATCCGAGACTTGCGTATGATACATTGCGGTCGTAGAAGGTGGCGGTATGGTTGTGTATAGCGTGTGTTGAGTAGCCGAGCGATTTCAGATTAGCTGCGATACTCTCACAAGCGCGCGTCTTCAGCACTGTCGTATATGGATATTCACCGAAGCCGAAGTGGTCGAGATTCATTCCAGTAAGTACTTCAAATTCTGAATTTGCAGTACCTCCGCCGACATTTGCGACGCGCAGAAAACCAGATACTCCGTTTGCTTTCAAGCTTGTGAAGGTAGGCGTTGGATCTTCTGAGCATTTGAGCCATTTAACATATTCGACATCGAAGAAAGATTCGAGCTGAACGAATATGATATTCGGCTTTTCCAGCTGCTCAGGTGTGAACTGAAACTTATAAAATTCGTCCGGAGGTATAGGGTCGTCGGGGGGGGGTATAATATCATCTAAAGGCGGTTCTTCGATTGTCACACTATCAAGCGAATCCAGAAGATCTCCGAGCTTGTCAGTTCCGTAGCTGTCGGGCTTGTCTACGCCCTGCGACAACAGACTGCGTGTGAAACAATATGCGAATCCGTAGCTTTCATATGCTTTTACAAGCTCACTGTTCGATTCAGATTCAAGCGCTTTTGACTCAGCTGCAAACATAGTTGCAAGATATACACTCAATCCGATAACCGCTATGCAGGCGATAGATTTGTGATATGCGACATTGCATTTAGGACATTTTATGAATAAGTACACCATAAGTCCGATGAAGGCGACAAGCATAATTGCTATCACAATTATCTGTATAACCGATAGATATATCGTGAACATACCTATAGCAGCTTTTACGATAAGAAAGTCGATTGCTGACAGCGGAGAGGCTCTGAATGCGAGCACTATGCAGTTTGTCACACCAAGCGCAATCCATATTGTTGATAAAAGAAGCAGCAGAGTAAGTCGTTTTTTGGCTATCAAGCAAATAGATAGGGTCAGCAGAATTATGAGTGAATTATATAAAAACAATACCGGATGAGCAAATAAAAAGCCGAAAGCTCCGGTTAATGAATGTCGTCCGAGAATTTCGAGCAGCAGGTTAAGTATTAAAGCGAGCCCTGTCAGTATAATAAGCATGACTTTCAGAGGTGCGGTCGCTATTTTATTTATCAAACTTGGTTTAGTCTCCAAATATGTTTCATCCTTTCTTAGAGTGATGAAAACCTTAGAATCAAGATTTACAGCATATATTTTATCATATGATTATGAACTCAGAAAGCCATATTTGTAAACGATAGAAAAAGTCAAAGCTCTGCCGGTCGACAATTTTACGCAGAGCTTTAACAGTTATTAAATTTTATATTGTCTAAGCGGTTCAGGGTATACGACTTCGATATCGGACATCTTCGCTGCACGTTCGATCACTGCTTTGGCACGACTTTCTGCGAAGTGTATCACAAACAGCCGCTTCGCATTTGCTTCCTTTGCAGTTAAGAGCGATATATTTATTCCTGAATGCAGGCAGGTCGGAGGGTCGTTCGGTTCATGTATCGAATCGGCGAGCGCTGTCTCATGTACAAGCAGATCGCAGTCGTGCAGTGCCTTTGGAATATGCGGCTTATAGAATGTGTCTCCGGTTATTGACAGTACCTTTCCGGTCGACTTTTCCTCTATCCTCCAGCAAAGTCCGGTCACGGGATGAAATGAAGCACAGGTTTCGAGCTTCAAATCGTCGAGCTCGAACGAATCTCCTGCGTCAAGTTCATGCAGTGTGGGATAGGTGCAGTCGTTGTAAAATTCGTATTTATCTCCGGCTTGCAGGAATGCCATTGAGAGGTCAACGACTCGTCTGAGGTCCTGCTTTGGACCGTAAATATGCAGCTTGTCGAGAGGTTTTCCTTTTTGCAGATACCAAAATAGCAGCTGTGGAAGCGCCATATAATGGTCGTGGTGCATATGTGTGAAGAAAATATGCTCAATTTCATCCGGCTCGATACCGAGCTTTTTGAGATTTCGTATGAGGAAGTAACCTGTATCCATGAGATATCGGCGGTTAATAAGAATCCCAGAGGAGTCGTTGTTAGCAGCGGTCATGCAGGCATCTGATCCAAGAAATGTAATATTCATTTGAACTCCTTTAAAAACCAGATTTTATCGCGGTCAGCGTAAAATACTTTTCCATTTAGATAGTCAAGCGCAGTTCCAGAGGCTTTAAATCTGAACTCGAGCCGATAGGCATACAGTGCCTGAAATTTATATCCAAGCTTTTTGTCGTCGCGATTTATTCCATATTTTCCGTCTCCGAGCAGTGGATGTCCGATCGACGAAAAGTGTGCGCGGATCTGATGTGTGCGTCCGGTGACAAGCTCGACTTCGACGAGTGAAAGGTCGCTTTTTTCATCGATCACTCGGTATTTTGTGATTATCTCCTTATACCCGGGGCGTGGAGTTTGAATGATGTCTACGATGTTGTTGTCGGAATTTTTACGCAGATATCCAGTGAGCGTGTCGGATTTCTTCGGAAGACGACCATGTACTGCGGCAAGATAGAATTTAGAAAGTTCGTCGTTTTTGATCTTGTCGTTCATAACGCGCAGTGCTTCCGCATTTTTCGCGGCGATTACAATACCTCCGGTGTTACGGTCGATACGATTGCAGAGCGCTGGAGCGAATGACTGCTCGTTTACCGGATTATATTCGCCATTGCGGTAGAGGTATGCTTTTACATGGCTTATCAGTGTATTTATTTCCTCGCTGTCGTCCGAATGCACGATAAGTCCGGGTTTCTTGTCGAGCAGCAGGATATTCTCGTCCTCGTAAATTATGTCGAGGTGCGGAGTCAGTTTCATGAATGATTCTTCAACTGCAGCGTCGGCGAAAAATTCCTCACTGATAAACAATTCTACGCTATCACCTTCATTTAGGATATATCCAATTTCGGTGCGCTTTCGGTTGACCTTGATTTTTTTCGTGCGTATGCACTTGTACATCAGCGATTTCGGAAGCGCCTTGACTGCCTTTGAGAGAAATTTGTCGAGCCGCTGTCCGGCATCGTTTGATTTTATATACAGAGTGCGCATATATTTCCTTTCGTAGTTAGAAAAGCTCCGGCAGTAATGCTCTATTGCGGGAACATCGCTGTCGGAGCTTATTTGGTTTGGATTTGATTATTTCGTTCCGAAGAGTCGGTCGCCAGCGTCTCCAAGTCCCGGGATAATGTATGCGTGCTCGTTGAGCTTCTCGTCAAGTGCAGCTACATAAATATCAACGTCCGGATGTGCTTCCTGAACTTTCTTAACTCCCTCAGGTGCTGCAACAAGGCACATAAGCTTCAAGTTTTTGCAGCCCTTGTCCTTCAGCATCGTAAGAGCATCAGCCGAGCTTCCTCCGGTTGCGAGCATTGGGTCTACGACGATAGTTATGCGTTCTTCGATATCGAAAGGCAGCTTGCAGTAATACTCGACCGGAAGGTGAGTTTCTGGGTCGCGGTAGAGTCCGATGTGTCCGACCTTTGCGACCGGAACAAGGCTCAGCAGTCCGTCTACCATGCCGAGTCCAGCACGCAGAATAGGCACTATCGCAAGCTTCTTTCCAGCGATAGTTTTTGCGGTCATTTTTGATACCGGAGTTTCGATCTCAATATCTTCGACCGGAAGGTCACGGGTTATTTCGTAGCCCATCAGCATTGCGATCTCGTTGAGAAGCTCGCGGAAATCCTTCGAGCCGGTTTCCTTTTGGCGCATGATAGTAAGCTTATGCGCGATAAGCGGGTGGTCGATTACGTGTAATGTACTCATTTTGATCCTCCAAAGAGTGTTTATAATATTCTTTACATAATATTATAAATCTTTTTCGACAATATTGCAAGTCATTCAGCAAAATTTAATAATTTTTTCACGAAAGCTTACTCTTATCGACGATTATTGGATTGACTTTACAGGATTCTGCTGAGCATATACATCCTGCGTAATTTTCAAAGTCGCATCGATTGAATACAAGCGGCAGTGTCAATACTGAGAAGCTTCCGAGTCTGCGCGAAAGTCCCTCACCAGTATATTTGACGTAGCTTTCCTTCGCAGTCCAGATTCTGTAGAAGTTCGGATTTGGCTGAGTGTTTACATAAACGTATTCGTCTGGCGTGAAGTATCGTTGGGCAAGCTTATCGAGCCGTTCGATCGGACGCTCGGAGTCGATATATTCTATATCGACTCCGAGTTCGCTGTCCGATACCGCAGCAGCGCACAGCTCATTCGAATGAGAAATACTGACATACATTACATTGCCATTGACGCATGGCTTCCCACGCTCATCGTAAATCAGCTCAGATTCGTTACCAAATGTTTGACGCAGCGCATATCGTGCAAGCATTGCGCCAATATTATGCTCGGTGGATTTATCACACGATGTAAGATATAGTCGTATCATTTCGGCTCTTCGAGTATCTCATTATTCAGTGTGATACCGACTACGCGCTGAGATTTATCAGACCAGATTATCTTGCGCGGGCACTTTTCGACACATTTACCGCATTGTGTACATTTTGAATAGTCAATCGACGCAACGAAATCGTTTACGTGTATCGCGCCAGATTCACAGGTCTTTTCGCAGAGACGGCAGCTAATGCAGCCGACCTCGCAGTATGAGCGTGTAACTGCACCTTTATCTACAGACATACATCCGACCCAGTGCTTGGAATCATACGGTATAAGCTTGATTATATGCTTTGGGCAGGCTTCAACGCATTTGCCGCAGCCCTGACATATTTCATAATCAACTGCTGATACTCCGTTTTCTACCTTGATAGCACCAAACGGGCATATGTGAGCGCAGGTACCAAGTCCGATACAACCGTTGGGGCAGAGCTTGTTTCCGCCGCCAAGCTTTGTTGCAGCAAGGCAGTCGGCAGCGCCTTCGTAGATATATTTCTTCTTTGCGAATTCTGCCGTTCCGGAGCACATGACCTGTGCACGCATACGAACCGGCTTTTCAGCTTTGACTCCCATTATCTCCGCCACTGAGTCCGCTACTGTTTCACCACCGACTACGCAGGCAGAGGGCTTAGCTTCACCTTTTACGATAGCTTCGGCAAGGGCAGCACATCCGGCATATCCGCAGCCACCGCAGTTAGCACCCGGCAGCTTGTCCTGAATTTCGGGTATGCGCTCATCTACCTTGACTGCGAACACCTTCGACGCGAAAGCGAGTGCAAGTCCGAGTGCACCGCCGAGTATCGCGAACCACATGAGTGCGAATAGAATATTTGTAAGGTTTTCCATTATCTGTATCCTTTCAGAACGACATTCCGGAGAAGCCTGAGAACGCCATCGCGATAAGTCCTGCTGCCACCATTGCTATTGGTATTCCACGGAATACCTTAGGTGGATCGGCGAATGAAATTCGCATACGTACTCCAGCGAAGATCACGATAGCGAGCGTGAATCCGGCAGCTGAAGCAAATCCATACGCAAGCGATTCGATGAAGTCGTAGCCGTTCTGGATATTCAGCAGGGCTGCACCGAGTACCGCGCAGTTTGTTGTGATAAGCGGCAGATAGATTCCAAGTGCACCGTAGAGCGCGGGAATGAATTTTTTCAGGAACATCTCGATAAACTGTACGAGCGCGGCGATGATGAGGATAAATGCGATAGTTTCGAGGTATTCGAGGTGGAATGGGACGAGTATACCATAATATACTGCCCATGTTGCGGCACTGGAAATCGTCATGACGAACATTACCGCAAATCCCATTCCGAGTGCGGTATCAGGCTTGTCCGATACTCCGAGGAAGGGGCAGACACCGAGAAACTTTGAGAATATGTAGTTCTCAACGAGCACCGCGGAGAGCATTAAAAGCAGGATGTTTACAAGATAATCTGTATTCATTTGTTACCCTCCTTTTTAGCAGCACGGTTTTTCTGAATATCCATCAGCTTATTCATCAGCGCGATGAGGAAGCCCAGCGTTAAGAATGCGCCTGACGGCAGGATGAATATTATCGCGGGCTCAAATGCGTCCGGCATTATCTTGAATCCAAGAAGAGTTCCAGCACCGAGCAGCTCACGAATTGCTGCAAGCACACATAGTGCTGCGGTGTAGCCGATACCCATTACAAGTCCGTCTACTGCACTTGGCAGCACTGGCTGCTTTGAAGCGAACGATTCAGCGCGTGCAAGGATTATGCAGTTTACGACGATAAGCGGTATGAATAATCCGAGCGTTTTGTTGAGTTCCGGAAGGAACGCTTGCATTAGAAGCTGAACGGCGGTGACAAAGCCCGAGATTATGACTATGTATGACGCGATACGTATCTGCTTTGGAATGAAATTTCGAAGCAGAGATATAAATACGTTTGAGCAGATAAGTACTGCCATTACTGCAAGTCCCATGCCAAGCGCGTTGATTACCGATGTAGTGACTGCCAATGTTGAGCACATACCGAGCATTTGTACAAGGACCGGATTTTTATCAATAATTCCGTCCTTCAGTTGAGCTTTGAAATCTTTGAAACTATATTTACTCATTGTGCGCCTCCGATGATCATGTCATTCTTAGTGAAAATACTGCTGTATGCGTCGAGCGCGCTGTTTACTCCGGCGAGCACTGCCTTCGATGAGATAGTCGAGCCGCTTATTGCGTCAACGTCTTTGCTGATCGTCAGCTTTCCGGAAAGTCCGTTATACTGCGATAGATATTCGTTGTCGTTTACACGGCTTCCGAGTCCGGGAGTTTCCGCGTGTGATACTATCTTAATTCCGGCGAGCTGTCCG
>JAAVZO010000044.1 GCA_022791685.1 Clostridiales bacterium
AGAACGCCTTTCATAACATGAGGGTTCGGTTTGATCGTCCAGCTCCGGAAGTTCCCTCTTCCCTTGCTTTTCGATGCTACCATAATATCACAGATGTTACTGACATTCTATGACATCTTTTAGATTTTCAGGCAAGCGGATATGGGCCAGTGCTTTACCATGGAACCGATGTACCTGCCGCTCGGAATACCGCATCTTCTCCGCGATCTCCCACCAGTCAAGCCCCTTTATGTAGCGATAGAACAGAACATCCTTCTCATTTTCGCTGGACAGCCTCTTGATCCTGGCAGCAATGTCCTGGTATGTCCGAATCCGGTGATACCGTTCCTGTATCAGGTCCCGTTCCATGTCATCCAGTTCCGCGGCATATCCTGACAGATCTTCCTGGCCGGATCCATGGGGCATGCCGTCATTGTTCAATGATATGGAAGCCCTCATGGAACGGATCTCCCGGATCTCTTCATTGATGCGGTGAATCCTGCGGACATGCCGGAGATAGCTTTTCAGATATTCTTTCTTTTTCTCGTTCTCTTCTTTCACTGCCGCTGTCCTTGCTTTATCTTTGTCCAATGCAACCACTCCCCTTTTTATTTATATCACGGCTCCATACTTCCCGAACGCTTTCCTGCTTTTCCTAAAAACTCAGCATAGCGAAAAGCAGAAAAAATATCCAATACCACCCATACTCTACTGCCATATAGCATGTTAGGCAGATGGCTAAGAGTCTAAAAACGTATCTCACTATCTTCTCCATCTTTTTCTTATCCTCCTGTTCAATCTTTTTCATATATTTTGACACAGGTTATTCGGTACGGGATCTTAAAATTCTCCATGTGCTTCAGCATGCACTCTTTACACCCGGGCTTCCGGAGACCCACGCATCCGGGACGGATTTTATATCTATCAATGTAATCTACAACCGGACAATAACTTGCTTTTTCTACAACATAGGTCGCCAGTTTGTCTATAGTCTCCTCGTATTCTGTCAGCCTCTCCGCCATTTGCAGCAACAATTCTGCCGTCCCTTCGATTTCCCGGCCAAGAGGCGACTGTTTATATGATTTTGCATATATCCTTGCCTTATCACTTAATTTATCCATATTTTCCTTTCTTCACAATACTGATTGCATCCCGTATGCCAATTGTGCGGAGTTTTGCGCCTTGCACGAGCTGGAGTCGAACCAGTTCGTGCAAGGACTCGAACCTCTCTGCACTCCGCAGGATGCCCGGCACCCTATGTCGATCCCATTAAACCGGTTTTACGCATTCTCCCAGTATGCTTACTCTCTTTTCAGTACCAAGCGGACAATAAAGAGAGCTCGCAACAATATAGTTCAGTAATTTGTCAATAATAGACTGATCATTCATTATCCTGTCTCCTGTCGGTTTAGTAAGCCCTCTATCATTCTGGTTCCTCCCCGTCCTTATTCTGAATCATCATCGTCTTTACAAAACCGCTCAAACTTTGCGCCTATTTCTTTTCCGTCCGATAATATTTTTTTCAGTTCCAATTTATATTCTTCTGCAGATTCCACAGGTATAAATGTAATTTGTGTCCCGCCTGAATTCGGTTTGCCTGTTTTCAGTATTTTCATGCCTTTCTCTTGTAATTCCGTTAAACGAATATGTATAATCGCTGCTTTGTATGCTCTTGGCTTCTCAATAGATAATTTTTTGTTTAATCCCGGATAACCGGCCTGATATTTTAATATCCTTAATTTTCCTTTCACAGTTAAACCTCCCTTTTCAGAGTGCCCATTGGTGTTGTGTCTTTATGCACGCTTGTTCCATTCCTCAACAGCCCTCTTTCTGTCATCATACAAAGGATTTATGCCGCCGCTATCAGTCAAGGAAAATTCAACTTTATATCTCTTTTGCAATTTTGCTCTACAATCCTCACATTCGATTTTAAATTCAAACCCAACTCTATGATTTGAAGATGAATTACAGATTGTCTTAAACACCGCTTTTCCGCTACAGAACGGACACGCTTTCAATTCTTCCATTTCCCTATTCCTCCCTCATCCAAATTTAAAAAGCATACCCTCTGTATACTCTCCCATAAAGAAGAAAGTATCTTCATCCCAACAACCCTCTTCATGATCATATCTTTAATATCCTACTTCCCCATCTGATACAAACGGGGCTGTATAGGAATAGTAACACGGTACTCCTTCCTGGTAATATGTCATAACTCTCTCACCATCCAACATGGGACACTCTATTTCTCCCCACTCTTTTCCATTTTCCCATTTCAACCATTTATCAACCATTTTGCACCAACCCTCCCTTAAATCATTGAACCCATGCCTCCTGCGGCATATTTTCTAAAATTCTGTCCAATTCACCTACCTCTTTGCCAAACAAATAACGAAATCCCAAAGAGTCTTTCTCTGCTCTTTCATACACATCCTCGATCTGCTTCACCATCTGCAGATACCCCGTGTTCTGATCACGCAGGATATCCATAGATGCTTTCAGACAATCATACCGGTGCCGCAAAGACATGAACGATTGATATACACGAAAACACTGTCTGGCTGCTGCTATCAATTCATCCTTGGTCATCCGTTTCAATACTTTCTTGCTTTCATCCTCAGCCCACGCTTCTGTGCAGGACAACCCAAAATAATCCTGCTCATATGTATCGTATCCGAGAAGTCCTCCGAAGTCTTCGCCGGCCCCGACAGCCACAAAGAATCTGTCAAAACAATCCGGAATCCATTCTTCATCCAGATCGTCTCTCATTCGGTCACATTCGGCACACAAATCAGCAAACATCATTTTAAACTCATATGCCTCATCCTCGTCTCCATCCAGAGCATTGATAAGTGTATCTTCATCTGTGTCAAAATACCATTGAACATTTTCGCATTCTCCCTGTATATCCCACAGTTCTTCCCTGATACTTTCCAGATTCAGATTATTAACAATCGGCTTTTTATACCTGAGCTGACTCGCTTTTTTCCTCTTTGTTTCCTCTGCGCCTATCATGTTTTTTCTTCCTTCATTTTAAATTTGCAATGTCAACTGTACATCTTCCAAATCATAGTTCATCCACAAAGTCTCAGTCCACCTCCTGTTATCCTGCGCCCTGGCCGCAACCTGCACTTTATTCCAATCCCCAAGGTAAAAGTCGTATAATTCGCAGTCATAGCCGGAGATCATGACCTTTGCCTTGCTGCTGGTTATCGTCTCCAGCAGTTCTATATGATCCTGATCAGACATCTCGTGCCTGTACTGCTTCCTCCCACACCTGGTTGACCATACATACGGTGGATCTAGGTACATCAGCACATTCTCATGATCAAATGCCTTGATCAGCTCCAGCGCTGGACAGTTTTCTATCTGTACCTGTTTCAGCCTTATGGCCATCTCCGCGATAGACTCCGGCAACTCGTTCCAGTATCTGACCGCATATGCTTTTTCCCGGCCATGTACATCCTTTTTCCATCCGCCGTCATCGGTCATCCGGAAACCGTGGCTCTGCATGGATTTCACCGCAAAACAGGCAGCGCGCCCCACTGGATCTTCCGGATCCCCCCGGACAGCTTCGTCATATGCCTGTCTGGCATAAGGCGTATAGGTGATCCGTTCCCGCAGCTTTTCCCGGCTTTCAGGATCCCGGATCACCCGGAAGAAGTTCACCACCTCTCCGTCCAGGTCGTTGACCGTCTCGATCGGGGCCGGCTGCTTTGCGAACAGAACGGCTCCACACCCGAAGTATGGTTCCAGGTAACTGTGATGAGGCGGCATGTGTTTGATGATCCAGGAATCGATCCGCTTCTTGCCTCCCGGGTAATTTAACACTGATCGCATCCGCATTTCCTCCCTACTGAACCAAACATACAGAACAGGAACAGCTACAACAGTCTTTGCTTTTTCCCTTCTCTTCCATCGCTTCGCACTCATCCGCGTCCTTTTTCATAGCTTTGGTATATTTCAAGACGATATACCCATGTCTCTTCAAATGTGCAGTACAGCGTTTAACACTGCTCTCTTTCACCTCTTCCAGCGGGCACCACTGCGGCCTGCATCTTCTTTCCCTGTATTCGTCCACATCTTTTTCGGTAGCCTGACAGCGGTCAGTTAAATCCCTGATCATGCAGTCCCTACAGTCTTCCGGCGTGTCTATGATCAATACTGACTTACTCATTCTCATCTTCCTTCCTGAACAGTTGCTCCACACAGTCCCTGATATTGTCAAATGTCCTCTTTCCGACTCCTCTTGCAGCCGAAACCGCCGCCATAACCTCTTCCAGATCCACTACCGGCACGCTCTCCCTGCCGTCCTCATACCCGTACTTGTACAGGTCCGTACAGAATCCAGTGAACTGCTGACGGTCATATTTCTTGACATTTTTGTATACTTCCCTGGTAATCTCCGGCATGACGCCCTTTTTATTCCTGTTCATGATCTTTTCTCCGTTTCGTTTGTTCTGGCTCCTTCATGGCTGAGTATATTGCAAAGGAACTCTCCCATCCCGCATCCGTCACACAGCTCCGCCAGGGATTCTTCATCACGCTCCATCTCTGGATACCGGCACAGCTTGTCACAGATATACTCCATCATCTCCGTTGTTAATCGGTCTAAATCATTCAAATACATTGCCCTTGTACTCATGGTTCCTCCTTCACCTTTACCGGCGCGCCTTTTTCGTACTTGTCGCAATCCTCCACATTGCATCCCCGGGAACGCTTCGTCCCGGATTTTAAAGCGTATTCTCATTTAATCCAGGAACTGTTTGGATTGTAAGCAGCTGCCCTGTATTTGCAGGTCTTACACAGATGGCGGTCAGCGTTCTTCCCCTTTGTTTCCGCCAGCTGTTCCCGGATCTTTTTTGCCGCGGCCCATACCGTAACGTATTTTATTCCCGTCTTTTCCGCGATCTCAGTATTCGGAATCCCCTGCCTCACATAAGGCTCAATGATGGCTCTGGTATTCTTCGCCCGCGGCTTAGTCTTTTTTCCTTCCCGTGTATTTTCAGCTGGCATGTTTCTTCCCTCTGCATTTCATCCCTTTGCAGAAATACAACTTCGTTCTTCGCCTTGTTTGGATCCAGTCGTATTCTCCTATAATCATTTTCCCGCATATCTCACATATTTTCACATCTTCTGCCCTTGCCGAACCCTCTTTCTTCATCTTGTCTCCTTTCTCTTTTCCCCATCCTCCGGCACTATAGGCCGGAAGATGAAGAAAGATGGCTTGTACGCTGTGTGACATACCTGCCTGTGTATCCATACGCCTATTCCAGCGGAGGTACCTTCCTTATGATATCCTCTATAT
>JAAVZO010000002.1 GCA_022791685.1 Clostridiales bacterium
ATAGTTACAGTACTATTATATCACTTAGACTTGATTATGTCAATAGCCATTTTGTAAATTCTCGACCTCAATATCCCGCGCGGCGGCAAGAAAGAGCCGCTCACCTTCGGTCATAGCCGCAAGCTCGTCGAGCCGATAACCACGTGCTGCCCAGAAAGCGTACAGCTGCATTTCGCCGTCGCGCAAAATCAGTTTTTTATCTCAGCGGAGACCTTGAAGAATCGGTCGCATATCTTGTCGCCGATGTCCATCACCTCGATCGGCGTGAACAGCATATCGACCACATCGTACGGGTCGCGCACATCCATCTCTGCGTGCAGCTTGTCGCTATGCAGCATAGGACAGCAGTCGTACACCAGCTTGCGGTACGCGTCATACGAACCATCAACGCCGCCAGCTGTCCGCACCGCGCTGATAAAATCGAGCTGCTGGTCGCAGGTTGGCGACTTGAATTCAAGCGACTTTCCGAGCGCTGGAATCGCGATTTCGAGTGTCTCACTCTGCTGCTCCTCGCGGCGCAGCTTTAATCTCAATATATCGTCAAAAGTAACCTTTTCCATAATCAGTTAATCCTTTCAAGTATATCGTAATCCGACGCTTTCAGTGCGAATTCCTCGTCTACAAGCCCCTTTGCTTCAAAGCCAACGAGCGGCAGCGATGTCAGCACTGCGCCGCTTACGCACGCGCGTTCAGACGCACCAGTGTTTACGTCGGTCAGCTTCGATATGATCTTCAATTCCGGCATAAGCCCGCTCTTGTACGCCGCCGCATACTTCGCCAGTACGCCCGAATCAAGCTTCGCGAACGTCACCGAACCGCTGACACTGTATCCGGTATACTGTGGGTACGTGCGGTAGTCGCCGGCGAGTGTCACGTCCTCGAAATTGCCCTCGACTTTAATCTCGACCTTCTTTAAGTTCGCCATCAGCTCACCATTAAACCACAGTTTGCCTGTTGAACCGCTGAGAAATCTGTTAGTTCCTATCTCCATTTTAACCTCCTATATCATCGAAATCTCGAACGTGAGGTGTTCCATCGAGCAGAGCAGCTTAATGTCGGCGGCGAGAAATACCGTACGCTTGAAGGTCATACGCCGTACTTCGCCGTCGCTCCAATCAGCCGCTTCACTCTTCCCAGACTCGACCCACGCCTTGCGCTGAGCTGTAACGTCAACGTCGACTGTATTCTCATACTCCGCGTCAAGCAATGCCTGTCTTGAAAGACTGTCGAAATATCCGCGCACCGCTGAAATGAACAGCACCTGATTATCGTAGCTGTTCGCATACTTGCCGACGTAATTGTTGCGGAACTCGTCGCGAATGTCGTCCGAAATCAAGTCCATCGCTTCGACTACCTCGATATACTTCATATCCTCAGTCAGCGTACTGCCGTTGGTCGTAGTAAGCGAATCTATCGCCGTGCCGACATAAACGTAGTCAACATCGTTCAAAAGCACGAACTTGCCGCTCTGTACGGCTTCATCCGGCTTATCGACCGCAGCCGCACTGATCAGGTTCGAGCACTTCGCATACGTGCAGCCGTGAAGCACGTTCGCAGACGCGAGCAGCCCGAGCAGCGACGGAAGGTATCAGATACCGTCTACCTCACCGCGGGTATCGTTGAACGTCACCTTTTTGTTCGCAAAGTTTACGATATGCCGCTTGTCCGGCGATGCAGCCGTCGAAACTATCGCCTTGTACGTTTTCGCATTGTCCTCGCACGTACTGATCCAGCCAACAAGCGCAGTGAAGTCCGCGTCGGTAACTCCGCTTCCGGCGATAGTGACCCATCCGGTCGAGACGTTAGCTTCGATAACCGCGAGTGCGTCGGTAAGCTTTCCGGAGCTTGCGAGTGTGACTACATTGACACGGTAGGGATTCCCCAGCGCGTATATATCGGATATGTATCGGTAATTGTCCGCGGTGTAGTCAGCGGCGGATATCTCGTTGAACGCAGCGTAGCTTTTGTAGCCCGCCTTCGTTTCGCCGCGTAAAATAAGCGTCGCAATGCCGCGCTCTGAGCGCTCAACTAACGACGCTGCCTTCTGTGTGAAGGTTATATTTATACTTGGTAATGTTATTGCCATTTTAATTCCTTTCAAATTTCGAGCGTCTCCATATCGCCCGAATAATACTCGCCGCTGTCAGGGTAAATATCGACATCTCCCAGTTCGCCGGTCTCAGCTATTTCTAAGTCCATAACAAGCACCGCGTCGGTCGAGTTGACGTTCGCCTCGACCTTATCGGCGAATTTGAACAGCAGAGGTTCGAGCTTTTCGTAGACTTCAAGACATTCAAGCTTCGGACGCTGTACGTCGCTTGCGAAATACACCAGCTCGACCGGAAACACGCGCCTAACTGAGCCTATCGTGTACCGCTCCGCTTTTATCTCGTCAAGGATGAGCTTGAACGCCGGGCGGCGTATCTCCTCTATTTTCTCCTGTGCGGTGAAGGGGATATCGGGGTATATTTTACGGATATTCTCGATAATTCCGGCGTTTATTCGGTCAATCGAAATCATAGCTTTCCTTCCTTCATCATTTTATCAACCCATTGCTCGGTATCATCCGACCATATTTTTTCGAACGGCGGAATGACTTTGCCGTACACCTTGTAATGCTTCGAGCGGCGAATCGTCGGCATGTTACGATATCCATCGCGTTTCTTGTACCCGCGCGCAACTGGACGACCGGATTCGATAAACCAGCCGTGACGCGACGCATTAAAAACGCGCTTCGACAAAGCTTGGTTATATTTGTAGGTCTTGCCAGCCTTAAAACTCTTATGATATTTCAAATGCCGTGGACGATTTTCATCATCAATATTTTCCTCAATTTTTGACGGCGTAACGCTGTTGTTTGCTTCACGCAGCAAGTGCCGCTTTAATTTCTGCGTTTCAGTTTTAAGAAACTTCTTAGTCTCTTTCGGGATGAGCTGGCCTGCTTTTTTCATTATTTCGCTATACTCGCCAACGCTGACAACACTCATAAATTCACCGCCTGTCTGCAATAAGCGATAATCCGATCGGGGTCGTTGTAGTGCGGCATTACGTACTCGATTTCGAGCCTGTCGGTACCACTTTTGATATAATTCTCCGCCGATAAATAGCGCGCAGACGTGCGCCGGAACGTCACCTCATGAGTGATAGCTTCATACTGCGACGCGGCGTGCGGTATATCCTCGACCTTGCCGTTACGCGGCACGATATCGCACCACAACACCGCAAGCAACTTGTCGCATACGTCGTCCTCGCCAAGCGAATTCCGCTCGTCAGCCTTGCCCCAGACCTCGACGCGGTTCTTTAGCTTCGTTGATAAATTCTCTCTCATATGAAATTGCACCTGTGCATATCAAGCACCGACTGCACGAAAGGATTCAGCTTGTCGTTGTCAACATGATAGGATCGCGTATCGTACATATCGGCAACAAGCGCCAGCACGACCGGCGCGAATTCCTCGTACCGGTCGATATACTGTGCGCTCTGTCCCGTGTAGTTCCGCACGAAAGACACCGCCGCACGGTACATCAGCTTCACTTGGTTAGCGACGGCGGTATCGGTTGAATCCTCGCGGATATAGTCGAGCAGCATTGGCACGGTAATGTCCGATACCATCATGTTTTATGAACCCTTCATCACAAGCTTGCGAAGCTTCTGAGGCTCGATAATCTTAGCGTCCGACTCGCCGAAAACTGAAATACCGACCGCGTGCTGCTTTGCGTAAAGCTCATTGAGTACCTGAATAGACGGATTTTCGGCAGTCTTCAACACAATCCCTGAGAAATCGCCGTAAATGACCGCAGTCTTTCCGGCTGCCATTTCGGGCATATTGTCGGATATCATTACTGGACGACCAAGTAACTCCCAACCGAAACCGCGGGTAATATCGCGATTGAGCATATACTGCCCGTTTGCGTCCTTTAACTTGCGGATAGCGGTAAGCGTCTTCTTGTTCATGAGCCACTCTGACTTCGCCTGATACGGCTCTACGATAGAAGCCTGCAAGTCGATGAGCTCGTCTGAGGTGATAGCAGCCGCGCCAGCAGTGGTAACGCCGGTCTCAGCCGATACCGCGCCGGTGATCTTGCCGGCAGTACCGTTGATGAGCTCGCGCTCGTAGAACTCCGCTATGACCTCAGACACCTTGCGGATGACGAACGATACAACGTCGAACTGCGCGTTGTTGATAAGCGACTTCGGGATCTTGACCTGAGCAGAGAAGAGGTATCCGGTGAGCTCCACAGAGGTGAACTTACCTGCGTGAGTGTCAGGCTCTGTATACTCGGTCGCGTATGCGCAGGTGATGTCGTCGTTGCCGTCCTTGCCCCAGACAGGGAATGACAGCGTACCCTTTGCGCGGACCTTTGTCACCTTCGAGTAAATAGGCGACAGCTCCTTGACGGTCTCGATAATTTTGTTTGCGATAGTGTGCGGGATTATCGCGCCGTTTTCGCTTGTCTGCATATTGTTGTCGGCACGAACCTCGCCGCAGCGAAGGAACGAATCAAATGCACGGTACTCGCGCTGCTCGTCAGTTTCAGCCGACGGTACGGCGGTAGGAGTGGTGTTCTGTGCGCGCTTCTCGCTCTCCTGCATTGCGGTGATAGTGGCGGTGAGTCCGTCGATCTCCTGCTTTGCAGCGTCGTAGTCGGCGCGCTCCTCGGCTGTCATTGCGCGGGTCTCAGCTCCGACGCGATTTAAAAGCTCGTCGCAGTGGACGAGCAGGGTATTGCGCTTTTCGATTAAAGCTTTGATGTTCATAATAGTATTTTCTCCTTTAATATTTCAAGTTTCATTCGCTCGATTTCGAGCATATTTTTAATATTTGCCGCAGTATCGGTTAATTCGACATTGTCCTCAACGCTGCGAGTTTCGATTATAGCTTCGGTCTCGCCGCGCACCTCGACGCTTGTTCCGACATAGCATGGTGTCATGCTGCTGTCTATAAGCGATACCTCAGATAGGCTGATGTCGTTAAGCGTACGTCTTGCGTATGGCTGCGCACTGTCGTCCCAGACCTCGCCGCCCGGGTTTACGCAGAAGCCGAACGACCAGCCTCGCAGTTCACCGCGGCGGGCTATTGCAGCGATATCAGCGTCGTGTATGTCCGCGCTGATGTGCAGCCCGATGTTGTCTTCGCGGAAGGTCGCTTCGGCTTTGAGCAGCCGTTGGTGATTGTGCATGACCGCTGGTGTATGGGTGTCGCAGGCGCGCTTGAATGTGCCAGGTGCGACTTGTTCGACGAAACGTCCGCGCGGTGACGGCAGCGGTCGGCTGTCCCGCCCAACGGCATTGACGTAGCCATCCACATGGACGGTATCTGCGCCGTCGATTGTGCGGATCTCGATTTTCATTGGTGTTTCCTCCTTTTGGTAGAATGCGTTCAGATATTCTAAACTTAATTTTGGGCATAATAATACCGCTCCTAAACGGAACGGTCAATATTCAATTGTATATCATTCAACTATATAGATATCAATAATGATGTCGTTACTGGAACGTTTCCATTCAGCGAAAGCGAAGAAATCATCCCAATCGTCTAAATCAGAATCATATTCTATAAATTTCTGATTAAATTCATCAGCTCTATCCTTTGGAATTAACCAACCGCTTAAATTTTCGCCTTCAAGATTATCATCTTCAAAACTATGTCCTTCGCCGCAAAAGAGGAAAAACACCATATTCATTGAATCTGCTTTATCTTGAACAAGTTTAAAGAATTGCAGAAACTTATCATTCTCGAGTGTTCTTATACCCATCATTTGTTAGTTCCTCATTTCAGAATGGTTAATATTCGATTATGTCGATATCTTTGTATATCTCAGTTAGCGACTTGCCTTTTATAAACGGAGTCGTCATAACTTCATCTACAGTTTTTACTGTAGTTCCATAATCATCTCCACAAGCGAGAATAAAATATCCACCTTCCTCCGGTGTATAGGCTGGGTCTATCATAACCGAGACATCCTCGTAATCAAATAAGAACACATTACACATCTCATCAAGTCTGTCTCTTATCTCATTCAGAGTCATAAAATATCTTCATTCTCCTTTGTATACATAATAAATTCAAGCTCGTTTCTACAAGATGTTTACTCATCATAATCATTTCCATTATTTTAAATCATCATGGTATTGACACTTCAAACACTTTTGACGCTGTTCCTCATTCCACACAACACGATCAGATAAAGCGCTCGGCTTTATTAAATGCTCTGCTACATCAACAATTAGTATGCAGTCTGAGCCGTTTATCTGATCGTCAATTACAGGGCAGTAAACAGTTTTCATTTTAATACCTCTTTTGGTTTATTTTGATATCATAGCGTACTATTATGTTTTTTCTGTCATATATCCAAGTATATTCTTTCCGCTTGCCGAGCTTTGTTTATGTTACAACAGTTTTTCCAAAACAATGCCGAGACCAAATGAGCTGAGGTCAATTTCTCGAGCTTCAAGTTCATTTCTAATTGTATCAAGGATTTCGTAATATGCCAATTTTCTTCCATCGTTGAATTCGTTCTTTTCGTTTTTGTAATCCTCTGCTGCATATTCAGCGTTTTTTATTACCCGTTCTACTATAAATTCAAGCTCAGCTTCTGTAAGATGCTTACTCATCATAATCCCCTCGCTTCTTCAATTCTGTAACTCTATTATCAATAGATTCTTTGAAATTAGATATTTCTTTATTCCAATGCTTTTTTAGCCCTGATTTTCGCATATCACTGAAATTATCCCAGTCTGGACAATGCTCTTTGGGATTAAGTATATATCCCTCATGCTCAGCTATACGCTTTTGAAATTTACGTATCGAACGCTTCAAAGAATTCGAATCTTGATTAACAATATCTTTCTCGGAAAAGTATTGTAACCCAAGCTTAACCTTGTTACTCTTAATTATACCACTTTTTTCGTTTTTGTCAACCCCATCACCGTCATTTTTGGGTCTCGAGCCGTTCATCTTGCCGTCCTTACCCTGAATGTAGCGGTCATTGTCCGCGCGAGCCTCTGCCGACTCATCGACCATATCGCTGCCATCCGCAATATGGTCAAGCTCCGCAACAGCGTTCGTGTTCGGCGTGTACACTGTCTTCGACTTCGGGTCAAACAGTACGTCGTTAAGTCCGAGCTTAATGAAATTGAACCCGAGCGGTGGTAAATCCTCCGCGTACCGCACCTCGTCAAGCTGCATGAAGTTTGTCTGCAATGCGATCTGATACGCACGATACCGCTTCTCGATGTCGCCCTTCAGCAGTTCCTTTAAGTCGAACGCAAAGTACATCCGTCCTTTTTCTGACTCCAGCAGCAGATTTCGATTAAGCATAGACTCAAACGCTGTCGTTATCGGTATGACTGCATTCTGCACCGCGTGCGCTAACTGCTCGTCCGACGCTTGTCCTTTTACTACCTCCTCAGAAAGTCCGAACAGCTCATATATTTGCTCCGAATTCATGCGCTTGTTCTCATTCATCTGCAATTCAACCGGAGATGAAGAGGCTTCCTTGACTTCAGCTCCGGCATTTATCGCAATAGCGGCGTCGCCATCAAGTGTAAATAACCTCCGCCAAGACTCCTTCAATTCCTCAAACATCGCTTTTGTCAATGTCTTGTCAGCCTTAATATATGCTTTTCGACATCCACCCGACAGTATCAGTTTCTTCTCAAACTGCATTGAGTAATACGCGATACCCAGCAGCTCCGGGTTCTCGTCAATTATGCTACTGCCAGACACACCATTTGTCGTGTGCCTGCATAGCCGTAAAAGCTCATATGCAGCGTACTCTTTGCCGTCTATGTAATAAGTGGTTGAGCGGAATATCGGGCTCAGCGGCTCGTTGTAGCTAACGTCAGCGGCGTTTACATAATGCAAACCACGCACTGTGTTAAAATTCCAATCAATGTACGCATATGACCTGCCGTAAAGCAGATAATCGCGAACCATGCCGTACTTCATCTCAGCGGCGGTCATCGTGTCGCCGTACGAAGCATCGTTGAGGTACACCAGCCGACAGTCGTCGGTAATTTCAGAAGCTTTGCCGCTATTCTCAGTATATAACTTTATCGGAAGCGCAGCGACCTTGTTCGCTACCCATGCGACCGATGAAGCGAATGCTGGAATATTCATCGCCTGCTCGATAGTCGTACCACCAAGCAGTGCTTTTGTGATAACTGTATCCGCCTGAACCTCGGTACTTCACTTTTCTCGTCCGAATAATCTCATCACATAGCCCCCCAACTTTCGCCAGCGTCAAGAAACTCGTTCTGTTCAAGCAAGTATATCGCGTTTATCAGCGCGACTACTACGTCTACCTTGCCATTGCTTCGCTTTTTATTGACGTATCTATTCATATTCGTATCGTATGTACACCTCGCATTCTGCATATTAACTTCAAACAACAGGCTTCGTTCGTACGCTATCCGCTCGTCGCTGAACAGCTCGCAAAGCAGCTTAGTCGGCGGGTGAAGCACGCTCGAATGCTGCCTTACCTCAACTGCGGGGTAACCGTCAGCCTCCCATTTCTGCGCCGACGACATACAATTGTACCTGTCATACGCGATTCCGCCAATAGTACAGCCGAAACGCTTCTCGATGGACTCGACGTAATCCTCGACAATCGAATAATCAATTGTCAGCTTGCCGCAAGCTGTACATTCGCCGGCTTGTATTGATTCAAAATAGTCGAACCGTTCGGAAGCAGTCTTCTCGTTCATCTTCTCAGCGGGGATAAAGCCCATCGTACGAACAAGGACCTTGTCATTCTCGCTGTCGTACGCGGCAAATACGACGGCGGTATTGTCGCCCGACATCGAAAGGTCAACGCCGACGTACACGGTCAAGCCTGAGAAATCCACACTTTCAACAGCGCATTTGCGAACTATGTTGATATCTATGTAGCTTTCCGTTCCCGCGCCCTGATATACGATATTGCAGTGTTTCGTGACGAAATTCTCGCGCTTCGGCGGCAATACCGCCGTAGGCGGTAATTCAATCGCTACCTGACGGCGTTTTTTGAGGTCGGACATAATTGTCGGAATCTCAATTGCCGCCGGATTGGCTTGTTCCAGTATCGAGTCGTCGGTCATCCAGTCCTTCGTGTTGTCCGGCTCGTACAATAGCGCGAATATGCTTTCGTCGCCATCCGGCTTATATTACCTCCTTCGGAGGTATTGCGCTGCCTTAGCAAGCTTCACTTCCTCCTCGAACGGATTGTCGATAGTCGGGTACTTCGTCGAAATAATACACCCGAGCTTGTTCTTAAGTAGAATCTGACCGGAGCGCATAGCGTCTATCGGGTATGATGTACGCAGCGCGCCTACCTCATCGGCGAGGAAGACCGACGGCTGTATTACCGCCGTTGGCGGTATTACCATCCATACGGTTCGTAATACCACCGCAGGAGGTAATGCAGGCAAGCGGCGTGAATTTGTTCTGAGTTGGAATGCAGAGCACATAATCGCGTGTATCCTTGAATTTCGCTGTATAGCCGCGCTCGCTGTCACCGCAAAGTGCCGGAGTAGCTGCTATAATTTCGTGTATCGCCGACTGGATCTCCTTAGAAAGCGTACCGTCAGGCGCGACGGAGAAAAACTTACTGAACTTCGGTTCAGTGAAAAACAGCAATAAAAAAATCACCGCGACGGTGAAGGTTTTGAAGTTTTTACGCGCGATCTCAAGTACCGCAGTTTGGTATCGGCGGCAGGACTTGTCCTCGCGGTAGACCGTGCAGAGTACGGCGATATAGAACAGCCATTGGTAGCCGATAGTTGCAGCGTACATCGACTCGCCGCGCCGTGCTCCGGTCGGCATTACGAATATCTTCAAGAGGCTGTCGACTGTATTTACGGTCGCGGTGTTTATGCAGTAGGTTTTGTCCTTGCCGTCCGCGATACGTATAAACTGCCGAGCCTGCTTGATAACATACTTCGGCGCGTTGACCTTGCGGCTTACAACTGATTTCGCATACAAGTACGACGGATGGAATTGCATATCGTTGTTTTTATCCGGCATTCTTCGTCAACTCCTGCAACAGCTTTTCTTCGGGGTTAGTCTCAGCTTTGCTCTTAGCGACCGCCGCCGTGCCAATCTTTGCGCGCGCCTGTGGAGATAGACATAATTCGTTGCAGTATCGCAGGAACTCGGTCACGAGCTTATTGCGGTTACTGATTATGTCTTTATCGTAAAGCAGCTCTGCATTGCTTGATATCATCTCGTCGTATTGCCGAATACGGTCGATGGTCACCGCGCAGTTCGTGAGCACGTAAACGTCGAGATTTGAGAGTATCGCGCTGTCTCGCAGCGTGTCAACGATGAACGAGAATACGTCAGCTTGATTAGCGGTCAAGTACTCGGGCGGCGAGAGCTTATCAGCAGTGCCCCGTATCGCCGTTTCAGCGATATTTCGTTGTTCGATTTCGGATTTCGTCATGTGTCCGGTTCTGAGTCCGGCGCTTTTAGCGGGTCGAGCCATCGCTCCCGCCTCCTTTCATAAAAATTTCACCATTTTAGGAATTTCGTGTGTTCTGTACCCCGATGTGCCGTGTTCGATACTTTAGTTTACGAAAGTGCCGACCCCCGGGGGGATATCATCTCCCGCAGCTCCCGACGGCTGATTACACCTCGGTCTGCCTGCGAATGGTGTCCGGAACAAAGCGTTATCAGGTTATCGTCATCGAGCCGCCGCGAGTAGTCCTCGCTCAGTGGTACGATGTGGTGTACTGACAGATTCACACTGTTATACTTGCGAATAGTGCCCGGCAACTCATGCAGGCAAGCTTGACATAGGTACGTATCGCGCTGCATTATCTGCTTCGACTTCTTCCGCCATGCCGCCGTCGCACGGAATCGCTGCTGCTTTGTGTCAATAGTTTCGCGCTGACGCTTCGGCTTCTTTGGGCAGATGTAGTCGACCGGATGTACACGCCCACAATATGAGCAGGATCTTTGCATTTTATTCCATCTTACACTTTATATCGTCAAGATAGACAAAAGCTGTGTCCCAATCTCCGTTTTTATCAATATCAACAATAAAGGCTTTTCCATTTCCCAGTACTTCAACTATCGTAGCGGTTTCGCCATTCATCAATTTTACTTTATCAAACTCTTTATATGTCATTTACTACCTAATTTTTAACATTTATGACTTTCACAATATCAGAATACTTGATATCTTCAGTCTCAGTGCCGTCTTCATAATCAATATCGGCAAGATAAAATATCGTATCCCAATGCTTCTTTAAAAGCTTTAGCTTTATCCGGTGATTTATTTGGATTCAAGGCACAGTTCATCGACGAAGTGGTACGTCAGCACCTGCCACATGAAGCTATCGTCAACTGAGTTTATGTACGCGAGCACAATATGAGCAGGATCTTTGCATATAGCTATTCGATATCGAAGTCCACAATGGGGATCAATTCTGCAATAGATCTTCCACTGTAGAATTTATCATTTAAAACTTCATCAATGTTGGAATATTCCTTTATTTTACTTCCATGCCATGCTTGATAGACTACGACCGAATCATTAACTAATGATGTTACTCCTGATTGAAGGTCGTTATAAACAAATGTAATATCGTTGCAGCAATCTAAGATCAACTGCCTAATTTTTGGTATAGTCATAATATATCACTATTATCCTTTTGTTCTTTACTATTAATTTCTCGAATTGTTTTAGTTTTCAAACTGCCGTCTGAGTTCCAGATATATTCATGTACATGCTCTCCATGCTTACCAAATGGATGATTTTTTGGATTTCCATGGTCGCTTGTATGTATATCTTTTATTTTTAAACCATTTACCCCATAGAAAGTTCTTACTGAAATAGAATGAGTTTTTGATGATACACAATCTATAACAGAATTTGGTTCAGCTTTCTTTGGAGTACCGCTGTGCCCTGATAAAACTACATCTTCTTTTATTATACCGCTTTTTTCGTTTTTGTCAACCCCATCGGCATCATTTTTAGGCTTCGAGCCGTTCATTTTGCCGTCCTTGCCCTGAATGTAGCGGTTATCAGCCCTCAGCTCGTCTATATTGACCCCGCAGCGCAGACATAACAGTTCGAAATCCATACGGTAATATTCGATAAGATATGTTTGTATGTACGATAGCATTTCTACTTCCACTTTTCAGTTTTTCTATGATACTATTATACCACATATCGAGCGGACAAAACGGACAACTTTTAGTTTTTCGCTAAAAATCTTACGCAGGCTTTCCGTATACTGTCTGCGCTATTCCCGCCGCCGACGCTCATCGCGACCTGATACCATGTCAGCCCATCGACGAAGCGGTACGTAAGCACCTGCCGCATGAAGCTGTCGTCAACTGAGTTTATTGTACGCATTACCGCCTACGGCGGTATTGCAGTCGACGGTACTCAGCCGACACGCGGTCGAGCTTGCGGAAGATCTCGCTGCGTATGTCAGCTATATCAGCAGCGATCGCGGTTTTGTTCGATACTCCCGTACCGTGCGGCATACCGGTTATGTTCGCGCTCGTCGATGTCGCGGCGGCTTCGAGCTCGGTGAGCCGCTGTCTGTCGGCTTCGATCTCACGGTTCAGCTGGTACAGCTGCGATAGCTCGTGTATTGTCATTCAATCCTCCTTGCTATAGACATCGACATCAGCGTCGACGATAAGCGGTGCGTTGTCGATAAAGTGAATATCAAACTTACCGTCCTCTAACGAAACTGCCGCAGTGCAGTTATTGAACGCCGCGATGAACTCGTCACCGTCCGTCATTTTTCGCCCCTCGCGCTCGATAAACATCTCGCCTGCTATTTTTATCGCTTCTTTTATGTTTATCATTTTAAGTCCTCCACCTCGTGCATTTTCTTTTCGATCATCGTGTCGCCGGTCATAAGCCAGACCGCACGCAATGCCAACGCTGCAAGCATTACTGGGTCGCTCTCGCCGTTAATGTGTACTCGCAGGCTGTCGGTAATCTTAACCGCGTCCGTCCATTTCATGCCAGCCTTGTCGCGCTCATACTCGGCATAGTAGCTGTTACGGATATTCGCAACCTCTGCCGCCGACTGATACTTGCCCGCGCGGAAGTCTCTGCCAAGTGCTGCTATTCTGGCGAAGTACTTATACTCGACCGGCGGCATACTGTCAAGTCCCACATACTCGCCGTTATACGCTTTTGATTCTAATTCTCGAAATTCCATCATTATCCCCCTTTTGTGTAGGGTTGTGCAGGGTTTGCATAGTTATATATATCTTTTATATATAATGAAAGAAAATATAATATATATATAGGAGTTCTTAGAAAACCCTGCAAACCCTGCACAACCATTCACGCTTGCAAATGAATACCATGATACATTATGCCATTACGCCCCTTCACCTTAGCATATCTTTTCGCCATTTCAATCCCGAACTTGGTGCTCGTATGGATATGCTGCTCACCGGCACGCGCCCAGTCCTTGTACGCATTGTACAGCACCTGCGCCGGAACTTCACCGCCAGCCTCGCAGCAGTCCTCAATGAACAGGCTTATCACATCCATTTCATGCCGATATTCAGCGACCGCCTTGTACACCGCTTCCGGCATTTTCAGCCCATCGCGCTGGTACAGCCGATACCCCTCGACCGCCCATGCGAATATGCCGTCGAGCTCGCGGCGCAGCTTGCCCGCTAAATGCTTGTCCTTCTTCTCGTCCGGTATCTGCACTTCGAACGGTATCATATGCACGCGCCGCCAGATACCCGTATCAGTGCCGCGGATTATCGGCTTATGGTTCGTCGCCATCCAGAGCTTGAACTCCGGCATGAACTCGAACTCGTCGCCGTACAGCTTACGCGCCGTAACCGGGTCCTCGCCCGACAGCTGCTTGATGAGCCCTTCGTTTATGCGCATACCTTCGTTCGGTTCGACCGACGTTACCAGCCGCGCCGACTTCAGCCGCGCGATATCGCTGTTCGCATTGTTCGAATTAGACTTCACCATGATAGTCTCTGGCTGGATGTTCGCCGCATAGTCGCCGCACACCGAACGCACCGTCGAAAGGAAGGTCGACTTACCGTTCGAGCCCGAGCCGTAGAGGAAGAACACACACTGCTCGATAGTCAGCCCCGAAAGCGAGTAGCCGACTGATTTCTGCACGTAGCGAATCAAGTCAGCGTCACCAGCGAACACTGTCGACAGGAACTCGTTCCATACCGGACATTTCGCGTCAGGGTCATACTCGACCGGCGCGAGTCGTGTCATGTATTTTTCAGCGTCATGAGGATAAAGCTTGCCGTCGTTTAGGTCGACGTAGCCGTTCATGACGTTGACGAGTGTCTGGTCCTTGTCCATATCGCGAGGCAGTATCGGTACTTTATGCTTTAATTCATCGAGCATAGCCTTTTTCGCCTTATTGCTGCGGCTCTGCTTGCGCCATTTCTGAAAGAGCTTCTGCTCGTCTGATTCGGGGTCGCCATTGCCGTACAGCATAGCTTCCGCGTCCATGCACTCGATAGACTTTTCAGCGGCGCGCTCGACTTCGCCACGATTATCGACCTGCCAGCGTCGGGTATCGTAGTAGAGCCAGCGCTTGTCGATGTAGTTATACCGCAGCCAGCCGCTGAAAAGGTCGTACATCCGCTGTGTATTGCCCATATCGTCGAAAGAATAGCAGCGTACGCAAACGATATCTTCGCCATCTGGCTCAACTGTGCCGATACTTATATTGTAATCAACCTTCGGCTCGTATACGTTCCTGCATTCGGATATAGCTTTCTGCAAGGTCAATATTCCGTACGTCGAGCCCGACTGCTGTCTGTCCCATTTGTCGCGCATTAAGCCCGACTGGCGGAACATCGCTTCCATCTTGTCCAAGTCGCACTGACACCAGTACGCGAGCATATTGCAGAGTGCCAAGTCGGCTTCTGAGTGCGACGTGTAGCCGCTGATGTCGCCATGCCAAAGACGTGCGAACTTTTCGCCGCTTTTCGACTTGAACGCCGCTTCAAGGATTTCGTCTATGCTATAACTGCTATGTTTGATAAGCAGTGAGCTATCAAGTTTTCGAGCACAATCCTTGACTATTGGTCCAGGGGTTTCACCCCTGGCTATGTATTGTTCATGAAGAAACTTTATCGGTTCAGTGCAGTCGGCGATGTCGGTGTACTGCGACACCGACCGTCCGGTCATTACGAAAAAGCGACCTTCCTCGTACATTTCGACGTTGCCGCGCCGTCTGCCGCCCGCCGGAAGCTTTCCGCGGCATATGATATGTATGCCTGTACCGGAGGTCGACATTTCGGTGTACGAACCGAGCGTATCGACGAATTCCAACAGCATACAAGGCTCGCCGTCCATGTACCGCGGCAGCTCGTTTGCGACGTTGTCGATATCGACCCCAAAGTAGGGAGAGTTACTGAACATGAAGCCGATTCCGGTGTAGCCAGAAGCATTCACTGCGGTATTGAAGTCACACCATGTCGCGGGGTTGTTTGAAGCGGCTGCTTTGCCGCTGCGAGGGTCGAAGGGAAGCTTGCGAGGTTTGCTGCTGCTATCGTCAGGTACAAGCTTCCAGCAGACCCAGTTCGGCAGCTGCTTTAGTTCGTTTGGTATTTTCTCGTACATCTATTTACCACGGTAATGCTTTCGAATTCTCAGCAGTCTGGGGTGTAGCCGGCGCATATTGCTGCGGCATATACGATTGCTGCTGAACTGTGTTCACAGCCTTTCGCTGTACTGGCGCTGACGGCTTGTAGGTTAATGCTGGCGCTTCCGACTCGTACCAGTACTTGATTTTCAGGTACTTTCTGCCGTCGAAGGTGTCATGATAGAGCTCGACACGGACAGCTCGTCCGACGAGGTCGGTGAGCAGCTCGTTAAGCGTCGCGTAATTTTTACCCTCCGGCAGCTGCGCTGACTTCGCTATCCGCATTACCGCATTGTAGCTGTAACCGCCTATCGCAGCGTCGAGCTGCGACGGCTCGCGCACCTTGTTCATCCAGTGCGTAAACGTGCGCCCTTTGCACTCCTGCTCGATGTCGCGGCGTATTTCGAACGACAGCGTGATCTTGCCGTCCTCCTTCACCGCCGTTATGACGGTTTCGTAGATACCCTCCGGTATCAGGTCGTTGACCTCTGCATAATTGGTTGTTATCATAATAATTCCTTTCTGACGCGATGGAACGTCGTCTCTATTATTATAGCATAAATGTATTTTTAATGAGCGCCAAACAGCATCACGACGCGTCGCTGTTTTAAACTAAATATTGCCGCTATTTTTATTTATTGTTGTTTGTATTGCTATTGCTGTATCTGCAATATATGGCAGATGGTTTAGTTCTCTTGTATTTTAAATATATAATAATGAAGTATTTTACTTTATTATATAGCTCAGTCTTCGACCAGATTTTGACAATGAATAGATTTAATATCCGCAGGATCAAGTCTGTTTTGTCGGATAAATTGTGAAATTATTCATAAAATCAAATGAATGTATTCGGCATAATATGAAAAATTACGCTTCATATATCAAGAAGTCGACTTTTCCCATTGACTTTTTACAGATTTTATGATATCATATTTATAGATGTATTTTTGACTATCTCATCAACGAGTAATGAAACGTTGTTGGATGGGCAGGATGGTGCGCGCTGATTACAGAATGCTGAAATGGAGTATTTCGAATTCAAAAAATGAAAAGATTATTGATAATTGGAGCAGGTGGGCACGGGAAGGTTGTGGCTGAAGTTGCAGAAGTGCTTGGCTACAATGACGTTGCTTTCATAGACGATGTTGATCCAATAGCTATTGGAACGACATCGGAGCTTGAAAAATTCAAAAAAGACTATCCGGAAGCCTTTGTCGGAATCGGAAATAACAAAATACGCGCTGAATGGATATTGAAACTTCAAAAATACGGCTATCAGATCCCTGTTTTGATTCATCCAAGCGCTTATGTTAGCAAAACAGCAGAGATTAGTATCGGCACCGTTGTTGAACCAAAAGCGATCGTAAATGCAAACAGTAAAATTGCAGATGGGTGCATAATCTCAGTGGGTTCTATAATTGATCATGATGTAAATGTTGGAAAATATTGTCATGTGAATGCCGGAGCGATCGTCAAAGCTGGTGCTGAGATAGAACCATACAGAAAACTGGAAGCCGGAGAAGTTGTATTGGGATATGGGGCTGCGCAAGGAAAGTAATTGGTAATAGCTTTTTAGATAATGGTTAGTGTAGGAGAAGGATGATGAAACAATCATTTTACGCAAAATATGTAAAAGGAATCATTGATCGAGTCCTTGGAATTTTAGGTTTGCTTTGTTTATCATGGCTTTTTTTGATTATAGCTGTTGTGGTGTATATTGATGATCCGGGACCGATTTTATTCAAGCAACGACGCATTGGAAAAAACAAAAATGGTGAGATTACATATTTCAATATTCTGAAGTTCCGGACTATGAAGGTAAGCACTCCTGAACTTCCTACCCATCTGTTGGAAAATCCTGAGCAATATATTACGCGTACCGGAAAATTTTTGAGAAAAATGAGCTTGGACGAATTACCGCAGCTTTGGAATATCGGTGTGCTTCACAATTTGTCTATAATTGGACCTCGACCAGGATTGTGGTCGCAAACCTCTCTTTGGGAAGAACGAGAGAAATACAGGGCGAATGATGTCATGCCTGGCTTGACCGGTTGGGCACAGATCAACGGACGAGATGAGCTGGAGATAGAAGATAAAGCAAAGCTTGATGGCGAGTATGTGGAAAGGATGGGCTTTCTGTTCGATTGCAAATGTTTCTTTGGCACGATTCGATGCGTTCTTAAGCATGATGGCGTTGTCGAAGGTGGTACGGGAGAGATACATAAGCAGGAAGAAAAGCAACAAACTGATGTAGAAAAAGAGACAGTGGGAAATTGAAAAATGATAACTTTTGAAGTGATTTCTATAAACCAACTTTCTCTTGTAATGATGGCGCAAGCTGTTGAAAAGAAATTCGAAATCATAGATACGGTATACCTACCGCAGCATAGTATTCAGAAGATACATTTATCGCAGAAGGATCCAGTTTAACCCTGACGTTTTTTTTGAAAGGTACAGTCATATATGGCTATGGCTGCGAAAAAACGATTATTTTGGGGATTGATGTGAAGACTGCAGTTGTTGTCCACGATGCGGAAAGTTGCTTTGTTGCCGTGTTGAGATTGTTGAAAATTTGTCAGCTTTTGTAAGACGATTTTTATCTCTTACAGAGCAAGAGCGTAGCAATTTAGGTGAAAATGCAAGATATAACTATTTAGTCGCTTTGTAAAAGATAAGTTCATTGACGGCTTGAAATCCAAATTAGAAGCGACGTGTGGAGAGTAAATGAAAGTTTTGATGATAAATTCCGTCTGCGGAATTCGAAGTACCGGCCGAATCTGTACAGATTTGGCTACGGCTTTGGAAGAGCAAGGGCATGAAGTAAAAATTGCATACGGACGTGAAACCGTTCCGGAACAGTTTCAAAAATATGCTGTCAGAATTGGTTCAGATTTGAATGTCAAGCTTCACGGCATAAAAGCAAGACTTTTTGATGCGTCTGGGTTCGGAAGTAAGAAAGCAACCAAAAAGTTCATTGAATGGGTTAAAGAATGGAATCCGGATGTAATTCATTTGCACAATATCCATGGGTATTATATAAACATTGAAATCCTTTTCAATTATCTCAAAACCTGCGATAAAAAGATTATCTGGACACTGCATGATTGCTGGGTGTTTACTGGGCATTCCGCTTATTGTGACGCTATTCAGTGCGAGAAATGGAAGACAGGTTGCGACCACTGTCCGCAAAAAAGCGAATATCCCAAATCGTTTACAGATTATTCAAAACGAAACTGGAAAAACAAAAAGAGTCTTTTTTCTGATATTCCCAATATGCAGATCATTACCCCATCTAAGTGGCTTGCTGGATTGCTAAATGAATCTTTCTTGTTTGAATATCCGGTAACAGTTATTCATAACGGCATTGATACATCACAATTTTATCCGTTGGAAAATGATTTTAGAAAGGTTTATGGACTTGATGGTAAGAGAATCCTGCTAGGTGTTGCGAGCACATGGAATGATATGAAGGGCTATTCCGATTTTATAAAGCTTTCTGAAATGTTGGATGATACATACAAAATTGTTCTTGTTGGAGTATCGAAAGAGCAGAAAGAGTCTTTGCCTAATAAAATGATTGGCATAGAACGAACTAACAGTTTGAAAGAACTTGCGATGATTTATTCTGCAAGCGATTTATTTGTAAACCTAACATATTGTGATAATTACCCGACGGTCAATCTTGAAGCGATTGCTTGCGGCAAATATGTTGTTTCCTATGAGACCGGAGGATCTCCGGAAAGTATTGGAGCAAATGGATGCACCGTAGATAGAGGTAAATTAAAAGAAATTGTGTCAAGTATAGAAAACTACTTTATTCATCCTTGTGAAGTTGAGGATTACGAGGATTTTATAAAGAGGTCCGATAAAGCTGTAGCGTTAAGAAATTATCTTGAAATGTATAATTCTCAAAAAATTCGTGGGGTTATTCCATAGAAGATAACTATCCAACAACGAATTTGGAAGAACAATACTGCTTGGCACCATGTTTGATCTATGATACGGGCGGCAGTTTGGAATAGGTGCAGAAAGATAATGTTGTTTTCAAAAATGATAATAAGCAAAAGTGTGACAAGCTGAAGATATATAATACAATTTGTAGAAATAACGGGGCTGATAAGTAGCATATGTTAAGAAAGTAATTGGAGTTATACGATGAAGATTTTATTTATGACGAATGTTCCATCTCCATATAGAGTAGATTTCTTTAATGAGTTGGGAAAACACTGTGACCTTACTGTAACATTTGAAAAGAAATCTTCAGATGAGCGTGGATCTGCATGGGACGGATATAAATTTGATAATTTCAAAGGCGTATTTTTGAAAGGTAGATCAATTAACACCGATACGGCAGTTTGCTTTGGAATAATTAAGTATTTAAATGATAAATCATTCGATAGAATAATCTGTGCGGACTTTTTGTCCCCTACAGGGATGCTTGCCATTGAATATATGCGTATACATCGTATACCGTATTTGCTTGAGAGTGATGGCGGTACAGCGAAAAATGGGAAAGGTTTGTTAGAAAAGATAAAAAAACACTTTATATCCGGAGCCTTTGGCTATTTTAGCACAGCTAAGACGCACGATGATTACTATAAAGCGTATGGTGCAAAGGAAGAAAAAATTTACCGCTATAACTTCACATCATTGAAGGGGGAGGATATATTGCAAAAACCACTAAACAGTGATGAAAAAGATACACTAAAACAGCAACTTGGTATCAAAGAAAAGCGGTGTATTGTTTCGGTGGGGCGCTTTTCATATTTAGAAGGGCGAGGAAAAGGCTTTGATACTCTTGTAGAAGTTGCAAAAAAACTTGATAATTCTATCGGCGTATATATTATAGCTGATGAACCGACAGAAGAATTTAAAAAAATGAAAGAAGATGGAGGAGAGATGTTAAATAATCTCCATTTCATCGGTTTTAAGAAAAAAAATGAACTTTTTCAGTACTATAAAGCTGCCGATATTTTTGTACTTTTAACATTGGGGGAAGCGTGGGGACTGGTAATCAATGAGGCCATGGCTAATGGGTTGCCTGTTATCACAACAACAAAATGTGTGGCGGGTACGGAATTGGTGCAAGATGGTGTCAATGGGTATTTGGTTGAACCCGGGAACAGTGCAGTGGTGGTTGAAAAAGTGAATCAGATTTTGTGTTACTCTGATGTGATGAGTGATATGGAGGCAAATAGTTTGGATACCATTTCATCATACACTATAGAAAACATGGCAGAAATGCATATGCAGATAGTTGAAACCATTGGACACTAAATTTGTTTCCATAAGAGTCAGGTACAAAGGTACAATTCTCTGTGAATGGATACTATTCTATGTGGAGGCGCTAAATGGATAATGCTAACATATGTTCAGCAGAAAAAAAGTTAACTGTAAATGGAAAAATACTTGGAGGAATGACTTTTCTTACAGTCTTATCTCAACTTCCACAAGTAGTAGATGCAGGATACAGTAGCCTTATTTCCAGATTCATTTGGGTATTAGGATTTGCTATTGCGATCTTTTTTAATAAAACAATTGTTGTTAGTAAAAAATTTACTGTAGCACTAGTTATGGCTAGTATACTTATTACCTTTTCCTGCGTTCAAGTTTTTATAATAAAATCATCATTTATGTCAACATTATCGAGCTGTATTTTATTAAGTATTTTTATTTTGCTTGTTTCTATGTCATTAGGCGATAAATTGAGAGAAGGTGACTTAGCACACATCGTAAAATGCTATATTTTATCATCTCTAATATTGGCGCTGGATTTATTATTTACTACTTTGAAAGACTTTGATTTATCCAGTATGGTATATGTGTATAAGTCAAAAAATTCAGCGGCTGTAATTCTATTTACTGGATTTGTTTTGACTATGGTTTATGGATTTAAGAAAAAGAGAACATTTAATAATTTAGTTTGTTTCGGTGTAATAGGGATTTTTTCCTTGACCATTCTCTTGCTGAAAACTAGAGCAATAATTATATGTTTTCCTATCGTACTGATATTATTTATACTTTTTTCTCCGTTTGGAAAAAAAACAAAAGGAATAATTATTTTTATTTCGGTTGTAGCAGTAATATCACTTTTTAATGAACGAGTGTACGATGTTGTTATTAATCAAATTGTTTTTAATAATAGAAATTATGCTGTTGATGATATTTCATCTGGTAGATTTGACCAGTGGTATATGCTCGGAGAAAATTTAAAGAATAATTGGTTTATTGGCGATGGAAAAACAGAACAGGAATCATTAATATTGACGGCTCTTATACAATATGGCGTATTCATGGGGGGATATATAATTTTATATTCTCTTTGGCCGTTGTTTTATTCGCTGAAAAGAGTTAAAAATGTAAAAAATAAGCATGTGTTTTGCCTGTTGTGCATCTCGACAGTCTATTTTGTAGATGCGATTTTTGAACAATTGGCTCCTTTTGGACCAGGAGTTCGTTGCTTTTATTTGTGGATGTTGTTTGGAATTCTTATGTCTAACAACAGAGTGTCGGAGGTAGAAAAAAATGAATTGTGAGCCAATTATTTCTGTAATTGTACCTATATATAAAGTTGAAAAATATTTGGATAAGTGCGTTCAATCTCTTTTAAACCAAACTTATAGCAATTTGGAAATCATTCTCGTTGACGATGGTTCTCCCGACTCTTGCCCGAATATTTGCGACGAATATCAAAAAAAGGACAATAGAGTAAGGAGCGTACATAAAGAAAACGGCGGACTTGCTTCTGCAAGGAATTTTGGATTAGACATAGCAAGTGGAGATCTGATCGCTTTTTTAGACAGCGACGATTGGTTGGATTTGGATACCTATGAAAGACTGTTAAAAGCCATGAAGGATAAAAACGCCGATATTGTTTGTATGGAAGGAACTCATACAGATGGCGAAAAGTTCTATGACAGATGTTTTTGCTGTAAGCCGACCGGTACAGTTGTTTCGGGAGAAGAGATGACAAAGCAAATTTTGCTTGACAATGTTCCGAGCTGTGTTGTTGTCGGTTTATATAAGAGAGAGTGTTGGCAAAATATAAGATTTCCGCTCGGAAGGCTTTATGAAGATCTTCCGACAACGTTCCGCGCTTTTAAAAGAGCCGGCAGAGTAACATTTGTTGATGAAACTTTTTATAAATACAGAAAAAATATGAAAAGTATCTCATATACGCCGAATCCGATAAAAACATATCATCAGTTCTTAGGTTACAAAACGCATTACGAGAGTGCAAAAGAAAAATATCCAGAAATATTCAGAGATGTGACTGCTCTGACAGCTCACTATGCAACAAGTACATACTTTCACTATTGTACAGATGCACATTCCGAATTGGGGCAGTATATTTGCGAGGTTGAGAGTTTTTTGGATGAAAACAAAAAAAATATTAATTTTGCAAACATAATACGTTCCAGAAGATACGCTCTTAGACTGTATTATTTTTCAAAACCTTTATTCAAGGTAATGTGTAAGATACTTGTTATTACTGGTTTACAAAAAAAATTGGGATTGGAAATAAAATGAAAACGCTTTTTTTCTGTAATACAAATTATCAATTGATAGCAGCTATTCAAATTACTTGTTCGTTTAACAAAAATGCTAGCGTTATTCTTACCAATGAGATAAAAAACGCCGATGAATTAAGTAAACGGATAGCTGAGGTGAATATATTTGAAAAAGTTGCTGTTGTCGATGTAAAAAGCAAACAAAGCTCTTTTGATATTGTAAAAAAATGTTTTTTTGGTTGGATTCCCGAAAAACTAAATGCAATTAAATTTGACGAGTTCGTAGGATTTAATTTTGATATTACATCACACTTTATTTTTGCAAGTCTTTATAAGAAAAATAAGAATCTTGTTGTTAATAAAATGGAGGAAGGACTGCTTTCATACAATACTCCAGATACCTCGTGTAGGATATTGAGTTTGGCATGGAAATTGAGAAAATTTTTGAGGAAACAGAATTTAAGAGAGCGTGCTCAGGGATTTTATTGTTTTCAACCAAAGGCATATTCAGGCGAGCTAAAGGCAATAGCTATCCCGAAAATTGAAGCAACCAATACTGTAAAAGTTTTGCTCGAAAAAGTTTTTGCTCCAAGCGGTATAAGCGGTTATGATGAAAAATATGTCTTTCTTTCTTGTGTATATGACTTTGAAGGTGGGCGGCCGATCGGAGAGTTGAATTTAGCAAATGCTATTGCTGATATGGTCGGAAAAGACAATATGATAGTTAAAGTTCATCCAAGAGATAATATGGAAAGATATACTCAAGCAGGGTTCAAAGTTGATAAAAATTCGCAGCTTCCGTTTGAAGTCATTGAACTGTGTTCGGATTTTAAAGATAAGGTGTTGATTACAACGCTTTCAGGCAGTCTCTTGAATTTTAACCCTGTTCTGGAGCAACCAATAAGAAGTATATACGGATATAAATTATGCGATTTGCAAAACAACGCTCTTGCAGAGCATTATAGCGGTGTTTTGAGCGGATATTTGGATAATTGCGATATAGGACTCAAAAGTATTGAAGTAGCGCAAAAGTTGGAGGACATATGTTAACTATAGGAAAACCGTATATTGAAGAAGTCGGAAACGGAAAAACACGTTTGTGTTCCCGAATATCAAATAATGGGGTTTCTGAAATTCTTTATTACGAAGTAGAATCAGAGTACGGCAAATATTTAAACGATGACCGTTGCGACGCATTTTTGGTAGGATTAATCAATTCTTGTATGTATAACGGAGAGAGCGTTGTATGCGAGGGAAAACTGACTGAGCAGTTACTCTTTCAGTTGAATATGTACTATATCCCTATAATCAGCGATTTATTTTCTGACATGAATGAGATTCAAATTGAGGCCGATACAACCAATGAGCCTGTAATAAATGCGGGATTTATTGGCACAGGTAACTCAGGCGGTGTAGATTCGACATATACTATGCTGAAGTATAGTGATAAATCGTTGAACTCGTATAAATTAACCCATGTGCTTTTTACCAATATCTCAACAAATGATTATGATGACAGCAGAATCAGAGCATTATTTGAAAGAGATATTCCGCTGAAAAAGGAGGCTGCCGAGTATCTCGGTTTGAGACCGATTTCGGTTTATACAAATCTGTATAGTTTTTATAAGCAACCAGGAATATTCAATCATTATTTTGCACAGCAATATTGTAGCGCTCCGCTTGCATTGGGAAAACTGTTTAAGGCATATTATTTTTCTTCAACATTTAAAGCAAATGATTACTCAATGGATGAAAACTTTATTGTATCATCAGGACGGTATGATATATTTTCTTTGAAAACGCTTACAACTGTTAATATGGCGTTTTATTCTGCTGGAACAGAAGTTGATAGAATGGATAAGCTTGACTATATTTGTGATTCCGATTACACCAAAAAGTTTCTTCAGGTTTGTGCGATAGAGCAGAGTGCCGGCGGAAAGAATGCAGCGGCTAAGCTTAATTGCGGTTACTGCAATAAATGCGGACGTATGATTGGTTTGTTTTATGCCGAAGGAAAACTTGACGAGTATGCTGATATTTTTGACCTTTCTTTCTTTTATGCAAATAAGGCAAAATTTATAGGAAGAAATGTAGAATCTGATCAAGGCGCATTTGCTAAAAAGGTTGTTCAAATGCTGAAGCAAAATCACAAATATCCTGCGGGTACGTGGTTATATCGCGTTTATTATCATATTAGGTATAAATTAGCTAAGAGCAAAAATTTAGTTACGATATATCACAAGTTTAAGGGAGTTCAGGACTGAGAGATGTATGATATTGGCATAATCGGTGGAATGGGACCGAAAGCTACATCAACGCTGTTTGATATTATAGTTAATTATACCGATGCAAACAATGATCAGGAACATCCGTCGATTATTATATTAAATAATACAAAAGTTCCAGACAGAACCAAATATATCTTTGAGGGGGGAGAGGTATCACCCCTTGAAGGTATAAATGAGGCGCTCGAGGTTTTATCAAAATTAGTAAAATCTGATGGAGCTGTTGGAATGGTTTGTAATACTGCACATTATTTCTACAGCAATTTTATGGATAAAACAAACCTAAACTTTCTTAATATGCCTAAGTACGCTCTAAAGTATATTCAGAATAGTAACCTTAATAAAAAAGTTTGTGTGCTTTGTACTAAAGGAACGAAAAAAACTGGTATTTACGAGCTAAATAATCCCGGAAACATTGAGGTGAGATATCCTAATGAATGTCAGTGTGAGGAAATTCAAAGAATTATCTATCAGATAAAAGACACTGCGAACGCCGATTATGATGTTATGGCCCAGAAATTAGTTCAAATAATGAAGAACATAGGCGAGTACACATTCATTCTTGCCTGCACAGAATTATCTGTATTAAATAAATCATACTTTAGTGGAATATCCTATGTTGATGCGATGGATATTTTAGCTATGCTTCTTGTGCTAAAATCAGGTTATAAAATAAAGGTTGTTAATGAAATTTACGATAAAGAAATTATAGAAGGACTATAAGAATGTCAATTGGAAGAACAAAAAGGTCTCTTTTGAACATTGGAGTCAGTATTGCAAACAGAATGCTTGTTACTTTATTGCCTTTTGCAATACGCTCAATAATGATTTATACAATAGGAATAGAGTATCTTGGATTAGATAGCTTGTTTACCTCAATCCTTTCGATGCTATCGTTGTCTGAGCTTGGTTTCAGTTCTGCGATTGTATACTCGATGTATGCGCCGATTGCAACGGGAGATGACGATAAAGTCAGAGGATTACTTACGTTTTACAAGCATGTTTATCGTATAGTCGGAATAAGTATCTTAGCTGTCGGTTTGATTATACTTCCGAACATAAAGTGGTTTATAGCCGAAGGGACAACTTACCCGAGCGACGTTAACATATACTTTGTGTATTTGGTTTTTTTGGTTAATACCAGCCTTTCTTATCTATTGTATAGTTATAAAAGTTCCGTTCTTATAGCCGCGATGAGGAACGATTTGGATAGCATAATCGAAACCGTCAGAAGCGTTTTGGCACACGCTCTTCAAATTGTTGTTCTACTGTTGTTTAAACAGTATTATATGTATATCCTTGTTATTCCGGTTATTACGGTTTTGAATAACATCGCTAGAGCGATAATTATTGATAAAAAATTTCCTCAATTTAAAGGAAATGGAACTCTAACAAAAGATGATAAAAAAGAAATAATGACGAGAGTAGGCGCGCTTATCGGAAATAAGCTTGGAGGAGCAGTATTCACGTCTGTTGACTCTATTGTAATTTCAAAATATCTCGGTGTAGTTGTTCTTGCACAATATACCAACTACTTCTCGATATTTTCGGCGGTATTTGCAATTGAGACGGCGGCATACGGAGCGTTTCAATCTGTGGTTGGCAACAGCTTAGTTGCTAATTCCAAAGAAAACAATTACGCTCTTTTTAAAGATTTGTTCTTTATGAATACCATTCTGACGTTTTTCTGCGTATGCTGCTTTACTTCTTTGTATCAGCCGTTTATTGCGATTTGGGTCGGAAACGACAATGTATTGGGGATTGAGATTCCGCTACTCTTAACATTATATTTCTTTGTCAAGAGTACAAGAAAAACACTGTTCACTTTTTACGAAGCGGCTGGAATGTGGAGATCGGACTTTCTCAAACCGTATGTGTCTGTTATAGTCAACCTAACTGTGAATATTTTACTTGTGCGTATTATTGGTTTACCTGGCGTTATAATATCTTCGATTCTTGCGCTAGCTCTTATTGAAATGCCATGGGAGTCGGTTGTATTTTTCAAGCAGTGCTTTAATAAGAAGCCATTGGAGTATGCTCGGATGATTATTAAATCTGTCATATTATGTGGAGCATGCTTTGGTGTGACTTTTTTTGTGAGTCGTTTTTTACCGTATGGAATTTTAGGCTTGGTTTTACGGTTGATTACTGTATTGATTGTTTGTTCCGTTCTTGCGGTTTTCATGTTGTTCCGTACAAAAGAAGGACGCCGCGTTATCAATAGATTTCCAGGTATATTCAAGCGGTGAAATTGTACATAACATTAAAAAAATGAAATATGGAGGATTCAAAAAATGAAGATAGTTGCAGTTATTCCCGCGCGTTTTAAATCTTCACGTTTTCCTGGCAAACCTTTGGCAGATCTGTGCGGCAAGCCAATGATTTGGTGGGTATATAATCAGGTGAAGAAGGTAAAAGAAATAAGTGATGTTTATGTAGCAACCGATGATGAGAGAATTATCGATGTATGCAATGATTTGAATATAAATGCGGTAATGACAAGAGGCGATCACGGTACAAGTACCGAGAGAGTTAATGAGGTCGCACACAAGATTGATGCCGATTTATACATAGTAATTAACGGAGATGAGCCGCTTATTGATCCCGAAATAATTAGAGCGATTATACCGACAGATAAACCGAAAACAGATTTTTATGTCAGCAACCTTATGACAGAAATTTCACGCCCATCTGAAGTAGTGGATTTCACTAATATTAAGGTTGTGACAGATGATGATTCAAACGCTTTGTTTATGTCGAGAAGCCCCATTCCTTATCCTAAAGCTTCAATTGAATATAAATATTATAAACACGTAGGTGTTCTTATATACAGTAAAGCGGCTCTTGAGTTTTTTGCGTCCACACCTAAAGGATACAATGAAAAAATTGAAGATGTAAATGAGTTACGATATATTGAACACGGAAAAAAGTTGAAAATGGTAGAAGTTGTTGCTCATAGTCTTTCCGTTGACACTCCAAAGGACTTGGAGTATGTTAAATCGGTTGTCACAGATATGATTAATAAAGGGGAAATATCGGCAGATGCTTAACAAAGTAAGTGTACTGGACTGTACTTTAAGGGATGGCGGATACATAAATAACTGGAGTTTCGGCAAAGAAACGATAAAAAATATTATTAATAATCTTGTTGAAGCAAATGTTGATATTATAGAGTGCGGCTTTATAAGAAATGTTCAATACGATAGTGATTCCTCTGTTTTTTATTCTATGAATCAGATTGCGGAAGTAATCTTTCCAAAATCGCGGAAAGCTCTTTATGCGGTGATGATTGAACATCATAACAATGTATACGAAAAAATACCGCCGTGCGACGGAAAAGGTGTCGATATTATCAGAGTTACATTTCGCAGAGATGAGTGGAAAGAAGCAAAAAACTCTATTAAAATACTGATAGATAAGGGATACAAAGTTTGTGTTCAACCGGTTGGAACTACAAACTATGATGATGAATCACTGTTGTGTTTATTGAAAGATGTAAATGAGCTGAAACCATATGCTTTTTATCTTGTAGATACACTTGGCGTAATGTACCGTCATGATATGCGAAAGTTTTTTTATCTTATCGACAGTAACTTGTCAAAGGATATTTGTATAGGCTTCCATTCACATAATAATCTGCAAATGAGTTTTTCAAATGCCCAGGAAATGATAAGGTTGGCGCATCGGCGCGATATTATTGTGGACTCATCTTGTTACGGTATGGGAAGAGGAGTGGGCAACCTTGCAACCGAGTTGTTCTGCGATTATGTTAACAATAATATTGAACAGAGATATTCGATTATCCCTATTCTAAATATTGTAGATAAATACCTTATGCCGATATATTCTAAGCAGAGATGGGGGTATGATCTTCCGTACTTTTTGTCTGCAACTGTTAAATGCCATCCCAATTATGCCGCATACCTTATGAAGAAGGAAACTCTTGATATTGAAAATATCGAAAAGATATTATCACTTATTCCGGTTGACGCTGGAAAAGAATATGACGAAAATTTAATTGAGGAAATATATTTTAAAGTTCAGGCGTCCGAAGTGGATGACAAAAACGCTGTGAGTGAATTAACAAAAATGATAGATGGACATGAAGTTGTCATACTAGGTTCAGGTTCCAGCATTATAAATGAGAAAGAAAAAATTGATAAAATAATAGAAGGTAAATTTGTAATAACAACTAACTTTATTACAGATAAATATAAAGTAGACGCATTGTTTATTTCAAATGAGAAGAGATTAAGCAGTTTAGCGGAACAGATAAAAGGGTGCGTACTCTCAACATCTAATTTGAATATTAGTGATTCGCTTGTTTTTAATTATGCTTCTTTATTGGGCGAAGGGGAGGCTTCCGATAATGCGGGAGCAATACTTATCAGATTATTGAAAAAAGTTGGTGTGAAAAAAGTATACTTAGCCGGTTTTGATGGATTTGATGTGGACAGTTCACTCAATTATGTTGTTGACGGCTACAAGAAGCTGTTGGATTATGACGCTGTTAAGAAGAAAAATGATGATATTTGCAAACAACTTAAACTTGCACTGTGTGGAATAAATTATGAGGTAATTACCAAAAGTAAATATGAAATATAAATTGGCAATATTTGATCTTGACGGAACGCTTTTAGATACGTCCGCAGGGATTTATAACAGCGTTCGATATGCAGAGCGTTGCATGGGATTTATTCCGATAAAAAATGAACAGCTTCGTGAATTTGTCGGTCCTCCTCCCAAATTAATGTATATGAAGACATACGGTGTTGATGAAGAGACTGCATTTAAGGCGGCGCAAAAACATCGTGAATACGCACGTACCAAAGCTATTTATGAGGCTGACTTGTATCCGGGTATATCGGAATTATTGTGTCTTCTCAGAGAAAATGGATATAAATTGGCTGTCGCAACATTAAAAGGGCAAAAAATTGCAGAAAAAATCCTGTTGAATTTTAATCTTATGCATTTTTTTGATATTATTGTTGGCATGAATGAAAGCGAAACACTTACCAAGGCGGATACGATAGTTGAGGCTCAAAAAATCATATCGAAGGATGACAGGTGTGTATTAATCGGTGACACTGTATATGATTTGAATGGAGCGTCTGAATTACAAACAGATTTTATTGCCGTAACATATGGATTTGGATTTACACGAAATTCAAATATAGAATATAAACGCTTAATAGGAATAGCTGATACGCCACAGGACATCATTAAAATTATACAAAACGGAGAAATTTAATATTAAAATTTACGAATAAAACGTTACTTATCACAGGTGGCATAGGCTTGTTTTTGAATGCCGTCTTAAACCGTTTTCTCAAAACTAATATTGATGAGATTCGTACATTTTCCTGTGACGGTAAGATGCAGGACGATATGCGTCATGAATTCCAGGTAAGATACCGGAAGTTGCAGAGAAAATCAAGTTTTATATAGGAGATGTACGTTCCTCGAATCTTGCCGATGGTAAATCATATCTCAAACGAATTCGCGAGAGTATGGGACTGTCGCAGATATAACTGGCTGAGCAGTCCAGCGTGAATTTGCGTGACATTGAGATGTATGAATAGTGAGGTAACAATATCGACAAAGCGCAGGCGCAGATTTTGTATAAGCTATCTCGTGTTCTTAACTGTCAGATAGAAGACTTTGTTGTATGCTCTTTGTTGTTAAAAACATATATTTCCTTTAATTTTTATGAAAAAATCAAAGGAAGAAAAAAGTAATATATTTAAATTCGACATTATATATTCCGCATTTGTAACTCACCAGTTCTTTGCCTAAAAATGGTCATAAAAAATGCGAAACATAAATTTTTATGTATTACTTCAATAGCTGCACCAAATGATATGCATCTCCAAACTGTCTAACTTTTCAAAATTGAACTTGCTGAAGGGTATTTCCTTGATACGTTATTACTACAATAAATCTCTTGAATAACACAAAGACCCGACCTTACGGTCGGGTCTCGTTTATATTTACACATTCTCGATAAAGTGAGCCTTCGAAATGTCCCAGTATTTTTTGTATACCCTATCCTCGTTGCAGTCGAGATTCAGCTGGTACATCCGGAAGGTCACCAATACATCCTTAGGCTGGACCTGCTCCTCGTAGGAATATTGGTATTTCATTCCGAGCCGCTTCATGACTTCGCCGCTTCGGGGGTTGTATATATCGTGCGTAGCGGTGATGTACGGTATTCCATCACGCTTTATCTGCTCGATAACCGCTTTGCCCGCCTCAGTGACGATACCTCTGCGCCAAAACTCCTTGCGGAGTCCATAGCCGAAATCATAGCTGTCATCCATACTTAAATTTACATACCCGATAGGATAGTTATCGCTTTTCAGGCATACGGCATAGTTGTATGCACTCGGCTTCTTGTACTGCTCTGCGAATCTTTCTTCATAGAAAGTCCTTGCTTCATCAATATTTTTCAGCGGAAACCAAGGCAGAAAAGTGTTCACTTCCTCATCCCGCAGTAGAATATATAAAGCTTCGATGTCGTCTTCACTGAATTTTCTCAGTATAAGTCTTTCAGTTTCAACGGTAGGTGTGTTCATCAATATAAAAATAGCCTATATCTTCACTTCGCCCGCGAGTATTTGCTTATAGTCCGCAAGGTTCAGCTTAAGCAGCTCAGGTGTGTCGAGTCCGTATGGGCATTTCGACTTGCACTTGCCGCAGCCGATACAGTTCTCGATATTCATCATCATCGCCTGCGCTTCAGGAGTGAGCCAGTTCGCGGACGGACTGCGGCGGATAAGCTGCGACATTCTTGCGCAGTTGAATATCTGTATCTCCTTTGGGCAGGGCATACAGTACCCGCAGCCGCGGCAGAAATTGCCGAGCAGCTCGCGTCGGTCCTTCTCGATAAGCGCCGATATCTCAGCTGTCATCGTTGGCGGATTGTCTATGTACGAGATGAACTCGTCGAGCTCGCTCTCACGCTGCACGCCCCATATCGGCAGCACATTGTCGAACTGCGCCATCCATGCGTATGCCGCGTCGGATTTCGTTATGAGTCCGCCCGACAGCCCTTTCATTGCGATGAAGCCTACGTTATACTCAGCGCAGAGCCGTACAAGCTCGATGTCCCTGTCGCTCGCAAGGTAGCAGAACGGGAATTGCAGCGTCTCGTAGAGCCCCGACTTTACCGCTTCTTCGGCAACGTGCAGACGGTGATTGGTGATACCGATATGTCGTATTTTTCCGGCTTCCTTCGCTTCGACGAGCGCTTCGTACAGTCCCGAGCCGTCGCCCGGCTTGGGGCAGAATTCGGGATTATGCAGCTGATAGATATCGATGTAGTCGGTCTGTAGGTTAGCAAGGCTCGCTTCAAGGTCGCGGCGGAGTGCGTCACCGGTCTTTGCACCAGTTTTCGTTGCTATAGTTATTTTATCCCGCACGTTATAATTCGAGCTGCTGTCGTTAAAGGCGAGTCCGAGTTTACGTTCGCTGTCAGAGTAGGCGCGCGCAGTGTCGAAAAAGGTGATCCCGGAGTCGTAGGCTTTTCGCAGGAGCATTACTGCGTAATCGTCGCTGACGCGCTGTATCGGCAGTGCGCCGAATGCGTTCTTCGGCGATGTGATACCGGTGCGTCCAAGTGTTACTGTTGTCATGGTGTTGCTTCCTTTCATTATGTATGTTTCTACATATATTATAATAGCTTTATAATTATATGTCAAGCGGCGGAATGTTAATATTTTTTTATTGCGGCTTGACAGGTATGGATATTTATGCTATACTATAAAAACGAATGGAGGAGCGAGCTATGATGAATAAATTACTGGCTATCTGTATTATCGCTGTAACGTTATGTACTTTTTCCTGCGGACAGCAGACTGATGATACTGTATTGCTTGACTCGACACCTTATATGCTGACTGAAGCAGAGCTTGCTGACAAGAGGGATACTGATATGCTGAATATTGAGATAATTGTTGGAGATAAAATATTTTCTGCGGTCCTGTACGATAACGAAGCTGCATGGGAGCTGAGGTCACGGCTTCCGCTCACGCTTGATATGGATGAGCTGAACGGCAACGAGAAGTACTATTATTTGTCCGAAAGCCTGCCAACAAATGCAAGCATACCAGACGGCATTCGAGAGGGTGATCTAATGTTGTATGGCAATAGCTGTTTGGTATTGTTCTACGAGAGCTTTTCAACAAGCTACAGCTACACACCGCTCGGTCGTATCAATGATACAGATGGGCTCGCAGACTCGCTTGGAAGCGGCAGCATTAAGGTTACATTAAGGTGATCGACTATGATTAAAATCTCTCGCATTGTAAAACTAATAATTAGTGACTCATTATAATTTGTAAGTATTTGGCATCCAATTTATTAATATAGAATAAAAAATGCTGCTGCAAGCTCAGATCAAATCGACTTATAGCAGCATATTTATTATCTTGTAAATATAGATATAAGAATAGCAGTGCAGCTGATCAAACTCAGCTGCACTGCATATTTTTATTATTATTTCTTAACTTCAGCTGCGACCTCGTCGTAGACCTTCAATACCTCATCGTCGGGCTGCTTAGTCAGCAGGCTGACAACGAATATTACGATACATCCAATGACGAATGCGGGGAAGAGCTCGTATATAGCGAACACGCCGCCGAGCTTTGCGATGCCGTATTTCCAGATGAATACCATCGCACCGCCCGATATCATTCCGGCAAGCACGCCGATCTTTGTCGTGCGCTTCCAGAAGAGCGAGAACAGTACCGTCGGGCCGAATGCCGCACCGAAGCCTGCCCATGCGAACGAAACTATCGTGAACACTGAGTTCTCATTGCGAGCCCAGATTATGGCAATGATCGCAATAACGATTATAGTCAGACGCGATATCAGCATAGAAACCTTATTGCTTACCTTCAGCTTGAACACATCAACGAGCAGGTCCTGCGAGATACTCGACGAAGCGGCGAGCAGCTGCGAGTCAGCAGTCGACATTGTAGAAGCGAGGATACCGGCAAGGATCACGCCCGCTACTATCGCGAAGAATGCGCCGTGCTCACTTATCATGCGTGCGATAACAACGATTATACGCTGCGAGTTCGGCAGATCAAGGTCGATATTTCCAGCATTCACGCCAGCGCAGCCGATTATACCGATGAATATCGCAACCGCCATTGCGATCGTTACCCAAACAGTAGCGATACGGCGTGAAGTCTTCAGCTTCTTTGAGTCCTCGATAGCCATGAAGCGCAGCAGGATGTGCGGCATTCCGAAGTAGCCGAAGCCCCATGCGAGCGTTGAAATTATCGTGAGAAGTCCATAAGGTGTCGTACCGCCGGTCGTGTAGTCGTAAGTGCTCGTAAAGCTCAAATAGGACGGCAGATTCTTAGCGTTTTCAGCTACAGCGCCGATACCGCCAGCGTAATTAAGACCGAATACAACGACCACGATAAGCGCTATCGTCATAACTATCGACTGAACAAGGTCGGTAGTCGAAGCTGCAAGGAAGCCGCCGAGTGCGGTGTATGCGACGATGACTATCGCAGATACGAGCATTGCGGTGAAGTAGGATATCTTTCCGCCAGACAGCGTATTGAACAGCGTGCCGCAGGCGTTGAAGCCCGACGCGGTGTAAGGTATAAAGAATACGACGATGACTACCGCCGATATCAGCGACAGTATGCCGCGCTTGTCTCCGAAGCGCTTGCTGAAAAATTCAGGTACGGTGACAGCGTCGATCTTGTGCGAGTAGATACGTATGCGCTTAGCAACGATGAGCCAGTTCACGTATGTTCCGATAGCGAGACCTATCGCAGTCCACGCTGCCTCAGCCACACCGCTTGCCAGTGCGACACCGGGCAGTCCCATCAAAAGCCAGCCGCTCATGTCGGAGGCTTCCGCGCTCATTGCCGTAACAAACGGTCCGAGCTTGCGTCCGCCAAGGAAGTACTCCGAAGCGTTGCTCGATTTTTTCGAGAAGTACACGCCGACTACGACCATGAAGATCAGGTACAAGCCGATAGTACATAAGGTGATAATATTCATAACAATCCTCCAAGTGTTTATGAATAATATTATAACACATAATGAATTAGACTGCAATACAGAATACATTATAGACTATAATCCATCATTTCCCGACATTTTATGCAAATAATCGACAATATATCGGGAAATAGTATTAGACTGCATTCTATACTATATCCCGTAACTAAAATAGAATGTTAAATTTCATTCACCTTCACGAATTTTAGCGAGCAATAAGGGTAAAATTTTGTATGAATAGCTTTTTAACGAGTAACTATGATTGTACAAGCACCAGTCATTTATCATTGCGCGCTCGCACATCGCGTAGATACGCACGATCTCGTTCGCTGTCAGGTCACGACGCAGCTCGCCGCGCTCCTGCCCGGTAGTGACGATTCGCTTAAGCAGTCTATAATATTGTCGATTCGAGTCGAGCAGCGCCTTGTCCTCGTTCGTCACGAGCTGCGTTGAGTATAGCTTGGTGATAAGCGTTTGGTCAATTCGATTGTCTATCATTTCGAAAAGCTGCTGATTGAGGTATATCAGCGTATCAAAGCTGTTGGCGTTCGGGTCGAGTGTCTCTTGCAGCTCGGTGTATTTCTCGTCGAACAGGTCGGACAGCGAGCCAAGCAGCGAGTCCTTGCTCTTGAAATAATGGTAGAACGACCCCTTCGAGGTCTCCGATACCTCGACTATTTCATCTATAGTTGTAGCGTCATACCCCTGCCTATAGAACAGCTCCCATGCAGCGGATACGATCTTCGCTTTTGTGTTGCGTGATCTCTTTGTCATTTTGAAAATTCCTTCAATAAATATAGCTCGTAAGCGTCAATACAGAATCGCTTGTCGTTCGCTTCAACTAAACGTATACACTCGTCGAGCCCAGTCCAGCGCACCTCAGATATCTCCTCCGGCTGAGGTGTTATACTGCCAAGCGATCTATCGTACCACATCGCATAAATGCGCGTGAACTGGCGGTCGTGAAAGGGTATGCCGTGAAAGCAGTCGTCGGTCGCAAGCGATTTGCTGCCGCACAAATGCAGCTGCTCAGGCGATACGTCAAGCCCTAACTCCTCGTGAAGCTCGCGCAGAGCCGACTCTATGTAATCCTGCCCGGCGGGAATATGCCCAGCGCTCGATATATCGTAGCAGCCGGGGAAGGAATCCTTATCGTCGCTGCGCTTCTGAACGAGCACTTCGACCTTGTCATTGGTCGTGCGCAGCAGCCAGACGTGAGCGGTGCGGTGACGAATGCCGCTTTGGTGAGCGTAGGTGCGTTCGACAGTTTCGCCGGTAGGGTTGCCGTATTCGTCAACGATATCGAATAGTTCCATAAATAAACTTTTCCTTTCAGATGATTAGATGTTCCGTATATAAAATTATACCATAAATTCATAAAAATATCAAGATATTCGCTTTTTTAATTTTAATTTTCATGGTATAATAATTAATCATAGCGATACCGATTGTATTAAAATAGCTTTTAAGAAAAGAACTTTTAAAAGCAAACACATAGCAGTAATTAGTTCGACGCAGAGGTGCGGGGCCACGGAGTCGAACGCGCTACTGTAGCCCAAACAAGTCACAGTGACTGTTCGCCCCGCTACAAGAACAACTGCGGTGCCTGCATGGGCGAACATCCCAGCACTTGCGATAGCTTTTAAAAGTTCTTTGCCAGGCTTTCTTTCAAGAAAGCCGCGTACCCCCTATGCGATCGATACGCGCAAACTTCAAGAAGGTAGGTAGAAATGTTAGAGTTAAAGCATATAATCAAGGACTATGCAGCAGGCGAGAATACCGTTCGTGCGCTGAAGGGAATTGATTTGCAGTTTCGTAAGAATGAGTTTGTGTCCATTTTAGGTCCGTCAGGCTGCGGTAAGACGACCATGCTGAATATCATAGGTGGACTTGACCAGTATACAGAAGGCGACCTTGTTATCAACGGAAGGTCGACCAAGGATTTTAAAGACAGAGATTGGGACGGCTACCGCAACCATTCGGTAGGTTTTGTTTTTCAGTCGTACAATCTGATCTCGCATCAGACGGTCTTGCAGAATGTTGAAATCGCACTCAGTCTGTCCGGAGTACCAAAGAGCGAGCGCAGAAGCCGTGCGATAAAGGCGCTCGAACGTGTAGGGCTCGCGAACCAGATCAAAAAGAAGCCGAACGAGATGTCCGGCGGTCAGATGCAGCGCGTCGCTATCGCAAGAGCCATTGTCAACGACCCCGATATCATATTAGCCGACGAGCCGACCGGCGCGCTTGACAGCGAAACGAGTATTCAGGTAATGGAGCTCTTGAAGGAGATAGCGCAGGACCGTCTCGTCATCATGGTAACTCACAATCCTGAGTTAGCAGAGAAGTACTCCACGCGAATCGTGCGTATGCTCGACGGCAATATCATATCCGACTCAGCCCCGCTGACTGCTGCTGAGTTGAAGTCGGAGCGTGAGAGCGAGAAAGCTGTTGCTGCTAAGAGCAGCGAGAAGAAGCCGTCGATGTCGTTTACGACCTCGTTCGGACTGTCGCTTAAGAATCTATTCACCAAAAAGGGAAGGACCGCGCTGACCTCGTTTGCCGGAAGTATTGGTATTATCGGTATCGCGCTGATATTGGCGGTGTCGCAGGGCATGACCGCGTATATAAATTTAGTGCAGGAGGATACATTGTCGTCCTACCCGCTGACGCTCGAAGCACAGCACATCGACCTTGGTACGCTGCTGCAAACCTTCATCAGTGCCGCGGAGTCTCAGGAGGAGCACGGCGACGACGCGGTATATCAGAAGCCCGCGCTTTACGAGATGGTCAACGCGATGAACTCGATAGAAGCGCGTCAGAACGACCTGAAGTCGTTCAAGAGCTACATTGAAGCAGAGCGCGCTAATGTTGACAGTGACTCAAAGTTGAATGAAGCGCTCAGCGGTATTCAGTACACATACGATTTCGATCTATTGATATATACGAAAAATGTCGACGGCGATATCATCCATTCGGATATGCAGGAGCTGATGAGCGACGTTATGCTGCGTCACTTTGGCGCTGGCATGGCGAATATGATGACCAGCTCATCGGAAATGGGCATGACCTCGATGATGCCGATGGCTTCGTCGGGCACTTGGCAGGAAATGCTTCCCGGCGACGACGGCAAGTTAGTAAGTCCGCTGCTTGAAAAACAGTACGACCTCGTGTACGGCTCATGGCCTAACAGCTATGATGAGATAGTGCTCGTGCTCGACAAGAACAATGAGCTCGACGATATCACGCTGTACGCGCTCGGACTCAAGTCTGTTGAGGATATCGACGCTATCGCTGAGGCGGCTATAAACAAAACGCCGCTCGATGTCGATATCAAGAGCTGGACGTTCGAGGAGATATGCGATATGCAGTTCCACGCCGTGCTTGGCTCGGACTGCTACACCTACGACGAGTCGACTGGACTTTACGCTGACCTGCGCGAGTCGTCCGCGGGACTTAAATATATCTACGACAACGGTATCCCGCTGCGTGTATCGGGCATAATCAGACCGAGCGAGGACGCGGTATCGTCAATGCTGACCGGCTCAATCGGATACACGAGCAAGCTTACCGAGTACGTTGTCGAGAAGTCGAAAGCTTCATCGGCGATAAAGGCGCAGCTCGACGACCCGTACACTGATATCTTCACCGGACTGCCGTTCAAGGATGAAGGCGGACTGACGGTCGCTGAAAAGGCTGACGAGTTCCGCGCATACATCGACACGCTCGACACCGACGAAAAAGCGGCGGCGTATGTCAAGATCATGAGCATACCGACCGACGAAATGCTGAATGCTTCGGTCGAGCAGACGGTAGGCGGAATGACGCGTGCAGACATGGAAGCTGCTATGATCCAAGGACTGGCCGCGCAGACCGGTATGTCGGAGAGCGAGATCGGCGGGTACATTTCGTCGATGACTGACGAGGATATGGATGAATTCTTCCGCCAGATGGTAGCTGAGCAAGTCAAGGCGCAGTACGCAGCGAACGTTGCGGCGCAGCTTGGCGCGATGACGAGCGAACAGCTCGCGATGGCTCTTACAATGGCAATGAACGACTACACCGACGAGCAGTGCGCGGATTATTACGATGAGACGCTGGTGTTCTCTGAGTCGAGCTATGATGGCAATATGCGCGAGCTCGGGTACGTAGATCTCGACGACCCGTCGAGCATAAACCTGTACGCGTCGACTTTTGCGAACAAGGATATAATTGAGGACGCGATAAAGAAGTACAACGAATCGGTCGACGAGTTAGAGGAGATAACCTACACTGATTACGTCGGACTGATGATGTCGTCGGTAACGACGATAATCAACGCGATAACCTACGTGCTTATCGCATTCGTAGCGGTATCGCTCATCGTGTCGTCGATAATGATAGGCGTGATCACGCTGATATCGGTACAGGAGCGAACGAAGGAGATAGGAATCCTGCGTGCAATAGGCGCATCGAAGCGCAATGTATCGGGTATGTTCAATGCGGAGACGATAATAATCGGCTTTACGTCGGGAGCATTGGGAGTGCTGATAACGTATCTCTTATGTATACCGATAAATATGATCCTGCACTCATTAACAGGAATAGGCAATTTGAGTGCGATACTACCGATACCGGCAGCGATAATATTGGTAGCGATAAGTGTGCTATTGACATTATTCTCAGGAATAATCCCATCGCGCAGTGCCGCCAAGAAAGACCCCGTAGTAGCCCTCCGCACCGAGTGAGCGTCCGGCGAGCCGCCGGTGGCAAAGTCAAGGATAGTGAGCGAGCCGCCGTTAGGTTAGCTCTTATCAAACACACCACGTCGCGAGCGGGGAAGCCCCCGCGGGCATAGTCAAATGTAGTGACTGAGCCGCCGTTAGGTTAGCTCTTATCAAACATACCACGTCGCAGCAAGAATGTTGCATTTGAGTATTGACATATTTGAAGATTTGTGATATAATTATACAAACAAAATCTGCCACCGGGTAGAAGCGCTTGATACACATCGTTAGGTCTTAGAAGATGTGTATCAAGTGCTTATTTTTTTGGAGGAACTATTATGCTAAACAAAATTAAAGGCTATTTCACTAAATGTGAAATAGCTTTGTGGGGAATATCGGTTTTACTGATTACCGCCTTTTTTCTGATATTCGACCGCTCGAATTATCTTACCCTTATCGCGTCGCTGATTGGTGTGACTTCTCTAATATTCAACGCGAAGGGCAATCCGATAGGGCAGGCGTTGATGATAGTTTTCAGTCTGCTGTACGGGGTTATCTCGTTCGGATTTGCGTATTACGGCGAGATGATCACATATATCGGGATGACGCTGCCGATGGCGGTAGCCGCGCTGATTTCATGGGTGAAAAATCCGAGCGATGAGAATAGATCCGAAGTAAAGGTGAACAATATCAAACCGAGCGAGTTTGTATTTTTAGCGCTGCTTACTGCGATAGTAACGGTGATATTCTACTTCATTTTAGCGGCGTTCAACACGGCAAACCTGATACCGAGCACGATATCGGTGGCGACCTCATTCGCGGCGGCATATCTGACTTTCCGTCGAAGTCCGTATTATGCACTGCTGTACGCCGCGAACGACGTGGTGCTTATTGTGTTGTGGACGCTCGCGTCGTTCAGCGATATCACGTACATATCGACGGTAGTCTGCTTCACGTTGTTTTTAGCTGGAGATATATACGGGTATATCAAGTGGAAGAAGCGTTCGAAGGAACAAATATAGACGATATTTTACATGACCTATGAAAATTTGTATGCTATAATATAGTTAGGAGATGGTGTTACATCAAACGGACTGTTTGTTTTGATGAGGAATTGAATATCGAGGCTTATCGGCTTGAAGGCTTTGCACGGCCGTTTCCGCAGCATTTCCATGATTACTACGTGTTTGGTATGATAGAGTCCGGCACTCGCGATATGTGCTGCTGCGGACACGATTATATCGTAGGCTGCGGCGACGTGATTTTATTGAGCCCGAACGATAGTCACGGCTGCGTACAGGCTGACGGATGTGCGTTCGATTACCGTGGGCTGAACATCTCGCAGTCGGTCATGCTCGAACTGACTGAAGCGGTAGCGGGAGAGGGTATGCTGCCGCGGTTTTCGGCTAATGTGATTCAGAATAATGAGATACGTTCATGTATTTTGCAGCTGCATAATATGATAATGTCAGGCTGGAAATCATTTGAGCGCAAGGAAACGCTTTATACGCTAATTTCGTTAATTATCGAGCAATTCGCAGTGCAAAAGAGCGGCGTGAAGTCAAACTATGCCGACTGCATCGAGCTTGCGATTCGATATATATCGGAGCATTACAGCGAGCGGATCACATTGCAGCAGTTATGTGATCGCAGCCATTTGAGCAAATCGACGCTGCTGCGGGAGTTTACGCGAATCAAGGGAGTAACGCCGTATCGATATTTGCAGGCGGTGCGTATAAATAAGGCGAAGGAACTGCTCGAAGTTGGCGTACCGCAGGCTGAGGTTGCGCTGATGACCGGATTTTTCGACCAAAGCCACTTTTCGAATACATTTACGATGTTCATAGGACTGCCGCCAGCAGAGTACAACAAAATTTTCAGGGAGAATAAATAATATGAGTGAAGAAAAATGTGTAATGGTTATCGACGATAGCCAGCCAGTAGGTGTTATTGCAAATATCGCGGCAATACTTGGGGTAACGATAGGCAAGTGCCGTCCTGACGTAGTAGGACGAGATATACTTGATGTGAGCGGTAGTGTTCACGCAGGAATAATAAAATTTCCAGTGCCGATACTTGGAAGTAGCAAGGAAGAGTTGAAGCAGCTGCGTGAAAAGCTGGACAATGAACTGTATGCAGAGCTTATAGTTGTTGATTTCACTACGCTTGCGCAAGGCTGCCGAACATATGATGAATACATTGAAAAAATGGAAAAAAGCGATGCTGCCGAGCTTGATTATATAGGAATAGCGATAAGCGGAGACAAGAAGAAAATAAACAGACTGACATCTATGCTGCGAAGTGCGGGAAGGTCTAATAATCAAGGATAATATCCAACAGCGGAAGACTTATTTTTTTTGACTGCGCCTATGGGTGTAGTCCGTCGGGGTAGTTTGGGTCATTTCTTTGAATACGCGGTTGAAGGTTCGCTGCGATGAAAAACCGCATTCATATGTTATATCTGTCATGCTTAGGTCGGTGTTCAATAATAAATTTATTGCCTTTTCTATTCGAATCGAATGCAGTAGGTTAGTGAAGCCGCCGCCCAGCGCACTCGATATCAGCTGCGATACATATGTACGACTGAAACCGAGCGCATGAGCTGCTGAATCGGCTGTCAGCGATGGGTCGTCGAGATTGTCGATACAATATCGGATTATGCGCTCTATGCTAATATTCGGCTGCGCTGCCGATGTCAGCTCCATTTTTGAAATGAGCTCGCCGACTATCGTTGTCAGGCAGCTCTCAAATAGACGCGAGTCGGCTTTGCTGTTGAATATTTCATTCAAATGCAGTAAAAGCTTGTCAAAATATTGATAGAATCGTGATATGTTTATCACCGGTTCCTTTGGCTGAAGGCTTAACAGCGTGTCTGCAAAGGCGTTCACCATCGTTGGAGAAAATATAGCAATGAGCGTTTCATTTATACCAAGGTTGACGTATGCGTGCTCAACGAACGGAAATGCGAAGAATATATCACCGCTGTGCAGCTCATATGTCACGCCGCCTGAGATAACACGGTATTCTCCATTTATTATATACAACAGCTCGCACTCGTAGTGCCTGTGGCTCTCTACTGTGATGTTATCGCCTATTTGTACTATCGCGCTGTTGAAAAAATCACTGTGATAAGTCGGCATATCGTCAACTCCTTTTTTAATAATTCTGCATATAGTATAGCACAAATCGCACAATTTGTCCAGTATATACGCTGAAATAACTTTAAAATGTCTAATTGGTGTGGTATAATTATATCGACCGCGAAGGATATGCTGTCCGGTCAATATTAAAAAGGAGCATAAAATAATGAAGATTACACAAAAGCGCAGTATTGCATTGCTGCTTTGCGCACTGCTCGCTGCTTGCAGTATGTTCTCCTGCGGCGATAAGCAGGGAGAACCGAACGATACGAGCGACCAGACCTCAGCTGATACGTCGGCGGAGGAAAAAGAGCCGGAGTATGTGTTCACGAAGGAGTACGCCGGAAAGACTATCAATGTGCTGAACAATGAGGATATCTACAGTATGCACGAGGTCATAGACCCGGGAGAAAGCAACGGTGATATACTCAACGATACTCAGTACAACGCTGTTCGCCGTCTTGAAAAAGAGATGGATATCATTTGGAACGAGCATAATGTACCACTCGATGGAAGCGGAGATTTTGCTTCAGTTTTGAGCAATATGATCCTTTCGAATGACAGTGAATACGACCTTGTCTATATGAATGTGAAATCGCTGAATCGCTTCTCGAGCGACGGCTCACTTTTTAATTTACTCGATTTTGATGAGCTGAAGCTTGATGAGTCTTGGTATGTTTCCTCGTACAATGACTACAATATAGTCAATAACAAGCTTTATACGGCGTTTGGATATTCTAATCTGTCGATAGTTGACGCTATCAATTGCTTGAGCTTTAATCAGTCAATGATGGAAGAGCTGAACCTCGAACTGCCGTATGATGCAGTCCGCGAGGGAAAGTGGACGGTCGATATGTTCAAAAGCTATCTCACTGCTGCGGCGAATCTTAATGGTGACAGTTCATTTGCATGGACTAATGATGGAAAGTGCGTTTACGGTATCTCAATGCCGCAAAATGCCGGTTTAAAATGGATGTATGGCTGCGGCGAATTTTTAGCTGATTATGAAGATGGAAAGATAGTGCTGACAGCTGGCCGCGAGAGCTTTTACAGCGCCGCCGATAAGGTAGCTTCCATATTCAGCTCTGGCGATGGCACTGTATATCTCGGTCACTTTAATGGTGACGATGCACCGGGCTCGTACATCAACGGCTTTGAGTCTCAGCGCGCTATGTTCGGAGTATCCGAGGTCGCAAAGGCTAACCGTATGCGCAATATGGATTATGAATTTGGCGTGCTGCCGTATCCGAAATACGATGAAAATCAGTCGCGCTATTATACGAGCGTATCGTATCCGGCTTCTGGAATTTCTATACCGGTAACTGCGGTTGACTCGAATTTCTCAGCAGCTGTCGGAGACGCGATCAACTACGTGTTCTACAATGATGTATGGGATACGTTCCGCAGAGTAACGCTTGAGACGAAAAATCTGAGAAATGACGATTCGATAGAAATGCTTGATATGATCCTCAACTCGACGTATCCGGATTTTTGCACGATATACCAAATGGGACTTGACCTTGATAGTGCGATGAGTGCAAAGCTTAGAGAGGGCGATCCGGCAATTGCTTCGATATTTGCGTCGCATGAATCGAGCATGAAGGCTGCTATCGAGAAGGTCAACGAGCAGTAAGTAAATAGTTTATTATAGTTAAGTGGTTTGCTGCACTAAATCCGACGTTTAGTCGGATTTAGTGTTTTTGTCATTTGGGTGCAAGCAATTCAAGCTGACTTCGCTATGTTGATAACAATTTTAGGTGAGATCGCCACAGTTATCATTGTAAACAAGGCTGCTTGTATGATCAAATCAGCTATATTATTGATTAGCCGTAATTTACGAAAATTGATATTTTATTCTCTTATTATTTTACAAGCAAAGATCAAAAAAAATCTCAGCTATATTGACTTTATTCGATTTTTATGCTATAATTATATAGTCATTTTATTGTGTGCGTATTTTTGCGGCGCAATTATTTAAACAAAATTTGTACTGCATAATTGAAGTATAAGACTGCTGCCACTTTATATTTGTCTTCATTAATATGCTATGTCTGTTGCAAGATTTGATGGATTTTCTCATAATGTGCTACTGGTATATTAACGACAGAAAATTGGAACAAAATATTGCAGTGAAATAATTTTTTAAGTTTTGGGCGTAAAGCCTATTTTGCTTATAAACGGAGTTTTTTAGAAAATATGTATAAGCATTTTTTCAAACGGTCGATAGATATTATTTTATCCACAATCGGGATCGTCGTGCTGACTCCTGTGTGGATTATTCTTGCTATTGCTATCAAGATTGACGATCCCGGTCCAGTATTCTTCAAGCAGAAGCGGATCGCGCAAAATAAAAACGGCGAAAAGCAGTATTTTACGATTTTGAAATATAGATCTATGAAGATGAGCACGCCTCACGATATGCCGACACATATGTTAGAAAATCCTGAACAGTACATAACTAAAGTGGGCAGAGTCCTTCGCAGGACTTCACTCGATGAGTTACCACAGATTTTTTGTATCTGGGTAGGTAAAATGGCGATAATAGGTCCTAGGCCAGCATTATACAACCAGGATGACCTTTACGCTGAACGAGAGAAATACGGTGCCAACGATGTCAAGCCGGGGCTCACTGGGTGGGCACAGATCAACGGCCGGGATGAGCTGGAGATTGATGTGAAAGCAAAACTTGACGGTGAATATGTAGAGAAGATGAGTTTTTTGTTTGATTGCAAATGTTTCTTTGGAACGATATTGAGTGTATTGAAGCATGATGGTGTCGTCGAAGGAGGAACTGGCGAAATACATAAGCAGGAAGAAAAAGAGACGGTCAGCAAATGAAAAAAATATTGATAACAGGTGCAAACAGTTACATAGGCGTTTCTGTAGAGAACTGGTTGAAAATGAATCCTGAATCATATTCTGTTGATACAATCGACATGATGGATGGTACATGGAAGAAATATGATTTTTCATCATATGATGTGGTTTATCATGTTGCCGGAATTGCACATGCTGATGTTGGAAATGTCAGTGAAGAAACGAAACAGCTTTATTATGAAGTCAACACAAACCTTGCTATAGAGGTTGCAGAAAAAGCCAAAAACGAAGGTGTAGCTCAGTTTATTTTCATGTCATCTATGATTGTCTATTCCGGTTGTAAAGAGAAAATGATCACCGAGCAAACCGTGCCAAAAGCTTTGAATTTTTATGGAGATTCCAAGTTGCAGGCAGATCTGAAACTACAGTCAATGAAGAACAACAACTTCAAAGTGGTTATTCTTCGTCCACCGATGATTTACGGAAAAGGAAGCAAGGGCAATTACCCGGAACTTGCAAAATTGGCAACTAAACTGCCGATATTTCCAAAAGTGAGCAATAAGCGCTCTATGCTTCATATTGACAATCTGTGTGAATTTGTGAAGCTGATGATCGACAATGAGGAATCAGGTGTGTTTTTTCCGCAGAATGGAGAGTATACAGTAACAAGCACCATGGTAAAAATGATCGCTAATGCGAAAGGGCATAAAATATGCTTGATTTCCGGATTCGGTTGGGCTGTAAATCTGATGATGAAAATTCCCGGAAAAATTGGCGGTCTTGCAACTAAAGCGTTTGGAAGCAGTGTTTATGAAATGAGCATGAGTGAGTATAAAGAAAACTACCGAGTTAGAACATTGAACGAAAGTATTGAATTGACGGAGGGCTAAATTATGCCGGAAAAGAAAAAGCATATTCTTGTCCTCAGCCAATATTTCTATCCGGAACCATTCCGTATCAATGATATGTGCAAAGAGTGGGTGAAGCGTGGATATGAAGTTACTGTAGTGACAGGTATTCCAAATTACCCACAAGGGAAATTTTATGACGGCTATAGCTGGATGAAAAAACGCAATGAGGAATGGGACGGCATTCATATTATTCGCCTACCTTTGATTGCAAGGGGACATAGCTCTATAGGTATGGCTCTAAACTATTTTTCCTTTGTTTTATCCGGATTTTTCTGGAAGTGCTTTACGAAAGTCAAAGCAGACTATGTGTTTATGTTTGAAGTTTCACCCATGACACAGTGTCTTGTTGGGGTTTGGTATGCAAAGCGCAGAAAGATCCCATGCTATTTATACGTTCAGGACTTATGGCCTGAGAATGTGGAAATTGTTACGGGTATTCACAGCAAAGTCGTTCTTGCTCCGATCGGCAAAATGGTCAATTACATATACAAGCGGTGTGATCATATATTCGCTACTTCTCCGAGCTTTGTAACGGAAATTCAAAAACGATGTGCAGGAAATGAAAAAGAGAAGGTTACCTACTGGCCACAGTATGCTGAGGAGTTTTATCAGCCTGTTGAACGTAGCAGAGCGTTTGAACAGACACCTGAAATTCTGGATGACGGCAGTTTCAAAGTGATATTTACAGGTAACATCGGACAAGCACAAGGACTTGATATTCTTCCGCAGACGGCAAAACTTCTGAAAGGGCAGAATATCAAATTTGTGATCGTTGGTGATGGTAGAAGTAAGGACGATTTCGTGAAGCAGATCAAAGAATGTGATGTGGAAGAAATGTTCCTGTTCATCGGCAGGCAGCCTGCAGAGCGAATTCCGGCGATGCTTGGATGCTGTAATGCAGCGTTTGTGTCGTTTATGGACAACGAATTGTTTACAAAGACGATTCCTGCAAAATTGCAGTCGTATATGGCTTGCGGTATGCCGATTATTGCTGTAGCCAGCGGAGAAACAAAGAGACTCATAGAAGAGGCTGGCTGCGGAATTTGTTGTGAACTTGGAAATGTACAGGGATTAGCAAAGGGTATTCAAACTCTTACCAATGAGAATGGTATTTTAGATATGGCAAGATATTCAAGAGATTATTTTGAAAAACATTTTTATAAGAAAAAACTTATGGATGAAATGGATCGCTATTTCGATATAATTGAAAGTGAAACTATAAATTCAAATTGCTGATCATAATTCAATAGTGCTAAATATTTTAAAATTAGCAATTCTATAAATAATATGGATATTAAAATTGTAAAAATATTGCTTGCATCGCCGTTACCTCCACCAATTGGCGGTATTGCATCATGGACAGTTGAATATATGAACCAAATGTCAGAACTTGGATGTACGCCCATATTGGTGAATACATCTGTTACTGGCAAACGTATACAAAATAGCGCAAAAGTTAATTTCTTTGATGAATTTATACGTTTGAGGTCCATTAAGAAAAATATAAAGAATGCAATATGTGATTCAGATATAAATGTCATTCATTATAATGCTTCTTGTTTTACATTTGGTCTTATTCGAGACTACTTTGTATTGAGATCATTTTTTAGAAAAGTGCCTGTAGTCTATCACTGTCACTGTAATCTTGAAACTAATGTAAATAATTGGATCGCGCGCTTTTTCTTTTTAAGGATTGTAGAACGCTCAAATTATGTTTTAACTCTAAATAAAAAATCATTCCAATTTGCAAAACAATATACAGATAATATAAAAATTATTCCGAATTTTATAGAACGTATTTATGTAGATAATGTACAGGTTCGATCTGAATTAAAAGATATTGCTTTTGTTGGACGGGTTTGCGCGGCAAAAGGAATATATGAACTCATTGAGGCCGCAAAAAATATGAAGAATATTAATTTTCATATCATAGGTCCAGATGACAATCATATTTTGGATAACATTTCGGATACAAATATAATTCTTCATGGACCTCAATCCCATGACCAAGTAATTGAGCTACTGAAGACAATGGACGCTATGATTCTTCCATCGTATACAGAAGGATTTCCTCTTGTAGTTATGGAAGGTATGGCTTGTGGTCTTCCGATTATTGCAACTGAGGTTGGATCAATCCCGGATATGATTGAAGATAAAGGCGGAATTTTAATTCCTATGATGGATAGCAATGCGATTGTAGAAGCTGTACAACATATTCATGACTCATATACAAGACAAGCTATGGCAGCATATAATTTGAACAAGGTGAAAAATGAATATCTGAGTAAATGTGTTCTGAAAAAAATTATGAGTATATATGAAAAATTGGTATTAAAATAATAATTTTGTTTATGAATGAAAAAGTTATAATTATTGTTACTGCTGATAAATATCCAAATGGAGATGCAGGCGCTGTTAGAACGCACGCATTTGCAAAAATATTTCGTGAGTTAGGATATTACCCTATAGTAATTGGTATGGGGGATTCAACATCTATGTCATATAGTGAATATGATCATGTAAAGTATTGTTCATTAAGACAAAAAGGCTCCGATATTGTCAGCAGGATAATCGGAAGAGTGTTATTTCCGATGCGGGCAATATCGCATATAAGAAAAATGAAAAAATCTCTTACTGGAATAATGTTTGTTTCTGGTGGAGAATTATTGTTGAATTATATAAAGAAAATAGCTAAGCGAAATGATATTTGGGTACTCCATGATAGTGTAGAGTGGTATTCACCTTCAGAATTCAGTAATGGAGAAAAGAATATTTGGTACATCAAAAATAACAGATTGAATGAAAAACTGATTGATAAAAGCATTAAAGTGATAGCTATAAGTTCATTTTTGGAGAATCATTTCAAATCTAAGGGCATAGATGCTATTCGTATTCCTGTTATTATGGATGTAAAAAATATTATTCCATGCGACTATACTCATGTTAATGACGTTATACGTATAATATACGCAGGATCACCTGGAGGCAAAGATCATTTAAAAGAAATGATCTTTGCCGTAAAAAGGCTTTCAGAAGAAGAACGTAAAAAACTTAATTTCACAATAATTGGAATCAGCCGGGATCAGTTTGAAAAAAGTTACCCGGATTTAGAACTTGCTGAGGTAGAGGGATGCGTTTCTTTTCTTGGAAGGAAAAAGAGAGAAGAAGTTTTAGATCTTATTAAAAGATCCGATTTCTCATTTTTACTGAGACCTGCAGAAGAGAGATATGCAAAGGCTGGATTTCCGACAAAAGTAGTTGAAAGTATGTCTAATGGGATTCCTATGTTATGTAATTTGACATCCGACTTAGAATTATACCTTAGAAACAACGAAAACTGTATCTTGATCGAAAATTGCGATGAGGATTCATGTGTAAAAGCATTGAGAAAAGTTATCAATTTAGATAATGAAGCACTATATACTTTGAAAAAAAATGCAAGAATCACTGCTGAACATCACTTCAATATGTACAATTATATTGAAGCAGTTGATAATTTTTTGAATCAATAAAATATGATTGAAGCTATGAATATATAGTCGATAGTTCTTATGATTGTAGATCATATGCTTATTATGAGAAAATATGAAAATTGTTCAAATTGGCGGAACATTTGTTGCTGCCCAAAAAGAAATTGAAGAAGCAATACATAAATATATAGTATGCAAAGGTGAAGACTCATATATTCTATATTCTATTGGACAGTCAGATGACCCGCATATTATAAAGTGCGAAACGAAAGTTGAGTCATTTTTTAGAAGAGGCTTAAATAAAATATTTGGCAAAAAAACATTTCATGCTGTCTTACAAACACTTCACGTAATTCATTTTTTGAAAAAAATAAAACCTGATATCATTCATTTACATATCTTGCATAATGGATATTACCATTACCCATTTTTGCTAAAATACGCTATAAAAAATAAAATCCCAGTTGTATATACGATGCATGATTTTTGGGCAATTACGGGTGGATGCTATTATTTTACAACGAATGGCTGCAATAAATATAAGGATGGATGCATGGCGTGTTTAGAAGATCCTAAACTTCTCGATTGCTCAAGACGTTTAACTGAAAAGCATTATAAACAGAAAAAAGAGCTTTTATCGAAGATTGATCCACTTGCTGTTGTTGCTGTTTCTGAATGGGTCAATACTGAGTTAGATAATTCTTTTTTGTCTAAGTGCTATAGAAAAGTCATATGGAATTCAATAAAAACACCACAATATGAGCATCAAAAAGTTTTTGATACTAATATGTCAAAATTTAAAATCCTTGGTGTTGCCACATGGTGGAGCGAAAGAAAAGGAATCCATAGATTTTTTGAGCTTGCTGAGAAATTAGGAGGGGACTTTGAAATAATATTAGTTGGAGATGTAAATAAAGCGTATTTAGAAATGGCTCCGAAAAATATTACTTTTATGGGGCTTATAAATAATAAAAGTCTCCTATACTCATTGTATGCTGAATGTGATTTAAACATAAGTTTATCATATGAAGAAACTTTTGGAATGACCTTTATAGAATCAGCAATGGTAGGAACACGTAGTATTGGATTTAATTCAACAGCAGTTCCTCAGGTGCTTAAAAAAGTTCATGGTATTGTAGCTGATAGTTTAGATGAAATTGTTAAAACAGTTCGTTATTTGGATCAAAACAGGGAAAAATGCAAACTTTCCGTAAAAGAAATATCTGAGATAACCAGTTTTTTCTCCAATGAAAGAATGTCATCTGAATACTATGAATTATATAAAAGTATTTTAAGCGGAAAGGAATTTTAATATGATCGACAACGCAAAGCGCGGAAATCCATTTTTAAAGATAGCACTGTACGCTGCTGCTTTTAATATTATTCTTACACCTTTAACCAGTATTGTCGCAGTATTTTTTGGATATATTGCAATTATTGCTTTTATATTATATCCTTTCACAGTTAAATCAGTATGGCTTAATTTTCCTATTGCGGTCGCTTTAATTCCGATTATATGTATTCTATCATGTATACAAAGCGCGAGCTTTTTTGATATAAATAGTATAGAATCATATTTGCTTTCGCTTATATGTTTGATCTCATTTTATTTATCCATATCGAAAGAAAATAAAAATGATATGTTAACATTTAATGATATGGTAAATGTTTCGTATATGCTGTCAATTGCATTTATTGTATATACTTTTGGTGGATTTGATTTTTCATATCAAGATCTAGGTAGCTATGGAATAAAGTCTTTTACTATGGGATTAGGAAATCCAAACGGTGTTTCTTTGTATGTACTTTTTGTAATAATGGTATTTTTATTGAAATTCAGCATCAGCAAGACAAAATCAAAAAAAGTCTTTTATGTGATTTTGATGTTAGTAATGTCATATATTTTAATAAAGTTAAGCTCAAGAACGGTTATCTTATGCGCTATCTTAGCAATGCTTGTTTTGATTTTCCATAAGAGTAAAAGATTTGTGAAAATATTAGTTATATGTGCATGCTTGATCTCAGTTCTTATTATTCCATTTTTGATATATCAAAGCAATGGTATGTCTGAAATTTCAATTTTGGGTAAGGTGCTAAATACTGGACGAGATGTAATATATAAAGATTTCTTAAACAGCTTAGATTTATTTAGAATTATCTTTGGCCAGTTTTTCCGCTATCCGCTTACTAATCTGCACAATGGACAATTATCAATTTTTGCTTCGATGGGAATATTGGGGACAGTGTGCTGCATATCAGTTTGGTTTTATTTTATTAGACGCTTACTTCACATTGAGAATGCATATCGAAGGATTGCGTTCGCGTTTACGATGCTTTTTATTTTACATTCAGCTATGGAAGCAATGTCTGTGATAGGCACAGTCCCGTATAGTATATTTGTATTAACAATTGTAAAAATTGCTGATGGAGAAATTTTACTTCATGATGAAGTTAAAGGAGAAATCTAAAGTTGAATGAATTGCAATCAGTACAGTTCGAGATGCTTAAATCATGCGTTGAAATATTTGATAAGTTGAATTTAATGTATTATTTGGTGTGCGGATCTGCATTAGGTGCAGCTAAATATCAAGGTTTTATACCATGGGACGATGATTTGGATATTGCTCTTCCAAGAAAGGATTATGAGTTATTTTGTAAAAAAGGACAGCAGCTTCTGCCCAAAAATCTATTTTTACAAAATAATAACACTGATTTTTACTACCCTCTAATTTTTAGTAAAGTTAGAAATAGTGAAACAACATATATTGAAAAAAATATGTCTAACAGAGATATTCATCATGGTGTTTATATTGATATTTTTCCTTTGGATGGATATCCTGAATCGGTTGACGAACAACGCAAGCTTGAAGTTATGAAAAGAAAGTACGACCTTGCATTGATCAGCTGTCTTTCAAATAAATATAATTGGAAGGTAAGCAGCTTCATATTTGTAGAAAAAATGTTTGGTATAGACCGAGATCCACAAAAATTTGTAAATAAACTCGAAAAATATATATCGAGTTATTCATTAGATGATTCTAAGATTTGGTGCAATCATGGTAATTGGCAAGGAAAGCTTGAATATGCGCCGCAAGAACAATATGGGAATGGGGTATGGAGCATATTTGAAGGGTTAAAAGTTAGGATCCCAGAGAAATATGATGAATATCTTACTCAAAAATACGGTGATTGGAGAGCTGATCTTCCGGAAGAACAAAAAGTAGGACATCATTATTATGAGATATGTGATCTAAACCGCCCATACACGGATTACATTAATGATAGGAAAAACGGTAAGATACATTTAAGGCAGATCTGAAGCATGATATTGCGTACAATGTAAAGTGCAAAATAAGCGCAAAGACATATTTTATTATTACGGTGAATATGTGAAATATTATTCACAATTTAAATAAAAGGAGAAAAAAATGAAACACAGCAAACTTACCTTGGTAATGACAGTGGTTCTAAGCATAGTTATGGTGTTGAGTTCATTTTCAACAGTTGTAAGTGCAGCAGCTGGAAATGTAATTTTCGATGGCACAACGTTTGGAACTAACGGTTATTACAACGTGATCTCCAAGAAAGATTACGTGCTTGTTCCGGGAGCGGCTATTGAAACCGAAATGGTTATCAATAACGATGCCGGAGACAGAAGACAGGTCATGCACATAGTTGAAGTTGACCCGTCTAACCCTGATATATCCATAATTCCTGGATATTATGGCATAGACAAAGACCTTTCAAAGGTTGAAAATCATAGTGCCATGAAGCTTACAGATACGGCAAAGTATTATGAAGACGTACTCGGATACAATGTCGTAGCTGGAATGAACACTGCGCTTGCATATGATTGCAACGCTCCGTTTTCATATCTTGTTTATAACGGCAAGGTGTTAGTTGACCACAATAATAAGATAAACGATTTCCATAGTGGAGTTTGTGCTACCTTATTGTGTGTTTACAAAAATGAAGATGGGACATGCTATTGCGAATTGCGTACAGCGTCGCAGGGACTTCGTGGAGATGAGTGGCAGGCCATCGGTGCGAACTTTAGCATGACTGTCAACAACGGCACGCTTGTTTCTAAGACAGAAGAACGTACATCTGCTGCTGCGGCACGTTCAATGATCGGTGTCAAAGAAGATGGTACACTTGTACTTGTGATGAACGACGGTCGAGGAGCAAATAACTCTGTTGGTTTCAACAATTATGAACTTGGTGAATCCATGCTTGCCCTCGGTTGTAAGTGGGCATTCAACTGCGACGGCGGTGGATCATCGACGTTTGTTTCAAAAAGAGCTGGCGAAGATGAATTTACCATGCGTTCAGTACCTTGTGATGGTGCAGAACGTCCTACACTGAATGGAATCTTTATTGTTTCTAACGTCGGTCCGACTGGAGAACTTGGAAAAGTTGAAATCGTTTCGGCATATGATTATTTTGCACCATCGAGTACATATACTTTTGTACCTGAGGCGATAGACACTAATGGATATGCAATGGAAATGCCGAATGATATATCATGGAGATTGTCCGACGATTCTTTTGGAACAGTTACAAATGGCGTATTTGTTTCAAACGGAAAGACAGGAAAAGTTGATATTGAAGTAGTTAGCGGCGGCGTTGTTATTGGAAGTAAGAGCATACAAATATCCAATCCGACTGTATTAAAGTTTGCAGAAGATAAAACTTCGATCCCATACTCTACAGCTGATGGATTACGCGAAATCACACTTCCTATAGTTGCACAGATCGGAGAAGCAAATGTATATTATGATATAACTTGCTTTGAATTTGCTCTATCTGAACCCAATGCAGGATATTTAGATGGATTTAAATTTATAGCTACTGATGATATCAGTATTGCTGGTACAAGAATCGATGCAACATATATAGCAACTGGTAAAACAATTTCTTATACCATAGAATTCGGTAAAGGCTCTGAAGTGATCTTTGATTTTGAAGATGGAGATATTTCCGAATGGATGGGATTTGATGAAGCAAAGCAGTGGAATATAGACAATGGAGTTGAAAATACTCTAACCAGTTCCGAGCCTATAGGCGGTCAGTTTTCTTCACCTGTTGATGGAAATACATTCTTGGCATCTATTGATAATGGTGGTCAGGTAAGAAATGGCAATTACGCATTGGGATGGAATGTCGACAATACAACTGCGGATTTTGCACAATGGACTTATAACATTCTGTATCGTGTTGGAGAACCGATTGTTCTTCGAGATGTAGCTAATGAAAAAAATGCTACTGCATTTGGCATGTGGGTTTATATACCTGAAGGCGCTGCCGGACTTGCTATGCAGTTGACTGTATATGCTGGCGAATCTGCAGACAATTTACTTCCTGGTACACAACTTCATTTCTACTTTACTGCAAATGATGGCTCGCGAAAAACTTTGAACAGTTGTAGTGAAGCAGATATACCTGAATCAAGATGGGTATATGCAAGCTGCGATCTGACTGGATATAAATATGTCTCTCTTGTTAATCCAAGAGGAAGTATTTATCGTGAACCTACATTTATTCGCACATATGCAAAGCCGATATCACCTGCGGTCCATACATTCTATTTTGATGATTTTACACTTGACTATAGCTCTGCTGTAGATGACCGAGTGCTTCCAACAATATCGAATCCTGCATATGCTATTAGTGACACTGATATTTCACTTGAAAATGGCGCAATACTGAGCAACTCAACAGTTGTATTTTCAGCTAACGTTTATGACAATGAAGAATTAGATAGCAGTACAGCAGCTATTTATGTTGACGGAAAGTATATTAGTACATCAGTTTCAGGAAATCATATGTTCAGTGAATCAGTAACGCTCCTTAGTGGTGATCACGTAGTTTCTTATAATATTAAGGACAAACTTGGTAACCTTGCGAAGATCACAAGAACATTTACGGTATCAGGCGAGGCAGTAGTATCGCTTGAAGGTCACAATGATTCAGGTAGACCAGCAGAGTATGATTCTATTTACTATATAGATATTACTGTTGCAGACATAAAATCTATAAACAATATATTTGCAACTCTTAAATTGCAGAATGCCAATAAATGGGAACTGGATGGCGTGTCTGTAGCTGAAGGCTTTTCAGCTTATTTTGACTATAATGAAGTATCTGGTCTATTGGATGTAAGCGTTGAAAAAAACAGAGAAACTTATTTAGATGGTAAACAGGTTATCGTCAGCATTCCTGTACGCGTGTGGTCTTGGGATGCGATTGACCATGTCACTGGTAAGGTAATTACTTCTGAATCACAATTTGCAAGTGGAAATTGTCCAATTGTATCTATTGATTGCAGTGTAATTTCTGGTTTCGTTGATCTTGATAAAGGTGTTCACGGCACATTTGGCGGCAAAGTATCCGTTGAAACAAATCTTAACGATAACATAAATTTGTGGCATTACCACGATACCGAACTGCCTGTTCTCAATAAAGAAGCAACATGCACAGAAGATGGTTATACAGGTAGAACTTACTGTGAGACCTGTGGATCCGTAATTGAGTGGGGTACAAGCATAAAAGCATATGGACATAATTATGAACTTGTAGATGATAAATTTGTCTGCACAAATTGTGGTAATGTCTATAACTCGGGTACAGGCTTGTTTACACTTAATGGTAAAACTTATTATACTATCAATGGAAAGTTAGCTACTGGATGGCAACAGATCGAAAGCGATCAATACTATTTTGATAAAAATACATATGAAGGTATTAATGGAGAATATTCATCATATGAGATTTGTAGTACATCGCAATCGTTTACAATGTCATTCACTGATGGAAAACTGGATAGTGGAGTTTGGGTATCTATGGATGGAGGTACTCGATACTACTATGGTGCTACATATTACCACAACACTACTGTTGTAATTGATGGGGACACTTATAGCTTTAATAACCAAGGTTATCGCTATGAAGGCATTTGCGTGATAAAATGGAATCCCTATAGCAACTATCAGTTATTTGAGTATACTCCGGATGGAAAATATGTTGGTGAATTGTACGTAGATGGAATTTATACGACATCTAATGGCGATATTTACTATTTAAATGGTGGTATTGCATACAGCCCCGGATTAGTATATGAGAATGGTGATTATTATTATTTTGCAGCTAATAAAATAACCGCTATTCGTGGATGCACATATTATGTATCCAATACAAATAATTTGCTTCCTGCCGGTTACTACACTTTTGATGGTGATGGTAAGATAATTATTGATCTTCAGGGATTAGTAAAGGATGCAGATGGAAAGATTCGCTATTATGTAGATGGAGTGGCAACATACGCAGGACTTGTGCAGGATGAAGATGGTGCTTACTACTACATAAGCGGAGATGGATTGGCAGCAATAACCGACACTGAGAGATATATAACTAAGACAAACGGATTACTGCCGGAAGGAACGTATAA
>JAAVZO010000033.1 GCA_022791685.1 Clostridiales bacterium
AAGCCAAGCGGGCTTACGCTTGCCGCATAACCGAGCAGGTCTCCGCCAGAGAGCACGAGGTAAAGCTCGTCCACTCCGTCTGCGCTCACTTCAAGCAGCTGATTTTCATCCGACGATGGGAATATCGCCGAAATCGCATTTGCCTTTTCTTTTGCGATATTTTCCGCAATTTTGTCAGCTGTAAGTGCATTTACGCAGGAGAGAAGGGTTGCGGTGATAGCGCTTATGATCAGCAGTTTCAAGGTTATGACGAGTATGTATTTCGTGCTGTCGGTAGACTCAGGATCATTGTTTCTTAGCTTTTTCAAGTCCGGCACCTCCGAATTTTACAGGCTTCGTATAGCGGTCAATATACCATACGAGCAGGTTCATGATAAGTATTGAGAAGGATACACCCTCTGGATAGCCTCCAAAGTAGCGGATAAATACGGTCAGTAGTCCGCAGCCGATACCGTATATAATACGTCCGATCTCGGTGAGTGGTGAGGTCGAGTAGTCGGTCGCCATGAATATCGCGCCGAGGAAAAGTCCGCCAGAGAATATTTCAGCGAATGAGAAATCGATCTTTAGCGAATTTTGTGCAAAGAGGAAGGTAAGTATGAGCACCGTACCAATGTAGCAGACTGGGATCTTCCATGTGATGACCTTGCGGACAAGCAGATAGATAAATCCGGCAGTCAGCAGCAGTGCCGATACTTCACCTATGCACCCGCCTTCATAGCCGATTATCATATCAAACAATGAAGTATCTGGCATTGCACCATTTTTCAGCGCAGCGAGCGGAGTTGCGGTTGCTACTGCGTCGATATTTGGAGCGGATATCGAGATCGCCGACAGCCATTCACCTGGCTTTGTGAATGCACTCATGTGCGCAGGCCATGCGAACAGGAATACTCGTGCGGCGAGTGCGGGGTTGACAAAGTTTTTGCCGATACCGCCGAATAGCTGCTTAACAACGATTATCGCGAAAACTGCGCCTACTGCTGGCATCCATAGCGGAACTGCGACCGGTAGATTCATTGCAAGCAATATGCCTGTAACGACTGCCGAAAAGTCCAGTATTGTGATCGGCTTTTTCATCAGCTTTTCGTATAGGTACTCAGAGCCAACGGCGAATACTACTGAGATGAGAGCAATTGTGAGCACGCGCCAGCCAAATACGTATATGCCCCAGATAAGCGCAGGCATTAGTGCAATGCAGACATCGACCATTATCGAGCGCGATGTATCATCAGTACGCACGTGCGGCGATGAAGTTACGGTGAATAGCTTAGGTATAAATGAATGCGAGTCGATCGTCGGCTTTTCCGGTTCTGCGGGCGCAGGCTTTGGTTCGGGTCTTGGAGCTTCGGTAATTTCAATAGCTTCGACGGACTTGTCCGCAGCGGTCGGTTCGGATTTTTCAATATTGACAGTCTCTGTTGATTTGTTTTCCTCCAAAGGTGAGGTTTTCTTTTTCTTCATAAGTTGTTGCCATTCCTTTCGAGGTTATTTGTTCTGACTCTGTGCAAGTGCGGCAGCCGCTGCACGCTTACGGTCGTTGATCTGTCCTTTGGCGGCACGGATATATTGCACTATCGGCACGTGTCCCGGACAGCTGTATGAGCAGCTGCCGCATTCAACGCAGCTCATGATGTCGAACTGCTCAGCCATATCAAGCTTACCTTGCTGTGAGAACATAGCGAGGTAGCTTGGCATAAGTCTCATTGGGCAGCCACGGACACAACGTCCACAGCGTATACAGGTCGGTTCCTGCTCGTATTTGTTTTCGACTTCATCCGAAAATACAAGTATTGCCGATGTTCCTTTAGTTACAACGCCGTTTATATCCCATTGCGCGATACCCATCATCGGACCGCCGCTGATTATCTTTTTCGGCTCTTTTGTAAGTCCGCCGCAGAATTCGATAACGTCTAGATATGACGTTCCGAGCGGTACAAGTACGTTTTTGGGAGTTTTTACGCAGTCGCCGTCGACTGTGACAATGCGTTCGATGAGCGGCATACCGTTCACGAATGCACTGAATATAGCCGCGCAGGTCTCTGCATTGAAAACGCAGCAGCCCACATCAGCCGGAAGCTTTCCAGCTGGCAGCTCACGACCGGTCAGCGCGTATATCAGCTGACGCTCGTCTCCTTGCGGGTATTTTGTCTTGAGTACCTCGACTTTTATCATGTTCGAGCCATCGAGTCGCGATTCGAGCTTATTTATCGCGTCGAGCTTGTTGTCCTCAACTGCGATGATTCCTTGACGCAGAGAGAAAGCTTTCAGTAATATTTTTAGTCCGTTTATAACTGCGTCGGGATTTTCGAGAAGCAGACGGTGATTTGCCGTGATGTACGGTTCGCACTCTGCGCAGTTGATTATGATATGCTCGACCTTCCCGAGCGCTGACTGCAGCTTAGCGTAAGTTGGGAAGGTAGCGCCGCCCATTCCGGAGATTCCGGCGGCACGGATTATTTCTATGATTTCTTCTGTTGTGGTATCGGAGAGCTTTTTATTCCAAGGCTTGATATCGGGAGATAAGCGATTTTCGCCGTCGTTTTCGATGACGATAGTTTGTATCTTTTGACCATTTGCGGAGTTTTTTTCGATTATCTCCTTTATCTTGCCGGAGATACTTGCGTGTACCGGACTTCCGAGCCCTTTGTCAATGCGTCCTATCACCTGACCGCGGTCGACTATATCACCGACCTTTACGGTAGGCTCAGCTTGCGCGCCGATATGCTGTGACATGGGGATGGAAACGGTTTTCGGCGACGGCATTTTTTCAACCATACAATGACGTGTAGTCTTGTGCTCGTTGATATGTATACCGCCGTGGAAGGTTAGTGCCACGTAATTCACCTCAATTATAATTTGAAATATCAATAGATTTGTTCGATTTTGAAATGTTGTAGAACACGTCTAATAAAAATATCATCACCAAATATTATACAACATTTTTTCAAATATTACAAGCCCATTAGCAAAATTTCAAACAATTTTTTTCTTATCTTGTTTATATGAAATATCAAAACTGCTAAAAATTTAACATACGCCTGTAGTAATGATGCGGCAGGCAATTATTGTAAAAATTGCAGATAAAATTCCTTGTGCAAGCTTTGCAAGCATGAATCGGCGTATTGGAAGCTTTTCAGAAAGCACGGATGCTACTTGCATATGAACTGACAGTCCTGCAAATCCTGCAGCGAATGCGCACATTGGCAGCGAGGCGATTCTCCCAAGTCCAGCCGCAAGTTGACTTGCAAGTGTGAGTTCGCAGAATGAAGCGCCAAGTGCAGCGGCGTAACGTCCGAAGTAGATTCCTAATATTTCTGTCAGTAAGTCGCCGATAACTGCAAAGAATACCGCGAATGCGCAGATTTTAAGCATTGTCATACTTGCTTTGGCGACCGAATCTGCAAAGCGTCCAAGCAGCTCACCGATACTATACTGCATATTAGTTGAAGTTGGTTTGCTCGAACTTTTGCTGCTTGGGATTTTTCCGCGGCTTTGTATGATCCCGATTATCATAGCTGCTGTAAGCTGCGACAGATATATCTGCCATCCTGCGGCGTTATTTCCGTACAGAGACGCGCCGATTCCGCCGACGCAGAACGCGATACCGGCATTATTTGAGAATGAATTGAGTCGTGAAGCTTCATCGAGAGTTATCTCTCCGCGCTCATATAGATCACGCGACATTATTGCGCCTACCGGAAATCCGCCTATAGACCCGAGCAGAAATACGCCGGCAGCAGTTCGGTTTATTGCAAACAGTCGCTCGAAAGGCTTTCCGATTATTGCAGCGATGGCGCTTAAAAGTCCAGTTGAACTCATTATTCCAGTGAGTGCAATAAATGGGAACAGCGATGGTATCAGACGTGATGCACATACTTCCAGTGCATTTCGGACAGACTCTGCCGCCATAGTAGGAGCTTTTATGAAATAGATAAGCAGAAAAATTGAAAAGATCCAGATAAACGCCGTTGATATGCGGGGAAGTACCATACTATTTATGCGCGTTTTATTGTCTGTGTACTTGTTTTTGAGCGTGTCTATAATAATCACCATTCCTTTTTCATATTATTATTACTAAGTGGATCACGTTGTCTATTTTATTATATAGATTTGGAGAATAATTATGAGTAAAAAGCACGATGGTGATAATGAAAGCGTTAAGCTTCCTCTCTCTCAGCGCATACTTAATTCGCTTGATATACCTGTAGGGACCTTCGGCGGTGTCTCATTTATGGAGGCAGCCGGAAATCGTGAAATAAATATCAGCGGCTGTTTAGGACTTTCAGAATACAGCAGTGAGAGGGTTGTACTCGAACTCTGTGATGGATATATGACTATAAATGGCTCGTCGCTTGAACTTAGGAGCTTTACCGGAGGGCACATATCGGTTAGCGGGATAATATCCGGAATAATCTACGGACGGGAGACTGAATGCCAGAATGCTAACTAAACTTATAAATTGGTGTATAGGAAGCCGTGATTATTTCGTTCCAGCCGGTAATGAGGACCGTGCAGCTCGGCTTTTAGTAAGTTCCGGCGCTAACTTTCGCTCACTGAAGCGAAAAGCTGATGGACTTCATTTTTCAATCCCACTTCCTGACTGCGAACCAGTCGAATTTATTTTCAAAAAGCAGCAAATTGAGATTGTCCGTCTTCATGAGCATGGACTGAATAAGCTGATCAGGCGATATCGGCACAGGTATGGAATACCTATAGGTATTGGTATGTTTTTTGCTATACTTGGAATATCAGGTCAGTTTATCTGGTCGATAAACGTAGTTGGCAATGATTTGATAAGCTCGCATGAGATCATAGAAAAATTAGACGAGCTCGGCTGCGGTGTTGGGACATATATCCCTAATATCGATTTTGACAAACTTCATACTGATTTTCTATTATCGAGTCAGGATTTTGCTTGGGTCGCGGTCAATGTGCGCGGTACACGTGCCACGGTCGAAGTGCGGGAAACTACGCATAGTCAGCTCGCTCCGGATGAGGACACGCCGTACAACCTTGTTGCTTCTGAAGATGGAATTGTAAAGTATATCGAGGTCCATCGTGGAGAAGTGGTTACAGAGGTTGGGGCTCTTGTTAGAAAAGGTGAGCTGCTCGCTTCAGGTGTAGTAGATTCTATCGGTCAGGTCAGATTAGTTCACGCGAGAGGTAAAGTACTTGCTGAAGTCAAGCGGAATATCCTTATTGAAGTTCCACTTGAGAGACAGGTAAAAGTGGAGACTGGAAATGAATTCTGCGAAAAATCGCTTAAAATTTTAGGATTTTCATTAAAATTTTTCAAAAACACTGGAAATTTACCTATAGAGTGTGATAAAATAGATATGGAGAGAAATCTCCGCTTCTTTGATACGGTTGAAGTTCCGGTGTCGATACATGAGACGGTGTGGCGGGAGTACGAATATGTCACCGAGACTATCACTGAAGAGGAAGCGCGCGCTGAGGCTTATCGTCAGCTTCGCAGCGAATATTCGGCTCAGATCGAAGGCTGCGAGCTGCTGAGCCGTGAGATCAGCGCTGGACGTGACGGTGACAAATATGTGATTGAATGCCGACTCGGACTGCTTGCGGATATTGCCGTGGAGTCGGAAATATACAGATAAGCTGCGCTATATCCGACGAGGTAGTGCAGAGTAAAAATTAAATTCGCCGGAGAAATGGAAAATAAATGGCTGAGAAAATTATATTAACTGATTCAATTGAACAGACAGCTAAGCTTTTCGGAGAGCTTGACGCGAATCTCGACAGACTCGAGCGCGCATTTGGTGTGACGATAAAATCGCGCGATACTACAAATGCCGGTGGAAATGCGATCAGCGTCAGTGGGGAGAATCTTGATTCGGTTGAGAAGGCAGTGAATGCTATTGGATACTTGAAACGGCTTACGCGGTTAAATGATACGCTGACTGCTCAGAATGTCGACTACGCTATAGATATGATATCAGATGGACGACGTGAGGAGCTTTCAGAGCTTGACGATGACGCTATATGCCTGACGACGCGCGGTAAGCCTATCAAGGCGAAAACTATCGGTCAGAAGAAGTATGTTGAGTTAATAAAGAAAAATACAGTAGTGATGGGTATCGGACCTGCCGGAACTGGTAAGACATTCCTTGCGGTAGCTATGGCGGTTACGGCTCTTCGCTCAAAGCAAGTTGAGCGTATCATTTTGACCCGTCCGGCGGTAGAGGCGGGCGAGAAGTTAGGATTTCTGCCTGGTGACTTACAGAATAAAATTGACCCATACCTGCGTCCGCTTTATGACGCTCTCTACGAAATGCTCGGAGTCGAGGCATATCAGCGCTATGTCGAGCGTGGGACTATCGAAATAGCTCCGCTCGCATATATGCGTGGACGGACTCTTGACGATTCATTTATCATTCTCGACGAGGCGCAGAATACGACTCCTGAGCAGATGAAGATGTTCCTTACTCGGCTTGGATTCAATTCAAAGGCGGTAGTTACCGGCGACCTTACGCAGACTGACCTTCCGCTTGGCAAGCGCAGTGGTCTTGCTGAAGCGGTGAAGATACTCGAAGGCATTGATGATATCGGGGTACATCGATTCAGTGAGCGCGACGTTGTGCGTCATAGGCTGGTACAGAAGATCATACTCGCATATGAGAACTACGATAAGCAGCGAAATCGCGGCGGTGAAAATCGTTATAACGATTCGCATGATGGCAGAAGATTTAGAATTAAGAATAATGGAGAACAAGAAAAATGAGACATTATATTTATTTTACAAACGAGCAGGATAAAGAACCGGTAACTGCTGAACTCAGAACGCTGGTGAAGGCAGCCGTATACACCGCGCTTGAATACGAGGATTTCGGACGCAGCGCTGAGATATCGGTCACGTTTACTGATAACGAGGGAATACGTGAGATAAACCGCGAACACCGCGATATTGACTCGGCGACAGATGTATTGTCGTTTCCAATGATGAGCGAGGATGACTCTGAATCAGATACTGACCGTGCGAATGGTGCAGTTATGCTTGGTGACATTGTGCTGTCGCTTGAACGCGCACGTGAGCAGTCGGTCGAATTCGGTCACAGCTATACGCGCGAGGTGGCTTTCCTGACGGTACATTCGGTGCTGCATTTACTCGGCTACGATCACCTGACAAGTGAAGCTGACGACGCTGATATGCGAGCAAGACAGAACACAGTGCTCGAAATAATGGGAATTAAGCGATAAATTCAAGGATTTTCGTTTTAGGTGTGGACAAGCCGCTCGATTTATGGTATAATATTATTGAAAAATGTTGGAGAATGTCGCAATGAACAGATTAGTGTGTCAGGCAAACGAGCTGTTGACTGGAAGGAATTTTGAATATGCAGTTTGCGGTGGTCAGGCTATCGACCTCTTCCTTGGGTATGAATCAAGGATCCACAGTGATATTGATATACTATCATACTGGTATTGTCGGGATGAGATAATACTTTATATGAAGTCGCTTGGCTTTGAAGTTTACGAAATGCTCGGCGGAGGAAAGGCACACCACATAACTGATATCAGCTGTCAGATGAAAATCAAACGCAATATTTTCTGCTGTAAGGATAGCTGCGAGCTGGTGCAGCTTGCTAATACGGATGAGGCGGATATTGTTTATATAAATTTCAGGCATATTGGACAGCGGAAGCTTGATTTTATCGAATTTCTGTTTAACGACCACAGTGAGACTGAGTTTATATATGCTCGCAATCGCAATATCAGTCGTGGACTTGGCGACGCAATCCTAATGAGCGATGGAATACCATATCTTGCCCCTGAGATATGCCTGCTTTATAAGTCCACCGATACTGAGCGTGCGGGATATCAGCAGGACTACGAGCTTGCGTATGAGAAAATGGATGTATCTCAGCGTGAATGGCTTAATGAAGCGCTGAAAATAGAATTTCCAAACGGTCATAAGTGGATGACTGATATAAATAAATAACATAAAATTAAGGAAGTATTAAATGACGAAAACCGGATTTATAGCAATAGTAGGTCGACCGAACGTCGGCAAGTCGACGCTTTTGAATGCGCTGCTTGGCGAGAAGGTCGCGATAGTTTCGAACAAGCCCCAGACGACACGCAACCGCATTACGGGTATTTTGACTGATGAAGAGAATCAGTTCGTATTTCTCGATACTCCGGGTATGCTGAAGCCGAAAAATAAGCTGGGCGATTATATGGTAAAGACAATTAGCTCGACCATGGGCGATGTCGACGCAGCGATACTTGTAGTTGACGCAGCAAAGCCGGTGTCGGATATCGAGAAAACCTTGATCGAGCGTCTGAAGAAGCAGAAAGCGCCGATCATACTCGCGATAAATAAGACTGATACAGTGAACGGTGCGAAAGTTGCAGAGTGCATAATTGCATATTCCGAGCTTGCTGATTTCGAAGCAGTTATTCCTATGGCAGCAATCAAGGGAGAGGGTGTAAAAATTGTCACCGATGAGGCGGCGAAGCTGCTGCACGATGGTGATTGGTTCTTCCCTGAAGATATGATAACCGACCAGCCCGAGCGCGCACTTGCAGCTGAGATAATCCGTGAAAAGCTTCTGCGCACGCTTAACGATGAAATACCGCACGGAACTGCTGTTGTAATCGAGGCATTCGAGGAAAAGCCTACGCTTATCAAGATTCGCGCTGAGATCTATTGCGAGAAGGATTCACATAAGGGAATTATCATCGGTAAGGGCGGAGCTGAACTGAAAAAGGTCGGAACTTGGGCGCGTGAGGATATGGAAGCTTTCTTTGGCGTTCAGGTACACCTCGATTTGTGGGTACGCGTCAAGGAAAACTGGCGCGACAATGCGTCGCTTCTCAATAGCTTCGGGTTCAACGACGACTAATGCTGTATACGCTGAAAGGGCTTGTTGTGCGTGAAAATATCGCATATGAGACCTCTAAGTATATAAATATAATAACCGCCGAGCGCGGTAAAATATCGGTACTCGTCCGTGGGTCTAATAAGCCGCGCGGACGTTTTACCGCGTCGACACAGATATTCTGCTATTCTGAATTTGTGCTATACGAGCACCACGGAAAATATTCACTCAATGACGCTTCGCTCATTGAAAATTATTTCTATCTGTGCGAAGATTACACGACGATGACGCTTGGAACGTACATACTTAATGCTGCGGAATATCTGACTAATGAGGAGCAGCCAGATTCGGAGATGCTGCGGCTTACGCTCAACACATTGTGGGCGCTGTCACATAAGGCACGGCGTGATATAAGGCTTATCAAAGGAGCGTTTGAAATGCGGCTTGCACGTATCGCCGGATTTGCACCTAACCTTGAACGCTGTGCTGGCTGTGGCAAGCCGGTCGAAAGTGAGCGTGTTTATCTTAATGTTATGGATGGCTGCATATTATGCCGCGATTGTTTAAATAAGCGTCAAACTTATATAGAAAATGAAATACAGGTCGACGAAATGAGAACGGCGCAGATCATAATGCCGCTTGACGTATCGGTGGCAGCGGCTATGCAGTATTCGATGTACGCGGATATGGGCAAGCTGTATTCGTTTGTGTTGAAGGAACCTCTCATTCCCGAATTTTTGTCAATAAGCGAAAAGTACCTTGAAAATCATATCGAGCATCATTTTCAAGTGCTTGATATGCTGGAATTCTGAGGATTTAACGATTATAATTGATTTTTCCCATTGATAATTTTTCGGTATTGTGGTATAATTTTATATAATATGAGAAATGGTAGGAGTGCTGATATGCCGTCTTTGAAGGGGCTCGAGTGGACGTTTGATACCGAGTCGGAGAAATACGCTAAAATGCGCCCGGGATATGTTTCGGAGCTGTATTGCGATATTTTTGATAAAATTAAAATAGATGAAAATAGCCATGTGCTGGAGATAGGTATCGGTGCTGGACAGGCGACAAAGCCGATACTTGATACGGGCTGTCAGTTGACTGCGGTCGAGCGCGGACATAATTTTTGCGATCTGTGCCGGAATAAATTCAGCGGATACCGCAATTTTAATGCTGAGGAATGTCGATTCGAAGACTATGAATGCAGCGACGGGACGTATGATTTGATCTATTCAGCGTCGGCATTTCACTGGATAGACGAGGCTGTCGGATATGAGAAGGTTTATCGGCTGCTGAGATCAGGTGGAGTTTTTGCGCGGTTTGCCAATCACCCTTACCCAGACAAGGGGAGACCGGAAATGTCGGACGCTATTCAGCGTGCATACTCTGTATTCATGCCTAATTCTAACAAACCGACTGAATATTCGGAAGCCGAAGCTGCGGCTCGTGCGGATATTGCGCGAAAATATGGGTTTATTGATGTCAGCTATAAGCTCTATCACCGCACAAGGACATTCAGTGCGTCGGAATATATCGAGCTGATTGGCACATACTCCGACCATATCGCAATCGAATCCGACACACGTAAGCGATTCTATAGCGAAATTGAAGCCGCTATAAATGATTTCGGTGGGCAGATAACATTATATGATACCATTGATTTGGAGCTTGCAATCAAGCCATAAGGCTGTCTGAAATGTTTACTATTACCTGAAAGGAAATTCAATTGGAAAACTACGAAAGAGCGATAAGAACGCTCGAATATGATAAAATACTTGCTATGCTCGCCGAGCGTGCGCCGACCGAGGGCTCAAAGGAGCTGGCGCTTGCGCTTCGTCCGAGCAACTCTCCCGACCGCATACTCCGTATGCAGCGCGAGACTACCGAAGCTAAGGCTATACAAACGATCAAAGGTATGCCTTCATTCGGACTTATCAAGGATATACGAGACGCTGCTGACCGTGCCGGAAAGGGTGCGGTACTTACTCCGCGCGAGCTCTTAGATATTGCGAATGTGCTGCGCACATCGCGCTCGCTGCTCGAATACAGCCGCACCGACCGCCGCGGCGCAACAAGCATTGACGACATGTTCGAGCGGCTGATACCGAACAAAAAGCTTGAAGATCGAATTTATACTGCTATTATCGCTGAAGATATGATCGCCGACGAGGCGAGTCCAGCGCTGTCGGATATCCGCCGCAAAATGCGTGCGGCTAACAATCGCATTAAAGATAATTTACAGGGATTTATCAATGGCGGTTCTAATAAATATTTGCAGGAAAATATCGTTACAATGCGAAACGGACGCTATGTCGTTCCGGTAAAGGTCGAGTACAGAAATGAGATCAAGGGTCTTGTACACGACACCTCAGCTTCGGGCGCTACGCTGTTCATTGAGCCGCTTTCGGTCGTTGAAGCTAACAACGAGCTGCGCGTATTGCAGGTCAAGGAAGCGAATGAGATCGAGCGCATATTGACTGAGCTGTCGGGCGAATGTGGCGCTATCGAAAATTCGCTTGACCTCAATTACCGCAATATTACCGAGCTTGCTTTTATATTTGCAAAGAGTGAGCTGTCGTTCCGTCTTGACGCTGTTCCGGCGCGTATGACCGGAGACCGCAAGGTAAATCTGATTCGTTCGCGTCATCCACTGCTCGACCCTAAGACAGTCGTTCCGGTTACTATAACTGTTGGCGGTGAGAATGGTACGCTGGTAATAACCGGTCCTAACACCGGCGGTAAGACTGTAACTATAAAGACGCTTGGATTATTTGCATTGATGGCACAGTCCGGACTGCATATCCCAGCGTCTGAAACGTCCGAAATGTGCGTGTTTGACGATATTTTTGCCGATATCGGAGATGAGCAGTCGATCGAGCAGTCACTGTCGACTTTCTCGTCACATATGGTGAACATTGTAGGAATAACCGAAAAGGTAAACGCACGCTCACTTGTGCTTATAGATGAGCTTGGCGCGGGTACTGACCCTGTTGAAGGTGCGGCGCTTGCTATTTCGGTGCTTGAAAAGATACACGCAGTCGGCGCTCTTTGTGCTGCTACTACTCACTATGCTGAATTAAAGGCGTTCGCGCTTGAAACTGACGGCTTTATCAATGCGTCCTGCGAGTTCGATGTCAATACACTGAAGCCGACCTATCGGCTTATAATCGGTACTCCCGGTAAGTCTAACGCGTTTGCGATATCGTCGAAGCTTGGACTTTCGGATGAGATCGTAAATCGGGCAAAGGAGCTTGTCAGCGCTGAGAACAAGCAGTTCGAGGATGTTATCGCGCGGCTTGAAGCGAGCCGTCTTGAAATGGATAAGAACCGCGCTGAGGCTGAAAAACTCAGACGAGAATTCGAGGAATACAAGGCGGTCAACGAAAAGAAGATCGCAGACCAGCTTGCTATAGCTGAGCGTGAGCTTGAAAAGGCGCGTGCCGAGGCTTCATCGATAATCAAGAGTGCGCGAGTTACAAGCGACTACGTTATGGAGCAGCTCGAAAAGGTCAAGAAGGAGCGCGAGAGTAATAATCTTGCGAATGCGCTTGAAGAATCGCGCCGCAATATCCGTAAGCAGCTGCGTGACAGCGACGCGTCTGTCAATCCAGTACACGAGCGTGTGGCGGAGGATTATGTGCTTCCTCGTCCGCTTAAAAAAGGCGACGACGTGCTGCTTATCAATATCAACAAAAAGGGCGTAGTACTGGATGCACCAGATAAGGACGGAAACGTCAACGTGCAGGCTGGTATTATTAAAACGCGCACGAAGGTGTCGAATCTTATGCTGCTTGATGAGAATAAGGTGACGTACACTGATTCACAGAAAAAGCAGATGGCTGCGGATAAATACCGCGTCACGGTATCGCGCGATTTCAAGGATGAGATAGACCTGCGCGGAATGATGGGCGATGACGCTTGGTACATGGTCGACAAGTATTTCGACGAAGCTCACATCGCAGGCATACACTCGCTGCGTCTTATTCACGGTAAGGGTACCGGTGCGCTGAGAAATGCGCTTTGGAATTACCTTAAAAAAGACCCACGTGTGGTATCGTATAGATACGGCAGATATGGTGAGGGCGACCTTGGCGTAACTATAGTTGAAGTAAAATAAAATTATCTACGGAGGTGATACGATATGAGAATCAAACAGCTGTTGGCTGGTGTTTTGACGATCGTACTTGCCTCCGTATTTTGCTCTTGCGGGGCAAGTGAGCCATCATCACTTTCAATTGAAAATGGAACTTGGTATATAACAGACAAACCTGTAACGGAGAAGGTTTCAGTTGATAATATTCCGGAGTTGACCGAAACTGAACTGATCGAAACTGAGCCGTATACAGGAACCGAAGCGACTTTCGAATCGGAATCTGAGTCTATAACTGAAACGGCAAAGCCGATTTTTGAAGAAACTACTGGTGTTCCAGAAACTTCCGCTGAAGATACGACGAGTATGCCGGTTATCGAAATTCCCGAGACTACTGTTCCTGTGACAACTCAAGCTCCGATAACAACTACAGTACCGGAAACAACTTCCACGACAACTACGACTGCTGAATCAGTTGAATCAAATAGACAGACTGATGTAGTGTATTGGGTTGAAAACGGCGAGGTTTGGCATACACGTGTAAACTGTCCGAGCCTTTCACGTTCTAAAAATATCAGATCAGGTACGCTTGCTGAGGCAATGAACGTTGGAAAAGCTCGTGTATGTAAGCGCTGCTCAGGGTAGTCAATTGTAGAAACAATGAATTTCCCTTGGCTGGATATGAACAAAATATAAAATTCCAATCAAAAGTTGGCGCATTTGATTAAAAGCGATATTAAATTAAAAAACCTCTTTATTTTTTCGAAGTTTTCTGATATAATATTATTGCAAGGTCAACAGACACTGCACTTCACATTTACGATAATTAAGTATACTTAAAAATTTTTCAAAAGGAGTACTACATAATGTCAGATAAAATGATACTCGGCGCTCAGCTTTTTACTGTGCGCGACTACATGAAGAATGAAGAAGATTTTGCAAAAACTATGGACAAGATCGCAAAGATCGGTTACAAGTATGTTCAGGTATCCGGAATCGGCGATGTCAGCCCTAAGGCTATCAAGAAGGCAGTAGATGATACTGGTCTGAAGGTGATTCTTACTCATACAAATCCGGATAGAGTCCTTAAGGAGACTGACGCTGTTATCGAAGAACATTCGCTTTTTGGCTGCGATGGTATCGGTATCGGCGGTATCTTCAACTACAGGCCGTGGGGAATTGAGAGTTTCAAGCGCTTTGCTGACGACTATGCGCCAGCAATCGAGAAGATCACTAAGGCTGGTAAGAAGTTCCTTTATCACAACCACAAGTTCGAGTTCGAGCGCTGTGAGGACGGCAAGCTTTTCCTTGAATATATCATGAACGCTTCTCCTGACCTCATGCTCACCTTCGATACTTATTGGGCTCAGGCAGGCGGTGCTGACCCGGCTGCAGCTATTGAGAAGTACGCGCCTAAGATTTTCACCACTCATCTTAAGGATATGCGCATTATCAACGACGCTCAGGTCATGGCTGAGGTTGGCGAAGGAAACATGAACTTTGACCGTATTATTGATTCTTGCATTAAGGCTGGAATCAAGTACCACATGGTAGAGCAGGATATTGTTCCGGCTGATCCTTTCGAAAGTCTCGAAATCAGCTATAAGAATATCATGGCTCGCTATGGTCAGTATTTCGAATAATATACTAAGAGGGATAATTTAATGGCAGAATTTGTATTAAGCGCATTTGCTGACGAGTATTCTCCGAAGCTTGATGAGCAGATAGAAGGACTTAAAAAGAACGGCGTTGGATTCATGGAGATCCGCGGTGTTGACGGTAAGAATGTTGCCGACCTCACCGAGGACGAAATGAAGGCAGCTAAGGCAAAGCTTGACGCAGCCGGAATCGGTGTATCTTCAATTGGTTCGCCGATCGGTAAAATCAAAGTTACCGATGAGTTCGAGCCGCACCTTGATAAGCTGAGAAATTGCATTAAGGCAGCTAAGATCTTTGGAACAAAGAATATGCGTATCTTCAGCTTCTATATTCCAGATGGCATGACTCGCGAGGAGTGCCGTCCCGAGGTTATGAAGCGCCTTAAAGCTATGCTCGACATCGCTAAGGCTGAGGGAATCAACCTCTGCCACGAAAACGAGAAGGGCATTTATGGCGAATCTGCTGACTGCTGTCTCGACATTCAGAACGAGTTCGGCGGCGAGATCAAGCTCATATTCGACCCAGCAAACTTCATCATGGACGGTCACGAGTCCTATCCGAGAGCATACGAAATGCTTGGCGACAAGATTTTCTATATGCACATCAAGGACGCGACTGCAGAGAAGGTCATCTGTCCGGCTGGCAAGGGTATCGGAGGAGTTCCTTCGATAATTGCTGACCTTGATAAGAAGGTAAGCGGAAAGCTTTTCCTGTCGGTCGAGCCTCACCTCAGAGTTTTCAAGGGCTTTGAAGACCTTGAAGCTACCGGTGATAAGACCAAAATGCCCGATAATACATATGCTTCCAACTACGAAGCATTCGGAGCAGCCTGCGACGCTATCAAAGCTGTGATAGCGAGCGTAAGATAAAATCGAATAAAGTGCCGACACGTGGTACGCGTTTTGAAAATGCGTATACGTGCGGCACTTTTGGCGTATATTAGAAAATGTGAATTTGTCAAATAATTCACATTGCTAAAGCGAAAAAGTAATAGACTTGTTCGATAACTGAACTTCATTTTCAAAATTTAATTGAGAGGTTATCGAAAAAGCCTAATTAAAGAAAGGATTACTCATAACTATATGAAAAAATTAAAAATGCTTGCGATCGACCTTGGAGCGTCGAGCGGCCGCGGAATTGTCGGCAGCTTTGACGGCGAGCGTCTGACTCTTGAAGAAAACCACCGTTTCCCGAGCGATCCGGTCACTGTAGCCGGCGAGTTCACATGGGATATACTGCGTATTTTCCACGAAATCAAGCAGGCGATAAATAAGTGCGCAATTTCCGACGACCGCGATATCAAGACAATCGGTATCGACACTTGGGGCGTTGACTACGGTTTGCTTGACAAGAACGGAAAGCTGCTCAAAAATCCGACACACTATCGCGATGTCAGAACGGTTGGAATTAAAGAGTATGCAGAGCAGTTTATGCCTAAGTCGCGCCTTTATGATATCACCGGAATCCAGTTCTGCGACTTCAACACTGTATGGCAGCTTTGTGCTGAGTTAAGAGATAATCCTGAGCTTGTCGCTATTGCCGACAAAATGTTGAATATTCCTGACCTGCTCAATTACTTCCTCACTGGAAAAATGCAGAGTGAGTACACTATCGCGTCGACTGGTGCACTGCTTGACGCTAAGACTGGAGAATGGTCGAAGGAAATTATCGACGCGTTCAAGATTCCGCAGCACCTGTTTGCACCATTGGTTCAACCGGGAACTGTAGTCGGACCGCTTCTTCCGTCGCTCATCGACGAGCTCGGTGATATCAAGGCAAACGTCGTCAACGTTGCGTCGCACGATACCGCATCGGCAGTCGTAGCTGTTCCGGCAGTTAAGGGACAGGACTTCATCTTCATTTCCTCTGGTACATGGTCGTTGATGGGTACTGAAACTATGTCGCCTATCATCACTGACAAGTCGTTCAAGTACAACTTCACCAACGAGGGTGGATTCGGCGGTTCGATACGCTTCCTCAAGAATATCATGGGTCTGTGGATAGAGCAGGAGTCACGCCGTCAGTGGAAGCGTGAGGGCAAAGCATTCAGCTTTGACGAGCTTTCGAATGCCGCAATGGCTTCTAAGCCTTGCCAGTGCATAATCAATCCCGACGATCCGGCATTTGGAGTTCCGGGCAATCTGCCTAAGGCGATTCGCGAATACTGCGAAAAGACCGGTCAGCATGTTCCCGAAAATGAGGGCGAAATTGTACGCGCTATCTTTGATTCTCTTGCACTGCGCTATAAGTGGGCAGTTGAAGCTATCGACGACATGAAGGGCACACGCATTCCATTCATCAATATTGTTGGCGGCGGAACTAAGGAAGAGCCGCTCTGCCAGCTCTGCGCAGATGCTTGCGACCGTCCAGTGTACGCTGGTCCGGTAGAAGCTACTGCAATTGGAAATCTGTCGGTCCAGGCGATTTCCTGCGGCGAGCTCAAAGACCTTTCCGAAGCGCGTGAGGTTATCCGCAATTCGTTCGAGGTCAAGTGCTTCGAGCCTAAGGGCGACAAGGCTATGTGGGATGACGCATATGCGAGATTCCTTAAGCTTATTGGAGAATAAGCAAATTTTTCTATGATTGGTCTATTTCAGACCATTTATATAAATAACAACAATCAAGGAGAAAAATAATGAATACATTAAAAGCATATGAGCTCGCAAAAGAGCTTTACGCTTCGATCGGTGTTGATACCGATAAGGCTATAGAGCGCCTTAAGGCTATTCCAGTTTCCATGCACTGCTGGCAGGGAGATGACGTTCGCGGCTTTGAGAACCCGAACGGTGACCTTACCGGAGGAATTCAGACTACCGGTAACTATCCTGGAAGAGCTACTACTATTGCTGAGCTGCGCGCAGACTTCGAGAAAGCTGCATCTATGATCCCTGGTAAGAAGAAGATCAGCCTGCACGCTATATATCTTGACAATCTCGGCAAAAAGGTAGAGCGTAACGAGATAGAGCCGAAGCATTTTGCTTCATGGCTTGAATGGGCTAAAGCAAACAAGATCGGCGTTGACTTCAATCCGACCTGCTTCTCCCACCCGATGAGTGACAGCGGCTTTACTCTTTCGAGCGCTGATGATTCTATCCGTGAGTACTGGGTAGAGCATTGCATAAAGTCAAGAATTATCGCTGAATATTTCGGACGTGAGCTTGGCGATACTGCTTGCACCAACTACTGGATCCCGGACGGCTTTAAGGATATTCCGATCGACCGTTACGGCTACCGTGAGCGTCTGCTTGATTCCTATGATAAGATTTTCGCAGGTCAGAATAAGCAGTACAACCTCAACGCAGTTGAGAGCAAGGTATTCGGTATTGGTGCCGAGTCCTGCACCATTGGTTCGCTGGAAATGTGCTTTGGATACGCTGTTAAGAACAACCTGATGGTAACTCTCGACACCGGTCACTTCCATCCGACTGAGGTCGTATCCGATAAGATCTCGTCTGCGCTGACATTCCTCGACGACGTAATGCTGCACGTATCACGTCCAGTTCGTTGGGACTCTGACCACGTTGTTATCTTCGATGACGAGCTGAAGTATATCGCTCAGGAGATCATCCGTGGCAACTTTGAGAATCGCGTTCATATCGGACTTGATTTCTTTGACGCTTCTATCAACCGTATCGCTGCATGGGTAATTGGTACACGCAATATGCAGAAGGCGCTTATGTATGCTCTGCTTGAGCCGACTGAAAAGCTTAAGAAGCTTGAGCTTGAGGGCGACTATACTTCGAGACTTGCGCTGCTTGAAGAGTACAAGTCATATCCGTTCGCAGCTGTATGGGATTACTACTGCGAGAGCGAGGGTGTTCCGGTACGCGACGCATGGCTCGGTGAAGTAAAGAAGTACGAGGCTGACGTTCTCGCAAAGAGATAAAATCGGTTTTAGATAATTTAACTGAACATAAAAATAACCACTATCTTTTTCAGATAGTGGTTATTCTTTTTCAAAGAATGTCTGGTCGGTAATATTCATATGGAAGTATTTTTTATAAAGATAGCTAACGTAATTTGGGTCGGAATATCCGAACATTTCAGCAGCTTGATATAGGCGTATATTTTCCTTTATCATAATCGAACGTATTTTTTCAAGCTTCGTTCGATTGATGTATGTCATAAGCGGAATGCCTTCGACTTTTTTAAATATCGTACTCAAATATTCCGGCGAAATTCCAAGCTCCTTTGCTACAGTCGATTGCTTTATCGGCTTGTTGAGATTTTGGTAAATGAATACCTTGGCCTTATCAACATATTTGATGTCACTATGGCGTATATTTAATAATTGGTTCTGTGTACATTTGCTTAGATTTCCGAGCAGCTGCATGAATAATCCAACACAGATCAATCTATTTGATGAGTTTATTGTGCTTTCGGCGATTATTTTATCGATCAGCGGTATAATTTCTTTATCAGCATCAGACGCTGGGATAGTGAACGGAATTGGGATCGAAGTATCAGATTCATTTTCTGCAACGCTATATGGAAGCTCGAAGCATACGGTGTGGTGTGAGTGAAAGTTATTTGCGCATATTTTTAATGGTGCAGTGTATGTATTGCATAATATGTCTCCGCATTTAACGTCGCCTTCACTTTCATTTTGATTGTAGTGATACCCTCCGGCACTAATATACGTGATCTCTATTCTATTAGGGCGTGCTCGAATATCTGCTTGATAAAAGTCTGCACTGAATGTATGTGCAAACAATAGTTTGGGGATCGAAGCAAGTTCTATATATTTTATGATCATTGCGACTGCCTTTCAGACTTTTCAGCTGTCAATAGCCGTGATTTCGACTGAATCAAACTTCAATTTTAAATTTTATTATGTATAGTATAGCATATTATATTAGTTTTGTCAAGATTATTTAAAATCGTTTATTGAAAAAGCAAAGGCTGAATGATATACTAATAGCATGAGGTGATTTATATGACTATAACTCAAAGCTTAAAAAATGAGATAGTACGTCCCACGTCCGGCAGTTTTGCACCGCATTACTACCGTTTCGAGGGATATCGTAAGGAGTTCCACATCAACAAGACACGTGCTCGTGCTGATGGGATTGCGGCGCTCTTTACGCTGAGCAAACCGCATATTTATAAGAATGATTTGATTGCGGGAAGCCTGCGTTCACTTTGGTCGGATAAAAGCAAGGCAGAGCTTGATTATGCTAAGAAGATTGTCGACAGCTATGGCGAGCCTAACTTTTTCCAGAATGTCGATCATTATGCCCCAAATTATCGGACGGTGCTGCGGATCGGCGTATCTGGTATGCTCGCTGAGATCGACGAGTCGATGAAGGTACACAGTGGTGACATCGAACGAATCGAATACCTTACATCTATGCAGATAACGATGCGTGCGTTTCAAAATATGATCAAAGGGTATGCAAAGCGCGCAGAGGAGCTATGCGAAAATCTCGATTATGACATCGAACGTATGAAGAATATCTGCAAAAATTGCAGTGCTGTTGCTGAACATGAACCGCGCAGTTTTGTTGAGGCATTGCAGCTTGTATGGCTCTGTCACATGGCGTTCAGCTATGAGGGGCGTTTTGCAATGGCACTCGGACGAATGGATCAATATCTGTATCCATTCTTTAAAAAGGACTATGAAGCTGGTTTGATCACGACCGATGAAGTGACGGAGCTGTTTGAAAATGTATTCATGAAGATCTATGAGCACCGCATATATATCGGTGGAGACGATGTAGTGAATATCTGTATCGGCGGCACTTCGCCAGACGGAAGCAGTGACGTGAATGAGCTTACATATTGTATGCTTACGGCAGTCAAAAACTGTGGTATTCCGGGACCTAATCTTACGGCTCGTGTTCCTGAAAAGGATAATGATAAGTTCCTTGATGAATGTCTCAAAGTAATTGGCACGGGAATTGGTTATCCATCCCTTATGAACGATTGGGTACATCTTGCGGCGCTTAAAAAATACGGCTACGATGAAGCTGATGTACATGATTACTGCATGGTCGGCTGTATCGAAAACTTCATTACCGGAATGCAGCCGCCGTGGACTGACGGGCGATTTGATACCCCGCGTTTCTTTGAACCGCTGTTCAACCGCGGTAAGGGAATCTTCAATCCCGCGCCCGGAGTTGATACCGGAGATGTAGCTGAGATCACCACGATGGACGAATTTATGAAGCGTTTTGAAGCTCAGCTGCGGTATGGTGCAAAGGAATATTACACGATATTCCGCAACAACAATACAAGAATCGCGCGTAAGGAATATGAGCAGCCATTCCTTTCATGCTTCTGCGAAGGTACGATAGCAAAGGGACTTGACATCTGTGAGGGCGGAAGCAAATATCCGTCGGTGCATGGTGTTGCGCTTATGGGCGTTGGTACGACCTGCGACTCGCTTGCTGCAATCGAGAAGGTCATATTTATCGACAAGGAAGCTACTCTTTCAGAGCTGCGCGACGCACTTATTGCCGATTTTGTTGGATATGATGAGCTGCGCGAAAAGCTGCTTGCGGCTCCGAAATACGGCAACAACGATGATTTTGTTGATAAATACGCGGTGTGGTTTGTTGACTTTCTCTCAGCGCTTTTCAACGAATACAAGACTCCGGACGGCGGCGGAATTTATGTAGACATGGCATCGAATACCGATAACGTATATGCCGGAATGTCGATTGCTGCTACACCGGACGGACGAAGAAAAGGTGAATATCTATCCGACGCTGCATCGCCTACATATGGCAAGGATACTAAGGGAGCTACTTATACACTCAGCAGCATATCTAAGCCTGATTATACTAAGGTTGCATGCGGTGCGGTCGTTAATCAGAAGTTTTCCCCATCGATGTTCAGTGACGAGAAGCGTCATAAATTAGCGGCATTGATAAAAGTATACTTCCAGCGTGGCGGTCAGGAGATTCAAATCAACGCGACCTCGCCGGAAGTATTAAAGGATGCTATGGAACATCCCGAAAATTATAGAGACTTAGTTGTTAGAGTTTCGGGATTTTCGGCTTATTATACCTCGCTTGAAAGAAATGTTCAGAAGGATATACTAAGCCGCACTCAGCAGGAATAACATATATCAAGCGTTAACCGAGCGGCAGGGTATTAGAACAAACCGCCCTGAAGATAAGTTTCATAGAGCTTGTCAGTAACAAGCGATGGATCATTTAACGAAAGTCGGTTGATAACACCCTTGCCGTCTGGCTTAGCGACTGAGAGCACGACATTTTCGGTTTCGTTATTGAAGAACCCGATCTTGAAGTTGTTGAATACCGAATCAAGCTTACCCTCACATTTGATAGCCGTATGATTTTCGCCTCTTCCGCAGTACCAGAATACATAGCAGCTGTCGAATATGCTTGATCTGTTTTCAGCAATGCGGAAGCCGACTCCGAGATGGTCGCTGTAGCAGAAGCTGTACCAGTTGTTGCCGCCAATATCGTAGAATCCGGTGCTTCCGGCATAATCGGTATAATCATCACAGGTATAGAGCGGGTGAATGTTGCGCAGCGAGTTGCCGCATGATTTCAGCATTACTCCAGTATGAACATCGGCGATCCGCATGTTTGTAAGAGTATTGTCGAAGC
>JAAVZO010000049.1 GCA_022791685.1 Clostridiales bacterium
TATCCCAGCATCTATAAATACCAGTCCTCGGATCAGGTGGTCCGGGAAGTAATGGATTGTTACAGTGCGGAGAAAGCGGCTCATGAGGGGATTACGGTACTAAAAAAGGATACTTACGTAATTGGAGTTTATAGTCCAATCGGCCGGGCACAAAAGACATCTTTTGCGCTGACACTGGGACAGATATTAGCTAGGGAGCGAGCCGTATTGTATTTAAACCTGGAAAGCTATTCTGGGTTTGAACAAATTTTTGAAGAGACATATGAAAGAACATTGAGTGACCTTTTATACTTTGTCAGGCAGGAAAATGCGGGTATCATTCACCGACTCAACGGGATGGTCCGGTCTATACAGAATTTGGATTATGTGCCGCCAGCACTTTCGCCAATGGACATACAGTGTACAGCCGGTCAGGAATGGCTTAGGTTGTTTGAGGAAATCGATAGGAATAGTAATTATGAAGTGTTACTTCTCGATCTGGGAGATGGAGTACAGGAGTTGTATCAGATTCTGGATTATTGCAGAAAGGTATATGTTCCAATGCGCACAGACGTTCTTTCTATGGCCAAATTGACACAATTTGAAACCTTATTGCGTACTTGGGATTATAAGAATGTGTTAGAAAAGATGCAGAAAATTAAATTGCCTTTTCATAGCACGAACAGAACAGGAAAAGGTTATATTGAGGATTTGGTATGGAGTGAATTGGGAGACTACGTCCGGCAGCTCCAGAGAAAGGAGATACTGTGAGTTGTTTTGAGGATATGCGAAGACTTTTGATGGGAAAGTTGGAAGAGCAAGGTGAGCTGACAGATGAAGAAATATTGGAGATTATAGATGAATTAATACTTTCAAAAGGCAGAGAATTTTTGCTGACGTTACATGAAAAAGAAGCATTGAGAAAAGACCTATTTTATTCTGTGAGAAAGTTGGATGTGCTTCAGGAATTAGTAGAAGACAATACGGTAACAGAAATCATGGTAAATGGTTATCAAAATATTTTTGTAGAAAGGGACGGAAAGATCTGGAAATGGGAGAAGACTTTTACATCTGAAGAACGTTTGAGAGATGTGATTCAGCAGATTGCAGGCAAGTGCAATCGGGTGGTAAATGAGCAGCGGCCGATTGTGGACGCTCGTTTGGACAATGGATCCAGAGTCAATATTGTACTTCCGCCGGTTGCCTTGGATGGACCCGTGCTGACAATTCGAAGGTTTCCGGATGAACCAATTACCATGGACAAATTGACTGAATGGGGCAGCATTACGAGAGAAGGGGCAGAGTTTTTAAAGAAGCTGGTGAAGGCAGGTTATACCATTTTGATTGGCGGAGGGACATCCACAGGAAAAACTACGTTTTTAAACGCACTGTCGCATTATATTCCCAAAGAAGAACGAATCGTTACGATTGAGGATAATGCGGAAATGCAAATTCAGGGAATTGATAACTTGGTACGGATGGAAGCAAAAGCCGCTAATCTGGAAGAGAGCAGGGAAATTACCATTGGAGATTTGATCAAAACTGCGCTGAGAATGAGGCCTTCCCGGATTATTATAGGTGAAGTCAGAGGAGGGGAAGCTGGAGATTTCTTAAATTGTCTTAATACGGGGCACAGTGGAAGTTTGGGAAGTGCCCATGCCAATAGTGTGCGCGATATGGTTGGCCGTCTTGAAA
>JAAVZO010000034.1 GCA_022791685.1 Clostridiales bacterium
AAAGAGCTGCTTAGCACGCGGAATACCGTCAAGCAGTCCGTAGTTACGGCAATCGAGGCCATTCGAGGTCACGCAGTCCTCGCCGGATCTGATCACGCTGAGCATTCCCTCGGTAATATCGAGCTGCTCGCGGTTTGGCTTACCGCGCGACATATCGAGCTTGAGTTCAAGCGACGCAAGCTCATTATATTTATTCTGCAAGCGCTCGCGTTCCTGCGAGAGCTCGGCTTTAGTTAAAGACGCATATTCCATTTTCAATGACAACTCCTATTCCGAAAATCAATTTTGCAGTTTTGATTTTCTTAAATTGCATTATTTTGTTCCTTATCATATATATTATACTATAAATCCGCGAAAAATGCAAGAGTAAATACGAAATTTATTTGAAATATTTTTCTATTCAGCGTTTTTGCCGACACGGATATATGCGGCAGCGCCTGATATTGTCGATTTTATAACTATTTTATCACAGCGTAAAAAATGACAGATTGAAATTGCGTTCTTGCAAAATCATTTCCAATATTTGTTTGTTTGAGATGATACATGAATTATCGCATTAAAACTATACTATATTTTGTCAATGTTGTACATCACGTTTTGCTTGACAAATCGACTATTTTGATTTATAATATTACTATCAATATTTTTATTGAGTCTTTGTAATAATATAAAGACGCTGACCGGAAATAGTAGGAGCGGTGAAGGCTTTCAGAGAGCCGTCGTCTGGTGTGAGACGGCAGTCGTGTACCCGTTTTGAATTCACTCCGCGAGTCTCCGCCGAAAGGCCGGACGGGCGCGACCGTTATATCGCCGACAATTTTATTTCATTATTATATGTTATGATCTTGTCACAAAGGGTGCGCCCGCGAGGTCGCGCCGAATCAAGGTGGTAACACGGTGTCTTTTCCGTCCTTTGACAGAAATTACTTCTGTCGGACGGTTTTTTAATTTTATTTTTCTAAGGAGTATTTACCATGAAACTGAAGAAACTCATCTGTGCTGCATTGGCAGCCGCGCTGACCCTATCCCTTTCAGCTGGAATGACCTCTTGCGGCAGCGATGCCAAGTACAAGGTCGGTATCTGCCAGCTCACTCAGCACCCCGCGCTCGACGCTGCTACAGAAGGCTTCAAAGCCGCTCTGACGGACAAGCTCGGCAAGGATGTCGCTTTCGATTATCAGAACGCGCAGAACGATTCGCCTACTTGCGGCGTTATCGCAAACAAGTTCGTATCGTCGAATGTTGACCTCATTATGGCAAACGCGACCCCTGCACTTCAGGCAGCTGCAGCTGCTACCGACAAGATTCCGATAGTTGCTACCTCGATCACCGACTACGGAACCGCACTTGAAATGGAATTCGAAGGCAAGACCGGACGCAACATCACCGGTACCGCCGACCTCGCTCCGCTGGTTGACCAGGCTGCAATGGTCAAGGAGCTCTGCCCCGACGCTAAGACTGTTGGTCTCGTTTACTGCTCTGGTGAAGCAAACTCGAAGTATCAGGTAAACATCGTTAAAGCTGAGCTCGAAAAGCTCGGATTCGCTACCAAGGAATATGCAAGCGCTGACTCGAACGACCTTTCTGCGGTTGTGACCTCCGCGTGCAAGGACTGCGACGTGCTCTACATCCCGACCGACAACACCATCGCAAACGCTGCTTCTATCGTTGACGGAATCGCTACTCCTGCTGGTATTCCGGTAATCTGCGGCGAAGAGGGAATCTGCAAGGGCTGTGGTATCGCTACTCTGTCGATCGACTACTACAACATCGGCTACAACGCTGGTCTGATGGCATACGAGATCCTCGTAAACGGCGCAAACCCTGCCGAAATGGACATCCAGTTCGACAAGTCGCCGGTCAAGAAATATCACGCTTCACGCTGCGAGAAGCTCGGAATCACCGTTCCGGACGGCTACGAAGCTATTGACGAAACCGCTGAATAATCTAAATTCAAATAGAAAATAGTTTATGCGCCCGCTCAACCACTAAGTGGAATGAGTCGGCGCATAAACATAAATACATCAAATTAGTTAGGAAGTAAAAATGTCATTTCTGAACTTTGTCCCCGGTGCAGTCGCGAACGGCGTAATATGGGGAATAATGGCTATAGGGCTATATATTACCTACAAAATTCTCGATGTCGCCGATCTGACGGTCGACGGCTCGTTCGGAACCGGCGGCGCGGTACTTGCTATCTGCGTCACGTCGGGCATGAACGTCTGGCTCTCGATGCTGCTTGCATTCATCGCCGGATGTCTGTGCGGACTTGTAACCGGTATATTTCACACTCGTTTCGGAATTCCTGCGATACTCGCCGGAATCCTTACCCAGCTTGCGCTTTATTCGGTAAACCTGCGCATACTTCAGGGTTCAAACCGCCCGATTTCAGTAGATAAATACAATCTTATACTTTCACTGCGCAACAATACGACCGCTATCATCGCAGCGATATTGTTCACTGTGGCGGTTATTGCCCTGCTCTACTGGTTCTTCGGAACTGAATTCGGACACTGCCTGCGCGCTACTGGCTGCAATCCCAACATGGCGCGCGCAAACGGAATCAACACAAATGTCGCTAAAATCGTAGGTATCACCGTGTCGAACGGTATCGTCGCAATGGCTGGCGCACTGCTCGCGCAGTACAACGGCTTCGCGGATATCAACATGGGACGCGGCGCGATCGTAATCGGTCTCGCTGCAATAATTATTGGCGAGGTAATATTCGGTCATTTCTTTACGAATTTTGCACTTCGCCTGTTCGCGTCGGTCATCGGCGGCATAATTTACTACATAGTGCTGAACATAATCATGCAGATGGGCTTCTTCGATGCAAACGACCTGAAGCTGTTCTCTGCACTCGTCGTCGCAGTCGCGCTCGGAATCCCATACTGGAAGAAAGAGCTCGCCTCGAAAAATAAGAAAAAATCCGACAGCGCCGTGGCTGAAAAGGAGGCAAAGTAATGCTTGAACTTAAAAACATAACTAAAACCTTCAACGCCGGAACTGTCAATGAAAAAAAGGCGCTCAACGGACTCTCGCTGACCCTAAATGACGGCGATTTCGTCACGGTCATCGGCGGCAATGGCGCTGGTAAGTCCACCATGCTCAACATGATCGCCGGCGTGTATCCGGTCGATTCCGGTTCGATCGTGATCGACGGCGTTGATGTTACGAACCTGACAGAGCATAAGCGTGCGAAGTATCTCGGAAGAGTGTTTCAGGACCCGATGATGGGTACTGCGTCAGACCTCTGGATCGAGGAAAATCTCGCAATTGCACGTCGTCGCGGCAAGTCGCACTCTCTGCGTTGGGCTATCACAAACTCCGAACGCGCTGAATACAAAAAACTGCTTTCCACGCTCGACCTTGGACTGGAAAACCGACTTTCAACTAAAGTTAAGCTGCTTTCAGGCGGTCAGCGTCAGGCGCTGACACTGTTGATGGCGACTATGAACTCGCCGAAGCTGCTGCTGCTCGATGAGCACACCGCAGCGCTCGACCCAAAAACGGCAGCGAATGTGCTTGCGTTGTCGGACAAGTTCATTGAAGAAGAGCACTTGACGGCGCTGATGGTAACGCATAATATGCGCGACGCAATCGCGCACGGAAACCGCCTCATCATGATGAACGCCGGAAACATCATTCTCGACATCTCCGGTGAGGAAAAGAAAAAGCTAACCGTCGACGACCTGCTGAAGGCATTCGCAGAGCTGAGCGGTTCGCAGTTTGCAAACGACAGAGCATTACTTAACTAAATAAAAATGCTACAAGGGAGTAGATAGCCTCACAGGAGGTTCTCTACTCCCTTATGCTTTCAAATTTTTTGTGCAATTTTATCATTTATTTGCTAAAATCGAAGGAGGAATTTTATACGTTTACACACAAATTTATCGTACCAGATTATTACCCACAATTCGCCTGCAAATGCGGCGACTGCCGTTCGACCTGCTGCAACGGCTGGGGGATATCATTGACGACCGACGAATATTTCCGATTACTTGGACTCGAATGCTCCGCTGAGCTGCGGCGCAAGCTTGATACAGCTTTTCATCTCGCTGACGAGCGCTCGCCTGAACATTACGCGCTGATGAATCCGCGTTTCGACGGACATTGCCGCTTGCAGGCGGATGACGGTTATTGTATGCTCCAACGGGAGTGCGGCGAAAATGTGCTGACCGCCGTCTGCCGCTACTATCCGCGTGCGCCGCGCACTTCCCCGCTCTGCGAATGCTGTACGTCCGCGAGCTGTGAAGCGACGCTTGAGCTGCTGTTCGCAGATGAAAATCCGGTGAGATTTATCGAAACTGAACTGAACTTTGATTTTGACGAGCCGCCGCGATCCGACGTAGACGCAGCTTACTACTCCGAATTGCGCGGGCTTGCGTTTTCAACGCTCGCCGACCGCTCGATAGGCTTTGAAGCAAGGCTGCAAAAGCTTGGCAATGAGCTATACCATCGTGACAATATTGCATTGCCGATTGACAGCGAAACAGATAATGAAATTGAATTAGCATACCAATTGTTTGTGCAGCTATCACATACAAGTCAGACGTTCAGCGAGTTGATTCCTTGCTGCGAAAGGTTCCTATCCTCAATTCCGGATACCTCAGGAGCAAGTTTTCGCGTCGACTCCCACGTTCGCGAAATATTTCCGCAGCTCGATATCTATTACGAAAAATTGTTTGTAAACCATATTTTCTACAAAGGATTCCCGAACTCATTCCCGCATCAGTCGGAACACCAGCTTGCAGACGAATTCGCACCGCTCGCCGCCACATTCGCACTCGTAAAGCTGATTTCGGCTTCGTACATGGTCGATAAAAGCTCGCTTTCAGACTTCGTCGACGTGGTATCGGAGCTGTTTCGAGTGATAGAGCACTCGCGTTTCGATGAGTGTGCACTGAAATTTGTCCAAGCTCACCAAATCAATCCATTCCAATTGATGAAAATCTGAATATATTTGTAATTATTCTAAATATATTTGTTGACATTGAAGCAATACTGTGGTATAATTAGCTATCTTCTAATTGAGGTGACAATTATGCACAGTATTGCTTCTTATCTTAATAATGACATTATTTACCAAATAAATCTGCGTGCATTCACAAATGAGGGCACGCTCAACGCGGCAGCCAAGCTGCTCCCGCACATCAAGGACATAGGCGCTGACATCGTCTACCTGTGCCCGTGTTTTGTTGCGGACTCCGACACCGATAAAAATGGGTGGTCGGCACGCCAACATAAGTCCGGCTTGGAAAATCCGCAGAATCCATATCGCATAAGCGATTACTTTAATGTCGATCCCGAATATGGAACAAACGACGATTTGCGTGCTTTTGTTGACGCAGCGCACAAAATTGGCCTGCGAGTTATACTTGACCTTGTGTATTTTCACTGTGGGCCCAAGGCAGTATTTCTCTATGAGCACCCGGAATTCATACTCCGCGATGAATTCGGCGATCCGTTGCTCGGCGAGTGGTGCTTTCCGCGATTGAACTACGAAAGCCGTGAACTGCGTGAGTATTTGATAGCAAACATGGAGTTGTTCGTCCGCGATTACGATATCGACGGTTACCGCTGCGATGTTGGAGATTCCGTTCCGCTCGATTTTTGGGCTGAAGCACGTGAGCGAATAGATCAGCTTAAGCCAGATTTAATGATGCTGAACGAGGGAATCAAGGCAGATTATCTCGACGTTTTCGATCTCAACTATTCGTGGAATCTTCGCGCTGCTTTCGTGAATTGCGTCGAGAATGGCAAATCGGTTCAATCATTCGTTGAAAACATGACTAATTTTGTGAATAATCACCTACAAGGAAGCTATCATTCGATAAATCTCCTTGAAAATCACGACAGTGTAAACGATGATTACGAAAATCGCCTCGAAAAGCGAATCGGGTTTGCGGCAATGAACGCTGGACTCGTTCTTCAATACACGCTGCCGAACGTGCCATTCTTATACAACGGACTTGAAGTCGCTGACACCAATCGCCACTCGATTTGGGGAAATCGTACTCATTCTGCCAATCTCGTCATCGACTGGCAAAATGCGCTGACCAACGATGGTACTGCAAGATTAAAGCTCGTGAAAACGCTTTCAGCACTTCGCCATACCTGCGAGCCGATTGGCATGAATGGAAATTTGGAATTTGCAAGCACAAGCAGCGACAATGTACTCGCATATAAGCGAACTCTCGACGGAAAATCAATAGCGATTATTGTAAATCTCAGTCCTGATACTATAAACGTCAAGAGCGAAATTGAAGCATATGACATATCCCCGCTCCTGATAAATAATTCGGCGATATCGTTGTCAGGATGTGACGGCAAATTCAGCGCACATCTTAGCGCTTATGGATTCGCAATTGCGGAGATCATTTAGTTTGATTTTTACAATGTTATGTTTGATTTTTACATTGACAACACATAAGTTTTGTGATAGAATATAACAAAATTTATAGCATTTCTGAAAGGAATCAACATTATGAATAAGCAATTTCCGCGCACGACTGTCGGTGGCGTTTCTATGCCGCGAATGCTGATTGGAACTAACTGGCTGCTTGGATACAGTCACACCGGAGCGGCGGCAGACCGTGGTATCCGCGAGAAGTATCGCAAGCCTGAAGATTTTTATCCGGTTCTGAACGCATACCTCGAAAATGGAATTGACGCTGTAATGGGACCGATCAGTACTACCCAGCTCTGTCTCGAAGCCATTCGCTATGCAGAGGAAAAATCCGGAAAAAAGCTGATAATTATTGACACGCCCGGCATGAATGTCGATGATTCACCTGCTGCTTGTGCCGAGGCGAACGCGGTGATAAAGCATAGTGCGGAAATCGGCTCGACATTTTGCCTGATACATCACTACAGTGCTGAGCAGCTTGTCAACAAAAATAAACAAAATATCACCCGCCTGCCGGATTATCTGGCAATGATTCGTGATGCTGGTCTGATTCCTGGGCTGTCCGCGCATATGCCGGAGCTGATAACCTACAGCGACGCAAACGGTTATGATGTCGAAACATACATACAGATATTCAATTGCATGGGCTTTTTGATGCAAATAGAAGTGGAATCGGTTGCCCGGATTATCCATAATGCTAAAAAACCGGTTATGACAATCAAACCAATGGCAGCCGGACGCTGCACTCCGTTTGTAGGATTAAACTTCAACTGGGCAGTGTTGCGTGACTGCGACATGATTACGGTCGGTGCGGGAAGTGAAGCGGAAGCTCGCGAGGATATCGAAATCAGCCTCGCCGCTCTCGAACGCCGCGCGCCAGATCTTGCTGCCCGCTCATCACCAATGGCACAAAAAATTTTAGGTCACTAATAAAATGTTCCGTGAAAAAATTTCACGGAACATTTTTCTGTTTTTTTCGTCTAATATAATAATACAAAAAGAAAGAGGTACTATTATGAAGCTAAAATCTATAGTTTTGCTTGTCATTGCGGGGCTGATTACTGCATTTATGCTCACAGGCTGCGGAGATAAAGCTTGGGATGCTTCAAAATTGCAGCTCGCTGAGCCGCTCGATCCGCCAGCCGATGTGACATTGACACTCGATTCATTCGAAAACGGCAAATCAATATCAGTAAATTTGACTAACAATAGCGATGAGCCATTCTATTTTACTGAATATTTCGCACTGCAAGTCAAAATTAACGATGATTGGTACGTTGTGCCAAGTGACCTCGCCTTCATAGATATAGCTTATGAACTTCAGCCAGGTGTGACCGCGCCGAAGGAATTCGACATAAGCTCATATGGAAAGCTTCCAAGCGGAAATTATCGACTCGCGGCATGGAAAATTGCAGTTGAGTTTGAGGTAAAATGAACAAAATACCCACCGAATATAAAATTTCGGTGGGTATTTTTTATTTCTTCACAGTTACGATAAATCCATCAACATTGTTGCCAGAAACCGTGTACTCATGATCCTTCGGTACAGGAACCTGCGTCGATTCGCCGTTCAGGGACACGAAATACACTTCCCACGATACACCTTCGTCATCGATTATCGTCAGATTATCTCCGCCAAACTTGTATTTATCGCGCAGCAACTCGATGTATTCTTCAAGACACAAGTTATTCTGCTGCATATAATATGCGTGCGGCTTGCCAATATAGCGATAATGCCAGTTTTCGTACGCAATTTTCGTGATATCGGTCTTGTCGCTCGGATAACGCTGGATGAAGCCGTATTTGTGCGCGTTTGCATTCAGCCACTCAGGATAATCGGTCATCTCATCGAAAGTCTTGCTTTCACCCTTATCGGTGTAGACGGTGAAGTCAACCGCAAGTCCGGTGTGATGTTCGCTGTAGCCCGGAACTGCGACGTATGCTTTCGCATATTCCTCACCGTAAGCATTCGCGCGCGACGAATATATCTCCTCTTGCTCTTCAAGTGTACGGTACGAGCTGTTCACGAGTATATCATGCCGCCCAGTCGAGGCTTCGAACGCCGCCATCATCTGATTGCACCAATCCATCGCATACGAATCGAGCGAAACCAGCGAGTCGCGCAGCCTGTACTTCTTATTTGTATTACCGTAAAATGGCTGAATTTTGAAGTCAGTATTAAAACTGTACGCGTTTTGATAATTTACCAAAATCAAATAGCCCTTGTGCATATCCTCTTCAGTCATCATCTTATAGTCGTAGAGCTCGTCAATCGCACTTGTAACAGGTTCCGGCGGAGTCGTAACTGTCGGCGATGTTACCGCATTGTCGGTCGATGGAGGAGTACTGCTATTAGGCGTGCTGTCGGATACCGAATCGCTGTCAATGTTGCCAGGCTCAGTTATTTTACCATTCGCACAGCGCGCAACGAATATAATAACCGAAATCAGCAGCATTACCAAGATAATTACAGTCAATACCACCAATCCCGCTGCACGGTATGTAGCCTGCCGCGACTTATGCTTTACTGGCGGATAAGTCTGACGCGGCGCGTTATATCCGCGATTCTGGTACTGCGGCGGGCGATTTGGCATACCACCACCGCGATTATTTGCCGACTGATTCTGCGAAGTAGTCTTCCGATTCGACGGTTTATTGTTCGGATTTTGGTTGTTATTCAAAACTGCTTCGTCCTTTCAATACACTAAGCTGAACGCCATTTTGTGAATGACGTTCAGCTTGTATTTTAATTATCTGTAAATTATTATATTACAAATGCGTCCTTGCGGGAGAGGTTAAGTCTGCCCTTTTCGTCAGTTCCGAGGAACTTTACACGCATTTCGTCGCCAACTGCACAAACGTCCTCGACCTTTTCAACGCGGCGATTCTCGAGCTTCGAGATGTGGACGAGACCTTCCTTACCGGGAGCAATTTCAACAAATGCACCGATCGGAATGATTCTTGTGACCTTACCGTCGTATATTTCGCCGGGAATCGGCTCGAATACGATACCTTCGATGATCTTCTTTGCAGCGTATGCGGAATCGGAGTTTATCGCAGAGATGAAGATATCGCCAGTCTCCTCGATATCGATCTTCGCGCCGGTGTCAGCGGTGATCTTCTGGATCACCTTTCCGCCCGAACCGATAACTTCGCGAATCTTATCAACGTTGATCTTCATAGTCAGCATCTTAGGCGCGTACTTCGAAACCTCAGCGCGCGGCTTGTCGATAGCCTTCAGGATGATGTCGTCGATGATATAATCGCGTCCCTTATGGGTTACAGCGAGCGCTTCCTTGATGATTTCGGGAGTCAGACCGTCGATCTTCAGGTCCATCTGAATCGATGTGATACCCTTGTGAGTTCCGGCTACCTTGAAGTCCATGTCGCCGTAGAAGTCCTCGAGACCCTGAATATCGATCATGGTCGTCCAGCTGCCGTCCTCGGCGGTGATAAGTCCGCACGAGATACCAGCTACCGGTGCCTTGATCGGCACGCCAGCGTCCATAAGTGCGAGCGTCGAACCGCAGACTGAACCCTGAGAGGTAGAGCCGTTCGAGCTTACGACCTCAGAAACGAGACGAATCGCATACGGGAATTCCTCAACCGACGGAAGTACCGGAACGAGCGAACGCTCAGCAAGCGCGCCGTGACCGATCTCACGTCTGCCCGCACCGCGGGAAGCCTTAGCTTCACCAGTCGAGTAGCCGGGCATATTATAATGGTGCATATAGCGCTTCGACTCTTCCTCGTCGATACCGTCGAGCATCTGCGCGTCGGATATCGGACCAAGTGTAGCGATAGTCATGACCTGGGTCTGACCGCGGGTGAAGAGTCCGCTTCCGTGAGTTCTCGGAAGGATACCAACCTCAGCTGCGAGCGGGCGGATCTGGTCCATGCGGCGGCCGTCAACGCGCTTGTGGTCGTTGAGCAGCCAGCGGCGTACTATCTTCTTCTGGATCTTGTAAATGAGCTCGGGCATGATGACCTCAAGGTCGGGGTACTCTTCGCTGAACTTCTCGACGATCGCGTCCTGAACCGGGACCATACGCTCGTCGCGTACATTCTTGTCGTCGGTGTCGAGTGCGAACATTACGTCCTTTTCGCAGAAGTCGAAAATCTTATCGAACATATCGTGGTCGAGCTCGCCGGAAGCGTACTCGAACTTCGGCTTGCCGATCTCAGCGACAATCGAATTTATGAATACAAGCAGCTGCTTGATTTCCTCATGAGCGAGCATGATTGCGTTGAACATATCGTCATCGCTGACTTCGTTCGCGCCGGCCTCGATCATTACTACCTTCTCTGCCGTAGCTGCTACGGTGAGCTGAAGGTCGCTGACCTTGCGCTGCTCAGAAGTCGGATTAATGACCGGCTTACCGTCAACCATTCCAACAAATACGCCGCCTATCGGGCCGTTCCACGGAATATCCGAGATGGAAAGTGCGATCGACGCGCCGATCATCGCGGTGATCTCAGGCGAGCAGTCGTTGTCTACCGACATTACAGTCAGCGACAGGTTGACATCGTTGCGCAGATCCTTCGGGAAAAGCGGACGAATCGGACGGTCGATAACGCGCGATGTGAGTATCGCCTTTTCGGAGGGCTTGCCCTCGCGCTTCAGGTAGCCGCCTGGGATCTTGCCGACAGCGTACATTTTTTCTTCAAAATCTACCGACAGCGGCAGAAAGTCGATGCCGTCGCGGGGCTTCGCGGACGCAGTCGCGCACGCTAAAATAACGGTGTCGCCGTAACGGACGAGCGCCGAGCCGTTCGCAAGTCCTGCGAGCTTTCCAGTCTCGACGACCAGTTCACGTCCTGCGAAAGTGTAATTAAATACCTTGTAATTTTCGAACATTTCGTTCCTCCTTGTTTTTGTCGGAAGAAACGCGAAATCCGTGTGGTTTAGCACTTAAAAACGCCCCGAAGCGCACTTCGGCGAATTTTTAACTGCTAATCCGGGAAAGACGGTTTCTTCCGTACATAATTGATTTCGTCTAACTAAATCTCAGCCTGCAAGCCACGTCGGCATAAAATATGCCGACGTTCGCTGCAAGTCCGTGATTACTTTCTGATACCGAGCTTTTCGATAATCGCACGATAGCGCTCGATGTCCTTCTTCTGGAGGTAGCCGAGAAGATTTCTTCTGTGACCTACCATCTTGAGAAGACCGCGGCGGCTGTGGTGATCCTTCGGGTTGGCTTTCAGGTGCTCAGTGAGCGAGTTGATACGATTTGTGAGAATCGCGATCTGTACTTCAGGCGAGCCTGTGTCCTTCTCGTTGATCTTGTTTTCAGCAATTATCTGCTGCTTAACATCCTTTTGAATCATGGTGTTTCACCTCATAAAAATAATATTATACTATCCCGCGAAGCAAGGCAGACGGTCGGTGAGATCCGATAAACTTTGCAGCCGGTATTCATACAGCTTTTATTATACCACATTTTTTTTGTTTTGTAAATAGCTTTTGCGATTTTTATTTGGAATTTTACAAATTATCTTGAAATTGAGGAAAAAGTATGATATAATATTAGTCGGCATAATTCAGAGCTCGTGCTCAAGTTAGATCAGGATCAAAATAAAATGACTGAAGTTACAAAAAACACCTACCGCGCCGGACTTATCGACGGCGTACCGATCGGGCTCGGCTACCTGTCGGTCTCGTTCACATTCGGGATCATGGCGTCGTCGCTCGGGATACCGTTCGGCTATACCCTGCTCATCTCGATGACAAACCTCACCTCAGCCGGACAGCTCGCCGGTATCGGCGTTATCGCCGCGAACGGCTCTTACGCTGAGATCGCACTGACACAGCTTATCATCAACCTGCGATACGCGCTGATGAGCCTGTCACTGTCCCAGAAGCTCGACAAAAGCTTCAACATCTTCCATCGACTCGCCGTCTCATTTGGCATAACCGACGAAATTTTCGCCGTCGCCGCCGCAAAGGAGCACGATGTCGGCACAAAATATATGTACGGACTCATAACGATACCGTACATCGGCTGGTCCGCCGGAACTGCACTCGGCGCACTCGCGGGCAGCATTCTGCCGGAGCTGATACGGAACGCACTCGGAATCGCGCTCTACGGAATGTTCATCGCGATCGTCGTACCGCCCGCACGCAAAACGCCGCGGCTGTTAGTCGTAGTCGGAGCTGCCGCCGGACTCTCCTGCATGATACGCTACATACCGATACTTTCGTTCATTTCGGACGGATTTTCGATAATTATCTGCACGCTCGCCGCCGCACTGCTCGGTGCGCTGCTCTTCCCCATTGACGAAGGAGAAAAAAATGCAGAATAATATCATTATTTATATACTCGTTATGGCGCTCGTCACGTACCTGACGCGAATGATACCAATGGCGCTCGTTAAAGGTAAAATCGAATCGCGGTTCGTGAAAAGCTTCATATATTATGTTCCCTACGCCGTACTGTCAGCAATGACGATACCTGCGATATTCTACTCGACCGCCGACACGTTGTCCGCCGTCGTAGGATTCATCGCAGCAATAGTGGTCGCATTCTTCGGGCGCTCACTGCTGACCGTGGCGCTCAGCGCCTGCGGGTCAGTGCTGATTTGCGAGCTTGTTATGAAATATTTAATAATATAAACTTCAAAAAAACGGAGGAAAACATGGAAATCACACAGATCATTGAAAAATTCAAGGTTGCGGGTAATCCAACCGAAATCAAGCAGTTAACATGCGGCAACATCAACCAGACCTACCGCATAACTATGTCGGACGGTGTTCGCTATATTTTGCAGAACATCAACATCAATATCTTCACCGACCCGGTCGGACTCATGAACAACATTTTCGGAGTTTGCGCGCACATCAAGGCTAAGCTGCCCGAAGAAGAACGCGACCGCCGTGCGATGACCTTCATCGACACAAAAGACGGCGAGCATTTCTACCGCGACGATGACGGCAAATGCTGGAGAATGTACGTTTACATCGACGCTATTTCCTATCAGTCCATCGAAAAGCCCGGCCTGTTCTACAAGGCAGCAAAGGCGTTCGGTGAATTCCAGCAGCAGTTAGCCGACTACCCTGCCGACACACTCGCTGAGACTATCAAAAATTTCCATAACACTGTAAGCCGTTTCGCTGATTTCAAGGCTGCGATCGCGAACTGCAAGCTGCCGGAACGCCTTGAGGAGTCCAAGGACGTAATCGACGCGTTCCTCGCACGCGAGTCGCTCGCACACGTAGCTGTCGATAAGCTGGCGACCGGCGAGCTTCCGCTGCGCGTTACGCACAACGACACCAAGCTCAACAATATACTCATGGACGAAGCGACCGATGAGGGACTCTGCGTTATCGACCTCGATACCGTAATGCCCGGCTCGGTGCTCTACGATTTCGGCGATGCGATCCGCTTTGGCGCGGCAACTACCGCTGAGGATGACCCCGACACCTCGAAAATGGCGCTCGACCTCGACCTGTTCGCTGAGTTCGTGCGCGGCTTCATCGACGGCACTAACGGCAGTTTGACTCAGACTGAGCTCGACCTGCTTCCGGAAGGCGCAATGCTGCTGACATACGAGTGCGCGATCCGCTTCATCGGCGACTACCTGAACGGCGACACATATTTCAAAATCAACTACGAAAAGCACAACCTCGTTCGTGCGCGCGCTCAGCTCGCACTGCTCGTCGATATGGAAAAGAAGCTCGACGATATGCGAAAAATTGTCAAAGGCTGAACAATTTGTAAATCATCTGTAAATCAGCCAAAATTACGGAACTTTATATAATTCATCTGCGTCATATATAATAGGAAATTTACAGCGGTAAATTTACCGCTGTTATTCCTATGTTCCTACATCGTATAAAAAATGCGAGCTGGTTCAAACTAAAGATGAAATGTAATTCAAGAAAGGTGAAACTATGAAAAAATTAGTATCAATCGCGCTCATACTTGCAGCGCTCCTAACACAAACTCTCGTCAGCTGCGGAAACAATGACACTCCCAACGATACAAACGACACTGAAAACACCGACTCGGTGAAGAACGATGTTCCAGTAGCCGATATCTGCAAAGCGATCGAGGAAGAATTTGGCGATAATTTTACAGCTGATTTTGAAGTTGATTCGGAAACTCTCGATGCGACTTACGGAATAAAATCAGAATGGGTAAAAGAGTATTACGCTAAAATCGCTATGATAAGCTTCCAGATCGACCAGCTGATCGCTGTTCGCGCTGCTGACGGTCACGGCGACGACGTGTACAAAGCACTCGAGAGCTACAGAGATTACTATGTAGATAACTCAATGCAGTACCCGATGAATATGTCGAAGGCAAGCGCCGCGACTGTTTATCGTAACGGAGACTATGTATTCTTTATGATACTCGGCTACTCCGACGACGACAGTCTGCTCGATGACGACGCAAAAGCGCTCGAATTCTACAAAAATGAAAATCAGCGCGCAATCGACGTAATCGATTCAAAGCTCGGCAAATAAAATATATGCGGGAGACGACCTCTCCCGCATACTGCTATAATATAAGGAAAGAAATATGGTCTTCAGCAGTCTTTTATTCCTGTTCCGCTACCTTCCAGCGGTACTTCTACTCTACTTCATCTGTCCCAAAAAGCTGCGAAATCTGCTGCTTTTTATCGTTAGCCTCATCTTTTACGCGTGGGGAGAGCCGATTTACGTGGGAATCATGCTGTTTTCGACAGTAGTCGACTACACACACGGCCTACTCGTTGCGCGTTTCAAAAATTCCGGTCGCATTCGGGCGGCAAAATGCACCGTCGCGTCGTCGATGATAATCAACCTCGCGCTGCTCGGATTCTTCAAATATTACGACTTCATCATCGGCAACATCAATTCAATAGCCGGACTCGCGATTCCGACGCTCGGACTTGCACTGCCAATCGGAATATCATTCTATACGTTCCAGACAATGTCGTATACTATCGACGTTTACCGCGGCGACGCTGAACCGCAGAAAAATATAATCAGCTTCGGCGCATACGTCGCACTCTTCCCACAGCTCATCGCAGGACCTATCGTGCAGTACAAAACGGTCGCTGAGCAACTGAATAACCGCACTGAAAACTTCGACAAATTCGGTTACGGTGTCAATCGCTTCGTCACCGGACTTGGCAAAAAGGTGCTGCTCGCAAACAGCGCCGGTCTCATCTGGGACACTGTAAATGCGATGAACCTTGATAGTCTGCCAGTAATGACAGCGTGGATTGGCATTATTGCATATACATTCCAGATATACTTCGATTTTTCAGGCTATTCCGACATGGCTATCGGACTTGGAAGTATGCTCGGATTCAAGTTTCTTGAGAACTTCGACTACCCGTATATGTCAAAAAGTATCACCGAATTCTGGAGAAGATGGCACATATCGCTCGGAAGCTGGTTCCGCGATTACGTCTACATCCCGCTCGGCGGCAACCGCAAAGGCTTTGCCAAGCAGATACGCAATATATGCGTCGTCTGGCTGCTGACTGGATTGTGGCACGGCGCTAATTGGACGTTTGTGCTGTGGGGCGTTTATTTCGGTGTGATTCTAATAATCGAAAAGCTGTTTTTATTGAAGCTGCTCAAAAAAGCGCCAGCTATCGTTGGGCATATCTACACAATGCTGCTCGTAGTTGTCAGCTGGGTAATATTTGCGATCGACGAGCTGCCTCGCGTTATCAGCTATATAGGCGCAATGTTCGGTTCAGGCGGATCATTGTTCGACCAGACCTCGCTCTATATGTTGACAACAAATGCGATTTTGCTTGTAATCCTTGCGATCGCTGCGACCCCGTACCCGAAACAGATAGCGCAAAAGCTGACCTCACGTATCGGCGACAAGCCAACCGCCCTCGTGCAGAATATGGCATTTTGTGCAATAATATTCATCTCGGTCGCATATCTCGTTGACGCAAGCTACAATCCATTCTTATATTTCAGATTCTAACTTTTTTACAGGTTAGCAATAAATTGATAATAAAATCATGAAAATAACAAACAAAGCTACAACTATTATTTTCTGCGCAGTCATTGCACTGCTCACCGTCGCAAGCTTATTCAATCCTGTGCGCAGCGAATCGGAAGTCGAAAATCGACAGCTCGCACAAATGCCGGAGCTCTCAATTGACGCGCTGTTTGATGGCATATACTCCGCTGGCAACGAATTAGGCAAATTTACCTCCAACTACGAGAAATTCGTCACCGATCAATTTGTCGCGCGTGACTCGTGGATCTCGGTCAAGACGAGCGTCGAGCTTGCCCTTGGAAAGCGCGACACTAACGGCGTTTATTTTGCCGACGACGGCTACTTCATCGAGCAGTTCACACCAGACGATGCGATCGTTTCGAGAAATATCGGCTTTATAAACAGCTTTTTAGACTTCGCTCGCGACAAATACAACGTTCGCGTACTCATTGCGCCGACCGCGTCACTCGTGCATTCTGACAAGCTCCCCCCACTCGCGCCAAACTGGAATCAGGACGAAATGCTCGACAATTTAGCAAAATCTCCCGAATTTGTCGATACACGCGACCAGTTAATTGTGCATAAAGACGAATACATCTACTATCGTACCGACCACCATTGGACAACGTTGGGGGCGTATTATGCGTATTGCCAGCTGATGGAATCGCTCGATTTGCAGCCGGTTAGCGATTATAACGAAGTAACGCTGAGCGAAAATTTCCTTGGCACCGTCATCGCGAAGGTCGGCATAAAAACTGAGCCGGATACGCTAACAACGTTCGAATCAAAGTCTCAGCCGACAGTTTCGCTCGATTTTAACCTCGGAATGAAGACATCCGACTCGCTCTACGCGCCCGAAAAGCTCGAAACTCGCGATAAATACGGCGTTTTTCTCGGTGGAAACGACGCGATCGTAGACATAAAAACGTCGACCAAAAACGGCCGCATGCTGCTGATGGTGAAGGATTCGTATGCGCATTGTATGGTGCCGCTGCTAGTCAACAATTATGAACGTATAATTTTGATCGACCTGCGTTACTATAATCTGGGTGTAGAGTCATATCTCGCCAGTCTTGAAGCCGACGGAACAACAGTCGACGACGTTATCGTACTGTACAACGCCAACAGCTTTGCTGACGACAGATATCTATTGAAAATAACAAAATAAAAACAATCCAGCGAACTATCCTTTGGATATATTCGCTGGATATTTTTATGTGTAGTAGTCGAATTTTCCGAGCGCCTTTTTCGAAAACGCACTCGGTGTTTGTCCGGTGTACTGGCGGAAAGCTTGAATGAAGTAGGAAAGGCTCTCGAATCCACACTCCTCCGCCGTTTTGCGCACTCCCTCACCGCCTGCGAGCATGGCCTGCGCGTATTTCATACGCAGCGCGATCAAATATTGCTTGATAGTCGAGCCGGTATAGCGCTTGAAATCGCGGTTGAGCTTGTTCACACTCACAAAAAAGCGTGTCGCGAGGTCCGGTGTTGTAATTTCGTTTTTATAATTCAACCCGATGTACTCGACAACATCCTTTATGTAGGTTTTAATTGGGCTGAGCGAGCGCATATTGCTCTCGTTCGAATACTCCTTCAATTCAGTCAGAATCAGCGCAGTATACAAAAGTTTCTTGTCATTTGAGATATTTTCTCGTGCAATTTCATTAAGATAGTGTTCGATTATGCGCATCTCATTGTTATCAAGATCAATAACCGCAGACCCAACGTTTGCAAACTTCCCAAGATCACCGACACTTCCACCAAGCATAGCTAATGCGCTTTCTCCGCAATAAAGCACTATTCTGTCATAAAATACATCACTCGGCACATTATTTCTGTGCAATACATGAGAATTATGAAAACAAACACACCTTCCGTTGCTTTCAATGCTGCCGCCTGTGTTCGAAAATACAATTTTTCCCTCGCTCATAACAAAAATGAATTCATAATAGCTGTGCGAGTGGTATAGCGGCATATAATGACCCTTCTGCGAGAGTCGATATGCGATTATTTCACATTTCCGCTCACGCGAAAACGGGTAAAATGCGTCGTCAAGCATTTCTGCTCCTCCTTGCAATGTTGTTTATTTTACCATTTCTTAGAAAAGTTGAATATATAAACATTTTGGTCGAATTTCTTAATCTATATAATATAATACCATATTTTCGACCATTTGTAAAGAGGAAATCGCAAATTTCTTTAATTTAATTGTTAGTGTAATTTACTATTGCACGGAAAAGTTCAACATACGCTGCATGGTGCTTTTCTGTTTTTTTTGCGCCCTTGAGGTGCTTAAGGGTCGATATACGACGAATGCAGAGTATTGTGTCCGGCGGAAGGTCATCAATTCCATTGAACGTCTGGCCAAACTCAGTCTTCGAAAGCACGATCCCGCAATCGTCATACGCGGATTCGGGTATGTCGTCCACACCGAATATCTCTGCGAGCGGCAGAAATCCGCTCTCTTCACTTACAATATTATACACATATGGAGATAAAAAGCAAATAACCGCGTCACCAGCGATAATTTGCTGATAGAATTCAGTCTTCGTTTGCTGTTGAAACTGCGCATCGAATACTGCCCCGCTCTCCTGCGCGGCTGCAACCTCATCCGGTGAGAGCATTACTATGTCGTTGAGCGCAACCTTCACATCTCCGTCTCCGTTGTAGTCATCCGCCACCGCCGACAGCGCACGCTGAATATACACACCATCCTGCACCGCCAAGATCTGCGGACCAGCATACATCGTATAATAATCGAAATTATCCTTTGTCAGCATTTGCACGCTGCAAATAATAGCGGTGATAATAGCAACTCCTGCTATTATTGTCTGCGCCTTGTAGTGATACCAAAAATTGTCGAACCACTTTTTAAACTTTGAATCCGCCTCGACAAAGCCTTCCACTTTGTCATTTTGTGGTTTTTCATCCATATATAAACATCCTTTCAATTACAAGAATCTTTTATACTATTATACCAAATTCGCGCGTCAGTTGCAAGAACTAACGCGCGAATTTTACAAAATATTAGCATTTCGATAAAGCAATATCTATTTCTGTTCCAGCTTTCGCTCGTCGCTGCGATACGACGCTTGCAGACAAATCGGCGTGATGAAGCTGGTCAGTATGATCATTATAACGATGAACGGCATTATTGACGAGTCGATTATGCCGTGCTCAATTCCCTTTTGCGCGGTGACAAGCGCCACCTCAGCGCGCGCCATCATGCCAAGTCCGACCTTCAGCGAGTCGCTGAATCCGTATCCACACGTAAGCGCGGCAGCACCGCATCCGCAGAGCTTACCTACAATTCCGGCTGCGATGAACAGGAATCCGAAGAGCAGCATTTCGCCGCCGATACCCGAAAACTGTGTCGATATTCCTATATTTCCAAAGAATACCGGGACAAAAAACATATACGACAACACGTCCGACTTGCGGTCGATGTACTTGCGGTCTGGATTCGTCGACAGAATAAGACCGACGACGTATGCGCCCGTGATATCGGCGATTCCGAAGAAGCGCTCTGAGCAGTAAGCTACCGCAAAACAAAACGCCAGACTAAATATAGGAACGAGTCTGTGGTGCGGGAATCGCTTATCGAGACCGTCGAAAAAGCGTTTTGCAATTACAGATAATACCATAATTACCACGAAATACAGTACCGTTTTCAGCAGAACGATCCACGGATTCGAGCCGCCATCTCCTCCGCTGAGCGAAAGTACGAACGAAAGCACAACGATTCCAAGAATATCGTCGATTATCGCCGACGCAACAATGCTCGTTCCAACCTTTGTGTTGAGCTTTCCGGACTCGCGCAGTGTCGCGACCGTTACACTTACAGATGTAGCGGTCAAAATCGTACCGTAAAACACCGATTTTAGCGCGGTTTCAGTCGTAAGCGCTGCGAATCCGCCGTGACACAGGACCGAAACCACAAAACCGAGTGCCATCGGGAATATCACACCCGCAGCAGTTATCAGCACCGCCGGTCCTCCGACCTTCTTTATCTGACCGAGATCGGTTTCGATTCCGGCAGAAAACATTATCAGTATTACACCGATTTTTGAAATAAACCCAAGTCCTGTTAGTGCAGTATCACTAAGAATAGTCTGCGATGGGATATATTGCAGAAAACCGACGACAACTCCGGCGAGCAGCATTCCGACTACCGACGGGATACCAACTTTTGAACAGAGCTTCATTAAGACTTTCGACACGATCAACAGCAATGCGAGCGGAAGCAATATTTCATAGTATGCCATAAAATTAAGACCTCTTAACAATTGAATTCCAATTGTTTATTATACCACATCCGCGCGCATTTTTCAATAGCTGTTGACAAAATTCAGCATTTACAACAATATTTCATGTCAGAATATGCGTTCAATAAGCCCCTTCGCATAGCTGTCCACTGCCTCAAAATCCATGGCAGCAATGTAAATTTTTTCCACATCCGCGTGGATCCGTTTTACCTCATCAAGCTTAGCCAGTGCGCCGTCGAGCAGCTCACGCGAGCACTTCGACAACATTCTGCGGCGTTGGCGGTCGCTTGCTTCAAGCGAATCGCGGTCGATAAAACGCGCCATATTAATGATTTTTTCAAACTCACAGGAAGATTCATCAAGCGACGGCGTGTTGACTATCGACAAACCGAGCTCAGGCAGATATAGCGCTTCGCTGAGTTTCGGGTCGAGCGGCATTGGCGCACGCTGCGTGTCGAGTCCCATCTGCTTCGCCGTGTCGATGAGCGCATCGAACAGGAACGGCGCACTGCCCATCAGATCGGCGACAGCGTAAATTTTACCCGGAAGTTCGCGGTATGTGTCGTAGCTGACAAGTCCACTTGTCGAAATGGCGCTGACTGGACGTGTTGTCGCAATCGGCTCGCGGCGCTTTGAATTCGGCGAAAAATGCACACTTCGCGCAAACTGCGTCAACAAGCGCTCGACTGCACTTTCGAGCTTTTCGCGCAGAACAAACCGTGCAGCATCCTGACGTAGCAGCCTATCAAGCTCGCCGGCAGCGAAAAGATACTCATATGCCTGCGAAAACAGCGCCGATTTCGCACTGCAAAGCTTTGCGATCTCGCCGCGGTGCTCACGCAGCGCGTCAGTATGCCAAAATTCGCCAAGATTTACAATTTCCTCTGCCGCTCCGGGCAGTTTGGGGTCGCGAGTATGCGGAGCGGTTCCGTCAATCACCGCGATACTATCGTATTTCATTCCTTTGCCGCCGCGCAGTATGATTCCGTCGAGCGAATACGGGTCGGACGAGCAGTAGAAGTACTCGCAGGTGCAGCCAAGCTCAACTCCGCGTGCGGCGATACGCTTCATCAATGTGCTTTTTCCGGTGCCGCTGCCGCCCTTGATTATGTAAATGCGGTCGATGTTGTCGGGCGAAAAAATCTCATCAAACCAGCTAACGAAGCCGCCCGCGCTGTTCGCCGCTGCAAAATATTTCTCTTGCATAGTTTCCATATTTCCCTTATATTAAAAATGTATCAGAGTACATCTCAGTGGTGGACTTCTCCGCCGTTTCGATTACTCTGATACCAGTTTATGCCAAATATTGAAAATATGATTTTGGAAATCTGAGAAAATATTTACTGCTCTGCGGCAAAATCTCCGTACTCTACCCTTCTGAGATACAGTCCCTCGGGCGGCGCGGTAAATCCAGCGCGCGAGCGGTCACATAACGCGATAATCGCCGCCATATCGTCCGCAGCAATTCGTCCATGTGCAGTGTCAAGCAGCGTTCCGACGATTATTCGCACCATATTATACAGAAAACCATTTGCAGCAACGCGTATTTTTATCAAATTATCATCAACGATTACATCAAGCCAATCGACTCGACGCACGGTGTCGGCAACCGACGAGCCAGCCGACATGAACCCGCTAAAGTCATGCTCGCCGACAAAAGCCTTCGCCGCACATTGCATTAACGAAATTTCGTGCTCACCGAGAATGTGCGGGATACGGTAGACCCGCCCTTCAAGAAATGGGTCGCGAATCCGGCTATTAAGCAGGCGATATTCGTACTCCTTTCGCAGCACGTCGTGGCGAACATGGAAGCTATCCGGCACGATCCGCGCAGAGCGAACGGCGATATCCGCGGGCAGCGCACTGTTGAGTGCGAGCGGAATCCGTTCAGTCGGAATCGCACGCGCGGTGTCGTAAGTCGCAAAATATTGCAGTGCATGGACACCAGAATCAGTGCGGCTGCACCCTTTGACAGGAAGCCGCTCGCCGTAAACACGTTCGAGCGCATCCTGAATCGCGGACTGCACGGTCGCCTTGTTAGGCTGCACTTGAAATCCGGCGTAGTTCGTGCCAATATATGACAGCTCAAGCAGTATTTTCATAATGATATCGCACAAGGCAACTGATTAAGTGCGATAAGTCCAGCGCCAAACAACAGCATAACCAATAATGCAGCAGCATCTTTAAAACTGCAGTGCAATATGCTCATGCGTGTACGGCCTTCCCCTCCGTGGTAGCAGCGGCATTCCATCGCAGTCGCGAGCTCATCTGCGCGCCGGAACGCCGATATGAACAGCGGGATCAGTATCGGAACGAGCGCTTTTGCACGTTTTGCGAGGCTTCCGGTCGTGAAATCCGCACCGCGTGCCTTCTGAGCCGACATGATCTTATCGGTTTCTTCGATAAGCGTAGGAATAAATCGAAGTGCGATCGTCATCATCATCGAAAATTCGTGTACCGGAAGCTTGATTTTGCGAAGCGGCGCGAGCAGCTGCTCGAGTCCGTCGGTAAGCATGATCGGCGATGTGGTATAAGTGAGGATAATTGTAGTGCCGATGAGCAGCGCGGTTATGCGGATGATCATCATAATCGCGTATACAATACCTTCTAAATATATGCGTATCTTCCATATACTAACAAGCAGCACGTCGCCTTCAGTCCAGAATATGTTAAAGAAGGTAGTAAACGCCAGCACGAAAATCAGCGGTTTCATGCTTTTCAGCAGTGTTTTATATGAAATTTTGGAAATAAGCACCAGTGCGAGCGCACTTGCAACGACCAGCATGAACGACCAAAGATTCTTCGCAAAGAAAATCACGACGATGTACATAATAGTAAGAATTATTTTAGCGCGAGGGTCGAGGCGATGTATCACCGTATTGCCCGGAAAATACTGACCTAAAGTGATATCTTTAATCATTTTGCACCTCTTTTTGCACTGATAAGGCGCAGAAGTTCAGCCTTCGCGTCGTCGACGGTGTATATTCCGCGGCGAACGTCGAGTCCGCGGTCACGCAGCGTATTCATGAGCTCGGTGATCTGCGGCACGCTGAGTCCGACCGCGCAGAGCTCGTCCGCACGCTCGAAAATTTCGGCGGTAGTTCCCTGCATATAGACCTTCGCATGGCTCATGACAATAATTTCGTCCGAATATCGCGCCATATCCTCCATCGAATGGCTGACGATAACAACTGAGCTTCCGCGGCGGCGCTGATAATCGCGGATTCCTCCGAGTATCTCCTCGCGGCCGCGCGGGTCGAGTCCGGCTGCCGGCTCATCGAGCACGAGCACCTCAGGCTCCATCGCCATAACTCCAGCGATAGCTACGCGTCTTTTCTGACCGCCAGACAGATCGAACGGCGATTTTTCGAGCAGCGACGGTGCGATTCCACAGAATTCAGCGGATTCCTCAACTCTGCGCTTGATCTCGCTCTCATCGAGCTCCATATTTGTCGGACCGAACGCGATATCCTTGCGCACGGTCTCCTCGAACAGCTGATATTCGGGATACTGGAACACGAGCCCGACCTTGAATGCGAATTTTCGCACCTGCTTCGGGTCAGCCCAAATGTCCTCTCCACCTACAAACACTTGACCGCTCGTCGGCTTATTGAGCCCATTCAAAAGCTGTACAAGCGTAGATTTACCCGATCCGGTGTGTCCCATCAGCCCAGTGATGACACCGCCGTGAATAGTCAGCGACACGTCATCGAGCGCCGTCTTCATAAACGGCGTATCCAGGCTGTACACATATGATACATTTTTTAACTCAATTTCAGTCATTGTTATTCCTTATCACAAACTCTCCATCAAGCTCATAATTTCATTGGCGCATTCGTCTACTGACAATCGTCCCAGCGGCAGTGGTTTACCGTTATTTTTTATTCCTGCGCAGTTCAATTCGTACAGCAATTCAGCGGTCTGAGGCACGTCGAGTCCGATTTTTTGCAGTTGCTCAACGTGCGTGAACACGTCCTTCGGCTTTCCGTCGAGCTCGATTTCACCCTCGTTTATCACGACCACACGGTCGCACTGCGCCGCTTCATTCATGTAATGCGTTATATGCAATATCGTTATGCCGAACTCTCGGTTAAGGCGGATTATCGTATCCATTACCTCGCGCCGTCCTTTTGGGTCGAGCATGGCGGTCGATTCGTCGAAAATTATACATTTCGGCATCATAGCGATTATTCCCGCAATTGCGATTCGCTGCTTCTGTCCACCTGACAGCTGGTGCGGCGAATGGCGGGCAAACTCCGTCATTCCGACTGTCGCAAGCGCGTCGTCGACACGTTTTCGTATCTCCTTCGGCTCGATTCCGAGGTTTTCCGGTCCGAACGCGATGTCTTCTTCGACTATTGTCGCGACAAGTTGGTTGTCTGGGTTCTGGAAAACCATACCAATATTCCTGCGATTTTCAAACAGCTGCTCTTCCGTCAGGTCAGGTGACGTGATATCGAGCCCATCGATCGTGATTTTTCCGCTTTGCGGAATAAGAATGAGATTGAGCAGCTTCGCGAGCGTCGATTTTCCCGAGCCGTTATGCCCAAGAATCGCGACGAGTGAGCCGCGTTCGATCTCGAGATTGAGATTTTTCAGTACTTCATTTCGCCCATTTTCCTCATCCGTGTAGGCAAAAGTGAGGTTTTCAATTTTGATAAATGGATCTTTCAACTTTTTGTTACCACTTTCTCAACTTGCGATTGACATTTTCCTTCATTATTATATTTCCGAAATTTCGTGGTAATTTCCCATAAAACGGAAATCACCGAGTTCATCCGACAGCGCGCATATCAAGTCGAACGCCGACTCGTCGCGCATAGAGCCGATAAAATCGAGGAAAAATCGATATTCGAACGGGCGCGACGGAATCGGGCTGCTTTCTATTTTGGTGAGGTTAAGTCCGAGTGCGGCGAAGCAGCCGAGTATGCGCGAAAGCGTACCTTCACGGTGCGCGAGTGAGAAACGAATACTGATCTTATCGGCATCCGAAGGGATTTCAAGCTGGCGCGAAACGGCAACAAAACGGGTCGCGTTGTGCGGCTCATCCTGCACGCCGCGCTCGAGAATTTCGAGTCCGTACTTCTCCGCGCAGTCGATACGTGCGATGGCGGCAAGGTCATTCCGGTCTGATTTCGACACGGTTTCAGCGGCAACCGCAGTATTTGTAGCGCTGACAGGCTTGCAGCCATGCTTCGAAATATAGCCCGCACACTGACCGAGCGCCTGCGGATGTGACATTATTTCGCGCACGTCGTCAAGCTTAGTGCCCTGCTTTGCAAGCAGACAGTGCTCGATTTTTAGGCAATTCGCCGCAACGATGTAAGCGTCGTGTTCGTTTATGAGACGGTAAACGTCTGTAACCGAACCGTAGGTGGAGTTCTCGACGGGAAGCACGCCGTATACGATCTCGCCAGATTCGAGCGCGGCGAACACCTGCGACCAATTGGCGTAGAAGCGGATATCAGCGTTAGGGAACATCGCGCGCGCCGACATCTCCGAGTACGCGCCTTCAACTCCCTGCACCCCGACGACAAACACGCCGTCGGAAGCGTGCGAAGTTTCGAGTGCACGCTTAAAACCATCGCGCGCTGGTGATTTTTGACTCGTAATGCGGTACTCGTGCAGCTTCGCCATATTCATAATACTGTCGAATGTTCCGGTCATCTCAGCAGTCATATCGGATGGAGCGAGCGACGCGATTTTATCGAGTATCGCCTTTTCGCGCTCCTCGTCGAAAACCTTCATATTATTGGCAATTTTGTACTCAGCAACGCTGTCGGTAACGCGGATACGTCGTTCGAGCAGCTTCAGAAGCTCAGAATTTATTTCGTCGATTTCCTTGCGGCATTCGGTCAGTGATTTCATTTTGTTCCCTTTCGTATGTTATATACAAATATATGCGATATGTTACAATATTTCAGCGCATATCATTCAATCCACCAGCGCGAGCTTGAGCCGCACGGCAAAGCCGCACCCGTTTCATTGACAGGCAAGCCGATCTCGTCCGACTCGACCTGTCCACCGAGCTTCGACTTAAGGTGCAGCGTCAAGAGATAGCCCATCGTCGACGGCGAGAGTCCAGTTGTGTACGAATTCACCAAGAAAAATAGCGGTTTATCCGACAATACTTGTACAGTCAGTGCAATAAGCGAGTCGATATTTTCCTCTAATTTCCAAACCTCGCCGGACGGTCCGCGGCCATACGACGGCGGGTCCATGATCACTGCGTCATAGCGATTTCCGCGGCGAAGCTCACGCTCGACGAATTTTTTGCAGTCATCGACGATGTAGCGGATAGGCGCGTCGGAGAGCCCCGACAGTGCAGCGTTTTCCTTAGCCTGAGCGACCATTCCCTTAGCCGCGTCGACGTGGCAGACCGACGCGCCGGCTTTAGCCGCCGCGACGGTCGCTCCGCCCGTGTATCCGAACAAATTCAGCACTTTTATCGGTCGGTTCGCATTTTTTATGAGCTCAGAAAACCACTCCCAGTTGACCGCCTGCTCAGGGAAAAGTCCGGTGTGCTTGAATCCCATCGGCTTTATCAAAAATGTGAGTCCTAATTTTTCGTAGCTGATTTTCCAGTCGGCAGGCAGCTTGTTAGCGTTCCAAGCGCCGCCGCCGCTTGACGAACGACGATACGCCGCGTCTGGGCGCGACCAAAGCTTATTTTTCTTCACACCGTGCCAGATTATCTGCGGGTCAGGGCGCACCAAAATGTACTTCCCCCACTTCTCGAGCCGCTCGCCGTCCGATGTGTCTATCAGTTCATAATCCTGCCAGTTGTTGGCTGTCCACATAATTATTGCATGTTACCTTTCAAAAGTTAGTATATACGCCGATTTATTTATCCGCTTCAGTCGAGCCCGACTCGGTCATCTGCGCGAAAATATCGACCTGTTTTTCATCCGGTTTTGTTCCGCCGGGCTGGTTGAACGGCAGATTCAAATGCTCGTATGCGAGCCGTGTCGCACAGCGTCCACGCGGCGTTCTCGACAAATATCCGATCTGCATGAGGTAAGGCTCGTACACGTCCTCGAGCGTTATCGACTCCTCTCCGACTGTAGCCGCGAGCGTTTCAAGTCCGACCGGACCGCCGCCGTAATAATTGATGATAGTTTCGAGCATTTTTCGGTCGATGTTATCGAGTCCGAGTTCGTCGATTTCGAGCATATTCAGTGCCGCACTCGCAGTTTTTTGGTCGATCTTACCGTCCCCGCGCACTTGCGCAAAGTCACGAACACGCTTGAGCAGGCGGTTTGCGATACGCGGTGTACCGCGTGAACGTGAAGCGAGCTCGAGTGCGCCGTCGTTGTCGATATCGATACCGAGTATCGAAGCCGACCGCGTTACTATCGTCGCGAGTTCCTCGACCGTGTACAGCTCAAGTCTGAGCAGCACGCCGAACCGATCTCGCAGTGGCGTTGAAAGCTGTCCAGCACGCGTCGTCGCACCGATGAGCGTAAACCGCGGCAGCGGCAAATGCACACTCTGCGCCGACGGTCCCTTACCTATAATAATATCGACGACATAATCCTCCATCGCTGGATACAGAATTTCCTCGACCTGCCGCGGCAATCTGTGTATCTCGTCAATAAACAGGACATCTTTATCGCTCAAATTGGTAAGGATCGCTACCAAATCGCCTTGCTTCTCGATTGCCGGGCCGCTTGTAACTCGAATATTGACACCAAGCTCCCGTGCAATAATATTGGAAAGCGTCGTCTTACCGAGACCTGGCGGGCCATACAGCAGCACATGGTCGAGCGTTTCCTCGCGCATTTTGGCAGCGTCGATATAAATTTTCAGATTTTCCTTAGCTTTTTCCTGTCCAATATAGTCATCAAGCCTAACTGGTCTCAGGCTATTATCGACATCAGCATCCTCAGGCGAATACTCACTGCCGACAAGCCTGTTCTCATCATACTCCATCATGTGCCCTTCCTTTTGTTTGTTTGCGCGAATTGCTTCAAGGGGTTACGCGGCTTTTCTGAACGTCCTCGCTTGCGAGGACGTAAAGCCATGGCAAAAGACTTTTTATAAGCTATCACAAATTATGCGCGTTCGACTCCGTTGGCCCCATCGCCTTGCAAGCAAGGCGAGACTTCTCCGTCGAACTAATCTCTGCCATTTGTTTCAAAAACGTAATATTATTATTTCATTAACCGGCGCAGTGCAGCGGTTATCATGGCTTCCAAAGTCATCGAATTGCTGTCGATTCCCTTCAAGGCTTCGGTCGCTTCCTGTTTCGTGTATCCGAGCACGAGCAATGCGTTTACTGCGTCCGAAATTCGTCCGCTCGTCTGTATTCCCACCGGCGCGGCTGTCAACGCTGACGCTCCGTATTCTTTTGTCAATTTTTCCTTCAATTCAAGGATTATTCGCTCAGCGCCCTTTGCACCAAGTCCCTTAGACTTCGCGAGCGTTTTCGCGTCGCCTGAGCATACCGCAGCCGCGAACTGCTCCGGCGTTAATGTCGACAATATCGAGACCGCGACCTTCGGACCAACTCCCGAAACACTGATCAGCTGCTTAAACGCCGAGTGCTCACTCTCCGATGCGAATCCGAACAGCTCCATCGCGTCCTCACGCACTGCAAGATACGTGTATAATTTTACTTCTTTTCCAAGCTTTGGTGAAATATTCGCCAAAGTATTCGCGCTGACCGTCAATTTATACCCGACTCCGCCGCAATCAACGACCGCCGTATGTGCTTCAGCAAGCGCAAGCTCGCCTCTCAGATAATAATACATCAGTTACCCTCTCACAAATAAGTAATATTATTTACGCAGATTATAGTAATTCTGCACACGCGAGCCGTTGCAGTTTGCGTGACAGACTGCAATTGCGAGTGCGTCGCAGGTATCGTCAAGCTTCGGCGTATTTTCGAGCCGCAGTATCAGCGACACCATGTGCATTACCTGCTTTTTGACCGCGCGGCCGTAGCCAACTACCGACTGCTTGACTTGCAGCGGCGTGTACTCCGCAATGCTCAGTCCATTCTGACGCGCGCACAAAAGTATGACTCCGCGCGCTTCGGCAACTGGGACCATCGTTTTTTGGTTGGTGTTGAAGAACAACTCCTCGATCGCCATTTCGCTCGGGTGATACATTTTTATTATCGTGTCGAGCTCGTCATATATCTGCATGAGCCTGTCCTCGACGTTTGTGTGCGCGGGTGTCTGTATCGAGCCGTGAGCGAGCGTCACAAAACGCGAATTTTTGTACTCGATAACTCCGTAACCAACTATCGCTATCCCCGGGTCTATACCTAAAATGATAATACGTACCACCAACTTTTCTTCATAATATAATATTATACCACATATTGCACGCCTTGTCAATAAAATAAGCAATTTTCAATCATTGACACATTTTTAAAAGTTTTTGCGGATTCTAAAGGAGCTTTTTTCAAAAAGCTCCTTTAGCAGGGTTTGGGACAGAGTCCCATGATAATCAATTATTTCATTGCTTGCACTGGTACCATGTCTCGCCTATGGACGATGATACGGTCAGTGGCAGCAGCAGCTCTACCGCTGATTCCATTTCTTTTACGAGGAGCGACATTGCCTCCTCTGCGTCACCGCGGCTCGACTCGACGATCAGCTCGTCATGCACCTGCAATATCAGCTTAGCGTCAAGCCCGCTCGCACGCAGTGTGCGGTCGACGTTTATCATAGCAAGCTTGATTATATCAGCTGCGCTTCCCTGTATCGGGCTGTTCATAGCCACCCGCTCGCCGAACGCACGCAGCATTTTCTTGCCGGACGAAAGCTCCGGGATATAGCGTCTGCGTCCGAACATCGTAGTAACATAGCCGTCACGTCCCGCAGCCTCAACTATATCATGCAGATACTGAGCTACCTTCGGGTACTTCGCAAGGTAAGAGTCGATGTACTCCCCCGCCTGCTTCTTCGATACGCCGATGTCCTGCGCCAGCGAAAAGTCGCTGATACCATACACGATACCAAAATTTACCGCCTTTGCACGTTTGCGCATTTCATGCGTCACAGCGTCGAGCGGCACACCGAACACCTGAGACGCAGTCACTGAGTGAATGTCGATCCCGCTTCGGAAGGCTTCGAGCATAGCCTCGTCGCCCGAAATGTGCGCCAAAATTCGCAGCTCGATCTGCGAATAGTCAGCGTCGATGAGCACACGGTCGGGGCTGTCCGGTATGAAGAAGCGGCGCATTTCACGTCCCAGCTCGGTGCGTACAGGTATATTCTGCAAGTTCGGCTCGGTCGACGAAAGCCGTCCGGTCGCTGTTATCGTCTGATTGAAGCTCGAATGGATGCGTCCGGTCGAATCGGCTGCCTTTGCCAGTCCCTCTCCGTAGGTCGTGCGCAGTTTCGTCAGCTGGCGGTAGTCGAGTATGTCACTGACTATTGGTGCATAAGGTGCGAGACGCTCGAGCACATCCGCGCTCGTCGAATAGCCGCGGGCGTTGCGTTTGCCGGTCGGCAGTCCGAGCCGTCCGAACAGCACCTCGCCAAGCTGTTTAGGTGAGTTTATGTTGAATTCCATTCCGGCGGCAAAGAATATGCGCTCGCGCAGCTCGTTCGCACGCTGAGTGAGCTGCTCTGAGAACGAACTCAACCCGCGCAGATCGACTTTGAATCCTGCACGCTCGACACGCGATAACACTCTCGCGAGCGGCTGCTCTATCTCTTCAAGCAGGCGCTCCTGACCGCGCTCGACGATTATCCGCTTGGTCGCTTCAGCAAGCCGCCACAGCTCGGACGCGTCAAGTCTGTCGCCTGCTTCGCCTAAATATTTCAGCTTAAGCCGTTCTGCAAGATACGAACCTTCCGACGGGTCTACCACATAAGCGGCGAGCATTACGTCATAATCGAATATGAAATCTTCATCAAACAGCGGGCACTCCGCATAATATTTCTTCGAGTCGTACACGATGGTCTTGTAGCCCTTCTCGGTCAGAGCGACCGCAAACTGCGTGAATTTAGCAGAATCCGCGTTCGATATATAAATATTCACGCCATCGCAGCAGACTTGTACACGCGATCCGTCGAATATCAGCGCACAGCTTCCCGACATTTTATCAAGGCAGCTGTCTATATTGCTAAGTGAAGTTACGTTGCGCGGCGCACGCTCTGAATTTGAAGACACAGGCTCGAGTTCGTCAAGTCCGAAACGCTTGATAAGTCCCGAAAATTCAAGCTCGCGGAACAACTCAAGCAGCTCATGATGCTTATAGCCGTCGCTGATAAGCTCATTCAGCGTGACATCGATCGGCGCATGGCAGTCTATACGTGCGAGCTTCTGCGACATATACGCTGACTCCTGTCCCATATTAAGCCTGTTGCGAATACCCTTCGATATATTCGGCGAGCCGATATTCGCGTACACACTGTCAAGTGACGAAAACTCCGCTATCAGCTTCAGCGCCGTCTTTTCGCCGATACCCGCAACTCCCGGTATGCTGTCTGAGGCATCGCCCATCAGCGCCTTTACGTCGACGAACTGCTCCGGCTTTACGCCGTACATCTCGATAAACTTATCGCGGTCCACGTGGATCGTGTCGGCGTTGGTCGCAAGCAAGATCATCGTGCTGTCAGATATGAGCTGCAACGAATCGCGGTCGCCGGTGAGGATATCCACGCGCCACTCATCCTCGTCTGCTGCGCCAAGTTCAGCCAGCGTTCCGAGAATGTCGTCAGCCTCCCAGCCCTCGAGTGTGAGCACGCGCGCGCCCATGCACTCAGCACAGCGTTTAGCGTAAGGCAGCTGCACAGCCAGCTCTTCTGGCATACCCTTACGGTTCGCCTTGTAGCCTTCATACTGCTTGTGGCGGAAGGTCGGCGCTTTCACGTCGAATGCGACCGCAAAAGCGTCCGGCTTGACCTCCTCTATCTGCCTTGCGAGAATGTTCGCGAATCCATATACCGCGTGAGTATATAGTCCCGCAGAGGTGGTAAGCGGGCGTATTCCATAAAATGCGCGGTTCAGAATGCTGTTTCCGTCGACCGCAAGTAAGGTTTTCATAGTAGATACCATACTTCGCACAAGCGAAGTCTTCCTTATATAATATATTTACGTCAAGCTAAAGAAGCTGTCGATTTTCTATTACCTATATTATACCACAAAACACCTGTTCAGTCATTATATATTTTGTTACTTTTTTTATTTTAGGGCAAAAACGAAATAGATTAACAATTACTTCAAAATTATGTCACAAGCTACATACCACTATTTTAAAAACTTGTGTTATAATATAGAGAAGTGAATTTATATAAACATAGTAACTATATAAACAAATTCTCCGCAAGACAACTAACTCAGGAGGAAAGTCTGAAAATAAATTTTCAGACTCACCTTTTGTGGCTTTATCGTGGTCAATGACCACGATTTGGCTGCGCAATACGGGCTATGCCCGTAATACAAGCCCCAAGAAGGAAAGAAAGGAAGCTTTCGCTGCGGCGAAAGCTATGGTCATAGAAATGCAGCGCCAGCTCTCCGGACCGGATAATAATAAGTACTACGAAAACGTAGCCAAGCACTTCCGGCGTGCCAAATATTTTACCATTATTTTGCTCATAGCCTTTCTGCTCACGTCGATCACCTTCAACCGCAGCGAGATAACTATCGAGAATTTACAATATCTAATGAAGTTCATAAGCTTCACAAACACCGAAACTTCGATCACTGCTACAAAGATAAACTACTCATCGAGCGACAACACCCGCCTGTCGCTGTTCATCGGCGATCTGTGCTACCTATCGCCGAACGGGTACGCGCTCTACGACTCGCGCGGCAACACCATCATGACCGACTCGGTCAAGTACACCTACCCGATACTCAAAACAAGCGCAAAGTTCGCACTCTGCCTTGACCTCGGCGGCAACTCGTACTCGATATTCAACACCTTCGCACGTCTGCACTCCGAAACGCTCGACTACCCCATCACCGGTGGTGACATCGCCGACTCGGGCGCGTTTGTTATCGCGACCTCGACCCGCGAATACCGCACCGCCGTGCAGCTCTACGACTCCGACTTTAACCTCATCAGCCGTATCCTGCGCGAGAGCTACCTCGCCGACGTTAAGTACAAGTCCGACGGCTCGGAGGTCGCTATCATGACCTTCACCAGCCGCGACGGCAGCTTCGTTTCAACGCTCGACCTCGTCAAGCCCGGCAGCGACAGCGTGCGTAAGTCGGCTAAAATTAGCGGGCTCGCGTACTCGCTCTACTACACCGGAAGCGGCGTGACCGTCATCACCGATTCGGGGCTCTTGTTCTACAACGCCGACCTTGACCTCGTGCGCGCAGTAAGCTTCCCTTCCTCGCTCGTCATGGCGGACTGCTCGGATAAGTACCTCACCTGTGTATATGCGAGCGGCATCCTCGGCAACAGCTACCGCGTCGTCGTGTACGACATGACCGGACGCGCGACCTGCGAGATCGAGCTCGACGGCAAGCTTGCGGCAGTTTCACACGACGAGTCGGGCGACTATATTTTCATACTCGCCAACAATCGTGTTACGCGTCTAAACCTCGTCAACCGCAGAATTGGCGAAATGCTCGTCGAATCGGGCGGATTTGACATACTCCCGCTTGACAGCAATTCCTTCCTGCTCGCGATGAACAACTACGCGCTGACCTGTGAAACGAGCAGTTGGGCAGAACGGTACATCGACCGTGATGCCGTCGAAAACGGCAATAATTCCGTTGAAAGCGGAAATGCTGTTGATAGTAATAATGCTGGATCAGCGGAACAATAGAAAGGCAGCATATGAGTTTAATCATTGATATTATAATAATCCTCGCCGCAGTATCTGCGATATATCTCGGTATAATGCGCGGATTCGTGAAGTCGATAATGAGCTTTCTGTCGCTGATACTGGCGATAGTAGCCACCGTCATTTTTACCGCGCCAGTATCACAGATACTGAGCGAAAAATATATAGACAGCTGGGTGAACGACATCGTTAAGAGCTCGATAGTCGAAATAGTGTCCGCCGGCGAACAGCAGCTCGAGCTTTCTAAGATAATGACAGACAAACCGGAAGCGCTCGTGCTTGTTGCGGCGCGGTTCGGCTGCGATATCGAGAAAATCGACGAGTACTACAACGACGCGCTCGCCGGAAAAACCGACAGCGACGCAATAAATGAGCTCGCCGGATACATCGCCTCGCCGACCGCTGAAACGATAAGCAATGTGGTCGCAGCAATACTTGTATTCATCGCCGCGCTTATCGCGCTGAATCTCATAACGTTCATCCTCGACCTGATATGCCGCCTTCCGGTGCTGAATACGCTGAACACGCTGCTCGGTATGATATTCGGAATCGCGAGCGCGCTCTTGTCGGCATGGGTGATATCGAACATCGCAGTCGGACTTATCCGCGCGCTGTCAGCGATAAACACCGGCGTATTCAACGACACTGTTATCTCAAGCTCAATTATCCTACGCTTCTTCTACAACAGCGGCGTGCTGCTGTTTAAGTAATACCAAATAAAAGCAAACAACTAAGGAGTAAATATAAAATATGGAAATGTGTGCAAGATGCCACAAGCGTGTCGCTGTGGTTTATGTCACTAAAATCGAAAACGGTGAAACTATTACCGAAGGTATCTGCCTGAAATGCGCAAAAGAACTCGGTATCAAGCCGGTAAATGATATCCTTGAAAAAATGGGGGTTTCCGGCGACGACCTCGACGAGATATCCGACCAGTTCACTGAAAATATGCAGAATATGATTCCCACCCCCGAATCGGACGGCGACGGCGAAACTCCGCCAAATCCAATGGGCGGCGCGCCAGCTATGGACATCGCGAAGCTCTTCCGCAGCTTTGGCGTATCGTCGAACAAGCGCCCCGAAAATAGTGCAGATAGTAATAAGGAAGGAAAACGCGACGAAAAGAAGGACACGAGCCGTGACGCGCGGAAACAGGGCAAGCTGAAGTATCTGACGACATATTGCCAGAACCTCAATCAAAAGGCGCTCGACGGTAAAATCGACACGATAGTCGGACGCGAGCGTGAGCTCGACCGCATCGTTCAGATTTTGTCGCGCCGCCAGAAGAACAACCCTTGTCTCATCGGCGAGCCGGGCGTTGGTAAGACCGCCATTGCGGAAGCGCTCGCTCAGAAAATAGCACAAAACAACGTCCCCGACAAGCTGCTCGGAAAGCAGATATACCTTGTCGACCTCACGGCGATAGTCGCAGGCACGCAGTTCCGCGGGCAGTTCGAGTCGCGTATGCTCGGACTCATCAACGAGGTCAAGGAGCAAGGCAACGCGATACTCGTGATCGACGAGGTACACAACATCGCCGGAGCAGGCGACGCTGAGGGTTCGATGAACGCCGCGAACATCCTGAAACCGGCGCTTTCCCGCGGCGAAATACAGGTGATTGGCGCAACGACGCTCGACGAATACCGCAAGTATATCGAGAAGGATTCGGCGCTCGAACGCCGCTTCCAGCCGGTAATGGTCGACGAGCCGTCTATCGAGGACAGCCAACAGGTAATACTCGGTATCAAGCATTATTATGAGGAATTCCATCAGGTCAAGATTCCGGACGATATCGCACGCCGTGCGGTGACTCTCGCCGAGCGCTATATCACCGACCGCTTCCTGCCCGACAAGGCGATAGACCTCATCGACGAAGCGTCGGCTCACGTCTCGCTGACCTCGCCTGTGCTGAATGAATACAACAAAGTCGCCGCTGAGCTTGAGTCGGCTAAGAATGAACGCGAACAGCTTGAACAAAAATCCGACGATGATGTCGAGCGTTATCAGCGTATCGCTGAATTGCAGACGGCTGAATTGCAGCTCAGCGATAAATTGAAGTCGCTCGAAGCTGCGAAGGAAAGCGTCGAAGTTACGCTCGACGACCTTGCAAGCGTTATCGAGATATGGACTGGCGTTCCAGCTACTACAATCGGCGAGAACGAGTTCCTGCGTCTCGACAAACTCGAAGCGCGCTTGAAGGAGCATATCGTAGGTCAGGATGAGGCTGTGTCGGCGGTCGTTCGCGCGATAAAACGCGGACGTGCGGGTGTTTCGTACAAGCGCAAGCCGGTGTCGTTCATTTTCGCCGGACCGACCGGAGTCGGAAAGACCGAGCTCGTCAAAACTATCGCGACCGACCTGTTCAACTCTCCCGACGCTCTGATCCGCCTCGACATGACCGAGTACATGGAAAAGCATGCGGTATCGAAAATTATCGGTTCACCTCCCGGCTACGTCGGCTACGATGAAGCTGGCCAGCTCACCGAAAAAATACGCCGCAAGCCCTACTCTGTTGTGCTGCTTGACGAAATTGAAAAGGCACATCCCGACGTGTTGAACATTCTGCTGCAAGTGCTCGACGACGGCAAGATCACCGACTCGCACGGCAAGGTTGTAAACTTCGAAAATGCGATACTCGTAATGACGACCAACGCAGGTTCGAGCACCGGTTCGGGCTATGCCGGATTCGGAACTAACGCAGCGTCGATGGCAGAAAACAAGACCGAAAAAGCACTCTCCGAATTTTTGCGTCCTGAATTTATCAATCGAGTAGACGAAATCGTCACCTTCCGCGCACTCGAAGAAGCTGATTTTGTCGAAATTGCACGTATAATGATAGGCGAGCTTCAGAAGGCGCTCGAAGAAAAGCAGATAATCGTCCGCTGCACCGATGCTGCGCTCGCAGTCATCGCGAAGAAGGCGTTCTCGCGCAAATACGGTGCGCGCAACCTCCGCCGTTATATCCAGACCGAGGTAGAGGACAAAATCGCCGCTGAAATCATTTCCAACTACACAAAGAAATTGGAAGCGGTTGGAATTGACGCGGATGGCGACAACCTCTCGTACAGCTTTATTTGATGAAGCTATTGTAAAATAATCATGAACGAAACCTGGTACGATAAATCAATCGAGCAGCTGGAGAAGCGCTTCTCTACCGACCGCGGCGTGGGGCTCAAACGTTCCGCCGCCGCGAAAACTCGCCGCGAGTACGGCGCGAATAACATCTACCCAACGCCGACCAGCAGCTTCTTCGGCTACCGCTCGTACATTCTCCCCGATTTCGCCTCGCTGCTGCTGCTCGTAGTGGCAGCTGTAGCTGCAATTTTCGAGGTTCCGGTCGCCGCCGGAGCCATCGTCCTCATGCTGATTATCAACTACATTGCAGCGGTATTTACATTTGTCAAGGCGCAGCGTGTGCTTGAGGGCATGGCTGCCTACTCGCTTCCGACCGCGAAGGTCATGCGCGACGGCAAGCTGTCGCTCGTCGACATGCGCTCGCTCGTCCCGGGCGACGTGATATTCCTGTCCGCCGGCGACATCGTGCCCGCAGACTGCCGGATCTTCGCCGCCGAAAATTTCTTTGTAAACGAAGCGATTCTGACTGGCGTGCAGACTTCGGTGCGAAAGGACGCGAATTTTTCGTATTTTGCGCCCGGACTCGCACCCGAACGGCAGTTGAACATGGCATTCGCGGCTACGATAGTGACCGCCGGAAATGCGCGCTGCATCGTCGCCGCGACCGGAGACGGAGCGCTTGCCGCGTCGCTTGGCAAGACAAAACCGATAGTTACGCACGAAAATCTCCATGTTTTAACAAAACTGAAAAAATACTGCTCTATTTGGAGCATGACCATGCTCGCGATAATTTTCGCAGTAACTATAGCTGACTTGTTTATCGGCTACGGCGACAACGGTGTGTTCGATGTATTTCTAACCGGAATTTCACTCGCCGCCGCATCGATGTCCGAGTTGTTCATGGCGTTCGGCTACATAATAATCGGCTGCGGAATCTTCAACGCAATGAAGCGTCGCCGCGACATAAACGTCGGTGCGCTTATCAAAAATGCCGAAAAATTGGAGCAATTGAAGCAACTTGATGTGCTTATTGTCCCAAAAGACGGCATGATTACCCAGTCGCACGCCTTTGCTGACAAAATCTACCTGCCGCGCAAATTGTACAGTGCGACTGACATCGACCGCGTCGACAAGCTGACGCAGATCGTGCTTCGCGCTGTAATTTCGACCGGGATCTACTCATCGGGACTCGCAAGCCTCAACTCGAGCTCGCGGCGAATCACGCCTGAAGAGGAATCCATCATCAACCTCGCGTCCGAGCTGAAGCTCTACAATGCTAATATCGACCGCGCGTACCCGATAATCGAGCACAAATCCGCTGGCGGCGCGTCGAAATTCGACACTACCCTGACCCTCGACCCCGACCGTCACTACTTTGCAGTCTGCCGCGGAGGTGCGGAAGAAATATTAAATTCTTGTGAATATTTCATTGAAAATAGAAGAACATTTCATATGTCGACCGACGACCGACTCGCGTTCCTTGGCGCGGCGGAGAGTCTGACGAAGAACTCGTACAAGGTCGTCGCGGTCGCGTCCGGTACAACTGGTTACAATAATCTACAGCGAATCGGAGCAATTCAGAGCGACCTCGTGTTCGAAGGGCTCATCGCCATCCGCGAGCCGCTGCAATCTGGCGTTGCGCAGACTATCGAACGTTGTAGAGCCGCCGGAATCCGCGTTATTATGACGACCGAACGCTACACCGAGAGCGACAAATATCTCGCGATTTCGATCGGAATAATCAAAAATGAGCGCGAAATTCTGACCGAAAACCGCTTGCTCGCGATGAATCGCGACATGCTTCGCACAAATCTATCATTATATAATATGTACTGTGGCATTCCGGCAGCGCGGCTCGCTGAGCTCGTCGCAATGCTGCGTGAGGACGGACACCACGTCGGGTTGCTCGCAGGCGGAATCAACGGCGCGCTGCTGCTGAGGCAAGCGGACGTTGGATTCGCGCAGAGTGTGACAATTTCACCGAAAGCGTCGCACCACGGAATCGACATTCGCAGCCGCCAGACTCCCGCATACTCGCGAATCGCGAACCCAAACGGAAAGACTTTCGATTCGGAGGCTCTGAAATTCATCTCGGACGTAGTTGTTTCCGACGCGGACGAGCATGGCGACGGCGGAATTGCAGCAGTCGTATCAGCGCTGGAATACTCGCGGTCGATCTATAAAAATCTGCTGCGCATCGTTCGCTATCTCGTCACTGTGCAATTTGCACGAATTTTTCTGATACTTGGCGCAAATTTCGCAGGAGTAAGCGCATTATCTCCCGAACAACTAATATTCGGTGGACTGATTTTCGATTTTGCTGCGGTGATTTCATCTGCATTTGCGAAGCCGCCGCACGACGCTCTGACTATGCGTGATGACGCTGAACAAGCGCTCGACCACGTCGTAATAACTAACTTACGTCCGATTTTGTACGCGCTGTTCGAAGCAGTTATGCTGCTTTCGATTGATCCGCTGCTGACGTACCTCAATATTCCGCTTGGCGCAGAAGAATATTCATCGCTTATCTTTATTTCATTCACACTATTCCAGCTCATGACATTGACTGAACTTGGAAGCGACCGCAGCTTGTTAGCGGCAAATATGCGTGTAAATACGATATATGCGCTGCTCGTCGTCGGACTTGTCGGATTTATCGCTGCAGGAATACTCATCCCGAGTTTTGGTGCAATTTTCGGAATTACCGCGCTGTCACCGCTTGCGATAGGCATATGCGCTATAATGACGTTGATGACGTTCGCTCTGCACGAAATATACAAGCTTATAGTTGCAAGAAAGAAATAACTTGAGCATTATGCTATTTGGGAGATGATATAAAATGGATTTTATATTCGAATTTATTGCAACGTTGGCATTAGAACTCGGCATTGAAATAGCAGGAGATTCGAAAGTGAGTCGGTGGATCAAGTATCCATTATTTGGTATTTTGTGCTTAGCTTTCTTATTTGTGCTTGCTCTAACATTGTATCAGAAAAACATACCAGCTGCGATTGCGCTGTGTGTGATGATAGTTGTTGGAATCTTCTTAGCTTTTATCGCCAAAAATGCAAAGGCAAGGAAGCGTTAATATATGCAGTATATTCATACTTTTCCTCCTGTTTGGAATGCAGAATCGCGCATTTTGATACTTGGCAGCTTCCCGTCTGTAAAGTCGCGTGAAGAAGGATTTTTCTATGGACACCCGCAAAACCGCTTCTGGAAGCTTATCGCACAATTGACAAATTCGCCGATACCAAATACGATCGAAGAAAAGCGACAATTGTTGCTTAGCAATCACATCGCGTTGTGGGATGTCTGTGCCGCATGCGACGTTGAAGGCTCGTCCGACGCAAGCATCCGCGATGTTATACCAAATGATATTTCATTAATATTATCGCAAGCTAATATTGCACAAATATTCACAAATGGCAAAACCGCTGACAAATTATATCGGCAATATATGTTGACAGTAACTGGAATTACTGCCACTTGTCTTCCATCTACCAGCCCGGCAAACGCCGCATGGACACTTCCCCGCCTCGCTGATAAATGGAATAATATATTACAATTTATGTAATATATTTTTGTGTTTTTGTGACATTACAAATTGAAAGGAAAATATCATGATCAATGTAAAAAGCTTTAGCTGCGAGGAGCTTGGAATCACTTCCAACGAGCTCACATCTCGCGAAAATCTCCGATTCTACAACGTAAAATCCGACCCGTTCAGAATCTACGGACTCTATGACGCGAAAAATCAATCGGTTTATCACCGAATTCCCGAATCAGTCGCCGAGGCAACAAGCGACAGCGTAAAAGGACTCAACTTTGAAACCGCTGGAGGGCGTGTTCGCTTTAAGACGACATCGCGCTATCTTGCAATGAAAGTTATAACCAAAAGTTCAGCAAAAATGATAAATATGTGTCTGATTGGCTCATCTTCTTTGGATGTTTATATGTCCAAAAATGGTGGCAGAGATACATTTCTGTCGCTGTTCAGACCGCCATACGACTACACCACCGGATATGATGGAATCATCGAGCTTCCAGACGGTGAAAAGGAGCTCACTGTCAACTTCCCACTCTATTCGGGCGCAGTCGAATTATATCTTGGACTCGATTCGACCTCGACGCTTGACGCACACAGCGACTACAAATACGAGCGGCCAGTACTTTTTTACGGCTCGTCAATAACTCAAGGTGGGTGTGCATCCCGCGCTGGAATGGCGTATGAAGCGATAATCTCACGTCGCCTCGACACAAACTACATAAATCTCGGCTTCTCCGGAAGCGCAAAAGCCGAAGACGCAATCGTAGACTACATGGCATCGCTCGATTTTTCGGTTTTCGTTTGCGACTATGACCACAACGCTCCAAATCCGGAATATCTTGCAGAAACGCATGAGAAAATGTACACAAAAATTCGTACTGCTCACCCCGATATTCCTGTGATATTTGTCGGAAAGCCTGACTTTTGGCTCAGAAGCGCCGACCCGCTCAAGCGCCGCGACGTAATATACAATACATACAACAACGCACGACTGCGCGGTGAAAAGGTTCTGTTTGTCGACGGATACTCCCTGTTCGCAGGAGAAATGCGTGAGGATTGCACGGTCGACGGCTGCCATCCAAACGATCTCGGTATGACTCGTATGGCTGATGTCATCGGAAAAGCAGTCGAATTTGCGCTTACTGAAATGTAATTATTTATTACTTTTATGAGCACAACAATAGAAACTAAACGTCTAAAAATGCGCGAAATGAATCAGGAAGATTACACCGCATTATGTAAAATTTTACAGGACAATGATGTAATGTACGCATATAATGGTGCCTTCAATGATTCTGAAGTGCAGGATTGGCTCGACCGTCAACTCGCGCGTTATATTGAATACAACCATAAATTCGGTCTTTGGGCCGTAATTTTAAAGGAAACTGGCGAGATGATTGGGCAATGCGGACTCACAAAACAGCCTTGGCATGATGAAATAGTACTGGAAATTGGTTATTTGTTCCAAAAAGCCTACTGGCATAAGGGATATGCGACCGAGGCAGCAATAGCTTGTAGGGACTATGCCTTCACACGGCTTGGGGCTGACGAAGTTTGCTCGATCATACGCGACACGAACATCGCGTCGCAGAAGGTAGCGCAGCGCGTTGGAATGGAAATTGCTGACAGTTGGACGAAGCATTATCGAGGTGTCGACATGCCGCATTATCGTTTTAAAATAACTAACCAGAAAGGCATATATAATAATGAAGGAAACTAAATTTGACGGCTCGGTGGTCGCGCTGCCAGACACAGTTGCGCTCGACGATGAACGCAGCGCACTGGTTATAATCGACCAAACTCAGCTGCCGCGCCGACTCGAGCTCATCGCATTGACCGAGCAAGTGCAGATTTTCGAAGCGATTCGCTCACTGCGAGTCCGCGGCGCTCCAGCGATCGGTGTATCGGCAGCAATTGGGTATTATCTTGCCGCGAAACAGTTGGTTAATTGCGGAGATAAATCAATATTTTTCCAAAAGATAGGCGCTGCACGTGAATATCTCGCATCGTCACGTCCCACGGCAGTCAACCTCTTTTGGGCGCTCGACCGTATGCAGAATGTAACTGATACACACTCGAATTTATCGGTTGTCGAAATTGTCACTAAACTTCACGAGGAATGCTTGAAAATCCGTGATGAAGATATAGAATCATGCCGTAGAATTGGTGAAAATGGACTAAAAATACTTGGCAGATCGCGCAATATTCTAACACATTGCAATGCCGGCCAGCTCGCCGCTGTTCGCTACGGAACCGCCCTCGCGCCGATTCATCTCGGACACGAACGTGGAATAGACTTCAAAGTCTACTGTGACGAGACTCGTCCACTGCTGCAAGGTATGAGATTGTCGGCGTTTGAACTGGCAGCAAATGGAATTGACACGACAGTGATATGTGACAACATGGTGTCGAGTCTGATGTCGCAGGGCAAAATCGACGCGGTGATCGTCGGTGCGGACCGCATCGCTGCGAATGGTGACACTGCGAACAAAATCGGTACATCCGGAGTAGCAATTTTGGCGAAATATTATAATATTCCCTTCTATGTTGCCGCGCCGAAGTCAACATTTGATATGTCGACACCGACCGGCAAAGATATCATAATCGAACAGCGCGATCCGAGTGAGATCGGCGAATTATGGTTCAGTGAACCACTGTCGCCCGACGGTGCGAAGACCTATAACCCCGCGTTCGATGTTACACCGCACGAGCTGATAACCGGATTTATAACCGATTGATTCATATTTTGCCGTCGTGAAAATGTACATTACGCCTATTGACAAGCGCTTATAAATTTGATATAATATAGTAATAAACATAATCTGATAACTATCGGAATTTCCGGAGGAATTTTACAATGCAATGGACAGGCTTAAATGAGCTGCGCGAAAAATACCTCTCCTTCTTCGAATCGAAGGGTCATCTTCGCCTTCCCAGCTACTCGCTGATACCAAATAACGATAAATCTTTGCTGCTGATCAATTCCGGCATGGCACCGATGAAGAAATTCTTCACCGGTGAGGTCACACCACCTCGCAACCGCGTCACTACCTGCCAGAAATGTATTCGCACACCCGACCTTGACCGCGTCGGTCACACCGCGCGTCATGGAACTTATTTCGAAATGCTCGGCAACTTCAGCTTCGGTGACTACTTCAAGCATGAAGCGATCGCATGGGCATGGGAATTTTTGACAAAAGTGCTCGAGATCCCGGCTGACTTGCTCTGGCCTTCTGTATATGAAAACGATGACGAGGCTTACAACATCTGGAAAGATGAAATCGGTGTCGATCCGGCACATATCGTTCGTCTCGGCAAGGCCGATAATTTCTGGGAACATGGTTCAGGTCCATGTGGTCCCTGCTCCGAAATTTATTTCGACCGCGGAGAAAAGTACGGTTGCGGCTCGCCTGACTGCAAGCCCGGCTGCGATTGCGACAGATATATGGAAATCTGGAACAACGTTTTTTCGCAGTTCAACAATGATGGAAACGGCAACTATACCGACCTTATACAGAAGAACATTGATACCGGAATGGGACTTGAGCGTCTTGCATGTGTTATGCAAGGTGTCGATAATCTCTTTGAAGTTGACACAGTTCGCAAAATTTTAGATACAGTTTGTTCGATTTCTTGCAAAAAATATGGTGTCGATGCAAATAATGATATTTCTATCCGTGTTGTAACCGACCACATCCGCAGCGCAACATTCATGATTTCGGACGGCGTTATTCCGTCGAACGAGGGTCGCGGATATGTGCTTAGACGTATTCTGCGCCGCGCCGCACGTCATGGTAAGCTGCTCGGAATCAATCGTCCGTTCCTGACTGATCTCTGTGAAGTTGTTATCGACCAGAATGCCGGCGCATATCCAGAGCTCGTCGAAAAGCACAGCTACATTCTGAAAGTAATTTCGATGGAGGAAGAGCGCTTCGACGCTACAATTGACGCAGGACTTACAATTTTGTCGAATCTCACTCGCCGCGCACTTACCGACGGAATAAACACTATCTCGGGTGAAGAGGTCTTCAAGCTTTACGATACATTTGGATTCCCGATTGATCTTACACGCGAGATCGTCAGTGAAAAGAATCTCGGAATTGACGAGGACAAGTTCAAAGAACTGATGGATGCTCAGAAAAACCGTGCACGTCAGGCGCGCGCTAATATCTCAGGATGGAGCGATACGTCAAAGACTATGCTTGCTGAGCTCCCCAAAACAATTTTCACAGGTTATGAAGAAACTATTACCAACGACGCTAAGGTTATCGCACTTATCGTCGATGACACTCCAGTTGAGCGTGTCACCGAAGGCGACTGCACGATAATTCTTGACAAAACCCCCTTCTATGGCGAGGGTGGCGGTCAGGTTGGTGACACTGGAACTATTTACGATCACGACACGATGATAACCGTAACTGACACGAAAAAGTCGGACGGAGTGTATATCCATCTCTGCACGCTGGTCAACGGTGATGTCAAGGTCGGCGACCCAGTCAGAGCTGAGGTCAACGAAATGCGCCGTCAGGCAATCAAGCGCAATCATTCTGCGGTACACCTTCTGCAGGCTGCACTTCGTCAGGTGCTCGGCACTCATGTTCAGCAGTCGGGTTCGTATGTTGACGAATACCGCGCACGTTTTGACTTTACACACTTTGCGGCGCTGACTGAGGAAGAGCTTACCGCGGTCGAATCGCTCGTCAACGCTCATATCTTGCTCGGAGAAGACATTGTCACAACAGAAACCGACATCGCAACCGCACGTGCGAATGGCGCAATGGCATTATTTGGCGAAAAGTACGGTGATGTTGTCCGCATGGTAAAGATGGGAACATTCTCGACCGAGCTCTGCGGAGGTACTCATCTCGATAATACTGGAAAATGCGGTCTGTTCAAAATAATTTCTGAGTCATCAGTCGCAGCTGGAGTTCGTCGAATCGAGGGAATTACCGGTCTTGAAGTGCTGAAGTTCCTGCACGAACGCGAACAGCTCATCAACGACACCGCGCGCGAGCTGAAATCCGCACCTGCTGAGATCGCAAAGCGCGGCGCACAGATTTCCGACGAGCTAAAATCAGCAAAGCACGAAATCGAATCGCTCAACGCGAAGATCGCAGCTTCTAAAACCGCTGATATCATGAATAACGCGGTTACGGTTGGCGCAGTTACAGTTGTGGTATCAAGTACCGATGGAATGAACCCCGATGCAGCACGTCAAGTAATCGACGACCTCAAGTCGCAGAACTCAAATGCGGTGATTTTACTTTCGACCAATTGCGAAGGTAAGGTAAATCTGCTCTGCGGCTGTGGTAAAGACGCAGTTTCTGCTGGCGCTCATGCTGGAAAAATCGTCGGCGCAGCAGCTCAGCTCACCGGCGGCAAGGGTGGCGGCCGTCCAGACAACGCAATGTCCGGTGTCAAGGATGTGTCAAAGCTGTCTGAAGCACTTGCGGCAGTTGTTGGAATTGTCGAAGGCATATTAAAATAAATAAAATTAAAAGTAGAGAGCTATAAGCTCTCTACTTTTTTTGCTATATTCAAATATGCAAATCGCGTTTTCCAGAACGAATATCCTTCATCGCATGAACGATCAAGCCCCGTACTTCAGCGTTTTGTATAGTGTATAGCTCACGCAAAATTGTGTCTGTACCAATAATCCTCGTGTCTTGGCTGGCAAAATCTGACAAATATTCTTTCAAACTCAACAACGCATTGAGAAAACATAAACTATTCATATGTCCCTCGCGGCATAGCTTCTGATATTCACATCCTACCCTGCCCTCACGACCGCATGCCGAACAAAAGCTCGGAAGAAATCCGGCGTGCAGAAACTGATTCACAGTCATATCGAGCGACATCACTGTGGAGTCAATTTGAACACTTGTTGCACTTGTTTTGAATATATTCAGCGGCTCATTCGACGATATCATCAATCCAGCTTGCGGACACGCAATGCGCAGAACAGCACAAATTCGCAAGAAAATTTCGTCAGCGACAGCTTCATCACGCTTAACGACGATAGTTCTTACAATCGTCTCATCAGTGCATTTTTTTATAGATTCTGTACGATCAAGCAACACTCGTAGCTCATTTTTGTAATCTACCGTGAAGCGCGCACTGAGTCCAATATCTGCAAATCCTATGTTGAGTGCCGCAAAAATTTCGGGAGTAAGCTCGACCGACTCGCCAGACTCGAGTTCAACATCAAGCGGCTCACCAGAATTCGCAGCCGGAAGTATCAGCGTAGAAATAAGCGGACGCAAGTTTTCAAATTGTGCTGGGCTCGATTGACCGACCATACACGCGTCGATACGGCGAATTCCACACTTTCCGCTGCGATACGCGAGCATTTGCTCAACCGAAAATTCATCGCAATCGCCGCCAACACGACAAATCAACCGCCTATGCCCCGCACCAGCAAGCGCTTCTCCTGCACCAACCGAATCGAACGGTGCGGTAATTGTCACCACTTTTGAGAAATACCTGCTGCGCAACTCTTCTGCAATCTCATCAATCAAAGTATCGGATTCGAAAAGCGTGAGCGCGTCATCTGCCGAGAGAGCGTCGCCAGTGCGCGCGCGCGCCAAAATTTCATTTATATTTTTTATTGACATTGCCATTTTCCTTTAAAATTATGTTATGTATATTATATCATATATTTGCAAAAAATGCAATATAAGCGAGCAAAAAAATCACATTATACAATTTTTATAATTATAAAATTAAACAACAAAATGACTATGAAACATATGCTTCATAGTCATTTTTTATATTATTAAATTATTTTTGACCCATCAGCTTGACCATGACAGCCTTCTGAGCATGGAGACGGTTTTCGGCTTCCTCGAAAATCTCTTTTGCGTGCGCTTCAAACACCTTCGCAGTGATTTCCTCGCCACGGTGAGCCGGCAGACAATGCTGAACCATAACGTCCTTCGCAGCAACATCGATCAATTCATCGTTTATCTGATATCCCTTGAACGCGATGCGGCGTTTTTCAGCCTCGGCTTCTTCTCCCATTGATGTCCAAACGTCGGTAAAAATGACATCTGCATCCATTGCTGCCTCAAAAATGTTGTCGGTGAGCTTGAAATTAGTTCCGTATGGCTTAGCAAAATCGAGCACCTGTGCGTCCGGATGATATCCGTCAGGGCAAGCAGCCGAAACCTTCATCCCAACAGTCAAGCCGCCAACGATAAGCGAGTTCGCCATGTTGTTTCCATCGCCGATGTAGCACATTTTCAAGCCGTCAAATCCACCCTTGAACTCACGAATGGTCTGCAAATCCGCCAGTACCTGACATGGATGGCAATAATCGGTAAGTCCGTTAATTATCGGAATATCCGCATACTCTGCAAGATCCTCAACTTCCTTCTGAGCGAATGTACGGATCATGATTCCGTCGAGGTAGCGAGAGAGCACACGCGCGGTGTCCTCAACTGGCTCGCCGCGTCCGATTTGGAGGTCGCGTGAAGACAGGAACAGCGCCTGACCGCCGAGCTGGTACATACCAGTTTCAAACGAAACACGAGTACGTGTGGAAGCCTTCTGGAAAATCATACCAAGCGACTTACCGGCAAGGTGGTGATGCTCAATACCATTCTTGCGCTCGTATTTGAGCTGAGAGGCAAGATTAAGTATGTCGAATATATCATCTTTGGTGAGATCAGCCATTTTTAAGAGATCATTTTTCATCTTTATGTTCATCCTTTCGAAAATTGTAAATATATTTATTTCAGCGCGTCGATAAGTATAGCCAGTCCTGCGTCAATTTCTTCATAAGAAATCGTAAGCGGCGGAAGGAGTCTAACGACATCTTTTCCGGCAGTCAGCACAAGCAGACCGTTATCTGCACAAATATGCAGGATATCCTTCGGATTTGCATTAGTCTGAACACCGATCATCATACCCTTTCCACGAATGCCAATGAGCTTAGCTGGTGCAGCTTCTAATAATTTTGTGCGAAAATACTCACCTTTTTTGTTGATTTCGTCAAGGGATTCAGGCTTCGATACTCGTGCTATTACCTCAAGTGCGCCTGCGCATACAACGGGATTCGAACCGAAAGTAGTTCCATGCATACCCGCGCCAAGACAATCCTTTACCTTTTCGCCTCCGATAAATACACCAATCGGAAGTCCACCGCCAAGTCCCTTCGCAAGAGTCATTATATCCGGCTTGATTCCAAAATATTCATGTGCAAAGAATTTTCCAGTGCGTCCTATTCCGGTCTGCACTTCGTCAAATATAAGCAATATATCGTGTTCATCGCAATATTTACGTAATTTTTGTACATATCCATCTTCGAGTACATTTACTCCGCCCTCGCCCTGTATCGGCTCAGCGATTATAGCACAAACATCGGATGTGCAAGCTGCTTCAAGTGCTGAAAAATCGTTTGCTGGAACGTACTTGAACCCCTCAGTGAATGGGTAAAAATACTGGTGGAATACGTCCTGACCGGTTGCAGCGAGCGTTGTAATCGTTCGTCCGTGGAACGAGCTTTCGAGTGAAACTATTGTCGCACGTCCAGCTCCATATTTATCGTATGAATATTTGCGTGCAAGCTTTATTGCACCTTCGTTCGCCTCTGCACCGGAATTTCCGAAGAACACCTGCGCCATTCCTGATAGCTTGATAAGCTGTTCTGCAACTTTTCCTGCATTTTCGCAATAGTAATAGTTGCACATATGCTGGATTGAATTCAGCTGTGCAGTTATCGCTTTTATCCAATTTTCATCGCAGTAGCCCAAAGAATTTACACCGATACCACTCGTGAAGTCGATGAAAGTTTTTCCATCTGCATCAACCATTGTAGCGTTTTTGCCAGACTTAGGCGCTATCGGAAGCCGTCCATATGTTGGCATTATGTACTGTTGGTCAAGCGAAATTATTTCATTTGTATTCATAATAAATTCACCTATTATTTTTTAAATAACGTTCCGATACCTTCATCAGAGAGCATTTCTATAAGTATCGAGTGAGGGATACGACCATCGAGAATTACTGTGTGATTGATCCCACCACGGACTGCGTCTACGCAGCACTCAACCTTCGGAATCATGCCGCCACTAATTACGCCGTTGTCGATAAGCTGCTGAACTTCATCCACACGAACCTCCGGAATAAGCGTTGATTCGTCGTGAGCGTCGCGAAGAATTCCGCGTGTATCGGTGAGCAACATTAAATTCTGCGCGCCGAGTGCGATAGCAATTTTGCACGCAGCTGTGTCCGCATTGATATTATATACCGAACTGTCAGAATCACCATAAGCGACGGTTGATACAACAGGAATATAGCCTTTTTCGATATTATCGCGTATAATCGAAGCGTCAACTTCGTATATTTCGCCGACATTTCCAAGGTCAACATCACCGCCAAGTTTCTTCGCCTTGATGAGTGCGCCGTCGATTCCGCAAAGTCCAACCGCACGACCACCAATCTGCTGTATCTTGTTTACGAGATCTTTGTTTGTTTTTCCGGCAAGAACCATTTGCACAATGTCAATAGTTTCATCATCGGTATAACGCAATCCGTTGATAAATTTCGACTCTTTGCCGATTTTTTTGAGCATTTGTGAAATTTCTGGTCCGCCGCCGTGAACAAGTACAGTATTGATTCCAACCAGCGAAAGCAGCACAATATCAGAAATTACCGCCTGTTTCAGTTCTTCGTTTATCATCGCATTTCCGCCGTACTTTATTACAACGGTTTTGCCGGTATATTTTTGTATATATGGAAGCGCCTGGATTAAAACCGACGCTTTATCCTGATTTGATATTATCATTGCCATTCCTCTATCGTTTACAATATAGCCACAATTATGTGCGATTAGCCAAATTACGAGCGATAATCTCCGTTAATATGCACGTATTCGTAGCTTAAATCGCAGCCCCACGCTTTAGCCGACTTATCACCGGACTTCATGTCAACATCAATTGTTATAGAATCGCGCAGGAGTATATCCTTTGCCTTCTCCTCTGAGAACGGATAGCCGCAGCCATTTTCGCATACGAGAATTTCGCCTGCATCACTAATGAATTTCACATCGATTTTACTTGTGTCAATGTCGAGCCCAGCATATCCGAGTGCGCATAATACGCGTCCCCAGTTCGCGTCTGCACCGAACATCGCAGTTTTTACAAGTGACGAATTGATTACAGATTTTGCAAGCACACGAGCGCCATTGGAATCGCTGAAATTGCGGATATCGCACTCTATCAGCTTTGTTGCGCCCTCACCGTCAGCAGCAATAGCCGTACAAAGTTTTGTGCAAATCAGTTTGAGAGCGGACTTGAATACTTCGAATTCTGTGCAATCAGCTGCAATTTCGTCATTTCCAGCAAGTCCCGATGCCATAACAGTTACCATGTCATTCGTAGAAGTATCGCCATCAACACTCACCATATTGAATGTGTCACAAATAACTTCAGACAGTGCCTTTTGCAGCATTTCTGACGAAATATTTGCGTCGGTTGTGATAAAGCACAGCATAGTTGCCATATTTGGCTGAATCATTCCTGAACCCTTGCATATACCACCGATTCGTGCAATTTTGTCGCCGAGCTGCATTTCGAATGCAAATTCCTTCTTTTTCGTGTCAGTCGTCATGATCGCACTCGCTGCACGATCTGATGCGTCACAATCATCGCTAAGCGTGTCTATCAAGGTCGGGATTCCAGCTACGAGCGGTTCGATTGGAAGCGAAACACCGATGACTCCAGTCGAAGCGACGATGACATCGTCCGCCTGAATTCCAAGCTTTTCGGCGAGAGCCGCACAGGTTGCTTCCGCTTTTTCGTAGCCGTCAGTGCAGCACGCGTTTGCATTTCCACTGTTGCAGATCGCCGCTCTCGCTTTTCCATTTTTCAGGTGAGCGCGGGTAACTCCAACAGGCGCTGCGAACACACGGTTAGTCGTGAAAACACCGGCGGCGTTGCACTCTTTTTCTGCGCAAATCAACGCAAGGTCGAGTTTATCTTTATTTTTGCGTAGTCCTGCGTGAATACCGGTCGCTTTGAAGCCTTTCGCCGCGCAAACACCGCCATCGCAGGGTACAATACCATTGCATGGTATATTATTATATTCAGTCATGGTTATTTATCTCCATTTTATTCACAATAAAATTACATTACTATTCCGCCATTTGGAGCTATTATCTGACCCGTAATATAGTTGCCATTTTCACACAGAAAATATATGCACTCTGCCACTTCTCTCGCTGTCCCGATACGACACATCGGTATTTCCTCGGAAAGTGCAGAAATGTCAGTTTCTGATAAATGTGCGTTCATTTCGGTGTCGATAACTCCGGGTGCGACACAGTTTACCCGTATTCCAGACGGCGCGACTTCCTTTGCCAATGCCTTCGTAAAGCCAATAATCGCCGCTTTCGCGGTCGAATACTGAACCTCACACGACGCGCCGACTTGTCCCCACATCGATGAAATGTTCACAATTGCGCCATTTTTTTCATGTATCATATGCGGCAAAATTAGCCGCGAAAGATTCATCGGTGCAAACAAATCGACATCGAACAAGCGTCGTTCACGTTCAATCGACAGCATATCGAACAGCCCCACCTCAGATATTGCCGCATTATTAACAAGTGCATCAACTTTTCCGAATGACAAAGCATATTCAACAAGTGCTTTACATTGTTCGTATTCGCCGACATCAGCCTGAAACGCGTATGCTTCACCATTATTTGCACGAATTGTATCAACAAGCGCCGTTGCTTCAGCCGCACTATGGTTATAATTTACAATCACTCGCCAGTCATGCTCAGCGAAATACTCCGCAGTCGCTCGTCCAATACCACGTGATGCGCCCGTTATTATTACTGTTTTCATATCCAGTTGCAGCGATATATCTGTTTAAAATGCCGGCGGAGGTGTGAGAAGTCCGGTTGACTCGTCGAGTCCGAAACGTATATTCATATTCTGAAGTGCCTGTCCAGCTGCACCTTTGACCATATTATCGATTACAGACGAGATTATCAGCGTGCTGCAATGCTCGTCGAGGTGCAACGATATGTCGCAGTAATTTGACATACGCACATTCTTAATATTAGCATAATTGCCAAGTTTTTCAACTCTAACAAAACGTTCATTAGCGTAAGCGTCAGTATATATTTTGTGAATCTGCTCGATATTCATCGTGCTTCCTTTTTCGTTCAACGTTACATACATCGACGATTCGATTCCGCGATTGACAGGAAGCAGGTGTGGAACGAACGTTACCTTCACCTTCGAGCCCGCAAGCTCGGTCAGTGTCTGCTCAATTTCGGGCGCATGACGATGACAGCCAGCCTTGTATGCAGCGAACGCTTCGTTCGTATCGGGATAGTGTGTGCCCTGCGTGAGTCCGCGGCCAGCACCAGTCACTCCCGACTTAGAATCTATTATTATATGTGCAGTTTCAATAATTCCTGACTTAATCGCAGGCATAAGTCCCAGCGAAATTGACGTAGGATAGCAGCCCGGATTGCCGATAATCGGCGCATTCTTTACTCTGTCGCGGTGCAGCTCGGGTATGCAGTACACCGATTTTTCGTGCAGCTCGGGGTGCTTGTACTCCTTGCCGTACCATTTTTTGTAATCCGCTTCATCATTCAAACGGAAGTCCGCGCCAAGGTCAATAAGCACGGTGTCGGCAGCCTGACATTTTACTGCCATTTCCTCGGAAACTCCGTGTGGAACGGAGGCAAAAACCACGTCGCAGCGCGCGATTATTTCATCGACGCTTTCGAGCGTCATCGGCACAATTTCCTTTAAATTCGGGTAAATATCGTCAAGCCGCTGTCCTTCATACGACACCGACGAAACGGCAGTTATCTCGGCTGCCGGATGATTCACGAGTAATCTTACCAGCTCAGCGCCCGCATATCCGGTCGCGCCGATTATTCCGACTTTGATTTTATTCATTAGTCTTACCTCCGTGGTTATTTTTTAAAAATTCGTCCACAATTTCAATCTGTCTGAGCACCGACTCACGCGCTGGACCACCTCTTACCTTGCGTCCGTTTACGCAGTTCATCAGGTCGATCGCCTCGTACACATCCTCATCAAATTCAACGCACACGTCGCGGTACTCGTCGAGCGTCAGCTCTTCAAGTGTCTTGTCATTATCTACACAATATGCAACCAATGTTCCCGAAGCTTTGTACGCGTCGCGGAACGGCATACCCTTCTTTACGAGATAATCAGCGCAGTCGGTCGCGTTGATGAAGCCCTTAGCAGCTGCCTTACGGAGACGGTCAGCACGGACGGTCATCGTCGCAAACATCGACGTAAATACCTCAATCGAGATAAGTGTGTTGTCAATTGCGTCGAAAATCGCTTCCTTGTCCTCCTGCATATCCTTGTTGTACGCGAGCGGCAGCGATTTCATCATCGTGAGCAGCGTTGTGAGGTCGCCGTATATGCGTCCAGTCTTGCCGCGGACCAGTTCAGCGACATCGGGGTTTTTCTTCTGCGGCATTATCGACGAACCAGTCGAGAACGCATCGTCGAGTTCGATAAATCCAAACTCAGATGAACACCAAAGGATTATTTCCTCGGAAAAACGGCTCATGTGCATCATCAAAATTGACAGCGTTGATGCAAGTTCGATTGCGAAATCACGGTCGGAAACTCCGTCAATAGAGTTCTCCGTAACCGCCGGAAAACCAAGCAGCTCAGCGACTCTCTCACGATTTATCGGGTAGGTCGTCGACGCAAGCGCTCCGGAACCGAGCGGCATTGCATTCATTCTTTTTTCACAGTCGCAGAGTCTGCCGTAATCACGCATTAACATCTGCGCATACGCAAGGATATAGTGTGCAAAAGTGACCGGCTGTGCGCGCTGCAAATGTGTGTATCCTGCCATAACCGTATCTACGTGCAGTTTTGCCTTTTCGGATATCGCCGACAGCAAGCCGAGCACACGCGCCTTTATTTCCTGTACCTCAGTCAGGAGATACATACGTATGTCCAGCGCGACCTGATCGTTGCGGCTGCGCGCGGTGTGAAGACGCTTACCGGTGTCGCCGATACGCTCGGTCAGTATCGTTTCAATATTCATGTGGATGTCCTCAGCGTCGATTGAAAATTCGAGCGCGCCCGACTCAACGTCAGCGAGAATTCCCTTCAGCGCCTCGACTATCTTCTCCGACTCCGATTTTGCGATGATACCGCACTCACCTAGCATGGTCGCGTGCGCGATCGAGCCCTCAATGTCTTGACGGTACATGCGTCCGTCGAACGAAATCGACGAATTGAAGTCGTTTACACGCGAATCGACATCCTTTTTAAATCTTCCAGACCATAATTTCATAATGTTCTTCTATATCAGCACCGAAGGGAAAATATTCCACTCCGCGGAATATACCCCTTCGGTGTTTCTCCTTAACTAACTTGTACTTTGGAAATCAATATATAAATATTATATACTATATTTGTTATATATTATACATAATAATGTAACTTATTTTGAACGGCGAGCGTCAAGCTTAGCCTTTTCCTTGATCGGAAGACCGAACAGGTTGATGAAGCCGGCTGCATCTGCCTGGTTGTAATCCTCGTCCTCGCCGAAGGAAGCGGTCTGCTCATCGTAGAGAGTGTATGGCGAGGTAACGCCAGCGTTGATGAGGTTGCCCTTGTAGAGCTTCAGAGTAACGTCGCCAGTAACGGTTTCGTTAGCCTTGTCAACAAATGCGCTGATAGCCTCACGGAGAGGTGTGAACCACTGACCATTGTAAACGAGGTCTGCCATCTTCGGCGCGATCTGTGCGTACATGAAGTGGAAGGTCTCCTTGTCGAGGGTGATAGTTTCGAGCACGTTGTGCGCCTTGTAGAGGATAGTTCCGGCGGGAGTTTCGTATACGCCGCGGCTCTTCATGCCGACGAGACGGTTCTCAACGATGTCGAGGAGTCCGATTCCATTCTCACCGCCGAGCTTGTTCAGCAGAGTAACGAGCTCAACTGCGCCCATTTCCTTGCCGTCAACTGCGGTCGGAATGCCCTTTTCGAAATGAATGGTAACATAGGTGGGCTTGTCTGGAGCCTGTTCAGGCGATACGCCGAGCTCGAGGAAGCCTTCCTTGTTGTACTGCGGCTCATTTGCTGGAGACTCGAGGTCGAGACCTTCATGTGAAAGGTGCCAGAGATTCTTATCCTTCGAGTAGTTGGTTTCGCGGTTGATCTTCAGCGGGATGTTGTGAGCTTCTGCGTAGTCGATCTCTTCGTCACGGGACTTGATATCCCACTCACGCCACGGAGCGATTATTGCCATATCAGGAGCGAATGCCTTGATCGTGAGCTCGAAACGTACCTGGTCGTTTCCCTTACCGGTGCAGCCGTGACAGATAGCGTCAGCGCCTTCAGCGATCGCGATCTCAACGAGACGCTTAGCGATGCAGGGACGCGCGTGCGACGTGCCGAGGAGGTAGTCCTCATACTTCGCGTCAGCCTTGAGGCAGGGCCAGATGTAATTTTCAATGTAATCCTGTTTGAGGTCTTCGATGTAGAGCTTCGACGCGCCAGTCTTTATAGCCTTTTCTTCGAGTCCTTCGAGCTCAGTTCCCTGTCCAACGTCACCGGAAACCGCGATAACTTCGCAATTGTTATAGTTTTCCTTCAGCCACGGAATGATGATTGAAGTGTCAAGTCCGCCCGAATATGCGAGTACGACTTTTTTAATATCTTTTTTATTCATGGTAATGTACCTCTTTTGATTCAAATTTATTTTTAACTTGGCAAGGTATTCATAATGGGATCTTGTCCCATTATGAATACGAAATGCCGCTCAACGAGCCAGCGGCATCTTGCCAACGTTATGCATATATTATACACCTTTTTTTGCATAAAAGCAAGACAAATCCTGTATAATCATGTATAAATATTCAGGTATATCTTTACGCATTCTGACCAAATATGTATACGCAGGCTGTATATCGCGGGTTTTATGCAATTTTCTTCTGGTGTCCTGCATTGCTGCGGTTTTATGCTTTAGCACGAATACGATTTTAAATAAATACATTTTTTCATCAATCAAAATAAAAAATATTATCTATTTTTCAATAACCATTGACAAGCAAAATTTTCTATGATATAATATAGTTGTAGTAATCGATTGCACAAATCATTATTTCAAGATAGTCATATGCTATGTGCACGATGGTAAATGACAGTCTGCCAGATGGACATTCTTGCCATGTATCACAGAATGTGAAATGAAAGTTGGTACAAATTTTATAAGTAAAGTGAGGACACCTCATGAAAACGAAACATCGGGTTTCAATCGCACTCCTACTCGCGCTCTCCTGCTCTGCCCTCAGCTTTGGTACCCAGATTACCGCGCAAGAAAGAACTTTATGTTATCACTTGTATTTAGCGAAAAGAAGCGAAAGCAGGGATAACTACTCCGTTATTGATAAGCAAAATCATTCATTCTATTTAACTGAGGATTTTCAATGCTTAGACTGCGGAGTGCACTTTATCGAAGGTCCAACGTATACGATAGATACTCACACTACAACTTCATATATCTTTGATTATGTAGGTAGCAAGTGTGAACGAACATATTGTGTAGAATGTGGACACATCATTTCGGATCGCTACATTCCATACGATTGACAGTGAATAGTCCAAAGCGGTATAATGTACCGCTTTGGACTTACTGCAAAAGGAGGTAATCAATGCGTAATAAGATTTTATCTATATTACTTATATCATTAATAATTATTTCTCTGTCATATGTCGCATCATGCGATAAAAGTAACGATAGCAACATTGAAAGCACAACAAAAAAAGACTATAGTAAATCACCCGAAAAGATGATTTACAAGTTCGATTACATAAATCCACCTCCAGGTTTTTCCGATTATTTTTCCAACAACTATTTTTCAACAATTGAATATGCAATCGCAGTCAACGATATGATACCAATAAAAGATGGCATACAATATTACACATATAATATTGAAAATAACGAGTATGATATTGTGCATTTCAACAATGAAATACAATTCAATGAATACTACTATTATTATTCTTTCGATAACTATGTTGAAACAGTCGATGGAAGCTATTATGCGTTAGGATTTGAAACAACCAAAAGTAATGACATACCCAATAATAACCGCGAAGTCTTTATAAAATATGACCCAGATGGAAATATAGCGTATGCAGTTCCAATTGCGGATATTGATTCACGAATAAATGTATACTCTACTAAGTTCTGCGTCGATGCCAACAACAATATTTATTTCTTTTTGGGGCACAATTATGATGAGCTTATTATCGTGTATTCTGACAGTCTCGAATATTTGTTCTCAATAAATAATTTCTTAGGTAAATCAAGATTTAATCAAACTGATATTTTTTCGGACAGCGAGCAAACTGTCTACTTATGTTATACAGAACGAACCACTCCATTAGACAGTGAAATACGATTTCTCCGCATAGATCCAGAAATAAAAGGGCTTCGTGACTACAGCGAAATGCCGCAGCTTTTATGCCGAATTGCTCGTGATGCCAACACGCATATGACCAAGGGAACGCTCGGCGGCGGCGAGTATGATGCATACGCATATGACTACACCGGCGTTTATGGCTATAAGCTGGGTGAAGATCCAGTTCAGTTGTTCGATTGGCTGCAATTCGGACTTGACATCAACATGGTGAAGGATATCTACATCCACTCGGAAGACGAAATTTTCGTAGTTCTCTACCGCTCGGAAGATGAATATGACAGCTATTTTGACCGGATGTACGATTATGGCAGAATCCACAAAGTGCCGATTTCGTCGGTTTACGGCGAAGGCGCGACCGAAGAGATTACTTTGACACTTGCGATTGATGAAGAAAACAACGCAAGCTATGCAAAAATACTTGAATGTGCTGCGTCGTTTGTGCGAAATTCTGGATGCCTTGTGGAAATTGTGTCATACAGCGACACTGAGGGCGGATTCAGCGCCAATCAAAAGCTGGTGCGCGACATAGCTGCGGGAAATGTTCCGGATGTTGTGGCGTTCGGCGGCGATATCACCTATGAGCAATTGGCTAATATAGGTGTATTCGTCGATTTGTACAGTCAAATTGACAACGACAGCGAAATAAATCGCAGCGATTTTCTTCCCTGTGTACTAAAGCCATTCGAAAACAAAAAAGGCGAACTATTGCAGTTGATAAACGAATTCTCTATATCTACGATGATAACAAAAAAATCAGTATCAGATGAGTATTTTAATGGCAGCTCGCCAACTTGTGAACAATTACTGGCACTTAATAGTACGCTTAAAAATAACCAATATTTGTTCGATGTGCGCAATATTTCGTCGATATCTGAGGCTTCAAATAAACTATTTAGTGATATTTTGCCGCACATGCTCGGTAATTTTATTGATTATGAGCAAAAGACTTGCAATTTCGATGGTTTAAAAGACCTTTTAAGATTATGCAAAGAATCAAAATTGAACGTGATAAATGGATTTAGCGATCCGAACAAAACAATGTCTGGCGATTTGAAAATATTGCAATCGACATACGCTAATGCAGCTTTGTATTTATATGACAGAAATATGTATTTCAACAGTAATGATATTAGCTATATTGGATATCCAAGTGTTTCTTATAGCAGTGCAAGCATTATACCAGCAAGCAGTTTTTCAATCACGAAACAGAGTAATAATCAAGAATTTGCGTGGAAACTTATCAGACATTTCATTGCTATAAAGGAAAACAGCTTAAATAACAAACAAAATTATGGAACATTTTCATATTTTCCTTGTACATACCGCGGTATTGATATAGTTTTTGAAAACATCGGCAAATGTATAATTCAAATGGGAGGAGATTATTATCGCAATGCTGGAGATGCCGACGATTCATTTTCGATAATACTTTCATTTAACGAAAGCACTCCAGAATTTCGAGCACAAGTTGGAAATAATATTGTAGAAGTTAATGAATCAGACAAAACAGCATTGATAGAATTGTTTGAAAATATTAACACTGCATACATTTCAGATACTATTATTTCGTCAATCATCATTGAAGAAGCATCATATTACTTCTCTGGAGTAAAGAATCTCGACGACACTATTAAAGTTATAACGAGCAGAGTTGAGGCAAAAGTATTTGAATAAATCTATGGAGGTAAGATACATGAAGCTACGCATATACATGCTGCTTTCGGCATTATTCATAATATTCGCACTCCCCTCCTGCGGTATACACTCAGACGTTTCTACCAATACAGGCTATCCATCCGGGCAAATTCAGCGCGAAATGCTGTATTATGACGGCTCGGTCTGGGGTCGCGACTTCTACGGGGATGACAACTACGGAAGCGGGCGCTATCTCGACGAACTCCCATCCGGATATACTCTCGTCGGCGAAATCACCAGTGAAGATTCGTACAACATTCCAGCGGTAGACTTCCAGTCGGCACATATCAAAGTTGGAGTAAAGGTATACGCAAGTGATGAAAATTCCGATTATATTTATCTGGAAGATAGCGATAAAACCAAAATTCACTATGACCGTTTTTTGAAAATCAGTATAAATTAACCAATATAAACGCTATATAGATACATCTATATAGCGTTTATATATTTTCAAAATTAAAATAAAATATGCAAAAATATCAACACAAGCTTTTAAAAAATCGGGAGAAAATAAAATTGAAAACGAATTGAAAGGAATGATAAAATGAAAATAACCAAGCTGACTGCCGCGATTTTGACTGCTTTCATCATTATCGCACTTGCTCTTAGCGTCTCTGCCAACAATGAATTGCATTGGTATTTCAAGAAAAATGACACGCACACGCAGCCGCCGATTCCGTCGGAATTCGCATTCATCGAAAACTACGGAGGCTACTATATCGACCACGCGCATGACGATGCCAATGCTGAAAAGGTGATCTACCTCACTTTCGACGCGGGATATGAGAATGGCAACGTCGCAAAGGTTCTCGACGCACTGAAAAAGCACAACGCGACCGGAACTTTTTTTGTGCTCGAGAACCTGATCACGCGCAACACCGACCTTATCAAGCGAATGTTCGACGAAGGTCACACCGTAGCGAACCACACGATGAAGCACAAGAATATGTCGCAAATAACCGACCGCGCCGTATTCGAAGCCGAGCTTTACGGTCTCGAACAGCTATGTCTCGATATGACTGGACACAAAATGGCACGTCTCTACCGTCCGCCGGAAGGCAGCTTCTCTGAAGACAACATGAAAATCGTAAACGACATGGGCTTCAAAACGGTGTTCTGGAGCTTCGCATACGCCGATTGGGACAACAACAAGCAGCCTTCCACCGACGCTGCGTTGTCAAAGCTGCTTGCGCACGTTCATAATGGCGAGATCCTGCTGCTTCACCCAACCAGCGCAACAAATGCAGCAATACTCGATGAATTCCTGACCCGCCTCGAGCAGGAGGGCTACCGATTCGGCTCACTTGAGGAGCTCTGCGATGTATGAACTGAAAAAAGTATTTCCGCACCGTAGACTCGCGCAGTTTCTTTCATTATTATATATACTGACGCTGCCGTTATCAATCACAGTCAGCTCAGTCGATAATTCAACAGATAACAACCAGATCGCGGTGTATTATCACGACAACAGCGAAAAACTCATCGCATTGACTTTCGACGACGGACCGCACTACAAGTACACCGAAGAAATTCTCGATATCCTCGACGAGTACAACGCAAAAGCAACTTTTTTCGTAGTTGGCGAGCTTGCCGAACGGTATCCGGAACTAATTTTACGTGAGCTTGCCGAAGGGCATGAGATCGGTAATCACACGTGGAGCCATCCGAAGATGAAAAAATTATCCTCAAATCAACTAACAAATGAGCTCATGCGTACTGAAGAATTGTTGAATGAAATCGCCGATTACCGTCCGAAGCTATTCCGTCCGCCGGAGGGCTCGTTCGGTAAAAGCGTCGAAAATATCGCTGAACAGAACGACTACACGCTGATCCTCTGGACCGTCGACACGCGTGACTGGGCACACACACCAGTTGACGATATCGTAAAAAACGTAATCGACAGCACCGAATCCGGCTCAATAATCCTCTGCCACGACTTCATCGGACGCGACAGCCCGACACCTGACGCAATACGCAAGTTTATTCCCGCGCTAATTGACGCAGGCTATAAATTTGTAACGGTGTCCGAATTGTTGTCTAAATAAACAAAATTCAGCAACCGAAACTATATAGTTTCGGTTGCTTTGCTGTTAGTCAATCTGCCAATAGAAGTGGTAATTCGTAAGTCCGTTAGAAATATTCACATCATCCCGCATTTCATCAGCTGCATTTTCAGGCAGTTTGCAGTTGTACATGGAAATTTGCAGTTCATCCCAACATTTATTGAGCGGTGAGATGTCGTCAATCTCTGCCTCTTCAATGTATAAATTAGACAAACATCTCTGATTCTTTATCGGAGATATATCAAGTTTTCCCCACCAACTCTCAGAAATTCAAGCTTAATCCCGCTATTATTCAGCGCAGATATGTCAATATTTGGACATATAAGTACAAGTGAGCGCAAACTTCCGACCGCACCAAGCACATCCTGATCGACGATATCGCAGCGATTGTATCGAATATACAGTCGCTCCAGCTCATGCAAAGCCGCAACACACCACATTTTTTCAATCGAACAGCCGCTGATTTCAAGATGTTTCAGATTCGTCAAATTAGCCAAAGGTGAAATATCACTGAGGTTTTCAACGCCATAAATAGTCAGCTTTTCAAGCTTTGTGCAATTTTTAAGCGGTGAAAGATCATCGAACGCACCCATGTAAATTTCAAGCGAACGCAGTTCGGGCATAGTTGCCACAAAGTCTATGTTGTCCAGCTCTGAATTATAGAATATTGACAACTTCGTAAGGTTTGTACACTTCGCCAGCTCATCCGGCATATTGCCAAACTGCTCGTCCCAGCCGCGGAGTTCATCTTTCCAGTAATAGCCATCCGTATTAAACGGCACACATTCAAGGCTCTTGGCGGTGAAACAATTTCCAGCAATGGTCAGCTCAGTGACCGAATCATAATCCACCGATTCAACATTTCCCGGGACAATTGAATTTTCAACAGCCCCACAAGCTGTGATCGATACTATCAGCACCGCAAGCATGAGCATTAGTATTTTTTTCATAATTTACCCAACCTTTCTGCTATTTTTTACAGTATTGGCAGTCTGCACCCGTACATAGTTGGTCATTTTTAGCATTCCGACGTGAATTTCCGCACTTTTGACATATATCGTACCCTTCGTGAACTTTACCAATTGAAGTCTCGGACACCATGCTTTCGAATTCGCACTCCTCGATGCTGTCTCTTATCACATAGTCGCAGTAAGGATTATCGCATATCAGCTGATGCTTCGAATCGCTTATCGGAGTCCAAAAAGTGTAGTGTCCTCCTCCGACAATAAATTCGCCGCAGCTGCAATGATATGACTCAACGCACGGAATTTTGCGCTCTTCTCGCCCGTCATGCTCCACTCCGCGTACCACATACCCGCACAACACGCAGCGTTGGGAGTGAAAGTCCCACGTTCTCCCGAAATATACCCATTCATGCTCGCAAACTTCAGCCTTTATTGTAAAAAATGACGTAATCATAGCTATAATACAGGCACATACCGCCGCCGACAGTTTGTGCAATTTCACATATTTTGCTCTCCCCTGCCGAATATATTTTCTTTGGATCGCCCTGATCGCCCGACGTTTAGTCCGCTCGTCAGGTTCATAAGCTCCTTTTTCAATTTTATCAAGCAATGCGCTGCATTTGTTAATAAGATCCATATCTGGATCATCTTTGTCAATTTCAAGGTCGATGATCGCGTTTAGATAGCTTTGCAGTCGCTCGCTTTCGTAATTTTTTTTATTCAAGAGGATCACCTCGATTGTTAGTTTACATGATTTCACTCCTCCACTCATTATTGAGCCGCTCACCTATATAGTCGGAGAAAAATCAATTTGTGACATATGAATTTAAAATTTTATAAAAATATTGCACTGAGGAAACCGCGAATCGACTTCATCAGCTTCAGCTTGAGTCGTGAAACACGCTGTCTCATGGTCGCTTCTGACACATTATTTTCGGCAGAAAGTGCCGTATAATCAGGCTTTTTACCGATTGCACCGTGGTACAAAAGCAGCTCATCAGCGTCGAGAGCACCGAGAATATTCGCCTTTATCTCGTCTATTTCAGCATCACTCAGTTCGTCAAACGGATTCGTCAACGCGCCATGTATCTGCTCGTCAAGCTCATCAAGAATGAAGTTTTTCCGTATTTTTCCAGTTTCTCGATAAAAATCGTCGACTTTAAATTTCGCAACACGCAGCAGCCACGCCTGCATTTTTTCAGGAGCGACCGTCTCCCAGCTCTCGCACAATGCAAGAAACACATCTTGCGTCACGTCATACGCATCATTCACATTGTCAATACGCCGTCGGCAATATTTGTATATATCGCTATAATATTGCTCGATTATCTCATTGAGATTATCACTTTTACCATTCAAATGCAGTCACACCCTT
>JAAVZO010000003.1 GCA_022791685.1 Clostridiales bacterium
CTAAAAGGCTTACCTAAATCTACGCTGACTAAGGTTGTAAATGTTTTCATGGAAGTGATAGCTGCGAATGGGTACAGACCTATGCTGTATACAAACCCAAATTACCTTACATACAGATTTGAATTCGGAGCTTTCGATAATGTTGACATATGGCTCGCGCATTACGGTGTTAAGCAGCCGATGAGTGTGCCGCGCTTGCAGATGTGGCAGTATGGTGTCGGCAGAGTCGACGGTATCAAGGCTGACGTTGATGTTGATGTGGGGTACTTCAGCGGCGCGGCATACACTGTAGGCGGCAAGTATACTATCAAGGCTGGCGATATGTACTCTAACGGTGTCGCTGTTCCTGCAAGGCTTGTTGGTAAGTCGTATACTATCATGCAGGTGAAGGATGACCGGATATTGCTTGGTGAGATTTCAAGCTGGGTGAGAGTATGAAGGGAGATGATAATGATGAAGAAAACAAACATAAAGGCATGGATGAAGGCTGCTGGAATACGTGCGATCAAGACTGTAGCTCAGACTGCCGCCGCGACTATCGGTACGACTGCGCTGCTTACTGAGGTCAACTGGGGCGTTGTTGCAAGTGCGTCGATCCTCGCTGGTCTGCTGTCCGTGGTTACTTCGGTAGCGGGGCTGCCCGAGGTGGAGTGAGGTTAGTATTTCTGAACTTGTTAAATGAACTTTAGTTCATTAGAAATAGGAGAGATAAAATATGCCGACAGCACTAATGCTTAGCGACAACTCTCTGCCAAAATTTACGGAAGGGCAGAGCGATACTGAACGCTTGAAGGCTATTTATAGTTACCTTTTTATGCTCGTTGAACAATTGCGATACTCTCTTTCCAATTTAGGCGCGGACAACTTCAATGATACCGAGCTTGAAGAAATTGAGTCGAACATATCTGATCCGTTAAAGTCGGATATCAAGTCTATTGTTCAGGTCATCGCTGGAGAGGATGGGAACCTTTCTGAGCTTACACAAACTTCGGTATCGCTAATTTCCCGTATAAGCAATAATGAAGGCAACATTTCAACTTTAGCACAGACTGTGAACGGACTTACATTATCTGTATCTAACGGTTCAACGAGCTCGACGATAAGGCTTATGTCTGGCGCTATTGAATTGTCAAGCCAGAATATAAGCTTTTCGGGAGTTGTTACCTTTTATGACCTTCAGAATGAAGGCAGTACGGTTATAAACGGTTCAAACATTACTACCGGAACTATAAAGGCTATCAACATTGAGGGCTGCAATATAACCGGTTCGCTTTTTAATTCAGTACTTGAGTCAGATGGTACGGTTTCTGGCGCGTTGTCGTTCTATTATTTAAATAAAAATTATCTTGCAGGTGGTATAATGCTTGACGATACCGGAGCGGGAAACTCTTATGAGACTAAATACCGTATGTTCCTATATACCAAATATGTAAATGGTATCGGGTTTGGTCTGAAGCTTATGTCAGCTGGCGGGATGTCGCTTGAGTCTGAACGCAGTATTTATTGTTATGCGCCTGAGTATATCGTACTTAGAAGCGACGGCTATGTTGAAGTAAACGATCCAGTCCTTATTGATTCTGATGGTGGTTCGTGGACATTTAATTCCGAAGGGATTTTTAGAGACGGCTCGCTTATCGCGTCTGCGTCTCAGAGTGAAGAAATGGAGTTATAATTATATGAAGCTTATAGAATATGCAAATGCGTATGCTGCGCTGCGGGTATTATCTGCGCTTGAATTTCCGTATTCAAGCGCTTACGCTATAGCTGAGCTGAAGCGTATGATCGCGCCTAAGGCTGAATTCTTTTCGCGCGAGGAGCTAAGGCTTGCCGAAAGCTTTGGTGTGAAGCTTCCGGATGGAAGGCTTAAAGTGAGTGATGGAAAGTTTGATTTTCGCGGTGAGACAGACGATGAACGCCGTGAAAATTGCCGGCTATATAATGAGCGCCGCGATGAGCTTGCGGCTGTTGAGGACTCGGAAGCTATCGAACCGGTAAGTATCATTATTCCAGCTTCCTTAAAGCTGACTCCGCTGCTTATCGAAGCGCTTGACAGATTTGTGATATTTGAGGTGGAAAATGCCGATTAGTTTTTCCCTGCCGAGTTCGCAAAGCGAATCTCGTAAATATTCTGACGGAATAAAGAAAAAGACTCAGAATGTTTTTAAGGGTATAAATCACACGTTAGGTGCGTGTGATGGTGAGATATATGATATGCTCAATATGTGCGGGGATGATTATCCTCTTGCAAGTCCGAGAAAGCCACGTGCGCTCATAAGGACTCTTGAAAAGCCGAACGGCATTACTGCTCATGATGGTATTTACTTTGTTGACGGCACAGGGTTTTATAAGCTGAGCGATGGTATAGCAGAGCTTAAAGGTGAAGTAAGCGATTCTAAAAAGTTCTTTGCCCATATCGGCGCGTATGTCATAGTTATGCCTGACAAGGTTTACTATAACCGTCTTACCGATGAGTTCGGCTCGCTTGAAGCGAGGTGGTTCGAGGAGGCTTCCTTTGCAGATGGTACTTATGCCGGAATCGAAGCTGAGGGCTGCCGCATTATAAGCAGCGGTGAGCCGTTCGACTTTCAGGTGGGGGACGCGGTGACTATATCCGGTTCAGATAATGATGAGAACAACCAGACGATTATCATACGTGAGATATCGGATGACCGAATGAGTCTTGGATTTTACGAGCACTCATTTATATGTGCTGACGCGCAGTCGATAACCATATCGCGGGATGTGCCGGACATGGACTTTATATGCGAGAATGAAAATCGACTTTGGGGCTGCAAGGGCAGTACTATATACGCTTCAAAGCCAGGCGATCCATTTAACTTCAATGTGTTTGATGGGTTAAAGAGCGATTCTTATTCGGTATCTGTAGGTTCTGCGGGGGATTTTACCGGTTGTATCTCATATCTCGGGTATCCCATTTTCTTCAAAGAGGAGAGGGTGTACAAGGTGTACGGCTCGAAGCCGTCGGATTTTCAGGTGATGTCGTCGGCTTCTCTTGGCGTAATGCGAGGTGCAGCTGGCACTCTTGCAATTGCAGGTGAGACTTTATACTATCTTTCCCATGCCGGAGTTATGGCGTACAACGGCGGTGTACCTGAGATCATATCTCAGCCGCTTGGAGATTACTGCGGCACGGCAGCTTACGCCGGTTCAGATGGCGTGAAGTATTATATCTGTTTTGATGACGTGGGATCATTTTGCTATGATACCCGCAGTCGGATGTGGTATCGTGAAGATGGCTTTGACGCGGTCGGTTTTGCAAGAGAGAGCGGATTGTATGCGCTGAACAGTGATGGGCGTTTGTGGCTATTTGAGGCTTTAGACGGCGACAGAGAGAATGAGACTGAGATATCGTCAATGCTTGAATTTGCCGATTTTATTGAAAATTCGCCTAACCGCAAGGCTACGTCTAAGCTTCAACTGCGCGTCGAGCTTGAAGAATGCGCGTCGCTTACTGTAGAAATGAGTTTTGATGATGGCAAATACATTACCATTAAGCACCTTCGCGCGCCTGAAAGAATGCCGCAGAAGCGAAGCTATTATCTTCCGCTGCAAATAAAGCGCTGCGACCACTTCCGCGTGCGGCTGCGCGGTAAGGGGATATGGCGGCTTTATTCGCTCACACGCGAATGTTCTATCGGCTCGGAATTAAATTGATGGAGGAGAATCAAATGGCATTTACTTTTGATGATGTAAAACGAAAAATAAGTGAGAATGGGCTGTATATGTCGGACGCTGATTTACAGCTTGCCGAACGTAATCCCGACGCTGGTATGTCGCTGGTAAATTACAAGCTTGATTACAATGGCGCGACAACTGACGAAGCACGCGCACTAATTAACCGCGGCGCGGAACAAGTACGTTCTAATTACGGCGGTTATACTGGAGGCGAGGAAGGTTCAGGCTACTATTTGACATCGCCGTCGCCTTCGTCCTTTTACGACAAGCCTGCACCTACATATGATAACAAGTGGCAGGACAAGATAAATTCCGGATATGATAAGCTGACGAACTATGGCTCGTTCAATTATGACAAGCCTGCGCCGACCTACAACGACACATATGCCGGAAAACGAAATGAGCTTATCGAGTCATTGACGAATCCGAAGGAATTTTCATGGGATAAGGACACAGACCCTGCGTATCAGGCATATGCGAAGCAGTATGCAAGAGAGGGGAAGCGAGCGGTAGATGATACGATGGCTGCTGCGTCGGCACAGTCCGGCGGTATACCGTCGTCGTATGCGGTCACTGCTGCGAGTCAGGCTGGAAATTACTATTCGTCGCAGATGGCGGACAAGATACCGGAGTTATACGAAAATGCGTACAATCGTTATTTAGCTGAATTTCAGAAGCAGAAGGAAGCGTTATCGGCTGTTCAGGGTGAGAGTCAGAATGAATATGACCGCTATTTAAGCGAACGCTCGCTTTACAACAACGACCGCAATTTTGCGTATCAGCAATATATGGACGAGTACGACCGGATCGGGAATGAGCTGTCGACAGCGGGCGTGCTCGAACAGATGGACTATTCGAAGTATCTTAACGAGCTTGGGCAGTATAATACCGACCGAGATTTCAGGTATCAGCAGCTGCTTGACACTATTGCCAACAATCAATACAACGATGAGCGCGACTATCAGCGCGCTATGGACGCGGCGGGGTATCTCGACTACACCTTCCTTAATAAGCTTGGAGTTGATACGTCGAAGCAGGAGGCGAGGGACGCGCTTTCTGACGAATATTCGCGTTTGCAGCTTGGCAGCGAGTATGCCAATCAAGGCGACTTTACATATCTTGATAATCTCGGTGTTGATACCTCGAATGCGCGGATTGCGCTTGAAGCATCTCAGCGCGGGAACGAATTGCAGATGCAGCTTCTCGAGCAGCAAATTGAAAACGCAAAGGCGGCGCGTAATGATGACGCTTATTCAAGGCAGCTCGAGCTTGCAAAGCTTGCAGCGGCTCAGGGAGATTTCAAACCGCTTCGCGCTCTTGGCATTAATGTTACTGAGGCTGAAAAGGCGTGGAACGCAAGCTATGATCAGAGCGCGAGGGAATACAGCGCGGGCGAGCTTTACACTGCACAGAAGGCTTATGAAAACGGCAAGGCGAGCGCGGAGCAGATAGATATGCTGCTAAATTCAGGATATCTAACGCCGGACACGCTGTATGGCTCAAAGGTTGATAATGGTATAAGCTACACCGATGGGCAGCTGCTTGAAGCGTATGACGCGTATAAGGATGGTAAGGCTACGGCTGACCAATACGACATACTTATAACTGCCGGACTTGTAGACCCGAATATGGTGTACGCGGGAGGTGGAGCTGCTGACCCAGAATATGAGGTAGCCTTTGAAGGCGGCGCGCCGATGAGTCGCGAGGAATGGTACAGACGCAAGAATAATAGCGCATATCAGGCGGCTGAGGTCAGGGATTATGATACCTACGATGAGTATCTTGAAGCCTTGAAAAAGTACAATATGGAGGGACTTATCGGCGGAAATGGCGCTTATAATGTTCTTCCGATTGATGTCACAAAGAAGCCGCTTTATCAGGGCGGGAATACCGGCAGTACAATAGAGGACGGGGAAGAGCGTTCTATTACAGAGATAGTTCCCCACACTATGCAGGATGACAGAAAGCTGGAAAAGCTTCCGTACAAAGCTTGGCAGACTCCGGTAACGCTCGACAATTATCTGGGGTTACAGATTCGGCCGTTGCCGAAGCAAGAAAAGAAAAATTGGCGGTGATGATATGGATTTCAATGAATGGACAAAAGTGAATAAATCTAAATTAGACGAAGAGCGGAGAGCAAAGCAGATCATGGGTCGCGATCCTCTTCAGCCGTCCGGCGAGGACAAGCTAGGCGCTTTATACCGTGCTGTTCTCGACAATGAAGAGAGGGATAAGCAGCGCGCCGCTGCGACTGGAGCTAATAAGCTTAAGTTTCAGTCGCAACTAAATCAGTCGCTGCTAAATGAACCGGTGAATAATATTCGCAGTGGCAGCGCTTACCAAAGCTACGATGATTTCTCAAAGGCTCGTTCGCTTTCATCTAACGGTCTTCGTATTCGGAATATGTCAAGCAGCGCATTGTCGCTGCTGCGCGATCCGAATATGCGCGAAATAGCTGACAGGAGTTCGAAAATTCGCGAGCTCGAGGCTGAGGCGGAAAAATATAATTCATATAGACGCGACAGCTACAATAACGGCAAGAGCTATGTTATGTCGAACAATCCGGACGCTGACTTATTTAAACGTTCTTCTTTGCTCGAAGAAGCCGATAGTCTTAAAAGTCAGAATACGCGCGCTATCTATGAGAATATGGCGAAGAGCGACCCGAATAAAGCAAGCTATATTACCGTCGGTTATCCTAAAGCTGAGTATTTCAATTCTGACAAGCTCCGTCATGTCAAGGAGGGTAAGCTCAGCCTGGAGACAAGCGGCGTATCAGGGATTTACGGTACGACAAGCAAGGTGAACTACGACAAGCTTCATTATCTTGATGGCGACCATATGACACGCGAGGAAAAGGATACATATGAGTATTTACTCGGCAAAGGGAAAACTGATGAAGCTAAAAAGTATCTTAAAGCTATTGCTTCGGATGTAAATGCGAGAAGCTCTGCCGATATGCAGCAGGATGTGAGCAGCACTATACGCCGTATGCGCGATGAGCACCCGATAGTAGGTACTATAGCCGGTGTTGCGACGAATGCGGGTATTTCATATGCAACTCCGATGTCGTATTTTGACGCGCTCACATCTAAGCTTACAGGAAAGGCATACGACCCGAACAGCAGTCTGAATATTGGAACGATGGCAACTTCTGTTACGCAGGAAGGCTTAACTGGCGATATCAAGAATCCATTCGGCAAATTCTTAGCCGATGTTGGGATATCGACGGCTCAATATCTATCTAAGCTTCCGCTCGGTCCGGCTGCTGCGCTCACAGTAATGGCTTCAGGCGCTGCCGGTCAAACTGCATATGAAGCAAAGCAGAACGGCGCGGACACTGACAGTGCGCTGCTGCTTGGTACTATTGCCGGAGCTGCTGAAGCTATAACTGAGAAGATACCGCTTGAATCTGTAGCTTCGGCGTTTTCGAACAAGTTCGGAAAGACTAAGGCTGCTCAGGCGGTTGCAAAGCTATTGAAAACTGAGCTTCATCCGGTATTCAATCATATTATAGCGACTGCCGGTGAAGAGGGCGCAGAGGAATGGATAAGCGAGGTTATAAACAATGTCGCGAATCAGATCATCAGGGGCGATGAGTCAGATTACAGTCAACTGGTAAGTGAATATGTTTCTCAGGGAATGAGTGAGTCTGAGGCTAAGAAGAAGGCGTTTCAGCAGTACTACATAATGAATCCGTTTATTGCATTTCTTGGCGGCGCAGTATCAGGAGGAGGCATGGCGGCTCTTGGTCATGCTGCAAATAATCCGACGGCTGTTGTTAAAGCGATTACAGGCGACAGCGACTATATGCATGGATATATTAAGGACGCGATGAAAACGAGTTCGGCGAATACTGTTCCGGCAAATGAAAAAAGCGCCGCTGATAACGGCGTTAAGTATAGTATCAGCTACGACAAGGCGAACACTCCCTATGTTGTCGTTAATAAGGATGTGTTAGCTGACATTCCGAAAAGTCAGTGGCGCAGCGAGATAAAGAAGTATATTCCCACCATGTCGGCTGTTGAAGTTGGCAATGAGACTATTGGTATAAATGCAAAAACGAAAAAAGAATATATTTACTCAAAATATTCTCAGCGCGTAAATGACTTAGACTCATTGAAATACAAAGATAAATTGAATGCTCTGCAAAATATTGATGAGATTATCAAAGCTACACGGGACTATGTCAATGAAGCTCCGGCTCATCCGCGCAAGGACAGCTTTGTTGATTTTGCACGTGGTAAGGTCAATCTTAGCGTTGGAGGCAATGAATATAGAGCTGATGTTGTTTGTGGTTATACGAGCAACGGCAATACATATCTGTATGACGTTATCAATCTTGAGCCTATAAGCATAAATAAAAGACCGGATAAGAGCCAAGCGAGTCATACTAATCAATCGAATGATAGTAATCCTCACAGACTGCTCTCTGCGGTCAATAACAGTATATCATCTTCTGACACAAATGTCAATGAACAGAATGTAAATAATCCGAGTTCGCAAAGCGAATCTCGTAAAGCAGAGCAGTTCTCCGCGTCGAATATTACATACGACAACAGCGTTAAATATTCCATTCGGTACGACAAGACAAATACACCCTATGTTGTCGTTGATAAGGACGTGTTAGCTGATATTCCGAAAAGTCAGTGGCGCAGTGAGATAAAGAATTACATACCTACTGTAACTTCTGTTCAGGTTGGCAATCAAACTATTGGCATTAATGCTAAAACTAAGAGCGAGTATTTATATTCTAAAAATTCAAAGAAAGCTTATGCAAATATTCCCAATATTTTTAGAGATAAGTTAAATGCTATGCAAAATATTGATGAGATCATCAAAGCTACTCGCAATTATGTCAATGAAGCTCCTGCTCATCCAAGAGAAGATAACTTTGTTCAATTTGCTCGTGGAAGTGTCAATCTCCGTGTTGGTAATAACGAGTACAAGGCTGACGTTGTCTGTGGTTACACGAGCGGTGGCAGGACCTATTTATATGATGTTATCAACCTTGAGAAAATAAGCATAAATAAAAAGCCGCATAACAGTGAAGGGAAGAATATCTATCAATTTAATGATAGTAAGCGTCCCAGTGCTTCTTATGCGACTGGTAATAGTATATCAAATACCACGCCAAATGTCAATGAACAAAATGTAAATAATCCAAGTTCGCAAAGCGAATCTCGTAAAGCAGTGCAGTTCTACGCGTCGAATATCACGTCCGACAACGGAAGAGCTCAAGCGATGGGGAGACCTTACGGAACAATAAGAGCTTCTAACGCGTCGAACGACACTGCTCGTACCGGCTGGCTGTCCGGCGCAAAACAGGCTGATATTGAAATGGCAGAGCTTATTTCAAAGGCGTTCGGCCGAAATATCATCTTCAAGTCGGATAATTACCACATTAACGGTAAATTCGCTGACGGTACGATCTATGTCAATCCGGACGGAAGCGATCTTGTTTCGACCACTATCGCGCACGAGCTGACTCACTCTATTGAGTATTCCTCCGAAGGAGACGGGTACAGCGAGCTTGTAATCGCGGCAAAGCAGCTTGTGAGCGCAAGAGGCGAGAGCTGGGATGATTTACTCAGTGCGGTTTATAAGGAATATTCTCGCTTCTATAAACTCCAGAATCGCGATATGAGCCGTGCTGAAGCTGAGAGCGAAGTTGTCGCACGGACGGTATCGAGCCTATTTTCCGATAATGCAAGTCTTGAAGCGTTTGCGCGCAGCAACCGCAATATAGCTGTGCGTATGTGGAACAGGCTGAAAAGTCTTGTATCCAAGCTGGCGGATGCGGTCAAAGCTGCTGTATCTGGAAGTAGGGTCAGGACGCAGGGTGAGGCGGCTCTTGCCGAAGCTGAACGGCTGCGTGACATATTCGCAAAGGCTCTGATTAAATCAAAGCGAGAGTTTGAGGACGGAAATAAGGTCAATATGCGAAACCAAGAGCCTGATAAACACAGCTTTAGTGATATTCGCATTCCGTCATACGATGAGCTTATAAGGAAACCGGATATGAAGGTTGTCGATATTCGCAGCGAAAGAGACGTGCGTTCATTTAGAGAGCAGCGCAAGGAGCTTATGCAGAGCGACATTGCAAGCGACCTGTACAAAAGCCCGGTTATAAACTATGACACCGGTGAAAGTGTATTTATTACCCCTAAAACCTTTGAGCACTCTTTATTTGGCTATGGATATGATAAAATAAATTCCGCAAAGAATATTCGCTCTATTATTGAAAACGCTGTATTGACACATGGTGAAAAATCTACGCATGGTGCGGACAGTACATCAGGTGTGTATACACTTTTTGCTGCCGTTCGTACAGACGCAGGTATAGCGCCGGTCAAGGTCAAGATAAAGGAATATATTATTGGAGCAGAACGTCTTCCTACAACTATTTCTGAATATTTGGATGCGCATAAGACGGGCAGCAAGTATTATTCATCTGTATATGATAGTCGTGTTCTTGAAGTTGAAAGCATAAAAAAAGGAAGCGTATCTGGCTTCGCCTCGGCCGCTCAATCCACGTCTGAATTGAGTGCAAGAGACCCTTCAACGCTTCCTTTAGCTGCAATGAATCTTAGTTCATTGCGCTCGAAAGATGTATCCGGTTTAGCCTCGGCCGCTCAATCCACGTCTGGATCGAGTGCAAGAGACCCTTCAACACTTTCTAAGATAAGTATATCACATTTACTCGGGCTTGTCAATAGTGAATATCAAAAATATTTGCCGAATAAAAACAAGAGCGATGTTACGCAAGCGTCGCATGCCTCAGCTATAGCCGATCCCGCAACTGAACGTCCTAAACGATCCTTCCTTCTCCATCACTCTGACGATAGTATATCACCATCTGCTTCAAGAGTCAATGAACGAAATGTAAACATTGACGACAAGGACACACACCACAGTTATACTGAGCAGTATGGAACTAAGCCTATCAATGAAGCTGAAGCTCTTCTTCGCGAAAAAGCGATTGATATGCAGCAGCACGGTTATGAACCGGTTGAAATATACGACAAGACCGGCTGGTTCTATGACAAATTCGGCAACTTCAAGGTCAACCATGAAGCCGATATATATCTGTACGGTTCAAACGAGACCGGCAATGTGATCAAGCTTCGCAGTGAGCTTGATTCGGTCAAGGCGGCTCATAAAAAGGAGCTTGAGAAAGCAACTCAAAAGGCGCGCGTTGAAGCTGCCAAAAGATTCAAGCGAGACCTCAGAAACAACTTTAAGAAGTCGGCTGAGTATAAGCCGAGCCGCGATTTTGTGAAGTCGCTTGCAGACGAGATAATGGGAGACGATTTCTCAAATAAGTATAAAGGCGAGATCGTCGACCGTTTGCTAAAGGCTTACGACGATGTGCGTGATTTGAATATTAAAGATTCTAATGTGCTAAAAGATTTTTCGAACGAGCTTTCTGATATTGTAAACGACATTCAGGCAAGTCACACTGTTGTCAATGAAGAAAATACAGAGCTTGTGAAGAACTTGAAGCCTGATTTGCGCAAACCGATTTATGTTACAGAAAATGCTCGCAATGACTTTCACGGCAAATGGGGCAATGTGCGCAAGCAGTATTTCGGCAAGCTGCGTCTGACAACCGATAAAAGTAAGGGCGTTTCGGTTGATGTCCGGTATATGGAACTGGCGGACGCGTATCCCGATTGGTTTTCGGACGATATCATCAATGAGGGCGAGCAGCTTAAGCGGATAATGGAGGTTTACGATACTATCACCGCACCTGAATTTACGCTTGATAGCTACTACGACATTGACCACGGCGACGATGCGGCGGCTTACGACCATGAGAAAATGCTGACAAGGCTTCTCGGCGGTTATAAGGAGATGCAGGAAATACCGCGCACGTGGTACGACAAGGCTCTGCGCGATTTGGAATATAGCAAGAGGGCTAACGAGCGCGAGTATCAGGCAAAGCTTGAAGAGATTGAGGAGGCAGCTAAACAGGAATGTGCGCGTCAAGCGGCAGAAGAGGAAAAGAAGATAAAGGAGATCGAAAATCGCAAACGGCAGCGCGGCGAGTTTATCGACGTTGACAAAATCAGGCAGTCTAAAAACGACAATACATATACTCAGAAGATGAAGAAGCTTTATGAGCGAAAGCAAGAGCTTTCCGAATACGTATCAAGGTATGAAAAAGTCGATATAGATAATATCAAGGACAAGGGACTGCGTGAAGAAATTCTGAAAAAACGTGAGGAGCTTGTGAATCTCAATATATACATCAGGCGCGCGAATCGGGCTTCAAGGAAGCTCAAGCAGGATAAGTGGCATTTCAGTATCATCAATCACGGCGACCCCTCCAAATGGAAGGACAAGAGCAAGGGTATACTTTACTCTCGCGAGACACCGCGCCGGAATATTCGCGACGTGTTCGGAGGCGACGAGCTCGGGCAGAAGATCGAAGCTGAAGTTATAGACAAGTTAGAGCATGACACCGCGCTTGCTGCTAAATTCCAGAACGAATATAAGAGGCAGGTCGGCGAGCTTGGCATAGGTCAAAAGAAGGTCGGAAGAAACAAGCTGTCGGAATCTGTATTTATTCAGGAGTACTGCACGACTAAAGATAATGTATATATGCTTGAGAATGACCTCGGATATTCGGAAGTCAACGACAATGGCGAGAGGGTACGCCGTGGACGCACGCTTGAGGAACATCGGGATCATCTGAACACGCTTATACTTGAAAATCCCGACATGAATATTGAAAGGGTTGAAGAGCTCGGCAAGAAAATCAGCTCTATCTACGATGGGCTGCTTGAGATGGTGAACAATGCGCGTATTGAGAATGGGTATGAGCCTATTCAATATCATCACGGGTATTTTCCGGAGTTCAACGATAATACCGATTCGGTCGTTACCGAAGGAGGTTCTGTAATTGCTCAAATGCTTAACGGGCTTGGGCTCGGTGCGGCTGACGATGTACTGCCTACTACCATAAACGGGCTTACGAAGACCTTCCGTCCGGGAATAAGATATATGGCGAATGCAAATCAGCGGTCGCAGCAGAGCAAGGGTCATTCTATCGGTGTGCTGGAAGGCTTTGAGAAGTATATTGAAACGGCGGCTGATGTCATATTCCTTACAGAGGATATACAGGAAATGCGTGCGCTGTCTGATGAGATACGGTATATTACATCGGACAAGGGCATACAGAAGACGGTCGATGAGATACGGAAGCGGTTTAAAAATAATGAGATATCCGGTGAAGAAATGGAAACGCTTATTGCGAAGCTGTATGATGAGAATCACCAGCATAACCACTATATGCTGAGTAATTTCGTTGTATGGTGGGAGGAGTTGACTAATATCATTGCCAACAAGAAGTCGATGAAGGACCGTCAGTGGGAGCAGGCGATGGGACGCAGATTTTACACTTTTGTGAAGAAAGTTGAGTCACGCGTTGCGGCGAACATGGTCGGAGGAAATATTGGTTCGGCGCTCACTAACTTTGTACCGCTCACGCAGGCTGCTGCGGTGATACATCCGAAGTATATGTTTTCTGCGATAGGCAAGACGATAGCGGCTAAGTGCAATCATGGTGATTCGGATTTCTGGATGCGGTCGGACTTCCTTGTAAACCGCTTCGGTGTCGAGAAGTTAGTTCAATCGAAGCTTGACAAGGTATCGAATGTATTTTCATATCCTATGGATGCGATTGATAAATTTACATCTGAGACTATTGTGCGCGCAATGTATGATCAGAATCTGGGACGCGGACTTAGTGACGCTGACGCGCTTCATGAAGCCGATGTATTCGCTGAGGGCTTGATGGCGGGACGCAGCAAAGGCGCGATGCCGACGCTGTTTTATCAGGCTAATCCGCTTGTGAAGGTATTTACGATGTTCCAGCTCGAAGCAAACAATCAGTTCAGCTTTATGTTAAAGGATCTTCCGCGTGAAGCGAAGGAAAACTTCAAGAAGTTAGTTGGTATGTTGTTTGGGCTCATGGTGTATTCATGGATGTATAATGAGCTGTACGAGCAGATCGTTGGTCGGCGAGCTGCATTTGACCCGCTCGATATGCTGAATAATCTCGCCGGAGATTTGACGGGCTATCATATTCCGGGACTTGCCGATATTATTGAGTGTATTGGAGAAGAAAAGGAATGGAGCGATATTGCCAAGACGGACAAGCAGAAGCTTCCGACGGCTATCAAGAATTTCGCGGGAGATGCAATTGAGCAAGTTCCGTTTATTGGTGGATTAGTGGGCGGCGGTCGTTTGCCGATAAATTCCGCTATTCCGAGCCCGAGCAATATTGTTGACGCGCTGGACTTTTCCGGCTATGGCAAAATTGACGACGAGTACAACAGTATTATTGAGGAAAAGTACAGTGACGGCAGCGAGGAATCGAACGCTAAAGCGGAAGAGCTTCGGGCGGAGGCTGAGCAGAAGAAGCAGAATCTGACGAAGTCTAAGCTGCTGAAGATAGGCGGTGAGATAGCGAAGCCCGCGGTATATGTACTTCCGCCGTTTGGCGGCGGTCAGCTGAAGAAAACTGCTGAGGGTATAGCCGGACTTATAAGCGGAGGCTCATACACATACGATTCAAGCGGAAACAAGAAGCTGCAATATCCTATCGACAACAGCGACCCTGGTGATATAGCTAAGGCGGTTGTGTTTGGTAAAACCGCGACCAAAGGTGGTCGCGAGTGGGTGAAGAGCGGGTTCAAGTCTCAGTCCGCAAAGGCGACAAAAGCGTATGAGTCGTTAGTTGAAGCTGGAGTAGGGAAGCAGGAAGCGTTATCGGCTGTGCAGTCTATCCAGTCTGTCGGCGGTCGTGTCAATAAGGTGAAGACGCTGAGGGGGATTGATATGTCCGATACCGCGAAGGTAACTGCGTTCAGGCAGCTGATAAACGACGACTATGAAGAAAAGCTCGAAAGGGTAAGCAAAGCGAAAATTTCATTCGACGACTTCCTTGCTGCATATGAAATGTATCTAAGCAAGACTTTAGATGCAGGCGAGGGTGTGTCGAGACGAAATTCAGTTGAAGCTGTGATAAACGGGCTAAAGCTGGATAATAGTCAGAAGGATGTACTGCTCGGTCTGTTTTATAACGCCGGTATAGCCTTTTCTCCATGGAACGATCCGTTTCACCGAAAGCTTCAAAGTATCGGTATGCGGTGATCAAGCCTCGTACACGCGTACACGGTCTGTACACGTTTACACGAAAAATATGGCTTTTCAAAGCAAAACGTAAAAATGCTGAAAAGCCGAAAATAGGCATAAAATCAGGGCTTTTTGATGATTTTGAAAATCATCAAAAAGCCCTGAAATCGTATGGTCGGAGTGAGGTGATTCGAACACCCGACCTCTTGGTCCCGAACCAAGCGCTCTACCAAGCTGAGCCACACCCCGGTGCGTTTCTCTCGAAACAACGTTAATATTATACCACAACTGTTTTGATTTGTCAATACCTTTTTCGAAAAAAATCAAATTTTTTTAAAGTTTTCATCCAGCAGTTGTGCGGCATTGGCTTTGCCAATGCCGCTTCTGACTCTGACAACTTACAAAGTTTGTTAGTATTCTTAATTATTTCTCATGTTATCGTATACCGCAACAACGTCGTCGATACGTTTGAGAACAGAGCTTTTCAGTGAAGCTATTTTTGAAGCCCAATTTGAATTATTCTTATTGACTGCATCCTTAAATTGAATGTCGGCAAGATAGTCAAATGCGTTTGTCAATATCATATCGAGTGAGAAATTCGTGCTGCTGCGTATTAGATCGAACATCGCGCTTGTCTCATCATCTGAGGTATATTTCACTTTGAGCGCTATCTCAAAGTACGCCGGAATAACGTTTCGGTAATATTCGGACGCGAACGCTTCCAGAACTGCGCAGCTCGAATCGATACGCTGGCAGGTCACAGGCAGTCCGAACGATGAGTATGTCGTCAAGGCCGTACTCATATAATCTTTTTGGTTTTCATCAAATTTCGGATACGGAAGTATCGTATAGTCAAACGTTAGGTTGCGGTAGGATTCAGTACATCCGAACCAACCACCTGTTATAAGCACGTTTCCATTGTTGAATAATGCTTCATCGGCGATAAAGTTACTGCTGTCATTTCCTCTGATGATAGCTCCATCATTATTATGGATAAGCTCACATAGCCGCTGAATTACTTCTACGCAATGTGCATTATCGAATACGAACTCAAGACCGTTCGATGTTTTTTCAAATGCCTTCATACCGCAGGCTTCATAAAATCCGGTCGTATAGTTACTTCCCTCTAACACAAGTCCAAGCCTGTCCTCCTCATCAACTTTTGTATTGCCATTGAGGTCGGTATAAGTAAGTGTTATCATCTCTTCAAGCTTATCGAGCGTCCACTTGCCATCAAATACGATATCATGAATGTTTTCGATCCCGAAATCAGCGCCGATATCCTTGTTATAGAACATGCACATCATGCTCTTGATCGAACCTAATGAGAAATCTCCGGTAATATACGGAATAATGCCGTTCATTTCGATATTCTTCCACATTCCGTCCCACCACCACGGCTTGTCAAGGTCGATATATGGCTTATCGGCGATATCCATGAAGTAGCCTTGAAGCAGAAAATCACTCATATATGAAGTCGATGAAAGTATATCGAAGTCGTCCGAATTCGAAAGAATGCTTGAGCCGACGAGGTTTTTATAGGCGGCACGGTCATTCCAGCTGGTGTATAGGAACGGAACAAATTCAACCTCACAGTTGAGTCGTTCTTCAACATTCTTCTTAGCGTTATAGACTGCGTCGTTTACAATATCGCCGCTCGCTTCCTCAATGTAAAATTCATTCAATCGTGTTGAGATCACAGAAAATCTGATTTTTTCATTATGTAGATCGAGGTTTGCTGGAAGCTCGTCTTTAACAAACAGTCCGTTAGTTTCATCAGTCGGCGCTGTCGTATCGGTCGGAAGGCTGCTGGTTTCGTCGGACTGCGTGTCGGATGCGCAGGCGGAAGCAAGAATTGCTGCACAGAGCAGCAGAGTGAGTGTGAGTCGTTTTTTCATTGGCGTGTCATCCTTTCGATCATATAAAATTCTTATATTTTTCCATATCAATATCGCTCGGCGGAGTAAACCGCTCCGGCTCAAGCTGATATATGGCACGGTACTTGTTTTCACCCATCGCATGATAGGAAAGCAGTTCTACAGACTGCGGCGGATATTGCGCTAAAAAGTCGGCGATTTTTGAAAATTCAGTCTCATTCGCATTCACCTCGGCTATCATCGGCACACGCACAATGATATTTGCGCCGCGACTTATCAGCCGCTTGTAATTTTCGAGAATCAAATTATTATCTACGCCTGTATACTTTTTATGCAGCTCGGGAGTGATCACCTTGATATCGTAGAGAAATAGGTCAGTATACGGCAATACTCGCTCAAAGCTTTCGAATGGGATATTACCTGCCGTATCAATTGCGGTGTGTATTTTTGCGTGTTTGCATTCCTTCAAAAGCTCAGTTATAAACTCAGTATCAAGCATACACTCGCCGCCTGATATCGTAACTCCACCGCCAGTTGCAGCGTATATATCGCAGTCCTTAACTATGATCTCCATCAATTGCTCGATATCGGTTTGATATCCGCATATCGCTATTGCATTGTTTGGGCATATCAGTTCACATCTACCGCAGTATTTGCATTGGTCAGCATCAAATTTTAGCGACCCTCCAGCGGGATCGTAGCTAAGAGCGAGGCTTTGGCACTTTGACGCGCATTTGCCGCAGTGCGTACATTTTTCGCTGTACCATAGCCGCTGAGTTTTACGCGACTTGCTTTCTGGATTATGACACCATGCGCAGTTAAGGTTGCAGCCCTTCATGAATATCGTCGTCCGCACACCGGGACCGTCTACATACGAACTGCGTTCAATGTCAAAGATATCAGCTGTCATCGTCCGTTCACCACTGTACGGCGGATCACATCATCCTGAATAGATTCACGCAACTGTGTAAAGTTGCCGGAATATCCAGATACTCGCACCCGAAGCGACGCGTGTTCAGCGGGATTTTCACGTGCGGCGAGCAGCTCTTCTTTGGATACGTAGTTCAGCTGAATATGCAGCCCTCCATTTTTGAAGTAATCATATATCACCCGTGCGGTCTTTTCAAAATTTTCATTCTTCATGATAAGGTTCTCATCAAGGTAAGCGTTACAGAGGAATGGACCTGTCAATATGTAGTGTTCGTCCATTTGCGCGACCGATTTCAGCAGTGCAGCGAGTCCGTTCCTGTCCTTTCCCGCAGTCTGACCGACACCGACCATAAATGCGTCGCCTTTATGCCGTCCATCTGGGGTTGCTTCTGTAGTTTTACCAAATTCAGCAAAATGCGGATTGTAACCGGCAAGCGTACCTATCAGCAGGTGATTTCCAAATTTATCTCGCTTGTCCTTGATATGCCGCCAGAGTGCGTCGGTGAAACGCCGTGCGATACCATCCGACAGCTCGTCGTTGTTTCCGAAAAAGCGCCCTTTTTTCAGTATGTATGCGCGCAGTTCTTCGCCGCGGTCACCAGCCCAGTCGGACTTCATAATGTCGACAAGCTCCCGCATTGAGATACTCTTTTCTTCATATACTAGCTGTTTTATTATCGAAAGCGAATCAATAACGCAGGTGATTCCCATCATGTTCGAGCCGGTTATCGAAAGTCTGCCGCCGGAAGCGGTGACACTTGCAGCGCTTTCAATGCAGCCGTCGATGAATATGCTACTTAAAATATTGCAGTCGCGCTGACGGATAGAGTGGAAGCCGTTGATATATTTCAGTATCTGTGTTATGTCAGCTTCGAGTTCCTCCTCATATATAGCGAACAAGCTTTCAAAATCGGTGCAGCTGCATATATCGTCGGTGCGATAATAAAGCAGATTTGTCAACGAGCGTGCGATATTCGTTGTACAGCCGCCGAACCAGATCGAACCGCGGAGCGCCGGTTCATTGCAGCCGACCATTGTGTAATTTATCGCGTCGTCCCACGCTATCCCAGCGACACTCATCAGTCCCTTCAGCCGTGATTCGTCTGCAACAAATGCAAAGCGCATATATTTATCCCGGCGTGCACAGTCGAGCAGCTTTTTGAAGACCTCGAATGGTGTTTTGTTTGTCATGCGCAGCGACGTTTGCGGACGCGGTATCGGAAGCTCCATCATAGTGTCGACGATAATGTCAGATAGCTCGTTGTATCCGTCTGAGCCGTCGGGAAGCGTACCTCCTATCGCGAAATGTGACTCTGCGGTGAAATAGCTCTGCGCATCTCCGAATGTTATTTTGGTGTGAGCGCATAAGCGAATGAACAGCTCAGCGACGTATTCCTTTGCGAGCTCGCGCGTGAGCCTGCCGTTTTCGATATCCTGCTTATACAGCCGCCAGAGATATCGGTCGAGCAATCCGACAGAGTCGGGGAGATATGTGTAGCACATATACACGACCTGTACGCCCTCTCGAAAGCTCCGCGCCGGATATTCAGGTACATGGCGCAGGACATCTGCCATTTCGTGAAGCTGCTTTTTTCGCGCTTCATCAGACTTTTCAGCCTCGGCTTCACAAGCTTCGGCGCACTTGTGAGCCCACATGATCATGGTTTCGCAGGTGGTGCGCATAGCTTTCAGAAATTCGGCTTTTTCGCGGTCGCCTTCATAGCAGATGAGCGATTTGTCGATTTCATCAATATATTGCACGAGTCCGCAGTCTATTATCTTGGCAAAATTTGCCGTTGAATGCTGCCATTCCATCGTTGCGAGATTTTCTTGATATTTTCGATAATATAGCCCGCACGCCGTGCTGAAATGCTTGTGACCGATCCGAGTGAACACATCGGCTTCAACGGATCCGTCAAAACGGAATATACCGCAGAAGTTGTGCGACATATCGAGCCGCACGGTTTGAGCAAGAATGTACTGACGCAGCCGCTTTGCAATGCGCGCTGGGTCGCTGAGCATAATGTCGTTCGGGTCGTATTTGACCTTAACGATCGGTGGAAGCAGGTCGTTTCCGGCGAGAATATAATCGACCTGTTGGGTGAGTTTTTTATTTAACATTTATTGTGACCTCCACAATAGCTTGATAGATTGTTGAACAAGTCTATTATAGCAAATAAGCTATAAACAGTAAATGCACGAAATATGTGATTTATCTTTTTCATCACAAAATAGTTGACAATACATTCAATTTATGTTACAATAAGTACAGGTGGTGGTTATTATGTTTAGTCAAGATATGCGTATTGAGCGAATAAATTACGTTTCGTACGAGAGGCATCCATCTCATTTTGGTTCATTTTCAGATTATAGTCAAAAAGTAACTCATAATGAGCTGATATATAAGTTTGACGGTAAGATAGATATCACCTTCGGTGACGAATCGTTTATTGAGGAAGCTAAGTGCGTAAGATTTCTACCTTTAACTGACAGGCGTATAAATTATACCTGCCGTACCATAGAGCCGAGCGAATATGTTTACTTTTCCTTCGATTCGGTAGGCGCGCCGGATAAGATGATACGAAAAAATATAGCCCATAGTGAAAAGCTTGAGCAGCTTTTTATGCGCCTGTATCATTCATGGATAATGCGTCAGGACGGATATTATCACCATTGTATGTCGATAGCGTATGAGATCTTGGCTGAGCTTGAACGTCAAAGCTATCTTCCTCAGGAAAAGTTTGATAAGCTTATTCCGGCGATAAAATATATTGAAGATCACCTTACTGACGATATCGATTTTTCGAATCTTCATAAACTATGCTCGATGAGCTACACCTATTTTAAGCAGCTTTTTATAGCAAAATACGGTATGCCTCCGGTAAAATATGTTACCAAGCTGCGTATGAATATCGCCTGTGAGCAACTGGCTAACGGAATGCTGTCTGTAGGCGAAATTTCGGATATGCTCGGATATGCTAATTTACACTATTTTTCAAGGCTTTTCAAAAGTGAGATCGGTTGCTCAGCTACCGAATACAGGAATAAACACAAAATAAAATAAGCGGTCAGTGCATACTTTTTGCACTGACCGCTTCTGTAATCATGTCTATTTTATTTTTTTATCTCGCGGTAAGCCTCGATATACCCGGCGAGCGTTTCGACCGTTCCATCTATACCGAGTCGGCTCGAATCTATCGCGATGTCGCAGTTGTCGATACGTCCCCATTTCTGCCCGGTGTAATAATTATAGTAATTTGCACGGCGCTTGTCGGTCTTTATGGCAAGCTCCTTTGCTTTGTCGAGCGTTATGTCGTGGCGTTCAGCTATGTGCGCAGTGCGGAAGTCGAGTGGTGCGTGTATGAAGAGGCGCAGCAGATTCGGATAATTGCGCAGCACGTAGTCAGAGCAGCGTCCGATGAATACAGCCGATTTTTCATCGGCGAGGTTTTTTATTATCTCCGACTGCGTAACGAACAGCTTGTCGTTTATCGGCATATCAAATGTCATTCCGGCGTTGCCGCTGAAAAATGATGAGCCCATCGCGAGTGTATAGAGCAAGCTATTTGTCGCTTTCTCGTCGGCTTCGTTAAGTACAGCGTGTGCCATACCGCTCTTTTGAGCTGCGAGCGTGATAAGCTCATTGTTGTAGAATTCGATACCGAGCTTCTTGGCGAGTTTTTCACCTATCTCGCGTCCGCCGCTTCCGTACTGTCTACCGATCGTAATAATCAAGTTTGTATTCATATGCGTACCTCCGTTTATTTGTGTCATGAAGATTTTAACTTATGATATAATTATACACTATTTATTAGAAAAAATAAAGGGGTATTACATGAATTTAACAAAAAATTTGAATTTTTGGCAGATAAAATCTCTATATCACTCAAACACTGACTCAATAAGCCGCTCACAGCAGTCCGGCGAGTATTTCCAACTATTTATATGGTGTGTGCTTGTGCTGACCGTATTTTCATTTTTTCCGGAAATTCCGTCATTTATCAGTCTGCGCGGTGAGATTCCGCGATAGGAGTCGACGATTACCAGCTTTATTTTCATTCTCTCCGGAATTATGCTCTTTATGTACACCGCCGCCGTTTGACCTACCGCAACATCGTCACGGTATTCAGCAAGTCCGGCAAGATTCGGTGTCAGCTCGATGAATATGCCGTATGACTCGACACTGCGCACAATTCCGGTCACGGTTTGTCCGACCGAGAAGCGCGCGGCGTTTTCTTCCCACGTACCAAGCAGCTCCTTACGGCTAACAAATATCCGCTTCGGCATTCCGCACGATGTGCTCATACAGCAGGACGAGTTGTGGTTGGTATCTCCCTTTTCGACCGAACGCACGACTACTGAAAGCTCGCTTCCGACTGACAGTCGGTCGCGCGGATGAGTTATGCGCGATATCGAAATGCAATCGATGGATAGCAGTGATACGACTCCGCAGCCGATATCAACGAATGCACCGAAATGCTCAAGGTGAGTGACTTTAGCCGGTATGATGTCACCTGGGATAAGTCCGGAAAGATAGTTGGCGACACATTCTAACTGCGCCAGCCTGCGAGAGAGTATGATCTTTGGGTCGCCGACCTTCTGCCGTTCGATACGCACGATTTTAAAACAAACCGGCTTTCCGACGCGTGTTATCACCGCGATATCCTTTATCGGCTCGCCGTCAAGGTTCAGTACAGCTTCTTCCTTTTCTATAGTTCCGGTGTAATCGCCGAGTTCGACCGAGAGTGTCAGCGTGCTTGAACAGCGTGACGCGACCGCTTCAAGTATCCGTCCTTCATTCATCGCGCGCTCGAGTCCTTCCAGTGACGAGAGATACTCGCGGTTTTCTTCGGTAAATAACAGATTTCCTTCAGTCTGGTATATTGCTTCTGTCATGACTTTGACCTCCGTGTGTTTTTATATTACGCTACATTGTATTTCCATATACAGAAAAATATTACATCTGCACAATAAAAATAAATTCACGTTTATTCACGAAACTATTGACAAGTGGGAATAAACGTGATATAATGGTAACGCAGAGTTCTGAAATTTAACTTTACTGGAGGTTTTATGTATATCGAAGAACGCCATCAGGCGATACTTGAAATAATCAAGGAAAAGGGAAGTATCTCGACTTCTGAGATACAGCGGAAGTTCGGCGTTGGCTACGATAGTGCCAAGCGTGATTTGCGTATACTCGAAGAAAAGGGGTTGTTGAAGCGTACACATGGCGGTGCTATCGGCGCAGAACAGGTAGCGCTCGGTCGTCCGCCGAAGCAGACTATACGCGATATGTCCGATGTCAAGGCGAATTATCTCGCTATCGCGAAATATGCGGTCTCGCTGATAAAGGAGAACGACGTGATATTCATATCGTCCGCGTCGGTCGGGCTGCTTATGGTGAAGAATCTGCCAAGCGGGTTCAATGTACGTATCGTAACGAACTCGATAATCCTTGCTGATGAGCTGCGCAGCCGAGATAATGTGCGCGTGATACTCATTGGCGGCGAGATGGACAATCGCGGCAACTGCTACGAGGGATTTGCGCTCGATATGCTCAGTCGACTGCGATTCGACAAATGTTTCCTCACGTCAGCTGGGATATCGGCGGATTTCGGGCTGTCGATACAGCACAGCTCAGCGATACAGTTCTGGAATGCGGTCATCGACGCGTCGAAGCAGGCGATAGGCTTATACCCGACCGAAAAACTGGGGCACGATTCGATCGTGTCGATATGTCCGGCGGAGCGACTCGACTGCATTATTACCGACTGGGACGCGAACGAAGAGACACTCGCTGAATTTGAGGAGCGCGACGTTAAGGTTGTTGTTGTTGATGAAGAGAATGAGTGAATATATATATTTTTGCACGATGAATATCGAAAATTGTATTGACAATGAGATTTTAATCTGCTATAATTCTGTATTAGAATAGTGTATTTTATTATACACGTATTCTGCAAAATAAAATTAAACGAGGTGTTTTTTATGAACAAGAAGCGTATAGCACAATTTTTAATCTTGTGCAGCTTTGTATCGCTCGCTGCGTCGTGCGGCTCGAAAGACAATGTCGACGACATGCCGAATGATACAACACCCGAAAATGGAGTTTCGACAGATAATGTCGGATACCCACATTACGGGGGGGGGCGCTTAATGGCGAGACCCTAACAATTTACAATGTTCCGGACAATTTGTGGGACATGATAACTGTTATCCAGCCGGATGAGATGAACGGTGAGATCATCAACGACGCAATTTATAGCCGTAATGAGTTTGTTAAGGAAAAACTTAATTTTGAACTCGAAGAAGTTCATGCAACAAGAATTGACGATATGGCTGCACATATGCAAACCATATTGCTCGCTGGAGAAGATATTTATGACGCAGCGTTTATGCCTATGTATTTTGTTGGAAGCGCAATTTCAGATGGGCAGTATTGGTGTCTTAATGATGTTAGCACTCTTCATCTTGACGAAGAGTACTGGGACAGTGTTATGATAAACGATACCTCTATCGGAGGCAAAAACTATTTTGCGGCAAGCTCAGTACACCTTATGAGCTGGGATGGACTTTGGTGCTTGTTCTTTAACGAGGATATGATGGATTCGTTAAATATCGAGTATCCTTATCAGCTGGTTCGCGACGGCAAATGGACGCTTGACGAGTTCTCAAAGTACTGCAAAGCTGCGGCAAATCTCAACGGCGAAGATTCGTTTACATTGAATGCCAACGGAAAATCAGTATTTGGTTGTACATCATTTCCAAGTGCGCCTATGAAATTCACCTATGCGCTTGGCGCTAACTATGTTTCAAAGGATAAAGACGATATGCCAATCATTTCCTTTGATAGTGAAAGGTTTATTAACGTATGCCAGAAGTTAGCCGAATATTTCGGTCGCAGCGGCGAATATCTAAATGCTACGGATGAAACTGCGCCTGATACCTCGTACATAAAAATGTATAAGGATCAGCGTGCTATGTTTATTGGTGGTGAAATAAAGATGGCACAGGTGATGCGCGATATGGACCAGTCGTTCGGTATTGTGCCGTTCCCGAAGTTTGATGAGATGCAGGATAACTATCGTTCGACAGCTTTACATCAGGAACCAGTATTCGTAATTCCATACACTAATAAAAACCCTGAAGATGTAGGATTGGTGTTCGATGCGCTCTCGTATGAGTCACAAGAGCGAGTTCTTGGTCCGTATTTCAGCGTAGTAGTCGAGCAGAAGGGACTTAGAAATGAAGAGTCTATAGAAATGCTCAACATCATTAAAGATACGCGCTCGTTTGATATCGGAGTGTCGTATCAGTGGGTAGTATCGCTTGAAGAATTGATACGTAAAGAGCTGTTGCAGGGTAGTTCAAATATTGCGAGCCTGATTGAACAGAATAAGAGCAAAATTCAGGAATCTATCAATAAAACAGTTGAAAAAATGTCCTAAATCATATAATAATAACAATATGCCGACATTCAATCGAACGTCGGCATATGTTAGTTAGCTTATAGAGCTGTGCTTTTCAAACTGCCACTTTACCCGACTATGGTAGGCGAAATATGCAGGTACTAAGAAGCAGTCGGCAAGGATCCCATAAAATAGTGTAAAATTAAATCTATAAATTGGAATTTGAAAAAGAAAGAAGGTATAGTGATGAAAGAGTTCGAGCAAAAAGAATATAAAGTGTTTGATATGTTCAGTCATCAAATGGCATTAGTGACTGCCGGAAACATGGATCACTTCAACAGTTGTACCATTGGTTGGGGCAGCTTGGGTAATATCTGGTCAAGGGCTGGCAGTGTTTGCCCTATTGTGACAGTATATGTTTATCCTTCTCGATATACATACGAGTTTCTAAAAGCAAATGAAACCTTTACAGTCAGCTTTTTTCCAAAAGAGTACCGCAAAGCATTAGGATATATGGGGACTCATTCCGGTCGCAATGAAAATAAGGTTAAATCCGCTGGTCTTACGCCTGTTGCGATAGGAAGTAGTGTAACATATCAACAGGCACATTTAACTTTTCTGTGCAAGAAACTTTACCAACATGAATTTGTAAAAGAAGATTTAGCTGGCGAAATACACGACTATTATAAAGCAAGTCCCGCGGTTTATCCTCCAGACGCAAATGGCGAATGGCAAACGCATTATATGTTTGTTGGAGAAATTATTGATGTAGATGAAAAATGTTAATGTACGAATGAGGATTACAACTTCCAGTTTGTGAGGTAGGAAAACCCAAACCCAGTCATTGTTTGGAATGATAAAAGAGCAACTTTGTAATAACAATATGCCGACATTCAATCGAATGTCGGCATATTTTAGTTAGCTTATTGCACTGTGCTTCTCAAACTGCCGCTTTACCCGACTATGGCAGGCGAAATATGCGGGTATCAGGAAGAAATCGGCGAGGATCCATGCGAGCGGGCTTGCAAAGCAGGCAGCGTCGTAGCCGAATTTCGGCACGAGCAGTACGCCGACTATCGCACGCGCAATAAGCTCAAACAGTCCCGCGTACACTGCGATCTGTGAGAATCCCATTCCCTGAATGAGGAAACGGACGATATTTACAAACGCCAGCGCTATATAGAATGCGGCGTTCGTGATCAAAAACTGACGCGCCAAGTTTAGAATCAGCGGGATATCGGCGGCGGATTCAACGTCGTTTTTGTTGATGAACAGCATTGCCAGCTTGTCGCCAAGCAAAAATGCAATTAGGAAAGCGATTATCGAATAGGCTATGCCGAGGATAAGGCAGTCGCGGAGTCCCTTATTCAGCCGCTCGACTTTGCCCGCACCTACATTCTGACCGCCGTATGTAGCCATTGCCGTTCCGAGTGCGTCGAGCGGACAGCACATGAACTGACCGACTTTGCTTCCGGTCGTCATCGAAGCCATGTATGTCGGACCGAGAGTGTTCACTGCCGACTGAAGCAGTATCGAGCCTATCGCAGTTATCGAATACTGAAGCCCCATCGGCAGACCTGACGCGCAGAGCCTTCCGATATAATGGGCGTTTGGCTTCAGATCTTCTTTGCGCGGACGGAGGATATCGAAACGCTTGCCAATGTAGACAAGGCAGAGTATACCCGATACAAGCTGCGAAATCACAGTCGCCCATCCAGCACCGGCAACGCCCATTTTGAGCGCTACTATCATAAAAATATCGAGTACGATGTTAAGTAAGCTCGATATCACAAGGAAGATGACCGGTGTTTTTGAATCGCCGAGCGAGCGTATAAAACCAGAGAGGGTATTGTAAAGAAATGTTACTGGAATACCGAGGAAGATAACAAAAATGTAGTTGTACGCTTCACTGAATACCTCATCCGGAGTGTGCATTAGGGTCAGAATATTTGAGCATAGCAGACAGGTCGCTGTGGTCAGCACTGCTGAGAAGAATATTACGATCCATATCGTGTTGCCGACACATTTGCGCAGTGCGTCGAAGTCCTTCGAGCCAAATTTCTGCGCGACCGGGATAGCGAATCCCGAGCATACGCCGATCACAAAACCGATGACGAGAAAGCTTATCGAGCCGGTCGATCCGACTCCGGCGAGCGCGTTTACGCCGAGGTATTGACCTACGACAATGGTATCGACCATGTTGTAGAATTGCTGAAACAATAGTCCCAGAAGCAAGGGGAGTGTGAAGTCTAAAATTAACTTCATCGGAGAGCCGGAGGTCAGATCCCGCCCGGTTGATTTATTCATAAGTTTACTTTTCCTTTCAATGTTTAACTGAAATAATCGCCATAATATTATACGACTTTCGCTGCACTTTTGCAATAGCTGAATTCACCATAAATTATGCCCGCGAATAAATTTGATTCGTGCGTTTACATAGTCCGGCGTATTTCAGACAAAAATACATCAGAGGAAGATATTATCGACCTCTGATGTATTTGAACTATTTTGGTGATAAGGCTTATTCGCCTACTTCTGCAAAATCTTTCGGGATGTCGCCTACGCCGTTGAGGATGTAGCTCGGACGGTATGGAAAGTCGTTCAGTGTGTTCATGCTGCTTACGCCGGACAGTACGAGTACGGTGTCGAGCTCGCTCTCGATACCAGCGATGATGTCGGTATCCATGCGGTCGCCAATTATCGCAGCTTCGGCGCGGTGGCAGGCGAGCGCTTTCAGTGCATGACGCATGATGAGCGGGTTCGGCTTGCCGATATAATATGCGCTGCGATTGGTCGCGAGCTCGATCGGGGATATCAGCGCACGGCAGGCGGGGATTATGCCGCGCTCTCCCGGAGCGGTGATGTCGGAGTTTGTGCCGATAAGCTTTGCGCCCTTGAAAACGAGCTCGACGGCACGTTCGATCTTCTCATACGAGAGCGAGCGAGTCTCGCCGAATACAACGTAATCGGGGTTGTAGTCGTTCATTGACAGACCAGCGTCGTATAGAGCGTTTACGAGTCCCGGCTCGCCGATTACGTACACGCTTCCGCCCGGGCACTGCGACGCAAGGAATGACGCGGTCGCGAGTGCGCTTGTGTAGAAGTGGTCCTCGGAGATGTCGAGTCCCATACGCGCTAACTTCTGTGCGAGTTCACGCGGTGCGCGTTCGCTCGAGTTGGTAAGAAAGAGGAAATCCTTCTTATTCTCATGCAGCCAGTTGGTGAATTCAGGCACACCTGGCAGAAGACGATTTCCGTGATATATGACACCGTCCATGTCGCAGATAAATGCTTTTTTGTTGTGAAGTGCTTCGAGATTTGTTTTCATTTATTATCATCCTTTTGGATTTATTTTGCGGTTTTAGTATGAAATATTGTTTGAGACAATTTATTTATGCGCTCGACATTTTTATTTTCAATAAAGTAAAATCTACCTTACCAAATCTATTATACAACAAAATTCGAGCGGTGTAAAGTATATATTCGAAAAAAAGTTGTAAAATAAAAATTATCTTAGATTTTTACACATTACTTGACTTCCAAAATCCGCAAATTGTAACATTATAGGCATTGACAAAGGCTGCGTGTTGCGGTATAATATAATAATAGATGTAATTTTCGTAAGTGGAGAGGTAGTATGAAATTAAAACGAATTGGCTGCGCTGCTGCGGCAGCTGTTTTGATCATTGCAAATATATTTATATTTCAGCCGGCTTCTCCAATTGCGGCTGCTTCAAGCTCAAGTGAGCTTACTGAACTCGAGGACAAGCTCGCTAAGGCAGCTGCACAGCGAGCTGAGGCTCAGAAGGCAGTCGATGCGGCGAAGTCCGAACGTTCAGACGCTATAGCAGCTAAAAAGGCGATAGATAATAAAATACTCGCACTCAATGCCGAGCTTGACGCGCTGCTTGGGCTTATCGACAGCTATGAGATACAGATAGCCGAAAAGGACAGCGAGATCGCTGAGGAGACGGATCGTCTTGACAAGCAGTTTCAAATCGTGCGTGAGCGTATACGTGCGAATCGTGAGGACGGCGGCGCAGATATGCTGACAATCCTGCTTGAAACCGACGGACTTGCTGACTTTTTTATGCGGCTTGACCGCTTCATCTGTATGATGGAGTACAATGAAAATTTGATGAATACTTATTTGGAAGGTGTTGCGGAGTTAAATTTGAAGAAGGATGAGCTCGTTGGCGACAGAGATAGGCTCGAAGTGCAGAAATCTGAGCTTGAATCGAAGCGAAAGGAGCTCGACGATGACCTCGCCGAAGCTCAAAAGCTTATCGATGACGCAGAAGCCGATGTGCAGGCGGCTTCGGCTATGCTTGAACAGGTAGAGGAAGAGGAGAAGAAGTATAACAGCGAGCGCGAGAAAAAGCTCACAGAATTGCAGAAATCATCTAATCAGAGCTACGTCGGCGGAACTTTCCTCTGGCCATTGTCCGATAAGTATACGACCGTATCATGCGGATACGGGTGGCGTATACACCCGATAACTAAGAAGCAGCAGTTCCATCTCGGTATTGATATTCCCGCCGCATACGGAACGCCGATCTATGCGGTAAATGACGGAACGGTCATTGAGGTTTCATACAATTATGCCGACGGATATTATGTAACAATAAGTCACGGCGGCGGTGTAGCGTCTTTCTATTCGCACGTTTCAAAATATGCGGTCAAGGTTGGCGACAAGGTAAAGCGCGGACAGACTATTGCATATGTCGGTACGTCCGGCTACGCGACCGGTCCGCACCTCAATCTCAATATTTACGAGAACAATAAAGCTGTCGACCCTCTCGGATATTTCACAAAGGCAGATTAAATCAGTGAGTGAAGGAGTAGAGCTATTATTAAAACAATTGCAATAATAATGCTGATGTTCGTTTCGGTATTTGCAGTATCGTGTGCAAATTCACAGCAAAATGAAGATACCGACAAGCCTCTTACGATAATAACCGCACCGAATGATACTACCGATAGCTATGACACACCGGAGAGCAGAGACTCAGATACAACCACCCCGGATACGGAAGTGGATGAGATAGATGAAATATACGACTATGCTGTAGAACTCTGTGCTGATATGACTTTAAAAGAAAAGCTTGGGCAGCTGTTTTTGCTGCGTGCCGAGAGCACCGAATCGGCTATGCTCACTACGATAGACAATTACCATGTCGGCGGGATCGTGCTGTTTGCGTCCGATTTTGCTAAGCGCACACCCGAAACCGCAAAGGCAATGATCGACCGCTATCAGGAATACTCGAAAATTCCAATGCTGGTCGCAGTCGATGAAGAAGGCGGCACGGTAGTGCGCGTATCAAAATATTCGCAGTACCGCGAAACTCCGTTCAAATCGCCGCGCGACCTTATCGCAGATGGCGGACTTGACCTTGTCAAATCCGACGCGGCAGAGCGTTGCGAGCTGCTTCTATCACTCGGAATAAACCTCAACCTCGCACCAGTCGCGGATATCAGCGAAAACCGAAAGGATTTCATCTATTACCGCTCGGCTGGTGGAGTCGATGCAGCTTGCGACTACGTTCGCACATTCGTTGAAGCCTGCGAGGGAAGCGGCGTAGGTACGGTGTTGAAGCACTTTCCCGGATACGGTGGAAATGCTGATACGCATACTGGAATCGCAATCGACGAGCGTGCATACGATAAATTCGTCGAAACCGACTTCAAACCCTTCATAGCAGGAATCGAAGCTGGAAC
>JAAVZO010000035.1 GCA_022791685.1 Clostridiales bacterium
GCAGACCTTGATACGTTTTGGGCTGAGATATACGTTATGGATATATTTGGCAATGAAATAAAGACAGTAGATGATATAAGAATATCCGTTGATTATGGAAATAAATACTATTTTAGCTTGACAGGGGATGCTTCAAATTATTTCATATCCGAAATGGATAATGGCGACTGATACTACATTCTTACAAAATTTTTAAAATTTTAATTTAAAATATCAACTCAAAAAGGAAACTTTACTTATGTAAAGTTATGGTGATCATTATGAAAATCATAAAAGCTCAAACCTCATTTGGCGGAGAATATATGAAACCGCTCGCAGCGCCAGAATTTGCGCCTGACGGCAAAACTGAATTGCAAGTCGTCAATATTTATCCGGTGAAGAATCAGACATGGCTTGGATTTGGCGGCGCGTTCACTGAATCGAGCGCGTATTGCTATAACCTGCTCAGCGACGATAAAAAGGCTGAGATGATCCGCGAGTACTTTTCACAGGACGGACTCGGATACGATTTCTGCCGCACTCACATCGGAAGCTGCGACTTTTCACTCGCTGAGTACGCCTACACTGAGCCGAACGACCGCACTCTCGAGACCTTCGACCTCGGTCAGGATAGAAAATATGTACTGCCGTTCATAGTTGACGCAGTTAAGGCTTCACCTGAGATGATACTTTTCGCGTCGCCGTGGAGCTCACCAGCTTGGATGAAGACTAACGGAAAGAGCAATTACGGCGGAAAGATCGCTGACGAATGGAAGGGCGTATGGGCTGAATATGTGGTCAAGTATATAAAAGCCTATGAAGCTGAAGGAATCAAGATAAGCGCTGTGACGGTACAGAACGAGCCGATCGCAGTACAGTCATGGGAGAGCTGCCAGTATTCGGCAGCCGATGAAGCTGAAATGATACGCGACTATCTTGCTCCTGCGTTCGACAGAGCAGGGCTTGATACTAAAATAATAATCTGGGACCACAACAAAGAACGCCTGTATGAGCGCGCGTGCGATACATTATCCGATAAGGCGGTTTGCGATCGCGTGTGGGGAATCGGATTCCACTGGTACTCTGGCAGACACTTCGACGGTGTTCGCCTGACATACGACACATTTCCGGATAAGCCGCTTATCGAGACCGAATTCTGCCGTGGACTTCCGGTAACCGATTGGACCGCTAAGGATTACGTGATCGAAATACTGTGCAATATGAATAACGGTATGTCAGCTTCAGTTGACTGGAACATGATACTCGACGAAAACGGTGGCCCGTATCACTGGAGAAAGGGCGGCTGCTCGTCGGCTATCGTGGTCGACAGCAAGACGGGAGAGATTTTGAAAACACCGGTATATTATGCGATCGCGCACTTTGCTAAGTATATCCCGCGCGGCTCGGTAAGACTTACTACCTCGAGCTATGACGACGATGTACTTGCGACTGCATTCGAGCGCCCAGACGGAAATATAGCGGTAGTTATGTTCAATCGCTCGTCGAATAGTAAGACAGTCATGCTGCGTATACCGGTCGGTGAAAATGCAGAGACTGCGAAATTCGAGCTTTCCGCAGGCGAGATCGTTAGCTTGATCTTAGCATAAATTTAAATTCAAAAAAATCTTAAAAAATATATAGAAAATACGGAACAAAATCTGGTATATGCACGTCTAAGTAAGTGAAGGACAGCGTATGGTTTAATTATGCTGAAAAGCAGATGTATAATCTGTCAAAAATTATATAAAGGGGAAGTATATATTATGAACAGAAAAACACCGCGAATCGTCACTGCGATGCTGCTTGTCGGAATGCTTTCATCCGGTATGGCGGTATCGGCTGAATCCAGCGTTAAGGTAGGCTCGATGATAGGCGTAGCCGCCGGAACAGCTGCCGTTCCGCCGCGAACTGAGGATGAGGTCATTGCCGATATCAAGGCTGAAAATGAAGCGCGTGTACAGGAGCTCGCAAGGATTGCGCTTATCGACAAAAAGCTTGACATTATAGTTTCAGACTTAAACGCCATTACTGTGAATGAGTACATCGAAGCTCATCAGGCAGCTTTCGATGAGATAGTCGCGCTCGGTGAGGACGCACTGCCGTATCTTGAGAGCATTGCCAAGGAGATCGGTGTATGTGGGTGGTATTCGATAGGTATGTGCCGCGCATACATAGCTACCGCTGCTATTTATGCGATAAAGCCTGAGACATACGAGACCGAGTATCCATCTCCCGATGGCAAGTATACGTTTAAAGGAAATTTCAGCATTGGTGATGCCGATTGCTCGAAATACAATAACTATACAGGAATCCCTTATAAGAGTATAAGCATTATCGAAAATGAGACTGGAGAAGAATATAAAGACTTTGTCGGAAACTTTTCAAATATCTCTGTTGAATGGTCTCCAGACAGCAAGTACGTTGCATTTACTACCGGAAATGCAGTAGACTACTCAAATGTATTCGTATTCGATATGGAGCATGGAAAGACAAATTACATGTCGTTTGAAAAGATTACAAAGTACGTGGAAGTTTTGACCTCGCAGAAGATAAACAACGATATGTACTGGCTAAGTCTCGACGAGTGGCTTCCTAACGATGAGGTCAGAATAAGCATTAAGTTCTGCATAGACGGCGATACATCCGGTGAGCCGGTGAACGGCTGGTATATTTACAACCTCGCGACAAAACGCGTGACCAGCACGTCGTTCGACTCTGCAAAATAATGCTGACTGCATAAATGAAATCAGCTCAAGCAAACGCTTGAGCTGATTTTTTATACTTTTGCCGCTTCCTGCAAAATACTGATCATATCCTATCAACAAATTGCTTTCTCATTTCCTTCATCAATAATTCCGCTGCTGGAGAGAACACTTGATATTTTTTCCATACGACGTACATTTTGGTTTCGAGCCTCGGATAAAGCGGGCGGAAGCACAACTCACTGTCCTTGCCTGTATTGGTGAGCTTGTCGAATGAGAGCATTACTCCAAGCCCTTCCTTCACAAAAATAGCTCCATTATAGACTAAATTTACAGTTACAGAAAGATCAAATGTATCGGTTTTCTCGCCGCACCACCGCGGGATATCGGTTTTCATTGCCTGCGACGAGCAAATAATATCAAGACCGAGTAGATCATCTGCTTCAATGTATTTCTTTTTGGCAAGCGGGCTGTCGCGGCGCATAACTATTCCCCAAACATCCGAGTGTGGTACCTCCAAATAATTGTATTTCGAGAGATCGGGCGGCTCAACCAAAAAAGCGTAGTCGAAAAGTCCGCTTTCAAGCCTGCCCTCGATATCCTCTGTATTTCCGCTGTGCAGATGACATCTGACACGCGGATTTTTTTTACGAACGGCTTCAACACAACGAGCAAGGTACTTTATCCCGTCCGATTCAGCGCAGCCGATGTGAATGTCGCCGCCCATTTCATCGTTGAGCGAACGGAATTCATCCAAGGTCTTGTCCGTTATTTCAAGAATATCTTCGGCACGCTTGCGAAGCAGCATTCCTGCATCGGTCAGCTTTATACTGTAATTAGTGCGTACAAAAAGCTTTTGCCCAAGCTCATCTTCCAAATCTTTCAATTGCTTTGACAGCGTTGGCTGTGAAATGTGAAGCCGTACCGCCGCCCTTGTAATGCTATTTTCCCTTGCGACTTCAAGAAAATAGCGTAAAACGCGGATCTCCATATTATCACCTCAAAATATATTATAGCACATTTAGATATTCTTGTCAAGAATATCTAAAGATAGAAACAAAGTATTTGCTATTTTGAAACCAATGTGCTATAATATAAATATCGGAGGTGGTGATATGATGGATATATCTGATAAGGAAGTACTTATTCGTGAAAATCTTAAAGATTCTGGCTGTGGCAGTGAGCTTACCGAGCGCGTGATACAGCTTATAAAATTCGGAAATATTAACGAGACTTTACAGCTGCTCTCAGATCACCGAAAGACTGTGCTTGACAATTGCCACGCCGAGCAGAAAAAGATCGACTGCTTGGATTATCTTGTTTACCAACTTGAAAAAATCGAATTATAAAGGGAGCTTTTATTATGGAAAAATTGAATTTGATAACGGATTGGGATAAGACCTTCCCGAAAAGCGACAAGGTCAACCATAGCAAGGTAACGTTTGTAAACCGCTATGGGATAACTATCGCAGCGGATATGTACGAGCCGAAAAACGTCTCTGGGAAGCTCGCGGCGATAGCGGTTTGCGGGCCGTTCGGTGCGGTCAAGGAGCAGGCTTCGGGGCTGTACGCGCAGACGATGGCGGAGCGCGGTTTTTTGACGATAGCGTTTGACCCCTCGTTTACGGGAGAGAGCAGCGGTGAGCCTCGTTATATGGCTTCGCCCGACATCAATACCGAGGATTTTCAGGCGGCAGTGGATTTCCTTTCCTTGTGTGATAAGGTAGATCCCGAAAGGATAGGAATTATCGGAATTTGCGGCTGGGGTGGTCTGGCGCTTAACGCGGCGGCTCTTGATACGCGGATCAAAGCTGCCGTGGCTTCCACGATGTACGATATGACGCGTGTAAACGCTAACGGATATTTCGATTCAGAAGATAGCGCGGACGCTCGTTACACGAAAAAAGCTGCTTTGAACGCTCAACGGCTCGTTGACCTTAAAAACGGAAATTACACGCTCGGCGGCGGAGTAGTCGACCCTCTGCCAGATGACGCGCCGTTTTTCGTAAAGGATTATCATGATTACTACAAAACACCGCGCGGCTACCACAAGCGCTCGCTCAACTCCAACGGCGGCTGGAACGTTATCGGCTGTATGTCGTTTATGAATATGCCGATCTTGAAATATTCCAACGAAATTCGCAGCGCCGTTTTGATAATACATGGCGAAAAGGCTCATTCTTGCTATTTCAGCCGCGATGCTTACGCGAATATGATAAACGATAACCCATATTCCGACAACAAAGAGCTGCTGTTAATACCAGATGCGGTCCACACCGATCTGTACGACGGTGGCGGAAAAGACGCTATTCCGTTTGACAAGCTGGAACTATTTTTTAACAAGAATTTAAAGTGACAGAAATGTCTACAATGCGATTTTTCCATAAAATAACGATTTCAGGAGGAATATTTTAATGAAGGCAGAGGAATTTTTACGTGAGATGCGTGAAGATGGGTGCATTGTCAAAGGCGGCTCAGAACAACATAAAATGATGCATACATTATCACAGGACGCACTGAAAATAATCGCGGAAATGAACTGTGGATATCATTCGCCCAAAGAAATTAGGGAATATATGACACGGCTTACCAGTAAGCCTATAGATGATGGATTTGCGCTGTTTCCGCCGTTTTATTCTGAATGCGGTAAAAACATTTTCCTTGGTAAAAACGTGTTTATAAATTCGGGATGTCACTTTCAGGATTGGGGTGGTATTTATATCGGCGACGGCGTTCAGATAGGCTCTTATGTGGTTATCGCTACGATCAATCATGACTCTGACCCGACTCGACGCAGAGATAATTTGCCGTCCGCCGTGCATATCGGGAATGGGGTGTGGATCGGTTCTCACGCGACGATACTTCCCGGAGTGACCATAGGCGATAACGCAATAGTCGCCGCCGGAGCGGTCGTTACAAAGGATGTTGCGCCATATACTGTAGTAGGCGGAGTTCCCGCTAAAGCAATTAAAATCATAGAAAGGAGGGATATGTCAAATGAAAGTGTTGGCAATTAACGGCAGCGCACGAAAAAACGGGAATACGGGATAATTTGATTTGGTTTTTAAGTAAAACGGGGGAAACATAATAATGAAGTGTATTACCGCAATTTTTTTGATACCTGCTCTGCTGCTCTGCTTTATGGCCTGCAGTACGCAGCAAAACGAGAATAAAGCGGAAGCAAATTCATCTTCCGCATTGGAGAATAATAGTAGTGAAATTCCGCAAATTCCTAACGAATTAACACAACAAACAAATATACTTGTAGCGTATTTTTCCTGCACTAATACCACTAAAGGCATTGCGGAGTACATCGCCGAGGAAACGGGCGGTGAGCTGTATGAGATAACCGCCTCCGTGCCGTACACTGCCGTCGACCTCGAATACTATACAAACGGACGCGCCGACAAGGAACAGGCGAACGAATCCTGTCGACCTGAAATTTCGGGAAAGGTGAGTGATATGTCGGCGTATGACATAGTGTTTATTGGCTATCCGATTTGGCACGGACAAGCGCCAAGAATTATAAGCACATTCCTTGAAAGCTATGACTTTTCGGAAAAAACGATCGTTCCGTTTTGTACCTCGCACAGCAGCGGGATAGGTTCGAGCGATACGAATTTACATTCGCTTGCAAAAACTGCCGAGTGGAAAAGCGGAAAAAGATTTTCGGGAAGTACGAAGCATTCCGAGATTGTAGAATGGATAAAGGAGCTTGATTTGAATAATAAAACAAATGTTTATCTTGTATACGATGGCATATATCCTGAACACGAGCTTTACGGCACTGGCGTTGGAGCAATGCCCGGCAGAGTGGTTTGGGTACACGATCCCGACAGCGTGGATTGGGATGGCAGTGGATATTGGTGGGAGCTCGACCACTTCAGCGAATCGGCAATTCAAAAAATGGTGAACGACAGCATTGCTTCATTAGGTGGAAAAAATAACGCACGTGACGGCTGGGATTCCCTGTTCAAAAACCGCAACGAGAGAAATGGAATAGACGGTGGCTATGTTCACGGACAGAAAATCGCGATCAAGGCGAACATAAACGGCTCGGCAGTTATGGACGACGATACTTCGGGCGAAACGCAGATGAGCTACACTAATCCAGTGCTGCTAAAGGCATTGCTGACATCGTTGGTAAAGGACGCAGGCGTTGAACCGCGCGATATTACTGTGTACGATGTTTCGCGGCTGTTTCCAGATTATATGGTGGAGCTATGTACCGATGGCGAACTTAAAGGCGTTAATTTCATCGGACGAAATAACGGTGCTGCGGACGAAAGCGTTCCGATAAATTGGTCTTATGAATTTTCGGGAAAGGTGAATTATGTACCGACCTGCGTTACCGAGGCTACGTATGTTATCAACCTTGCTAACCTCAAAGGTCATAGCTACGGAATAACCTTGTGTGGAAAAAATCATTTTGGGTCGTTTATCAACGGCAATATGATGCGACCGCCCGAGGGAGCAAATCTGCACCAATGGCTTACCAAAAACGAGATGGGGATTTACAGTCCGCTGGTCGACTTAATGGTTCATGAGCAGTTCGGCGATAAGACTGTTTTGTATATGCTCGACGCGCTGATATGTGCAGTTTCCGAGGGGTCGTCGATGACTGGCAATAATACAAAATGGCAACAGACACCGTTCAGCGGAGATTACACGTCGAGCGTTTTTGTATCACAAGACCCTGTAGCGATAGACTCTGTAGGCGCGGATCTTTTGATGAACGAGCCTACTGTTACCAATAATAACGGCGCTTTAAGAAGTAACCCGACTGTCGAAAATTATTTGCACGAAGCTGCTCTTATCGGCAACTCTCCGTCGGGAACGACCTATACCAACGGTAATGGAAAAATCGTGACAAACGCAGGTGTTCACGAGCATTGGAATAATTCTGAGCAAAAGCAATATAGCCGCAATCTCGGGAAGTCTGAGGGTATTGAATTGGTTTATATCAAAGAAAATAGCATAAACTGATCAAAGCGATGAAGGGATGATTTATCCCTTCATCGCTTTATGTTTCAAAAATTGAGCCGCATAAAACAAAAAATAGTTGCCACAAAATAGTCTGGGTGATGTTTACAACTTACATTTAAAACTGGGTTAGCAAAACGCCGCCTCAGCTTTTTATACTTTCGCCGCTTCACGATAGGCTGACGGCGACATACCGGTGAGCTTTTTAAAGCTGTTGCTGAAATAAAATTCATTTTCATATCCGCAGGCTTCCGCAGCTTCGGCTATTGAGCAGTGCGTTTCGGTCAGCAGTTTTGCAGCGTTCCGAATTCGCAGATTTATAATATAGTTCATCGGTGTTTCTCCAAGCTCGCGGCTGAAGCGGCGGATGAAAGCAACTGATGTCAACCCGTATCTCGAGGCGAGCGAGTTTATCGTTATATGCTCTCGCAGATGATTTTTTATGTAGTTAAGCGCTGACAATACAACTGGATCTGTTATATTCTGCTTTGACACGATTCCGAGCAGATTCAATTGCCGCGCTATCGTATACCACACGTCGAGCAGATAGTGTCGTTCACACGGATCAAAATTCGTGAGCTCAGTGTTGGATTCGATCATCTTAAAATTGCTTTTGATACGCGCGAAGTCCTCTAAGTCGATCTGACCGCTTGGAAGCTGGTTTGGCTGTATCGGCTCGTCGAAGTCGATATGAAGCACGTGCAGCTTGGTCGGCTCGATCATATGCCGCCGAAGAGTTTTGCCCGCCGGACAAAATACCGCACCACCGCTTGATACTATTCCTGAGCTGCCGCCGTCAATTTCGTATTTGAATCTGCCGCTTTCGCATATAAATATTGTATGGCAGTCGTTAAACCTTTCCACATCGAATATGAATTTGCACTTTCTCTCAAAGCATACATACAGCTTCAGCTGAACTTCTGTTGAAGCTAAATTGATTGCCATAGGACTGCCTCCGATTATGGTATTTGAAATATTTTATATTTTTATTATAACATTTTATATTCACTTTGTAAATAGGATTTGATATAATTTAAATACAAATTTTATCGCATGTTTGCCTGAAAGGAATTTGCATATGGAAAAATATTTGAATGAATCGCTGACTACGCCGATCGCCGGTGAATATGACGTGATCGTCGTCGGCGGAGGATGTGCCGGCGCTTCGGCGGCTATCGCGGCTGCACGCGCTGGAGCAAAAACGCTTGTTATCGAGCGAATGCTCTATCTTGGCGGAATGTGGACGGGCGGATTTGTCAATCCGGTGTTCGACTATCACAAAAAACGCGGACTTGTTGCTGAACTTATAAGAGACCATCAGTCACTCGGAAGCTGGGGCGGATTTATGAAGTCCTGCTTCAACTACGAAAATATGAAGCGCCTGCTCGAAACCAAGCTATACGAGGCTGGCGGCGATATATTATATCAAACGCAGTTTTCACGTGCTATCGTATCAGATGGACGAATCAAGGGAATCGTCGTCGAGAACAAGGACGGCAGAAGCGCATATCTCGGCAAGGTCATAATCGACTGCACCGGCGATGCGGATGTAGTTGTGAATGCTGGACTCCCGACTGAGATAGGGCGTGAGGGCGACAATCTCTGTCAAGCGATGACGCTGATGTTCACTATCGGAAACGTCGATTTTATTCAGGATAGCTGGAGCGACCTTAAAAATATGGTAGATGAAGCTTTGGCAATTGAGGACGACGGTTATCGCCTGCCGTACACGCGCCCGTATATCATACAGATACCGAATTCACGCACCGCTGTAGTTCAACTTACACATATGCGCGGCTATGATCCGATATCTGCACTCGATATTGGACGGGCGGCGGCTGAGGGACGCAAGCAGGCGTATGAAGTTGTCGAATTTTTGAAGAAGCGCGTCGAGCGATTCAAGGATATCGAACTGCTTGAAACTGCGCCGCTGCTCGGAGTCCGCGAGTCGAGACGCATAGTCGGTGAATATACTCTTACGCGTGAGGACCTTGGAGAGGGCAGACATTTCGACGACGATATCACGACGGCGGCTTTCGGAATAGATATCCACAATCCAGTTGATGATACACAGCAGTGTTTACCGGTCAAACGTTACGGAATCCCGTATCGCTCGCTGATTCCGAAGGGTATCGAGGGATTGCTCGTCGCGGGACGCTGCATTTCAGGCACAAGCGAGGCTATGGCTTCATACCGCGTGACCGCCGACTGCTCGGCTATGGGTGAGGCTGCCGGAATGGCGGCGGCGATCGCAGCAAAGCAGGGAATAGGTGTGCGCGGGGTCGAGGTGAAGGAAATATTCAAATATTTGAACGAAATCGAGGTTTGATATGAAAATACGTACAAACAGAATTACAGCATTCGCATTAGCAGCTCTGCTGCTTTCGATGAGTGCTTGTGGTAATAATACTGATAGCGATGTCAGCGATGACACATCTGATTTGCTCGATACGATCGATACAAATCTAAATACTGACGGGACTGTAGACCGTGGGAGCGTATCGGACGGGTTAGGCAGTCGCGATTATGACGGCGCGATTGTAAATATCGCGATAAACACATTCTGTGAGGATGGCTTTTTCAAGGAAGAGCAGAGCGGTGACGTGCTCGACGATGCGATATATAACCGCAACAAGACAATAGAGGAACGCTTCAATGTTACGCTGAACTATATTTCAAAGGATTATATTGAAACTAAAACTAATGTTATCAATTCGGTAACTTCCGGCGATGATGAGTATCAAATCGTCGCTGAGCACGCAATATATGCGGGTGAATTTGTGACTGGCGGATTGGTTAAAAACTGGTACGACATTCCAAACGTCGATTTCTCGAAGCCGTGGTGGTCGCCAAGCAACATAAACGACCTAACAGTCGATGGTGTGTGTTTGCTCGCTATCGGTGACTTCGCGCTGACTACGATCGGACGTACCTACTGCATGGCTTACGATATTACCGCCGGCGATAACTACAATCTTCCTGATATCTATGAGCTAATATACGACGGAAAGTGGACATTCGACAAGCTTTCTGAGCTGATACGCGGCACTTATTCTGACCTTAATATGAACAACGAGCGTGATACTGACGATTACTACGGCTACTCGACCTCAGTGAGCAGCAAGATCGGTACCTTCTTGTGGGCATTCGATAATCCGATCTATAAAAAGGAACCAAACGGTACGCTTACTATGTCGATGAATGTTGAGAAGATGTCGTCGATACTCGAAAAGCTTGTCAGCTTCTGCTGGGACGATCCTGACGTTTATTATGATGTTAAATATAAATCCGGTACGAGTGATATGCACTATGTCAGTGAAGAAAAGTTCGCTGCTGGAACATCGCTTTTCTCGAGCATAATGATCGAGTCAGGAATCAAGTATTTCCGTGATATGAATAATGACTATGGAATCATACCATATCCGAAGTGGGATGAAGCGCAGGACGATTATTACACGATGGTCGACGGCGGATTCTCAGCATTGGCGATCCCTAAGACGGTCGAGAACGTCGAGATGGTAGGCGCAGTCATCGAGGCGCTTTGTGCCGAGACCTACCGCAGTGTTATTCCGGTTTATTACGACAAGGCGCTGAAAGAGAAGGGGACTCGCAATGAAGAGTCGAAGGAAATGATAGACTTTGTTATCAGTAAGCGCATATTCGATTTCGGTTATGTGTTCGATAACTGGAAGGGGTTTGGATTTAAGCTTGAAGGTATGGTCAAAGCCAGAAATATAAACTTTGCTTCGACATATGCTTCCGAGATAAACTCAGTCAATGAACATTACGATTCTGTGCTCGAATGCTTTAAAGCAGAAAAATAAAAATTACGGTACGCTGCATTTTGCGGCGTACCGTAGCTTTATTATGATCAGCCGATGAATACTATCGAAATAAGTCCGGCAGTTGGACGGCCGGGGGTGGTGATCTCGCAGATTACGCGGTTGAGCGCTTCAACCGATTCACCGGCGTTGATAGTTGCCTCTATTACAACATGGTTGGAGGTATAACGAGTCGGAGTCGGCAGAACATAGTCCTTACGAACTCCGCTGACGCTCCAGCCCTCAGGCAGATGCCATTTCAGGTTGAGATGTCTCGAGCCGGCGTTCTGCTGGTTCTTGACTATCAACTTGACCTTAGCTGAGCCGTTCGGGTCTATCTCAGGCTGCCCATCGTATACTACGCGGCAGGTCGCCCAGATAAAGTCGTTCTCGAATGACATACCCGGGATGTTGATGAGCTGCTTCGATATCGTGCTGTCGTAGAACTTCGCGATGTCGGCTTCGTCGAACTGATCCTCATCAGAAAGGTATACGTTGCAGCGGTTAGCCTTCAGCATTACCGGAATCATGTCATATACGCGGTCGGTGAGCTGAGTGCAGGTCGCGGGGAGTCCGTAGAGCGAGCCTTTGTCGATAGCTACCGATACGATGTTGTCTCCGATATGCTTCTTCCAGTCCTCCGGAATGCCGGCAGTGCCGTTGAGGATGCCGAACAGAGAGCCGAGTGTTGCGCCGGTGCAGTCGGTGTCGTCGCCGCAGTTGATTGCGAGTATCATCGACTTCTTGAAGTCGCCTTCACCCCAGAGCAGACCGAGCATTGCGAATGCGACGTTCGCCGGAGCTTGGAACCAGCCGAGGTCGGCGGTGTGCTCAACCAGCAGCTGACGTGTCTCGCGCCAGTCGAGATCCTTGTCGCGGCAGTCGAGCAGCAGGCGGATGGTCTGTGCCATGCGGCAGTCCTCCGGAATCTTCGCAAGTCCGATGTCGATGAGCTTTCTCAGATCGTGTACGACGAATGCTGCCGACTCAACAGCAGCTACGAACATTGCAGCGTATGTACCCTCTCCCGCGCCGTGGTCAACGCAAGCGTCCATCTGCGCGTACTTCATTGCGATATCGGGGCAGCCGGGAGCCATGCACGCCCACACTTCGGTGCGTATCCATGCGCCGTTCGAGTGCTTCCACTCATTCGCGTATTCGCCCGATACCGGAGGAATAAGTCCCATGCGCATATTGTTCTTGCAGATACCGTACTCGTTCCAGTGCGGCGGGATGTAGGAGGTCCAGTATTCGCCGAGAATCTGATCGTTCAGGCTATATGGACCTTTGTCCTCGATAGCCTTGAGCCAGACGAGCTGAAGGTCGAGGTCGTCGTTTGCGAGCACTACATTTTCGGGAGTCGAGAAGCCCTGAATATCGTGCATATTTGTGTCGCCCTCGTATGGAGTGCCCATAGTGCCGCCGATATTCTTACCGAGCCAGCAGGCGTAGATCTTGTCCTTGATTATGTCGCGGTTAAATTTTATCATGATTATTACCGTAGCTTTTGTAGGTAAAAGCTTCCTTTATGAGTTTGTGTTATAGAATTTATCTTCTACACGCTTTTATTATAAATAAAAATGCGGCAATAGTCAATAGCTTTTACAAATTAAATATCGTGAAACAACAAATCATGCTTCAAATCAAACAAAAATATCGGCAGGTAATGTACCTGCCGATATTTATATTATCCCTTTACGATCTCAGCCTCAGGAGCATTTTTTCTGACGCTCTCTATACCATTCTCACAGCTTGCTTTAGCTGTGTAGCCCTCGCTTGTTACGATGATCTCGCCGTTGCGTGCCTTTAGCCGGAAGCGGTATTCACCATTTTTGTCCTTGTACATTTCAAATTTCGGATTAACGGCGCTGACAATTTCTTCGACTGTCTGGTCTTCAAAATTAGCTATAGCGGAGTTCTTTTTTACACTTTCAATGCCTTTAAGGCAGGATGTCTCGGAGGTATACACTTCACTTGCTGCGATTACCTGACCGTTGCTCGCTTTCAGGTCGAACTTGATTCCTGTGGCGACTGTTCTAACTACAAATTTTCCCATTGCTTTGCTCCTTTTGATTTTAAATCTATTAGCGAATAATAAATTATTCACTTATATTATATACTATTTTGTAATATTTGTCAATATTAGGAGCAAAATTTTTGAATGAAGATTTATCCTTCTATCGGAGTTTCGAAGCGGTTCTTGCAGGGGGCGCAGGGAATAGAGGTGGGGTAGTGTGCGTCGAAGCAGGCGGTGCAGTGTGTGCAGTTTCCAGCGAGCGACTTTGCGTGATCGAGACTCAGGTAGCCAAGTGTGTCCGCGCCGATTATCTTTGCTATCTCTTCAACTGAGTGATGGCAGGCGATAAGGTTGTCGCACGAATCGATGTCGATTCCGTAATAGCATGGGCTCACGAATGGCGGTGAGGATATGCGCATATGCACCTCTGCTGCACCCGCGTCGCGTACTAATTTCACTATCCGCCCAGATGTTGTGCCGCGGACTATCGAGTCGTCGACCAGTATCACGCGCTTTCCGCGTATCGCACTCTCAATAGGGTTCAGCTTAATGCGTACGAGGTTCTCGCGCTCCGACTGTCCCGGAGAGATGAATGTGCGGCCGATGTACTTATTTTTGACAAAGCCGATTCCGTAAGGAATACCCGATTTACGCGAATATCCGAGCGCCGCGTCTATGCCTGAGTCGGGCACGCCTATCACAACATCAGCGTCTACGGGGTGTTCCATGGCGAGGTACTCGCCGGCTTTGATGTGTGCATCGTGCACCGATACGCCGTCGATTACCGAATCTGGACGGGCGATGTATATGTATTCGAACAGGCAGAGCGACGGCTCAGCTTTGTTGCAGTGCTCAGTCATCGACTTTATCCCATCGCGGCTGAACACCACTATCTCACCCGGACGAATGTTGCGTATGAAGGTCGCACCGACTGCGTTCAGCGCGCAGCTTTCGGACGCTACCACATAGCTTCCGTCGGGACGCTGACCATAGCAGAGCGGGCGTAGTCCGTGCTTGTCGCGCACGGCTACCAGCTTCGACGGTGACATTATTATCAGCGAGTATGCGCCTTCGAGTTTGTCCATCGCCGCACTTACTGCTTCCTCGATCGACGGATGAGTCAGCCGCTCCTTCGTGACGGTGTACGCGATTATTTCAGTGTCGCTTGTCGTGTGGAATATCGAGCCGTTCAGTTCGAGCTCATTGCGCAGCTCAGCGGCGTTTGTCAGGTTGCCGTTGTGTGCGACCGCCATCGTTCCCTTGATGTGGTGTACCTCGATAGGCTGGCAGTTCGCGCGGCTTCCGCCTCCGGTAGTGCCGTAGCGCACGTGTCCGACAGCGATATTTCCGTCGCCGAGCGAGCGCAGCACGTCGGGGGTGAATACCTCGTTCACAAGCCCGATATCCTTGTGCGAATTGAATACGCCGTTGTGGTTGACGACGATACCGCAGCTTTCCTGACCGCGGTGCTGCAATGCGAACAGCCCGTAATATACCAGCGGTGCGATGTTATGTACGCTCTCGCTATAAACTCCAAAAACTCCGCATTCCTCGTGTATTTCGTTAAACATAATATATTTGATCCCTTCTATGGCAGAAATTATATTTTAAATAAAAAATCGCGTCCGGAGTATGCGCATAGGGTAGAGTATACCCTCGCGTCTATACTGCCGAACGCCTTTGTTCTGCATTTATTTAATTGTCGTAGGTGCGAACAATGCTTTCCGCGACTTCACGCCGTGTCAGCCGTGTGTCCATCGCCTGCTTTTCTATGTAATAGTGCGCGTCCTTCTCGGTCATTTTCATATTCTCAATGAGAAGCCACTTCGCGCGGTTGACCATACGTATGTCGGTCATCTTCTCCTGAAGCGAGCGGTTCTTTTGCTCCATCCGCACAAGCCGCGCGCTGAGTGCGCACAGCAGCTTTACTGTAGTGTAGAAGCTCTGACGCGAGCAGGGCTTGCCGAGCGTCAGCACTCCGCTGTCCTCGACCTTGTACGCTGTCTGGTCGTATACTTCATTTTTCACGACGAGCAGCACACCCATCGTGCCTTCCGAAAGCTCAATTGCAAGCTCTATCCCGAAATCGTCACTGAGCGGAGCGTTGATTATTACGATATCCGCGTCAGTCGATACGAGCATACGCTTAGCCTCGCCTGCGCTGTATGCCGGAGTCGTGAGCTCGAACTCGTCCGCCGGAAGCATATCGTTTACATAGTCAACTATCTTATCCGAGCTTGAAACGACAAGCACTCGGTGCTTTGATTTAGTCGGTGCCATTATTTGCCCCCATCAAAGCAGCGCTTCGAGCATACTTCCCGAAAAGACAGATTTTACAAATTCGCTCTCCTTTGCGAGTTTGCTCGCTTCGTCGAGACTCATCGGCAGCGATTCAAGTTGGTCGGTGACCGATTTGTCAGCCGTGTAGAGATTAAGGTTTACTGGAGGCGGGCATACAAGCTGCTTTTCGATCCCATCAAGTCCGGCATAAATGAGCAGCGCGTATACTATGTACGGGTTCGCCGTAGTGTCGGGTGAGCGCAGCTCTATACGCTGATATTCACCCTTTGCGGCGGGTATGCGTATCAGCTGTGAGCGATTCTCAGGCGACCACGTGACGTAGCGCGGCGCTTTCATCTCGCCGAGCCGCTTGTATGAGTCGACGCGCGGATTCAGGAATGCGGTGATTTCGCGTATGTGTGCGAGTATGCCGGCCATGAACGGTTCTGTGCGGTCAGCTCCATCAGCGCATTTCAGAGAAATATTGACGTGCATACCGTTTCCGCTTTCGTGCTCGAGCGGCTTCGGCGAAAAGTCGGCGTATAAGCCGTTGTGCATTGCCGCAGCCTTTACAACAGTGATGAAGTTCATCGCGTTGTCGGCAGCCGTCAGCGCGTCGCTGTAGCGGAAGTCTATCTCATTCTGTCCCGGACCTTCCTCATGGTGCGAGCTCTCTGGGCGTATGCCCATATCGAGCAATGTCAAACAAATCTCGCGGCGAATATTTTCACCTTTATCCTCAGGGGCTACGTCCATATAGCCGCCGCGGTCGAAGGGTTCGGTCGTTGGATATCCGTCAGCGTCGGTCTTGAAAAGGTAGAATTCAAACTCCGCGCCGAAGTTTACCGTGATACCTTTAGCTTTTGCCTTGGCAATCGCATTCTTTAATATATGTCTGCTGTCAAGCTCGAAGATCGAGCCGTCCGGACGGCGTATCTCGCAAAACATTCGCACTACCTTACCGTGCGACGGCCTCCACGAGAGCACATTCAGGGTCGCCGGAATAGGGAACAGCAACAGATCTGAACTTGCCTCGTTGCCGAAGCCTTTTATTGCGGACGCGTCGAAAGAAATTCCGTCACTGAACGCACGCTCAAGTTCAGACGGCATTATTGATACGTTTTTAATATTACCATGCAGATCACAGAAGGCAAGTCGGATAAACTTGACATCCTCCTGCTCGATAAAGTTGAAAATTTCTTCTTGTGTATATATCATGAAGGGCTCCTTAATAATTATAACTGGATCCAATAACGTTGTTCGAGATGGTCGTCCTCTACGACTTCATTTTCAAATACTCCGCCATTTTTGATAATCGATTTTGCCGAACCGATATTATCCTTGTCGCAGCACATAAGCACTCTGTCGATACCGAGCTTTTTGCACTCCGCGAGCGCCAGAGCTATCATTGCTGTTGCGTAACCCTTACGCCTTTCGCTTGGTCTGATACCATCACCTATATGACCACCGGTTTGCAGCAGCTCGTCATTTAAATAGTGTCGGATATTGACAGCGCCTACAAAAATGTTTCTGTCTTTGTCGAGACAAAATAAAGTTGTATCAGGGACTCTGCCGTCTTCGGTCTCTTCCTTAGTGTCAAGATTGTTCATGTAATGCTCGAAATCATGAAAATCATTTATCCAAAGCTTGGTTGGAGATTTATTTGTGTGATTTACTATAATATCGTGTTTCCATTCCGTCAGCATATCGAATAGCTGTTCTTTATATTCAGGGGTCAATCGCACAAGCTCAATATTCATAAATTTTTCAGACCTCCTTCGAATAAAATAAAATGCTCCCTATATAGTGGCGCTCAAAATACAGGCTGCCCATATAGAGAACATCATTGTTCTTTACTGTACTAATAATTATATCACACTATCTTAACGTTGTCAATATATCGCTGACGATTTTTCGAAAAGAAAATTTTGATTTTTTTTGAAAAAGGTCTTGACAAATCGAAAAAGCTGTGATATAATATATCCATCAAAGCGACAAGGATGCCGCAGACGGATTTAAATTCCGTCTGTGGCTCTTTTTGTTAAATATACTAATCTGCGACAATGGCGTCGTTACGGCTGATACCGTAATTGTACCATTGTCGCTTTTTAATTAAAGGAGTTATAGAAAATGAGCACTGTAACAGAAATCTTCTCGTCGATGGTATTCGACGACGCGACGATGGAGGCGAGACTTCCTAAGGAGACCTACAAGGCGCTCCAAAAGACCATCAAGGACGGCAAGCACCTTGATATCGGAGTTGCGAATGTCGTCGCGAATGCAATGAAGGACTGGGCGATCGAAAAGGGCGCTACCCACTACACCCACTGGTTCCAGCCGATGACCGGCGTTACCGCTGAGAAGCACGACAGCTTCATCTCGCCGAAGAACGGCAAGGTCATCATGGAGTTCTCGGGCAAAGAGCTTATCCGCGGCGAACCCGACGCGTCGTCTTTCCCGTCCGGCGGACTCCGCGCAACCTTTGAAGCTCGCGGTTACACCGCATGGGACGCTACCTCGTATGCCTTCATTAAAGATGGCGTGCTCTGTATTCCTACCGTATTCTGTTCCTACGGCGGCGAAGCGCTCGACCAGAAGACCTCACTTCTCCGTTCGATGGAAGCTATCAACCGTCAGGCGGTCCGCGTATTGAAGTTGTTCGGCAATGACGTAAAGTCGGTTAAAACGACAGTTGGCCCTGAGCAGGAATACTTCCTCGTTGACAAGTCGCTTTACGACAAGCGCAAGGACTTGATATACGCCGGACGCACACTCTACGGTGCACGCGCACCGAAAGGACAGGAGCTCGACGACCACTATTTCGGAACTATCAAGCCGCGTGTTGCAGCCTTCATGAAGGAGCTTAACGAAGAGCTCTGGAAGCTCGGCATCCTCGCAAAGACCGAACACAACGAGGTCGCACCGGCACAGCACGAGATGGCACCTATTTTCTCGACCACCAATATCGCCGCTGACCACAATCAGCTGACGATGGAGATCATGCAGAAGGTAGCTAAGAAGCACAACATGATCTGCCTGCTGCACGAGAAGCCGTTCGCCGGAGTAAACGGAAGCGGCAAGCACAACAACTGGTCGATCTCGACCGACACCGGAGCAAACCTCCTCGAGCCGGGCGAGACCCCATACGAAAATGCACAGTTCCTCCTCTTCCTCTGCGCCGTTATTAAGGCGGTAGACGAATATCAAGACCTGCTGCGTATCTCGGTAGCGAGCGCTGGAAACGACCACCGTCTTGGCGCTAACGAAGCACCGCCTGCAATAGTTTCGATGTTCATCGGTACCGACCTCGCTGAGATCCTCAACGCAATTGAGACCGGCTCGACTTATGGTACTAAGGAGCAAGAGATACTGAAGATCGGCGTACATACCCTCCCGAAGTTCCCGAAGGACACCACCGACCGCAACCGCACATCGCCGTTCGCATTCACCGGAAACAAGTTCGAATTCCGTATGCTCGGTTCGGCAGCGTCGATATCCTGCGCTAACACCGTGCTCAATACCGCAGTAGCTGAGGAATTGAAGCAGTTCGCAGACCAGCTCGAAGGTGCAGCTGATTTCGAAAGTGCGCTGCATGAGCTCATCAAGAAGACGATCAGCGAGCACAAGCGCATAATCTTCAACGGCGACGGTTACGACGAATCGTGGGTAGTCGAAGCAGAGAAGCGCGGACTTCTCAACCTCAAGTCGACTCCCGACGCTATCGCACATCTGCTCGACAAAAAGAACGTCGACCTCTTCACCGCACACAAGGTATTCACCACGACTGAGCTTGAAGCAAGACATGAGGTCATGCTCGAAAACTACTGCAAGGTGATAAATATCGAAGCTCTGACCATGCTCGACATGGCGCACAAGGACATCCTGCCTGCAATGAGCGCATACTCGAAGGAGCTTTCAGAAGCAGCTCTCGAAAAGACCGCGCTCTCGCCGGATATCGACTGCACCTACGAGAAGGAGACCGTCAAGTCGCTCGGCGCACTGCTCACCTCGGCTTACCGCCAAGTAAAGCAGCTTGAAGCTGACTTACTAGCAACTAAGTCTATCACCGACAATGTGGCGCTTGCTGAGTGCTACAAGTCGACGATACTGCCGGATATGACAGCGCTAAGAATCTCAGCTGACGCGATGGAGACTATCGCATCGAGTGAAAAATGGCCTTATCCGTCCTACGGCGAGCTGCTCTTCGGAGTTAGATAAGTATCCGGCTATTGCCGATACTGCATAGTACAAATTACAATGACGTGTCCAATAAGCTAAAGCTTATACAAAGCTAAAGCTTATACAAAGCTAAAGCTTATACAAAGCTAAAGCTTAAAATATCCGGCAACTGCTGGATATAGCTGGGAGAGATCCCGACACGACATACATAAAATTTAGCTTGGGGGAGGGCTTTGCTAATGCGAAGTCTGAACCCACGGAATTGGCTAATGCCAATTCCGAGCAGCAATATATAATGAAAGAAGTTGTCACTACACATGGAAAACAATATAGCAAGTATGATATCCGAAGCGGTAACCAGTGAAGTATTCGGTATCTGGTTCCTGATCGGCGCGGCGCTTGTATTCTTTATGCAGGCTGGATTCGCAATGCTCGAGACCGGCTTCTGCCGCGCTAAAAATGCTGGTAATATCCTGATGAAGAATCTGATGGATTTCTGTATCGGTACGGTCGTATTTATTCTGCTCGGCTTCTCGCTGATGATGAGCGAAAACTACATCGGCGGATTCATCGGAGTTCCGAATTTCCACATCTTCACCGATTTCAGCAATTTTATCAACACCAACGCTTCAAGCTTTGTCTTTAACCTCGTGTTCTGTGCGACCGCGTCGACTATCGTTTCAGGTTCGATGGCAGAGCGCACAAAGTTCAGCTCATACTGCATTTACTCAGCTATAATCTCGCTCTTTGTATACCCTATCGAGGCAGGCTGGATCTGGAATTCGCAGGGCTGGCTCGCACAGCTTGGATTCATCGACTTCGCAGGCTCGGCAGCAATCCACACGGTCGGCGGTGTTACCGCTCTCATCGGCGCTATCATGGTAGGTCCGCGTATCGGTAAGTACACTAAGGAAGCCGACGGCAGCACAAAGGTACACGCGATTCTCGGTCACAATCTTCCTATCGGTGCGCTCGGCGCATTCATCCTCTGGTTTGGATGGTACGGATTCAACGGTGCAGCCGCAACTGAAGGCTCGCAGCTCGCTTCCATCTTTTTGACGACAACCATTGCACCTGCTATTGCAACTGTTACAACTCTGCTTTATACTTGGATCAAAAATGGCAAGCCTGATGTCTCGATGTGCCTTAACTCTTGCCTCGCAGGTCTCGTAGGCGTAACGGCAGGATGCAACAACGTAGACGCTATCGGTTCGGCGCTTATAGGTATAGTAAGCGGTATCCTCGTAGTAGTCGTAGTTGAGGTAGTCGACCTCAAATTCCATATCGATGACCCGGTCGGTGCAGTTGGCGTACACTGTGCTAACGGTATCTGGGGTACTATCGCAGCTGGTCTTTTCTCGACTAACACTGCTCCGGCAGGCGTTGACGGTCCTATCTACGCAATCGTACATGGCGGTGACATCGGCGCAGGCTTCAAGGTGCTTGGCATTCAGGTGCTTGGACTTGCAGCGGTTATCGCGTGGACTGCGCTCTGCATGACGATCGTATTTACAATTATCAAGAAAACACACGGACTTCGCGTATCCCGCGAGGAGGAGCTCGAGGGTCTCGACTCTACTGAACATGGACTTCCGAGCGCATATGACAGTTTCGCATTTCTTCCTGAGCCTATCCGTGAGGATGGCGCAGTAATGGTAACTGGTGACGTTCCGGCTGCTGAGGCAGTCGAGGTTAAGAGTGTACCGACTTACTCCGCACCTGTATCGGCTAACGGCGTAAAGCTAACGAAGGTCGAAATAATCTGTAAGGAAGTAAAGCTCGAGCAGCTCAAAACGGCGATGATGAGTATCGGCATTACTGGTATGACGGTATCGCATGTGCTTGGCTGCGGAATACAAAAGGGTAAGCTTGAATACTACCGTGGTGTTGCGGTAGAAGCTACGCTTCTTCCTAAGATTCAGGTAGATATCGTGGTATCGAAGGTACCGGTACAGACTGTGATCGACACGGCAAAGAAGGTACTTTACACTGGACACATCGGCGACGGAAAGATATTCGTATACAACGTCGAGGATGTAGTAAAGGTACGTACCGGCGAAACCGGATATGACGCTCTACAAGACGTAGAGTAGCGGGGCAGCCCCCGCGGGCGTACACGCGTGCAGAGTACACGGCGCAGTTCGCGCCGACACGCGGACGCGTGCCCTTCGGTCACTTCGACAGCATAAATAAAAGTAATTCTCACTTATAATATTAAGCGGAAACAGCACTTCTGTACAGTTATAGTACAGAAGCGCATTTCTGCACCTCAAAGGATTTTTATAAAATAAACGCTAAACAAGTCAAACGAATGCGGTAAAATAGCTCGACGGAGAGGTGCGGGGCCACGGAGTCGAGCGCGC
>JAAVZO010000050.1 GCA_022791685.1 Clostridiales bacterium
ATTGGCTGATGTGCAGCTTGGTATCTATTATGTTCAAGAAATTTGTGGTGTCAATAATGATGACTTACATAAAGCAATGAATATTAAGATGCGAAGACTTGGAGAAGTTTTAGAAGAAAAAGGGAAGTATCAATGAAACAACTCTTTCAAAGAACTAATAGGGGGTATTATTATTGGGACTAACAAAAGATCAGAGAATAAATTCATCAATTGCTTTTCTTGAAAATAATGGTTATATAGTCACAAAAGATTATAGTAGATTAATTGGCAAGTGGGCGGCATTTAGACAAGATGGAATTAAATGTATTTTGCACGGAAAAGTTATTAATATTTCTATAAGTGGATGCTGTGAAATTAAATGTAAAAATGGATACATTCGTTATACAAATATCAATGATGTAATTGAATTTAGTGATAAAAAAGAGTTGTGCTATTTGATTAGATAGTACATAAATTTTTGCTTTTATTGGGTGAGAAAGGAGTATTGATGGCATATTCAAAAGAACAGGAACAAGAATTATATTTTGCAAATGTGGTTATAGGAGCAATAAAAAATGTAGAAACTCCAATGTTAATGTTTAAAGGAGAAAAGGATGTGGTGGAAAAGGCTCTCCGTATGTACATTGATAAGATTGAAGCTGATAGTAGAAGATAGGATAAATAAAACATAGGAGGTAAAGAGGTTTGTCATGACAGAAAAGTGCGCTTTACTCCTAAATAATATTGAAAATAGCAATTATAGATGCGGATCTGATTGGTAGAGACAAGCACAGGTTCCCAAACTTGGTTTGCATGAAGCTATCAGGTTATTACAAAGAACTTGGTGATGAAGTTGAATTAAAAACGGACTATGAAGATTTGGTAGCGTATGACAAGGTATTCATTTCCAAAGTGTTTACTGACACACCGATAGATGAAGAGATTTTGAAACTTCCAAATGTAGAATATGGAGGTACAGGATTCTTTTATGATAAAGCTCCAAAACTTCCTGATGAAGTGGAACATCATATGCCGGATTATCACTTGTACGATGAGTGGATAAAAGAAAGATTAAACGAAGGTGGCAAGAGAAAAGATTTTACATATTATCTTGATTATAGCATCGGATTCATGAGCCGTGGATGTATCAGACAATGTAGTTTTTGCGTAAATAAGAATTATAAGTCGTGCGAAGTTCACAGTCATCTATCCGAGTTTCTGGATGAGAATAAACCATACATCTGCTTGTTAGATGATAATGTGCTTGCTTGTAGGGATTGGAAAAGTATATTTGAGGAACTTATTGCGACAGGAAAGAAATTTCAGTTTAAGCAAGGATGTGATGAGAGACTTCTAACAGATGAAAAATGTGAGATCTTGTTTAAGAAATCAAAGTGGATAGGAGACAGGATATTTGCATTTGATAATATCAGGGACAGAGAAGTAATAGAAAGAAAGCTACAGATGATAAGACGGCATACAAATAACCAGATTAAATTTTATACATTTTGTGGCTACAATCATGATAATATAGGAATTTATGATGATGAGTTCTGGGTGAAAGATATAGAAGATCTGTTTGAACGAATCAAAATTCTAATGACTTATGGCTGCTTACCTTATGTAATGAGATTCAAAGATTATGTCCTGAGTCCCTATAAAGGAATTTACATCAATGCTGCGAGTTGGTGTAATCAGCCAAGTTTATTCCGTAAGATGAGTTTTGCCGAGTACAGTATGGCGAGAGGTATGAGTAATGAAAACTATAAGAAATACAAAATGGATTTTGATTCATACTTAGCAGATGGTAATAAGAAAGGTTCATCATGGAGATATTACGAAGAATTTTCA
>JAAVZO010000004.1 GCA_022791685.1 Clostridiales bacterium
AGTTGGCTCGTGTTGATGACCAATCGTAATAACGCAATACATACCATGTGGCTGACCATAACTTAGATTTGCTTGTACGCTAACGCCGTATGTAGTGTTCGCTTTTAGGTATAGCGGATATCCTAAATAACCGTTACCTGACGGATAATTGTTTGCAATGCCAAAATCTGCGTCATCGTTCCATAGATTCCGTCCCAGCATATCATACGTCATATCATTGCACTGTATCTCCTGCGGATAATCTGGATTCGGTGAAGGCATACCGCCGACGTATGGTTCATATTCGGTCGCTACTGAGCCTCTCTCAAGTTGGACTCTAAATTTGGCATTGTTAAAAACAGTTCCGACACTCCAGCATTGTAACATTGTAGTATTTATAACCCAATCTTGCGCCGTAAACGAAAATGAGTACTTGGGCACAATAGTCTGCAATGCCGTCTGTCCGCGATAATAATTGGTATTAGAAGCGTCGAAAAAAGAAAATGCGTATGTATTCCCGCTTGTATCACCAAACGTCACTGTTCCACCAATGTGTTCTAAATATGCGGTATAAATTTCGCCGGATTGTAAATCAATAACCTCATTAGACAAAATGAGGTTGCCTTGCCTATTTGTCGTCCCGTTAAGAGTGTATACACCTGTTTCGCTATCATACGTAACTTGTACACCAAAGTTATCACCGCTAACGTTGTGTGGATCAGGATACAAGTTTCGCCCTTCGTACGTCGTCTGCTCGCTCGCCCCATAGAGCTTCACAGATTGCACGGATTCGTTCACGCAATCGTCTGCACTCCATGGATCACCGCTTGATACAGCATATACCTTATCTGCCTTAGTTCCAAGTTCAGCTTCTACAGCTTCAATGCGACCAGCAAATCCCGCAAACTCACTCGCACGCTTTGACTCGGCTTCTTCGCGGGCTGCTTCCGCTGCCACACGTGCATTCTCACTATCCTGACGTGCGGTTTCGTTCGACTGTCGAGTACTTTCGGCAGTGACTCGCGCACTTTCCGCTGTAGCTCGTGCAGCTTCTGCTGTCTTACGTTCACCCTCATCTGCCTTTCGTTGTTGCTCGGCTTCGGCTCGCGACATTTCAGTTTCATTAACTATAGCAGCGCTGTTCATTGCAGACTCAGCCGATGCTTTGGCAGAAGCGGCGCTCTCTTTAGCTGCGTCAAGTGTCTCCTCAACTACCTTCGCGCGCAGTTCACCAATATCAAACAGCAGCCGCCACGAGTATTTATCCTCATCGTCATATTTCCATTCCAGCCGTTCGTCATTGCAGCAAAGCTCGACCGTGCTGCCCCTCTCGCCCTTAAGCGATGCGAGCCACTCTTCTTCACTGCCAACAAATCCATGCTTGACTGCTATCGCATATGCGGACAAATAGTATCCGCTTGTCTCAGCCCTGCCGTCAGCTGGATGATAGCGTTCAAAGAACCAGTGATTGTACTCTTTATAGTAGCTCTCAAATACAGCTATAGTATTCGCATATTTATTGTACTCGCCGTTCGCGAAATCTATCATCGCGATAAGATACGATATGTACAGCTTGTCGTGGGGCGGCTTCACAAGCAGCTCAGTCTCACCATCGTTTATCTCATCGTAGGTTATGATAAAATCGCTGTCGAGCAGCATTACTTCGGTCTGAATAAGTCCCTCGACTTCATTTATATACTCGACCTTGAGTTCGTTCGACAGCGCATTAGGCTTTAATTCGTCCGCAAGACGTAAAACTTTATGTAATTTCATAAATTATATTATAATATTTGATCACGACCGAAGATGTGCCCGACAAATAAAAGTCAATTCCGACCTTGACCGACAATGCGATCAATAATCATCGGACACATCCACAGCCATATCGTCAACCTATAAGCTGCTTTCCGCTTGCGATGCCGCCGACGGCAAAGGGTCGCCAATCGTTGAAGCCGGCAGTAAATCTGGCATAGCCGCGCCAGATGTTCGCATTGGTGTCTCCATCAACGCTCGACGTGACCTCAAGAGCGGTTCTGTCAAGCCATACGCCGCCGTTGTAGGTCTCGTTGGCGTTCTTGTCAAGCAGTATCCACGGCTTGATGTCGCCGCTTATATACTGATTGAGGTAGGGATGAACGATAATGTTCCAACGACCGTAGTGATAGTTGAAGCCATTATTAGAAGTCTCCGGATCTTTATCAGAACCGATAGCCTCAAACACCTGCTGCTTCAGCACATAGTCATTCGGGATCACGATAGTAGTCGGCGAAATGTCAAGTATCTCACCATTGTCACCCTTAAAATTCTGCATTGCAGTTTCAAGCGCACCGAGAGCATTCGCGGAAAACGCATCCTTGAAAAGGTTGCACTGCACAGCCTTTCCGACCTTTGACGGATGGTCAGCGGCAAAAAGCTTCTTAGAATCAGCACAGGTCACATCAAAGCTGCGACCACTAAAGCTGCACTTTTCCTCAAGCTTTACTGCGCTCGCAAGCATAGCAGCCGCGAACTTCTCGCGCGTGCGGTAGTAGCCGGTAACGAATGCCTGCGGCTTCTGACGCAGATCCATAAGCTTCGAATCCTCGATAGCCTCGCGCGAAATTGAGAACTGATCCTTCCATGTCTCGTTTTCGATAAACTTCGAATAGCTCTCCTGCATACCGTCATATGGGTGCTTTCCCATCTCGCCTACCGGCTGAAAGCCCTCCATCGCGGTCATAGAGGTGAACTTCTCACCAAAATGATTAGACTTCTGAACATTGAAGATCTCCTTGACGAGCGAAGCCTCCTCAAACGCCTCGCCGCGCTTCTCGATAAATTTTGATATCGGCGCTTGACACTTTCCGAAAATGGAATCGTTTAAACCAGCGCCATAAGTAAATGTAATATTAGGCATAGTCTCCCCCTATTAAGAATCAAATCTAATATACTGAATATCACCGACATCCGTACCCTCTCGTCCGACGATAACTGCGCAGCCGCCAGTTTTGGTCGCGGTCACCTGCATACCGTCAGTGTGGATAGTGACCTTGTCTCCGATGTTGACAGCCGTCTGAGCCGCCGTAGTCGGCGCTGCAAAGGTAATAGCGCCACTCACCTTTATCACCGGGATCAATTCATCGGCAACGATCGCCTCGTCCTTCTCGCACATAGATATATACTCGGGCTTGTCCGTACCCGACGCGAGAGCAAGCTTTCCGTCTAAAAGCTTAAGCGCCATACCGACTTTCGGAGTGATCGAAGCCGGTAAATACTCGAAGGATGGAATATATCCTCCCTCGACAGTGTGAATATGAAATGCCATTATGTAACCCTCTCCTTTTTATTTCTTATATGACCCTACTCTTTTTGAATGATCCTTAGCTATCTCATCGTCGCTCATACCGGGATTTAGATAGCGGTATAATTCGAGCTCATCGCTCGGCACCTGCGGCAACCCCTGCCCCTGCTCTACTCGCGCTGGGGTCATGTGAGCCTTACCTGACTGAGAATTCAAGGTTCGCTGCTTTTCAGCTGCGGCGGCACGCTTGATGAGGTTGTCATAATTAGCCAGCTTGTACGCTTCAACAAAATTGTTGCCGCGCTTAACAAGCTCGTAAAACTGAGGGTAATTCTCCATCGCCATAAGGTCGTCGATAGACTTTATAGATGAATCAAGCGCCGCCAGCTGCTTCATCTGCCCTTCAATTTTTGCTTTCGCCTCAGCCTCACGCGATACAGCACTCGCCGATACAAGCTGCTGTTCAGCCTCCGCCCTCGCGCGCCTTGCTTCAACCACCTCCGGAAGCTGATTTACAATACGCTTGTAATCATCTTCCCCCATTCCATACGCCTCAAGAAAGTCTCGCTTAGCCTTGTCAGCTGCGCGGGCGCAGTAAGCGTCATATTCTTCCTTAGTCGCAATCGGCTTCCCAGTCGTTTCATCGACAATACCGAGCTCACGAAATATAGCCTGCTGCTGAGCACGCTGCTGTTCAAAAGCTGCACGTCGCCGCGCAATACTTCCGAAGGAAGTAGCTGCAAGCTTATCTTGCCTGTTGTCGTCAGATGTTGAGTTTTCATTATCCCTGTTTGATATATCGGCTTTATTGGGATCTGACGAATTATCAGTTTCGGTCGATACCGAATTATCGCCTATTGTGGTATCTGAATCAGTGATCGCCGAATCCAGTCGACTGGAATTTGCCGAATCTGAGTTTGATGTTTCCTCAGTTTCGCCCGCTTCCTCTGAAGCGCCCAAAGCGTCATCAATTCGGTCGATACCGAATATCATATCAAATTCATTATCATTCATATGTCCCTCCCATTTTTATTATCTCCTTTGGAGCTATTGACTTATTTCCCGCCGTTCGACTTTGAACGAAGGTCACTTCCCGACTTAACGGTCGACTTGCCGGTTTTCTTGTTCTGAGAAACCGGCGCTTTGATGTTCTGTATCCCAGATGAGGATATCTTGCCTACAAGGCACTTGTCTTTGCTCACTCGTTTCACCTCCTTCAAACAGTTCCAATTCGGTCGTTACCGATTCGGTCGATACCGAATACTTCAGCCGCCGCTGCTTGACGCGCCTGTTCGTCAATATTATCTCCTATGGAGCTATTGCTGATATCCGTCCCAGTAAGCTGCATTGATCCATTCCGAGACATTACCTCTTGCTGCTGAGCCATTGCTGCTTGCTGCTTCATTTGCGCCTGCTGCTGCATTTGCTGTTGACGCATTGCCTCATTCTGACGCATTGTCAGATACTGCTTAGTCTCACCTGCGCCCGGATAGTGGAGCAGCTCCATCTTCTGCCAGAACAATATCAGCGTGTCAAGCTCCTGCGGATTACCGAACGCGCCAGATTCAAGATTCATCCGCGTCTCCTGCCACATCGCCTCACGGTTAGACGCAAGCGGCGCTGACGTATCAACACTGAACGTAAAGTCATCGTTCCAGTACAGCTCGCCCGCCTCGTCGCGCCTGAGGAAATCGTATCGGTTGAATACCTCATATATGGTATCGCCGTGATTGTCGAGCGCACGTATCGGTCTTGGCTCGTCAGCATAGGCAAGCCGGAACTTGAACAGTATCTCGAATATCTTCGAATAGGCGTAATTCTTCATCTGACGCTTCGACTCGAGACGACCCGCCGACTGACGCGCCGCAAACTCCTTTGCTACCTTAGATGTCGCCGTACTGTCATTTCGCCCCTGAAAGGAATCAGTGATACCGATAGTCTGCCGCGCCTCCTCATACACCTGCGCAAGATATGTCAGCTCCTTCGACACGTCGCAGGTGAGGTCGTACTGATCGATCATAGCCTTATCAGCCGGATTATCGAGCATTAAAGCCTTGCCGACTTCATTGTCGGTGCGAATGCGCGCGTCCTTAGGAAGCGTAATCAGCGAACCTCCGTGCAGCAATTTCTCAATAATGCGCTGCTCTATGCGATTAGTCGTCACCTGCTGGTCGTATATCAGCTCAACGTCCGAATTGCCGAGAAAGCGCCCGAACGCTGTCACGTTGCGCTGAAGCACGATAGGAAATACGTCCGGCTTGTAGTAAGGTATCGGATACGGCAACTCAGGCGACGCTTCGATCACTTCGCCGTCAAAGAGCTGCAACGGCATAGTCAAATTTTCCATATCGTCCGACGATTCCTCGAATTTGCCCGAACCGCACACCTCGCACTTGTCGCCGCCTATAACGCTGCCACACTCGACGCACTTCTTCACCTTACGCGCTTGATAGTCTTCAAAGTCGCACAGCTCAGTATCAAGCACCCAGCTGTACATACCGATACCATCTTCGCCGCGATAATACGCAATATACTGCGTCACCAACTCTTCGCATGAACTCGAATCACCATTGGCAGTCCGCACCTCCGGATTCTCCTCTGCGTCCTCATCTGCAAGCTCGACTCCATACCTGCGCTTTATGTACTCCTTCGTCTGAGGAAGCAGCACAAAGCAGTATTCCATATCGTCGATAGAATATATACCCGCCTGAGGTATCACCTGCTTAGGATTGAGCGTCGTAACACGATTCTCGCCTACTGTACTGTGCGAGAGCTGAGTGTTGTCCCATTCGCATAAATAGAAACAGCCGCCTTGTATAGGACACATACGCTCCGCCCAGTCGTTGATCACCTCAAACGGCATACGGTCAAGCTCATCGCGCAGCATATCCTCGATCAGCTTTGCGAGCAGCTCGTCCTCCTTACGCTTCGCCGTGACCTTCGGCTGAGGAATAGCAGTATCAACTTCAGCTTCGATCATCTCGGCAATGATATTGCGTATGTGCAGCTTCGGGTCAGGCTCAAACTCGTTCGAAACGAGCTTCTTCGCTTCGACCTCGCCGTTATACGCATTGTCGCGCTTGGCAATATCCTTGAGCGTACTCTCATAAGCGCTGTACGCCTTCGAAAAGCGCTCTTTCCACATCATCAACTTCGTTGCTGAGGTCAGCTTCGTTGCTGATTTAATGTCATCCGGCATTTATATATCTCCCTCTCATCTTACTCATTTTTTGGGAACACCCCATCGTTTAAGCAATACCTCGCGTTCAGCTTCGGAAGCATTGTAGTAATCCTCCCACTGCGACTCATGCCATGTAACACGCCCTTCGACCTCCGTCTCAACAATGCACGACTGAAACGGTCTTAAATAGTGAGCAATAGCTAAAGCCATAACGGTATCATCATGCGCACCCTCAGCAGCAGTCGGCTTGAATGTCTTCGGGTCACGTATAAAGGTCAGCATTTCTGAGACTGTCGTGTAGTCGTTTATAAGCTCGACGTGTTCGCGCACTACCTTTACAAGCTCAGCGATAATTACCGGCCGAGTCTTAGTATCAGTCCTAAATCCGAACTGACGAGTCGCCTCGTGAGTGAAGCTGTCGACCACATCGCGCACAAATAACTTAGGATAGCGAAGCCGCTGCAATTCGCGAACCGGATATGTCGAGAAGTTTATCTCAACACCAATCAACGCGTCGTTGTAGTACCTGCCAAGACAATAGAGCTGACGAACAAATAAGTCCTCGTCCATCTTTTGACGCAATACTGCGACCTGCTCGCCGGTGCGATTGTCGAGTACCTGAGCCACAAAGCTGTCCGAACCGTCACCGGCAGTATCTGCGCCGATAACATACGGAACACCAGCTTCGACATCCTTGTATATCTTGATATATCCATCATTGCAGCCAACTTTGTTGGCAGAAACAAAGCTATAAGACCCTTCGCTTATTCGCTCATTCTCCCACACAAATTCAAACGCACCGACCTTGACCGGCTTCGGCAATACACTGAGCCGCTTTGTGAGTCCCTGCGCGTCGAATACCGTCGTGCCTACAATGCCCCATTGACCAAGACAGTATACGGTATAATAGTACTCGTCAGTCTCGCGAAAGGCTTCGAGCGTTTCGCGGTCTTCTTCGGTCAGCCAGCGATTGTCAAGATACGTCGATTCATGCACTCGCGTTCTCGACCTCGTCACTTTATCGTCAGCGTCAAAGAACCTGCGCTTCAGCCAGTGAAGCACCGACACCGGATTGAATGAGATCATCATCTGCCGGTAATACTTGCTTGCACCGCGCATACGTATGTCAAGCTGATTGAAGTCGGACTCGTCAAGTTCAGCAGCTTCTTCAATCCAGATATCGGTTATCTCGTAAATAGATTTCAGCTTGTCGGGATTGTCGAGCCCCGCGAATATTATCTCCGAACCGTTCGGAAACGAAATGCGCAGCTCAGTCTGATTTATCTTAGGCTTAACGTCGGGATAATACATATCAAGCTGAGCCATGATCAGACGAAAGCAAGACTCGCGCAGCGTCCGACCGACCTTGCGGCAAACTAAAAATCTATGCCCGCCTTCACTTGTCGCCCTCTCTAAAACCTTTCGCGCTGCAAATACCGACTTTCCCGAACCACCACCGCCCTTAAGTACAAGGTATCGGTGCTTGTCAAAAAACAGCGGCATAAAAGCTTCGTTGTTAGTCCGGCATAGCCCGTTATACCAAAGAGCCGCCGAATAAGCCTTGTTGACATTAGCAGTATTTCTAACATCAAGCTGCGGCTTATCGATCTGCGGCTGGAGATCACTTTTCATCGTTATCCGCGCCGCTGGCAGTCCGCACGCCGCACATCGAATCCGCCGCGTCGGCAATGATAGCCAGCTTCTCCTCAATTGAAAGCGGTCTTGTCTCGCTAACAGCATCCTTCTGAAGCTTTATCTCACGCCGCGATTCGGAGTTCCAGCCGTAATTATTAGCTAAATTGAACTTGATACCCTCTACACCCTTCTGCCGTGATACGAGCTCACGTTCGAGCCAGCACTCGACCCGTTCTCTTGCGTCAGCACAAGTCTCACGGTAACCATCAAGCTTAGCGTACTCCGACCATGTGTCAGCCGATATGCCGATAGCGCGGCGCAGCTCGCCGAGCGACGGAGGAGACGCATATTCCAGCAGCTTTATCTCGTTTCCGTCAACGTCAAGCAGCGGTTTGTTATACTCATCGCGAATAGTTCGTATGAATGTTATCGAGCGAAAATACTTTTCAACAGCTTGTTTAAATTCCTTTGGAGAATACCTGCGTTTTCTCCCCATATGCCCTCTCCTTTCATGAAAAACTTGTTTTCTGTGAATATTATATCATAAGAGAGTGGGTCATAAACACAGAATTTCGAAGCCGGAAAAAGCCCGAAAAGTCAGGAAATAAGCTACTTCGCGGGATTTTAATATATTATTTACATTTTAGTTTGTGAGCATATAGCCAACTCCCGCACATATTTTTTCACAAACTTTTTCTTCAATTTACGCGCACGTATTGCGCGTATACGCGCATGACGTTTCGGGAAATAACAAAAAGTTCAGCGTAGAAACTCGCCGAGCGGGAATTCCTCATAGAAGCGCCTGACCAGCGGATATATAGTGCTTGGAGAAGCGATGTGCTCTTCAAAGCATATCTTAGTCATAGTGTCGGCGGTGAGCATATACCGCCTGAGCGCATTCGCATACTCTCCGCCGATACGCTCATACTGGCGGTCGAGAAGCTGCTGCTTCTTTTCGGAAAATCGGTAATAATTCCGGTTTATGTAAAATATGAGCCCCTGTTTGCTGACATTGAGCTTAACACTCGCAAGACGAGAAAAATTCTCACGCTTCTTCATCACTCTACCTCCACATCTTTACTTTTTGTTTTTTTCTTCGGTATCGACCGAATCGGTATCGACCGAATCGGTATCGACCGAATTCGTTCCAGCTTCTCCTTATCGGTCAATTGCCGAAGCATTACACGTACATGAGTGCCAAACTCGTTCGATATGCAGCTGTACGCATTAGTGCGGTCATCCTGCAATGTCCATCCGGGATATTGCTTTTCCCAGAATGAGACATTCGGCGTGTCGGCGTTTTCGGCAATTATCGACTTGAGCTCCGATATCGAATATTTGTCGTCCCTCGGGGTATACTTGAACGGCTTCTTCAGACCGAGTGACGCATACCAGCGTCGGCTCGTCCCCTCCTGCTTCTGCTTTTTCAAGTAATAGCAGAGCGCAGCCATTCCGCTTTTGAATGTCTGTATACGGTCACAGTTGGTAAATCCCAGCTTTTCACCCTTGCTGCCATTCCTTCCACCCTTCGCCGGAGAGCGCCATAGATCCTCGAGCATATCACGGTTGACACCGCCGCGGGCTATCAGGTGAAAATGTATACGTATCGGCTCGCCCTTCTTGTTCGACGCATAGGACGGAACAAGTATATATTCAAACTTAACACCCACTGACTTGTAGTACTTCTTCGCATTGCGTACCAGTCGACGTGCATCCTTCATAGCAGAATCCATGCTTTCCGGTAAATTCTCGTCGGAATATGTAACGGTCAAATGAAAATCGTTAGGTCCGAAATTGAAATGAACTAACCTTCGAAAGTACTCCCAGGCATAGCGATTATTTAGATCCGCTTGACGCGGAGCTGTAAGCTTTATACGGCGGCGTGGACTTTTGGAATCATAATACCTCATCCGCTTTTCAGTCATGATATCAAGGTCAACATCCTTAAGACCTTCGTTTTTCCTTGTGCAGTATACGGTCTGAGTCTCTCTTACAAACGCAGCCATTTTTTCCCTCCTTGCTTTATCTATTAGTATCGCCGAAATACCAGCTTCGCGCTATAAATAGCGGCTTCGCGCTATTCACGAGATTCGCAATGCGAACTCGGCTTTATTATCTCCTTCGGAGCTATTATCTCCATTGGAGAAATTATTAGATTATAGCTAAATATAGTTGAGTTTTTAATATTCATTACAAGCCCGCAATTCGCCGCTGAAACGGCGAATCAACAAGCTTATTTATCTTTTCAATTTAACTCAAAGTAAAATTCTTCATTATTATATATGGAGCTATGAAAATCATACCATGAATATCAAACAAGCTCCAGCCGCAGCTTTTGCAGAGCACGCCTTTCAAGCTCGCTCACCCTCTGCTTTGATAGTCCGATAACTTTGCCGACCTTCCAATGCGGCATAGGTTTGTCGTTTGTAAAATATCGCAGCTGGATAATGCGCTTTTCAGTGTCGGTAAGCTTCGAAGCAATAAGAGTATGAAGACTGATATGCAGCGTAACATCATTTGCAATATCAACGTTATCGCTCAGCACATCTTCGAGCTTTATATCCAAATCCACATCATTATTAGATGCAGAATAAATATATCCTTCAAGAGATAGCACCGGCTGAGGGCAAGTTGGCTCGCCGCTGTGAGTTATCTCACGTATCATCTCATTCCAGATAGCCCTTCCGGCATACGTAGCAAATTTCGCGCCATTTTCCGGATCATACAGCCTCGCCGCATTGCATAGTCCAACTACAGCCATACTGCATAGATCCTCAATATCAATATTAGCAACAGAATATTTCGATTTAAAATCATGCGCCAACTTGTACGCAAGCAAGGTATTGTCCAAAACCAACCTTTGTCTATCTATACTTATGTCATCATTCACTTCAAACTCACCTTCTCATTTTCCTCTGATTCAATAACATCCCAGCGAATAACCATTCCGTATGTAAAGCTATACGACGGCGAGCGAACCAGCCACCGTTTGTTTTCGCTGTCGTAATATACCGTGCTTACTGCCTTCAAAAGCTGTCCACCATCATCGACAGCAAGAATCAGCGCTGCGTAATAATCGCTCTTATCCGGCTTGATTCGCTGCCAATTCGATTCAATACCAGTGATTACTTCATTATATCTATCATACAAGCAAAGCTTGTCCAGTGCCGCCAGACGTATAAGCAGCTCTTCAAATTCTACGTCCAACATATCTTCCGTTTATGTACAGCCCGCCGAAGCAAATCTCGCACTCAGCATTGTCGCTCTTCAAACGTTCCATCAAAGCCGATATCAGACGCTCATCGGCGGCAATTTGCGCACGAAGCTCCTGATTCTTCTTTTGACATTCAAGTATAGTTTTGACTCCCTTAGAGGCAATGATATCCTCGTCCACTGCTACATCAATGATATTATCCATTTTTATTTCACCAGTTTCCTTCATTTTCGGTCGATACCGAATTTATATATTTGCTCTCCGTACATCAAACATCGACAGCTCAAACGGCTCGAACTTGTAGCTGCCTGGTACGACCACCTTCTGCGGGTAACACTTGTATATCCCGCGCTTCGGGTTCCAGTATCCGCGATAGTACACAAGTGGCGCACCGAAGCTATCACATAAAGCTATACGAAACTCATTGCCGCTTACTCTGCCATAGTTTCGCCAGTTCAACCTTTGTCTGGTTGACATACACAGCTCTCTTTCTTAGTTGATACGCTGTTGTCAGCAGCTGTCCGCAGCTCCCAGTTCTCCCTCTCGAGTCTCGCGATATATTCAACCAGCTTACGTGAACACTGCGCAACGACATCGACCTCCTCTCCGAACGCATACGCTACCGCTTTGCCGTCTCGCTCACGATTCGCTCCGTTCATCGCGAACCATAGCCAGTCTGCCGCTAAATGCGCCTGCTCGCATAGGTCAGCTGCTCCTGACTCGTATATTTCCGGCATTATGATCTCCTCCCTATTGCATTATCTCCGTTGGAGCTATTTATCTCCGTTGGAGCTATACTTCTTCAATACGAACAAAGTTCGTAATACGTACTAAAGTGAATATCTCACTGACATTTCGCGTTATGGTAATAGTCGCGTGTTCGCTCTTTTCAAAGCCAACCAATGTAAGCAATATGTCCTTGATCTCAGTGCGCTTCTTTACCTTTTCTGCGCGGTACGCCTCCCACTCCTCAAAGGTTTCGAAATTGCTGCGCTCATTGATCAGCTCAGAATCACGCCATGCGTCAAGCGCCGCCTTACTGAGCCGCACCACGCAGCTGTCTATCACATAAATGCGTTCCTTCACAATATCTACATCTCGCCCATGTGCAATTGTCGTTACCTTGAACTTCGATGAGCGAATTCGGTCATTGCGCCTTATGTCAATACATCTCTCCATAATTTTTACTACCCCTACGTTGAATTTGATTTAAAAAGTTAAAGCTCAAGCTCGCCCTTCTTCCATTTTCTTAAGCTTGGCATAACGTTTTTCAAGCATTTGTACATCAATACCCCATGCAATGAATGCAGCGTCGGTATTCACAGTTTTGTTATTCCAAAGCGGCTGCTCCATATCCTGCATTTTATCGCGCGCCAGCTTTTTAAGCTCGCATATCTTCGCGCTTCCTATCTTCCCGAATATCTGCCGTATCTCTTTGTTCCCAAGCTGCGGATATTTGTAATATGCGTCTAAAGCCGTTTCGATACTTTCTATCATCGGTATGTTTATCATGTTAATCACTTCCTCTCAGATTCGGTCGTTACCGAATATTGTAATAGTCATCACCACTGCAATTAACAATATCATAACAGCAAAGATACTGCCAACTATAGCCTTATCTTTATTTGTTTCTGCCCTTGCTATCATACACCAGCCGACGATACCTAAACTATATATTAAAGCATTTGTAACAATAGCGAGCGTAATTGTATTCAATGTCTCTCACCTCCAGTCCAAAGCGAACTACGAGATTCGCAATGCGAACTCGGTATAAACATATCGAACGGCTCGCATATGCCCAGTAGCTGGCATATTGAATATACCTCAGTATAAGTAAATTCTACATCGCCATGTACTTTTCTGTACATCGCCGCCTGACAAATACCTACCATTTCCGCCAATTGCCTTATTGTAATACCTTTTTCATACAATATCAGCTTCAGCTTTATTTGATACATTCTTCCATCACCTCAATCAATGACAACTAACACTGTAGCTGGACCTGAAGCTTTAACCTCGACTTCATCGTAAGGCGCTATATAATACGCGTCTACACCCTCTCGAGTTTTTAGCTCTTCAAAAAGAACACAGGTCGGTATCTTTTTTATCAACTCGCTATCATTACAGCGAATCTTTTGTTCGTCCATCTTCTCACCTCATTTATCGTTAATATTGTTTCGGTACATAATAACATGAAGCATCAGACCGGGACATTTTTTTAAGTTGCAGTTATTCCGTTTATGTAATACCCAGCAATTGCAAACTTCATGAAGTTTAGCGCCGCAATATGTGCAGAAGTTGTCATCCCTCTCAACAATTGCTCCGCATTTGTGGCACTTCACTTTTGTATCTTCCATACTCTCACCTTTATTTGATTTTTATTTGAGTAATCAATTTATCAATTTTTTCCTCTGTATTTTTCAACAGCTCATCAAACATATTGTCAAGCATAAGTAATTGTTTATAACAGCGAATATTAGTGACAATCGCTGTCACAGTTACCGACACAGCCACCGATAATACAACGGTGGCTATTGTTGTCCCATCCATACTTCACTCCTCCCTAATCTTCACGTATTCACTTGCTGAATTTAGCAGCCATCGCTCGGCGAGTAGCCTGTGCGGCGAGAATATCCTGCTTATACTCTCTTCTCATCCATAGGTCAAAACCAAGCAAGCCTTTAAGATCAGCATGAAATTCACCGCCATCTAAATATATGTCATCTGCACTTTCAGGGTATTCGAAGATAAAACCGTTAATAAATTCCTCAATGCGTTCAGGTATATCGCTTGATACACACTTTCCCTTATACAGAGAAAGATTTCCTAAAAAATCCATCATATCAGCAGCCAAAGCTACAAATTCAGCATCGCAGCCCGCTGTATCGCCCCAAAACTGCGCCGTGCGCCATATCTTCATAATCCTCATTTTATTTTTCATAATTTCAAGCTCTGAAGTTATATCGTCGAAATCTACGATATTCGAATCGACTTTATTATCATCAGATACTTCCTTTGGAGCTATTGCGTCAGATTTAGAAGACTCTTCCACCTCAATAGCCTTAACGAAATCTTTAAGACTGTCATATTCACCTTCGGTCGATACCGAATGCAGCCCGTACACGTGCTTGACATCTCCGGTTTTTCTTAGCAGACCTTCTGCAAGGTCTGCTATCTCTTTTGCGCTTCCTTTTATAGTTAGTTCCATGTCTCTGTTCTCCTTCAATCTTCATTTCTTTGCGTCCGATGTCGCCCAGTCAACATATTCATCTTCAAGACCATTTTCTACGAGCAACTCGTGATACGCACAGAATCTCTTATTTTCAATTCTAACCCAATTGCTGCCTTCGGTATCTGGTTGATACTTCCACATAAGCATCGTCATTTTCTCGCAAGCGTCAAACGCAAGCCTGAACAGTTCTTCCTTTTCTTTACTGTTCACCTTTTAATCACTTCCCTTCTTGGTTTACAGAACCAGATATTCCAAATAAGTCATTAGGTGTAACTTCTAATGCTCGCGATATTCTCAAGATATCTTCACTTCTCATTTCTTACCTCCCTTCATTCAGGCTCATGCGCAAATAGCCGCAGCATTTCTTCTTCAGGAAAATAAGTATTTTGTATTTTCAATGCTTCTCCAACAGTAAATTCTGTTTTTCCGTTTATTTTGTTTCTTACGCTGTCTGCACTTATATTAAGTAGAGTACTTAAACTCGATATTTTTATATTAGCACGAGCAAGCTCAGCAGCTAAATTACTCAAGCGCGTCATTATATCCTCCTTGTATTACGCAATTGCATTTTACAGTACCATTATATCACGCATTTGCGAGTTTGTCAATAGTTTTTCGCATAATTAATTATGCTTTTGCGTAATTTATTATTGACATCTCTATCTTTTTATGGTATAATTTTATTCGTAAAGATAAGAGGTGTTATTATTATGGGTATGGGAGCAAAGCTAAAATCTATCATTGATGAGCAGGGCATAAAGGTTTCTGATATTGCTGAAAATATTGGGGTTAATCCCACAACGTTGTACAGCTTTCTAAATAGAGATAGTGATGGTATAAAATTAAGCGTATTTTTCAAAATGTGCGATTACCTTAAAATCTCTCCTGAATCGCTCAAGCAAACAGAAGAAATAAAAAATACGTCCTATATACCAACCGATTATCTACTTGGACCTGAAGAAGCAAAAAAACAGGCTTCAAACAATGTTGCACAATCTAATGACAAGCTTAAGGCGTTATTTACAAAAATTATGTCGGACGATCCCAACAGTTTTCGTCGACGGTTAGTTATTGCTATACTAAAGCTCGATGATAACGAAATCGATAAGATAGAACAATTTATGCGTAATTTAATTAACAGAGATAATATAGATGAATAATGAGGTGACACCATGGATTCTAACATAAATAATCAAGCTGAAAGTGAAACTCGCTTCACACTTCGCATAGATTCCGAAATATTTGAACGTATCAAATATCATGCTAAGAAGAATAAACGCTCGTCAGCAAAGCAAATTGAATTTATTCTTGATGAATGGCTTCGGAACAATGACGATAAAAAATGAACATAATCAAGTCTGTCATTGTATATCCTCGACGTTCCGCTTCCCTATGCAGCTGTTCTTTCAGCTCAGTAGGGAGGCGGATTGTCGTTTGTTCCTTTGAGTCCATACTTCCTTCACCTCCCTTCAATCTTCATAGAACCGCTGCCAGTCAAACCCGAGGGCTGCGGCTATTTTTTTCGCTGTCCAAACAGGAACTTTTCGTTCTCCAGATTCTATCAATCCGTAATACTGGCGTGAAATGCCGCATATAGTTGCAATTTGTTCTTGTGAAATATTTAATTTTTCTCGTATTTCTTTTAGAAACAATTGAAGAATCGTCTCCTTTCGCTGCATTTTGTTGCTTACAATAATATTATAGCACCGATTTGTTGCTTTGTCAATAGGTTTTACAAAATGTCTATTGATTTTTCTTCATTTTGTTGCTATACTTGACTTGCTTCAAAATGTAGCGTATAATATATACAGAGGTGTAATGGATGGAAAGACTTATTGAATTACGAAAAAAACACAAATTAACACAATCTGATATGTCAGCCATTCTCGGCATATCCCGTCAAGCGTATTCCAATTATGAATTAGGGAATAGAGAAGCTGATTACAGCACATTATCAAAGCTTGCCGATTACTTCGGTGTCTCGGTCGACTACTTGCTTGGACGAGATACACCGGAATCTTCTTCCGATGACAACGTAAAAGTTGCGCTTTTCGGCGGAGACGGAGAAGTCACCGACGAAATGTGGGAGGAAGTCAAAAATTTTACGGAATATATAAAGGAGAAGTACAAGAAAAAATGATATCCGATAATTTGTACCTTGAAGCCGAAAAGGCTGGAATCATAATTGACTGCGAAGTGCAACTCCCCACAACAAAATCTGTATCTGCGAAATTTGATGACTCTACCATGTTTATCGGTATAGATGATGCTGCTATGCGAACTCGCGCTGATGAACGTGTTCATCTCGCACATGAACTCGGTCACTGCATGACAGGCGCATTTTACAATATGTACGCTCCTATCGACAATCGCGGCTGGTGCGAACGTATTGCCAACAATTATGCAATAAAAAAGCTCATCGATGAGGATGAGCTTAGAGGTGTAATCGATTCTTACGGCGGCGAAATCGGTATTTGGGAACTCGCTGAATATTTTGACGTGACTGAGGATTTCATGCAGCAAGCTGTAGAATATTATTTTTTATAAATATTATCAAAAAACTAAAATTTAAGTATATGGAGCATGATAATGACAATTTACTTAGCTACTTTTTCAAATCTACGGAGTAACGATTTTATCAATTCCTGTAATATGGATAGTTGAGCTTATCGAAGCTATTTGTGGTTTATCAATGGTTAAGGAGAGTATACTTTATGACTATGACAATCGTCACTCAAATAATTCTCACAATATTAATTGTCTTTTTTCTTGGCGTTCTAATAATGTTTTATTTAATACAGTCAAATGAGGAATCGAGCAAGAAAAAAATATCAAATATAACAACATTTTTTAATATCTGTGTAAAAGCTACTTATGATATAATGATTGATAAATTGCCAACTGAAGAAAGTGATCAATTAGTCGATGATCAACCTATAAGTGAATATTATTTTAGAATAATTGCATATGTTATATATATTTTACCTACTATAAAAAGAAAAAGCGATATTGATTATGCAATTAAAGAATTGGCTTCAACTCCATTCTTTGCAAGCTATGAAACAGATTTAAAAAGCAATATCAAACATATGTATGAAGATATAGACCTTATCGCCTCTAAGCTGTCATATTTGATTGAAAAATCCAGTAAAGAGTATTATATTCTTCCTTACGATATTAAACAAAAAGTCAATGCTCAATTGGCATCATCTTTATATCGTAAAGCAGCAGATTTACCTGATATAGATAGCAAGCATGATGAAATTTGGATGGCTTTTCTATCAACAGATGTTGCCATGTCTAAATATATGAAAAAATAATTATTTAAAGGAAAGTGATAAAAATGGAATTGAATTTACCAACTTTTATTTCTGCAGCTGACATAGAGTCAATAAAGTCGAACCTTCAATCACTAAACTTTTGTTACAATGATTTGTCAAACGTACAAGATATAGTGTCACAAAGGCTTGAATTTCTTTATACATGTTTGATTATATTGTCTATTGCTTTGGCTGTGGTTTCTATATTGCTTATTGTGCTATTCATATACATTGTTATTGAACATAAATCTCTAAAACGAATATCACAATTAAATTATACAAGTATAAATAAAGATACAGACAATATCTCAGATTTTATCGCAAAAATAAATAGATGATTCTAATAGACAAATCCGTGTCACACTCTGTAAAAATACCGAGCGTGGATTGAAATAAAAAACTTTTTGAAAACCTATTGACAAAATCGAGAGATTAGTGTACAATTATAACGTTAATATGTTAGCCAACTCTCGAAACTAAGCCCCCCACTATAAGGGGAGCGCCGAACTCGAGAGTTTTTATTTTAAGAAAGGTATAATATGAAACGTACTGCAATACTAATTGACTGAGGCATTTATCGCCAAACGCTTATAGAATTTTTGGAGAAAAAAATCCTAAAGAACGAGTGGATGAATTAGAATACTATTGTAGTTGACAACAAAAAAATATATTGATTTTTTGTTAAAAACGTGGTATAATGTATCATAGATAGGTATGTTAGTTAATTTTGATGAACGGAGGTGTACTGTGGTAAGCTCATCTCACATAACTACATATAAAACGACCGCAATAAACAACCGCCGCTATCTCGGCAACAAATACAAACTGCTCCCGTTCATCACAAAAGTAATCGCGGAGAATTGCGCTGATATAAAGGTGTTCGCAGACATCTTTTCGGGGACGGGGGCGGTCACATCTGCGTTTCTCGACAGACGCGTGATAACCAATGATATTCTTTACAGCAACTATATCTGTAATTTAGCGTGGTTTTCCTCGGAGCGATTTTCCAAGCAGAAAATTATTGACTATGTTACGAGGTACAATAGTCTCTATATAAACGAGGATAACTATATGACGGAGAACTTCGCCGATACATACTTCAGCGAAGAAGATTGCAGTCGTATCGGTTACATTCGTCAGAATATTGAGGACGAGTACTGCGCAGGTGTATTAAACGAACGCGAACGTGCTATTTTGCTTACTTCTCTTTTGTATGCTATGGACAAAATCGCTAACACTTGCGGGCACTACGACGCATACCGTAAAGGCGTGGAGTTTGACAAGCATTTGGAGCTTTCCGTTCCCGCTCCTAAACATAACAGAAAGAAAAATCTATGCTTCAACGAGGACGCGAACGAGCTTGTGCGGCATATCAAAGCGGACTTGGTATATATCGACCCGCCGTACAATTCGCGACAATACTGTGACGCGTATCACTTGATTGAAAATGTGGCACGTTGGGAAAAACCCGCGGTAAGCGGTGTTGCCCGAAAGCCTGACAGAACAGCTTTGAAAAGTGACTACTGCACTCAAAAGGCAGAGGCGGCTTTTGAGGATTTGATAAGCCACATCACCGCACGGTACATACTTCTTTCATATAACAATATGGCGGACAAGGGTAATGAGCGCTCAAACGCGAAAATCTCTGATGATGTTATAATGTCGGTTCTGTCTGAAAAAGGAAAGGTTGAGGTTTTTTCGGAAAGCTATAAAGCGTTCACCACGGGCAAGTCCAACATTGATGACAACGAGGAAAGGCTATTTCTATGCAAATGCGATTAGACAGTGAGATAATACCATCTCCGCTCAACTATATCGGCGGCAAGTTCAAGTTGTTGCCGCAAATTCTGCCGCTGTTTCCTAAATTCAGCGGCGCATTTGTAGATTTGTTCTGCGGCGGTTGCAATGTCGGGATTAACATAACCGCGAGCAAAGTAATTCTTAACGACACAAATGAAAATCTGCTGTATCTGTACAACACGTTCAGAAATATGGAAAAGGACGTTATGCTTGAAATGATTGAGGGCATAATCGATAAATATGGCTTGTCGCGTTCAGATATTCACGGGTATGAGTATTACGGTTGTGAAAGTTCCAAAGGATTGGGAAAGTACAATAAAGAGCCATATCTGAAGCTGCGAGAGGACTTTAACGAACATACAAATTTAAGCTACTACTATTATGCCATGCTTTATGTCCTAATAGTTTATTCGTTCAACAATCAAATAAGGTTCAACAGCAGCGGCAAATTTAATCTTCCCGTCGGAAAGCGCGATTACAACACTAAAATGCAGGAGAAGCTCTCGGACTTTATAGACCGCCTTCAAGAGAGGAATTTTGTCATTACAAGTACGGATTTTGAGAAATTCAACCTTGATGAATATGGCACAAACGATTTTATTTATGCCGACCCACCGTACTTGATAACCTGCGCCACATATAACGAACAGGGCGGTTGGAACGAGGACAAGGAACGCGCTCTTCACGCTTTTCTTGACAAAGCAGACAAACAAAACATACGTTTTGCGCTGTCGAATGTATTACGCAGCAAGGGCAAGGAAAACCAACTGCTGATTGATTGGGCGGAGAAAAACGACAAATATCGCGTTATTCCGCTCGATTACAGCTATTCCAACTCTAACTATCAGACAAAAGATAAGACTTCTGTTAGCGAGGAAGTTTTGATTGTGAATTATGAATAGGAGAAATGATATGCCGTTGACATACAAGAGTTTTTGTTGGAGTATAGGAACAACGAGTTTTAGGACTAAAGATTTCAATAGAACTATTGAAGTACAGTTAAGCTTGTTAAACGAATTTTGGGGAATTGAAGAAAATCAAGCGGTTGATTGGGTTCATAACAATGATATTCAGACAAAATACTACAATTTTATGCAAGCAAAGGAATTTGTAGAGGGTGACGCAGGCAACAAGCCTAAAGACGCTCGCGAAAAGACCTCAGGATTGGTTGACATAGGGTTGATTGACGATAACCGCCGCTTGACAAGTGCGGGAAAAGCTTTATTGTCGTTAAGCGAAGCGGGTGATTTCCATTCGGATAACCATTTTGAGATACCTAAAGACAGCTTCATTTACCTAAAACAGCTTCTTAAGATGTCGTGCAAAGTTGACACAGAAACGGTTAGACCCTTTATTGTTATGCTTTATGTTCTTTCAAAAGTCGGGAAAATGTCGCTTGATGAGTTTACCTACCTTTTGCCGCTTTGTATCAACCGCGAAACAACAGATGAGATTATTTTGCGTATTGAGGATGTTAAAAGCGGGTCAACAACAGTTGATGAGATTATTATTTCAAGACTGCTTTCAATGGATAACTACAAAGAAGCCATTAATTTGTTTTTATCGGCAGAAAGTGTTGACGAGTGTTTAATATGTCAAATAGGTATGAACCGCAAGAGCCGTAGTTACGACAAGCTGTATTTCGCGCTATATCAAGCGTTGCATAAGGCGTATATTCAGAATGACAAGTCGGCTTTTGTTGAAGCTTATGACGTGGCGAGAGCAATCAATATCGGCGGTAAATGGATAAAGTACCTGTTTGGCACTGCAACAAGAGTATCTCTTGTAAGAAATGCCGAACCTCACATAAAACCAACGGCTTTTGACAATGTGACTAACGAGGCAGATTTTCGAACTGCATTTTTCAAGATAATGCACCTGTTAAAAGCAAAGGCAACGCTGCACGATTACCTTGACCTAAACCGCCGTTACATAAAAACAACGGATATTGTGTTGTTTGAGGACGATACCGTTAGGCTTGATGTTGTACCGAAGCATTTCTTTAAGTCTGTTATGGATGTGCTGTACGAACAGGCTTATATATCATCAGATTTGCTTTATGACGATTGTAAGCTCAAAGAAATCTCCAACTGCCTTATTATAAATGACGAAGTTGTAATTAAGTGTATAAATGCAGAATTAGGAATTACAGCTACTACTATTGATAATGCCCGTGAAGCATTGGAATTTATGCGTTATAAACGCTTTAGGTGGCTTATTGACAACAAATTCTCAGATGAAAAACTGCTCCTGTTGCTTTCTTATTTTGATAAACGTGAGGACGCAGAAATCAGAAGAATGGTTACGTATAACGCAGATGTTCCAACCATTTTCGAGTATGTTCTGGGAATATTATGGTACAAGGTAAGTGAATATCAAGGTAAAATCCTCGATTATATGAAGTTATCGCTTGACGCGGATTTGCTTCCAAAAACTCACGCGTCGGGCGGCGATGCTGATATTGTTTACGAATATCCCGAAACAGAAAGCTATCCCGAACACACGCTTCTGCTTGAGGCTACACTTGCGGACAGCTCTAATCAGCGACGTATGGAAATGGAACCTGTGTCACGCCACTTGGGTCAACACTTGCTCCGTACAGGCAACAGAAATTCTTATTGCGTATTTGCCACAGGGCGGCTTAACATCAATGTCATTGCCGATTTCAGAAGTCGAAAGAATATCCCGTATTACGACACACAGGACTATTCAAAAAGCGTTTCAGGAATGAAGATAATTCCACTCCAAAATTCCGAACTGAAAGCCATTCTAACACACGGTAAGCACTATAAGGATTTATATTCGCTGTTTGAAGCAGCGTTTGTATCAGAACTACCGCCACACGAGTGGTATAACCAATGTTTAGCAAATCAAGTTAAGTAAGTTAGCTAAAATTACGTTTAGATTAGAAGCGACAATAGGAGGTATTAACTGTATGCTGTACCATCTAAGGACATGAATTGAAACCAAATGCCAATATATAAAACGAAATCAAAAAAGAACGGTAAGCAGCAGTACCGTGTACGGATAAACTACACGGACAATACCGGAACTCAGCGTCAGCTTACGCGGATCGCCTACGGTGCAGCTGAAGCCTCTGACCTTGAACGCAGACTCTATGAAGAAATAAAGCAAACGCCAGTTGAGAAAAAGCTCACACTACGTACAATGTATGATGAATACTTCGATTCGGTAAAATCAGATTTTCGTGAAACTACGCTTGACAAAAAACGGCAAATGTTCGAAAACGTTATTCTTCCGGAAGTCGGCGATATCAAGCTTTCTGATTTTGACATACCAGCAGCTCAAAAATGGAAAAATAACTTATCAAGCCGTGATTACACCTGTAAGACCTGTCAGAATTATTATACTCAATTTTCAGCTATGTTAAGCTTTGCTGTCAAAATGGGATATATACCTCGAAATCCGCTTCAAGCTCTCGGCAATTTCCGCAATTCTGAATTTGAGCTGCCGCAGGAAAAGCTCCACTATTACACAGCAGAACAGGTAAAGAAGTACCTTTTGGCAGCATATAATACCGCGAAAAATGGCACTATCACAGACTGGGGATATTATGTATTCTTTGCACTTGCCGTATACACCGGAGCGCGCAAAGGTGAGATAAACGCGCTCAAATGGTCCGATATAGACAATAATATAATACATATACGACGAAGTCTGACACAGAAGATAAAAGGCGACGACATAGAAACAGCACCGAAAAACCGTTCCTCATACCGCGATCTACAAATGCCCGAGCCGCTTATAAAAATTCTTGACGAGCATCGCCTCAGACACAAAACCGATACACGCTTCAGTGAGGATTTCAGAGTATGCGGCGGAGTCACTGCGCTTCGTGATACAAGCATAGAGCTTCGAAACACCACCTATGCTAAAGCGGCAGAACTGCCGCACATACGTATACACGACTTTCGCCATACGCACGCTTCCCTGCTTGTAAACGAGGGAATAAACATTCAAGAAATAGCGCGCCGTCTCGGTCACTCAAATGTTGAAACAACATGGCAGACCTATGCACACCTTTACCCGCGAGAAGAAGAACGTGCAGTAAAAATACTAAATAATATCTGCTTTTAGATGAAAACGTGTAAAAAACGTGTACAACATCGAATTTATCCAGTATTTATCGGCATTTACACGAATCACCTCACTCCGACCATACATAAAAAACTCAACGCAAATGCGTTGAGTTTTTTCGTTTTTATGATTAGCTTTCCGAATTCTTGTCAATATTTGCAGTACCAATATATACAAGGAATGGTGAAACCTATGAAGATCTTAACGAAAGCAATAAAGCTGCTAACAATCACTGCTGTTGCCGCTCTGCCTCTGCCGACTGGTACTGCGGCATCAGACCGTATTGCGGTATTTGACCACATTGCAGACGAGTATACAAAAACCTCATGTCCATGCTGCTCTTGTATTCACGAGAATACTGTCATCGCAGAATTTCCCAAAGAGGACGTACCATCGCTGACACTCAAAGTCACGGAATTGAACGACTCAACACTATCCGAGCCGATATGGCAAGACTCCGCCGACTATGACTTCGGTGATACAATATCACTGCGCATGACAAGTATAGTTCCGGACGGATCCAACAGCTCTAACTATGTCTTTAATTTGCAGCTGCCCACTGGACTTACAGCTCCCACGGTCAATGTCAATATTGACGAAATCGCACTCGACCAAAATAAATATACTGTCAGCAACAGTGATATACTTCAAATCGAAATTGAAGATATATCAGAGCTCGCCGCTTCACAAAGCACGATTACTGTCGATTGCAGTGTTCAGCTTGATAGCTCAGCAGTCTGCGGCGGCGAAGGAAATATCGTACTCGCATGGCTCGAATATGGCTCAGACGGCGAGCGCACAGTAACTGATAAGGCAGCTATATTCACACATGAGCTGAATCTACCAGACGCAGGAATACACGTCGACACATCGAGCGAAAATCTGTCGCTGCACAAATATATCGCTGCACGCGGCGAGTATGTGCCTTGTGGAACAGCAGGCAGCATAATATCTGGGCTCGACTCAGGAAAATACAAGCTATGCTCAGCTGACCGTGAGCTCGAATTTGAACTGTTCGCAGAGCTTGACACAGAATCAGATGACCCAAAGCTTTCAAGTCTAATAGTACAGATAATCGACGAGCACCCGACTGCTCCGATCATAAACAATAATGTCGAGCTTCCGTTTGCAGGAGGACACAGTGCAGGACTATATTATATCGCAGGTGCTGCAATGATCTCCGCCGCTCTGATCATTTTCCTTTTCGCTCGAAAGCGACAGAATAAATAATACAAACAGTCTTGCATTTCAGATCATATTATGCTATAATATTATGTATAAAACAATTATAATCGATCATGCGAGGCTGCAATGAAAATATACTATACTGACAATTATATAAAATCATGAAGCATATAACAATAGGAATATTAGCTCATGTCGACTCGGGCAAGACCACCCTCTCCGAGTCGATATTATATAAAACCGGCGTATTAAAGAAGCTTGGGCGCGTCGACTATGGCAATTCATTTCTCGACACCAACTCGATCGAGCGTGACCGCGGAATCACAATATTCGCAAGTCAGGCGCAGTTCACACACAGCGATATCGAATTCACACTACTTGACACCCCCGGACACATCGACTTTTCACCTGAGATGGAGCGCACATTGAAGGTACTCGACTATGCGCTGCTTGTAATAAGCGGCACTGACGGTGTTCAAACTCACACCGAAACACTCTGGCGGCTGCTTGCAAGCTATAAAATCCCGGTATTTATTTTTGTAAATAAAATGGACATTTCGATGCTCAGTCATCGTGAGCTGATGAACGATCTGAAGCAGCGGCTCGACGAAAACTGCATAGATTTCAACGCATCGCTGACCGATGATTTCGCTGAAGAAGTGGCGCTTTGCAGTGAGAAGCTGATGGACAGCTACGCTTCCGGTATAGAGTTCAAAACAGACGATATAAGAAAAGCTATAGCAGAGCGCCAACTGTTTCCATGCTATTTCGGCTCGGCGCTGAGATCCGACGGTGTAAATCTTCTGCTCGATGGACTGGCAGAATATATCAGCATACCAGCATGGCGCAGCGACTTCGGCGCAAAGGTATATCGTATCACTCAGGATGAGCAAGGCGAGCGTCTGACTCATATCAAGCTGACCGGAGGAAGCCTGAAAGTAAAAAATCTATTGACCGGAAGCTCGCCTGACGGCTCGGAGTGGTCGGAGAAAATCAATCAGATACGACTGTATTCGGGTACAAAATTCAAGACGCTGAATGAAATCGAAGCCGGTATGGTCTGCACGCTGACTGGGCTTACCGCTGCATATCCGGGAGAGGGACTCGGATTTGAGAAGGATTCGGGCGCTGCATACCTCGAGCCAGTACTAAACTATCGCGTAATACTTCCGTCCAGCATTGATACGCACACTGCACTTACCCTTTTCCGTCAGCTTGAGGATGAGGAGCCAGAGCTGCACATCGTATGGAACGAGCAACTCGGAGAGATACATTTCCGTATAATGGGCGACGTACAGTTAGAGGTGCTCAAGCGGCTGATATTCGAGCGATACGGCATGGATATCGAATTCAGCGACGGTGGAATCGCGTATAAGGAGACAATAGCCGCGCCAGTGATAGGTATCGGACATTACGAGCCACTGCGCCATTACGCGGAGGTGCAGCTTCTGCTCGAACCTACCGCGCGCGGCAGCGGACTGCAATTCGCGAGCGACTGCGACCCGGAACAGCTCGGTTTCAGCTGGCAGAGACTTATACTTACACATCTCAGTGAGCGTGAACATATCGGCGTGCTGACCGGCTCGCCTATAACCGACATGAAGATAACGCTTATTGCCGGACGTGCGAGCGAAAAGCATACAGAAGGCGGAGACTTCCGTCAGGCAGTATATCGTGCGGTGAGACAGGGGCTTCGCAGTGCGAGATCGGTACTGCTCGAACCTTGGTACGACTTCAAAATTGAGCTTCCGACCGAGTCTGTCGGACGAGCTATGACCGATATCACACAATTTGGCGGGCACTTCTCCGCCCCCGATTCAAACGGCGAATATTCAATAATCACGGGAAGCGCACCGACCGCGTCTATGCGCGGCTACCACCGCAAATTAGTCGACTACACTAAAGGCAGAGGGCGGCTCTCACTGTCGGTGCGTGGATACGAAAAATGCTGCAATTCCGATGAAATAATAGCTGCCTTCGGTTACGACCCTGACCGTGACGTTGATAATACCGCCGATTCGATATTTTGTGCAAGAGGCGCAGGATTTGCAGTTAAATGGAGTGACGTTCCGCAGTACAAGCATATTGACAGCGGAATCGAGCTCGATTCAAGCGACGAGGCAGATATCGCAGACCGTGTTGAAAGATACATAAGAACTGTAGCCGATGACGCTGAGCTTATGCGCATATTCGAGCGCACATATGGTCCGATAAAGCATAAAACCATACATGAGCCGCGTGTGAAAAAGTCAGCTCCGACCGTCTCAAAGCCGATAAAATCACCGACGCGATATTCAAGCAAAAGCAAGGAGTACCTACTTATTGACGGATATAATATAATCTTCGCGTGGGACGAGCTGAACAAGCTCGCCGCCGAAAGTCTCGACCTCGCGCGAAATGAGCTCATCACACGAATCAGCAATTATCAGGGCTTCAAGCAGTGCGAAATAATAATCGTATTCGACGCATACAAGGTCAAGCACGGTCAAGGCGAGCTTGAACGCATAAACAACATCAGTGTAGTATACACAAAGGAAGCCGAGACTGCCGACACTTACATCGAAAAAGCTACACACGAACTGTCAAAAACTCACCGTGTGCGCGTTGCGACAAGCGATAATCAGGAACAGCTGATCATACTTGGAAATGGTGCGATCCGTCTGTCTGCGAGCGGATTTCATGCTGAGGTCGAAGCGGTCGAAAAAGAGATTCGCGAGTTCCTTTCATAAATCAACCGCATAATATCAAAATCTCCACAGGCTTCTACCTGTGGAGATTTTCTCTATTTCTTTCTGCGTCCGAATAATCCGGTATGCTTCATATCGTCGAGCTGCGAGCGAAGCTGTTCGCGTTCCATACGCTCATTTTCGATAAGCTCACGCAGCTTCGCAAGTTCATTGTCAGTGCGTTCCTTTTCAGCACGTGCATTTTCAAGTGCCTCTCTGCGTTCACGCTCATTTCTCTCATTGAGCTCAACTATGCGTGCTTCTGCCTCCATCGCGCGGCGGCGAAGTTCATTGCGCTCGTCATAGAGTGACAGCTGACGCGATCCATCAGAATTCCTCTGTACATCTATATCAGTATCACTGTTTTCAGCTTCCGTAACAGTAACAGATTCCGAAGCCTCAACAGCCTCCTCATCCTGAACAACTTCCGCATCATGTGCAGCATTATTATCCGGTAGTACCTCTACTGTTTCAACAATTGCAGCTGCTTTGATTCTGCGGCGCTTCCTTACTGACAGCACTATGCGGACAACCAAAAATACGATCAAAAGTATAACAGCAGCAATTACGATCCATATCCACCAAATTGCGATAGTCGATACTATCGCAAGGTCAACAACTCGTCCCGAAGTCTCGAATACAATATAGCTGCCCTCAGTCTCTATGTCAGCACATTCCCATTCCGAATCAGCTTTAACATATATGCTGAGCTTACCACTATCTTCAGGTACAAGAACACGAACCCTGTGGGTCTCATTTCCATCATCGGGTATTCTTAGCTGCCACTGCTCGATAACCTCACGTCCGAGCTTTGAAGGCGGAAGCTTTCCGTCGCCGATGAATCCGAAAAATTTCGATACCGCATCGATCACTCCGTCAGCAAAATCACCGAAAGCCTCGCGGTCGATTACCTGCGCGTTCGCATTTACAGCATCACTGCCACGAAATTCGCCCTGAACAAAGAACACCGGTCTGCCGTCACTGCGTGATTCGATAGTCGGAAGCGCCGTTGTATATCGCGTATACATAGCCTCAACCTCAGTATCAAAGTGAAGTTCATCAAACGTATCATGAGTCCAAGTAGAATAAAATCCGTCCTTTTTAGGGGCATTTGGATATATGTCTTTTCCGAATGAATCGCCATAATTGAATTCGAGTGTTTTCAAAACCTCGTCATCGGCAATAAAGGTAAGTGTAAAATGCTTGAATTCGTTTGGAATATCAGTATACCCGACAAATTCGGAATACTCTACCCTCTCGGCAGCACCGGCACGGCTGACGCGGTCAATACCGCGAAGTGTATCCGATACAAAGAAATTATTGTTGAATTTTCCATTTTCACAACCAGAAATAGCACCGCAGAACTGCTCGGAACCATTTATCTCAACTATAGTCCGACAATCGCTGACTACGCAGTCCGAACCTGTCAGGCTGTTCGAATTGCCGGAACCGACTATTCCGCCGATATAGCTGCCACCTGATAAAAAGCATTTCGCGTAGCAGTTCCTTATTTTCGAGCTCGAAAGTCCGACAATACCGCCGACATAATCGCCGCTTTCACTTGAAATTTTGCCGTATCCCTCAGAAGCAGTGATAATGCCGAGATCCATTCGTCCGCATATTCCTCCTGCACAATCTTTCTTCGAAATTATGTCGCCGAAGTTCTGGCAATGGCTGATTATTGCGCGGGTCTCGTACACACGATTGAGTATTGAACTTCCGCCAGAAATATCGTCCTCCGGGTCAAGGTCGTACTCGATCGACATCGAGCCAACTATTCCACCGACATTGATATCGCCATTTACACGTCCATAATTTCGGCTGTCCGCAGCTTTTCCATCAGTTGCCGACTCAATCGCTTCATCTGAAACGTCGGTGAAAATATTTTCAATTGACATATCGTTACGCTGATTAAATATTTCAGCCACAGTATCAATAACTTCATCGAACTTATCGTTTATCCGGAGCAGATCACCAGATATCGTCCCAACTGTACCTGAAGCGTCGGAAGTAAGCAGACTCAACTGCTTTGAAATACCGCTCATCTGCGCGTATAGCTCATTCGCAGAAGCTTCAAGAGATTTTCCGGGCGATTCTATCTGTATCGGTTCAACTCCAGCAAGATAAGCGAACAGTGATTCTATTTCGCTGAATGTGTCGGTAAGCGAATCTGCTGCAGCTTTGAAAATGTCCATGCTGCCGCCGACCGAATTTACAGCTGCCGATAACTCATCGCTCATTGCTTCAAAGCCCGAAAGTCCCTCGCCGATATGCGTTATCGACGATTCTATCGACTGCGCAGATCTTATCATCTCACGCGCCGCACTGTCGATAAGGTCAACGCCAGCGTCTGCAAGGTCAAAATCTACCGAAATCCGGTCACGTATCATCGTAACTCCGTTAGCCAGCTTATCGATCGAAGCGGCTGTATTCTGTATTATCTTAGCTATCGACTGCGCCTCAGCGGCTACATTATCTCCCCATATCACCATATCACTGAGCGCGTCGGCTATACGATATACTGCATATCCACTGTCGCTGATCATATCGCCGATAGCGTCAAGTGAATTATATATCGCGGTCAGCGACGAACGAACAGTGGTAATATCCTTTATCTGAGCTGCATCGCGAAGCTGTCCAAGACCGGTCCTGAGCCGTTCAAGTCCGCCTTTCAGCTGAGTGTTCGCTGACTTTAACTGACCAAGTGCCTGACTTAATTCATCAAAGCCATCAATGATCAGCTGCGCCCCCTCATCCGCCGTACCAGGATCAATTTTAATGCAGGTCATAAGCTTATCAAAGCCATCCTGAATCTTCATCATTGCCGAACTGGCCTCACTCGCCGCCGATACCATGTCGTCAAATGCCGCCTGAAGTGCCTCTGTTTCGTCAGCGTCAGGCTTAGTCGTCATGCCATCAAGGATCCTTCCGGCTTCATCTGCCGCATTTTTCAGCTTATCAAGCGCACTTCTAAGCTCGCCGAGCCCGTCGCTGACAAGCTGCATTGCGTCGCGAGCCCCGACTTCATCCTCAACTGCTACCGAACCAGCAAGCAGCTTGATCCCTTCACTTATTTTGCTAAGTCCAGACTGAGCCAGCCTTGCAGCTTCATCGAGCTTATCCGACGCTGCGGCAAAGCTGTCGAGCGACGAGATTATATCATTCGTTCCCGAATTTAACGCATCCCAGTTGATGTATATATTATCCGCAATATTGCCGATATTCCGACCGATACGCGACATCTCAGAGCCGATCTGCGTTATCTGATTTGCGAGACTGCGAAGTCCGCCCACAGCGTCGTTCGTCCAGCCGCTATTTCTCATCACCTTGATAAGCTTTTCAAGCGCGCCTCCAAATTCGACTGAATCGGCTGCAATTGCTTCAAAGCTGTCACATATGTCATCAAGCGCACGTTTCACGCCGTCGCGGTCACTTATCTCAAATGCGTCGCGCAGTTTGTCAATTCCATCGCAGAGCTTCGTTGTCTCACTGCGGAACTCGCCTACTGCAAGAACTGCGTCGTCACAGGCAAGTGACAGCTCGCTGAATGCGTCAGCACCCATAGCCGATACCTCAGCAAGCTGATCGATCGCTGCGCTAAGGCTGTCAATACCGCTCGAAAGTTTATCAGACATAGTCACCGCTTTATCCGAAATATTGGTAAGTCGTCCGGCAGAATCGGCGAAAACTGTACCCATGCGGTTTATTTCCTTAGTTGTATCGTCAGCCCAATCGGAAGCCTGATTTTCAAGCTTTTTGACAGTGCCGTTAGCCGAATCGAGGTATTCATTGAGTCGAGACAGACGTGATATCACCTGATCCGAGCTGTTTGAAGCGTCAACTACCGCCTTGTCAACTAAATCATTTAATTCGTCCAGCTGACTCTTCAATTTCGTCATGTTGCTCTCAGTGATATTGAGTGCAACATACGGCTCAGACTGACCGATTATACCGCCGATGTCCTTGCGCCCCTTGATCTCTCCGTTATTAACGCAGTTCGATATGTATCCGCCTGAACTTCCGGCAATACCACCTACATTATATCCAACATGGTTGTATCCGACCGCTCCGTCATTTGTACAGCTCATTATCATGCCGTTTGAGCTTCCCGCAATTCCGCCGGTGTCACTCGAAACGTTCATCGTACCGAGAATGTCAGTCGAACCGATATCACCAAATTCGAGGTTAATATCGTCAAGACTCAGCGACGGGTCAATATTGTTCGTATTGATCTCTGCACGATTAGTGCATCCGACGATGGTCGAGCTATTATTTCCAACAATGCCACCGGTCATGCTCTCGCCTGAAATGCTTCCGTCGACCGTGCAGTCGTAGATCTCGCCAGACAAGTGATTCTCGCCGACAATACCGCCGACCTTGATTTTCGCGCTCACGATCCCAGTAAACGAACAGCGCAGCAGCTTACCTTCATTAACTCCAGCGATACCGCCAGTCAGCTCACGAGAGCCGGATGGCGTAACGATACCGCTGACATTCAGATCCTTAATTATCGCATTCTCGCCCACATGGCAAAACAATCCAGCGGGAGAATAACTTCCAGTTATATTGAGTCCGCTTATCGTATGCCCTGCACCGTCGAAGCTGCCGGAAAACGATGGTATCGGCTCAAAATCAACACCCGCTAACGATATATCGTCGGTCAGTATGACACGCTTGCCAAGCGACCAAACGTCGAGCGAGCAGTCCTCCGAGAGCTTGATCAAGTCCTCAGCAGTACTGATATAGATCGTTCCGTTGCCTGCGTCAGTGCCGCCGGCTGCGATAGCTGGAGTAACCAGAAGCAGTACAGCAAGCACTATACATATAAGATTTTTATAATATTTATTCATTACAATATAAATACCCCTTCAATTGCGATCAAACTATTCCTCGTTACTTTCCCCGACATTGCCCGAAATCACATTAACGTTCACGTCACCATCTACTACTGCGTGGATTATGCCGTTGACTGTGCCGTTTATCTCGCCGCGCACCATGCCGTCAACACGCACCTTGCCGCTTGCGGTATGTCTGCGTATCGGACGCTTGACTGAGAACGAGGTCTTGTCGATGACCTTCTCGCCAAGAAGCAATATTTGAGGAAGCACAAACATTACTATGATAAGCGATACTATCGTACCGCGTCCGAGGCACTGTCCGATACCGACTATTGCGGTGTTCGAGGTCATCTGTCCTATCAACACTCCTGCGACCGCCATCATCGAACCAGATGTGATTATTGTCGGGAAAGACATATTCATCGTCTCGATTATAGCTTCCTTTTTCGACATCTCATCCTTCAATTCCATGAATCGGCTCGATATTACTATCGCATAGTCGATGTTCGCGCCCATCTGAATCGAGCTTACGATAAGGCTCGAAAGGAAGAAGAGCGGGCTGTCGGATATTGCCGGAACGGCGAAGTTTATCCAAATACTTCCCTGAATTACGAGTATCAGCAGTATCGGCATTCCGACCGACTTAAATGTACCGAGCAATACGACGAGCACTATCAGTATCGAAAGTATGTTGACGACAAGGTTATCTTGCTCGAAAGATTTCTTGAAATCGTACTCATTCGTCGAGTTGCCAACAACATATATATCGTCGATGTCATCCGGATAATATTTCTCAGCGAGTGCGTGTATCGTATCGAGGAACTCGTATGTCTCATCGCCGCCCTCTGGAAGATTCAGGTAAACGAGCATACGGTCATATTTCTCGCCGCGCAGCTGCTTCTTTGCGCTGTTCATCTGTATGTACGCATCGTCAATCTTTTCCTGAAGCTCAGCATCGAGCGTAACATATCCTTCCTCGATCTCATCGTGTAGGAACATGAATATATCGATCAGCGGCACTCCCCAGCCAGACAGTCCGCTGACTATCTTGCCGTAGTTGTCGCCGTCGACTGCGTATGCGGCATACAGCAGCTCCGCTACCTCATAATCAAGATCGGCAAGCTCAGAGAATTGACGCGGTGTCAGCTTGTCGGTCAGCATATAGCCGTCCATCGCTTCGACATTCGCAAGTCCGAGCGTACTGTGAACTTCATCGTAGCTGTCAAGTTCATCGAGCAGCTTCTTTTCGGCTTCAGTGTTTCCGGTCGGAACAACGACCGCCACAAGATTTGTGCTCGTGAAGTTATCAGCTATCATCTCCTCAGCGATCTGTGTCTCGTTCTTGATCGGAGTTTCGATTCCACCGTCACCGTATGTGTACGGGCACTGCTTCTGGAATAAGAATGCGCCGATAATCAGTGCTACAAACAGCGGCGGAACTACAAATCTGCTCGCGTGCGCGAATTTGCCTACCCACGGGATCTTTGGAACAAAGCTCTTGTGTTTGGATCTATCCATCAGCTCGCCGAACAGCACAAGCAGTCCGGGCATGAGCACGAACACTGACAAAAGGCTGAATACGATAGATTTTATAAGGCAGATACCCATGTCGCCGCCGATTTTGAACTGCATGAACATCATCGCAATAAGTCCGCCGACCGTTGTAAGGCTACTCGAGAATATCTCTGGTATTGCCTTAGACAGTGCGATTATCGCAGATTCACGTATCGGAAGAACTTCGTGCTCCTCCTTATAGCGGTTGCAGAGGATTATCGCGTAATCTACCGACAGTGCGAGCTGCAATACTATAGTGACTGAGTTTGAAATGAATGATATCTTTCCCAGTAAGAAGTTCGAACCCATGTTGATTATTGCCGCCGAAAGGAAGGTCATGATCAGCACCGGAACTTCAGCGTATGTCTGCGAGGTAAGGAACAGCACAGACACAACAACTATCGCTACGATCACGATTATTACCTGCATTTCAGCTGCTATAGTCGCCGACTGATCCTCGCCTACCGCCGACGATACGAATATATCGTAATCGGCGAGCAGCTCTTTTAACTTATCCAGCGACTCGACACACTTCTCATCCTTTTCGGAATAATCGAAGGTCACGTCGAACAGCGCCGACGCATTGTTGTAGTGGCTGTCGGTATCGTCGAATGCCAGACTCTGTACGCATTCGAGCTCGCCAAGTTCTTCGGCAAGCGATTCTGCGTCGGGATATGATATATTCGATACCATTATTTTCGCCGTTCCGAAGGTCACGAACTCATCATCCATCAGATCGAGTCCGATCTTAGTTTCAGCATCTTCAGGCAGATAGAATATCAGGTCATTTTCGACCTCTACCCAATTTCTCGAAAATGCTGAAAATATTATAAGTATGGCAAATATGAGAAATACTAAATTACGTTTGTCAACAATAAATTCAGCGATTTTCATCATAAAATTGCCGCCGTTTTTATTTTCGCTCATCTGCAAATTCCTTTCCAAAGGAGATACATTTGCCATCTGCAAGGCTTCTGCCGCTCGCTTCAAAGCTTCCCTTCTCAGTGTCAAAAACAAGCTCAATGTGCTTTTTAGTCATACTGCCGTGTGCATTATAGCGCATAGTGTAGCCAAGCGTCTGCATCAGCCCGCTGAACGCTATCTTTTTGCCGTGACAGCTGCCGGAATCTATCGCGGTAGTGTGCGAGAACAGCGTGAGACTTCCGCTAAGCAGCTCACCGACGACATTAAGCAAAAGCTCGCCGCGTCGTACTCCGAGTGGTACTGACATCTCAATATCATATCGTCGCTCCAATTTAATAATCTCCTAACAAATATTACATTAAAATACGTTGAAAACCAACGTATAATATGATAAACTATTTATAATAATTTTGCAAGAGACAATTAACTTAAAAATGCGAGATAACTTACATTTGACATCTAAGTGTTTCCGTACTCACACTATTTTTAAAAGGGACACCTACACATATGGAAGATAAAACCGACCTTCGAATAAAGAAAACCTACTATTCGCTGCGTGTCGCGTTCACTGAGCTGCTCGAAGAAAAGCGCTTTGAGGATATCACGGTCGGCGAGCTGTGCGAGCGTGCAATGATACGCCGCACAACATTCTATAAGCACTTTGCCGACAAATACGAATATTTTACTTTTTACATAAAAGAGCTGCGCGACCTGTTCGAGAGTCAGCTCTCACCTGACATAGCGTCGGGAAAAACTGAGATATACTTCACAACAATGGGTCTTGAGCTATTCAGATTCATGAATCAGCACGAGCGGCTCGTTCGTCACATAATGGAAAGCAATATGCTCAATGTACTTATCGACCTACTTCATGAGCTGATAGAGCACGACCTTCTGATACTAATTCGCGGTGAGCATAAAAAAACCGACAATAAGCCAGAATTCATCGCGGCATTCTACGCCGGAGGACTACTGAGCTCACTTCGGTGGTATATTGAAAACGGTGTAAAGGTGAGCGAGGACGAATTTGTAAAAGCCGTTGAAATGCTTGTCAAAACGAGCCTGTCAGATGCTATATTCGAATAAAAAACGTGTGTGTGACAATTCACACACACGTATAACTAATATTCAAATACTATAAAATTCGTTTCCGTCGAATTCCTCATTCGACAATGTTTCTTCATCATACATCAGCATTTCAGTCGGATATTCACCGTAACGTCCGAACTGTCCATCTGCATACTGAATAAACGTATTCCCGCAAAGCGTTGGATTCCAGCTGTTATCGCCAGTTCCGCAGTGTATCATCATATACCTTGAACACTCGACGATGTTGTCTTCTATCGTAAAGCTGCCGATCAGGCGATTGTAGTGGTCCCAGCCCTTGAAGTGAGCCGCTGTGGTCTTGTCGGGACGCTGGTCGCCCCATCCGTAGCCGGTCAATCGCAGGATATTATTTCGCATATCGATATCTGACATCCAACGCACTGCCGATTCGCGGTCGGGCTTACCAAGAAAATATTCGATACTATAGGTACAGTATTCGATAAGATTGTTAGTATAGCGCACGTGATTCATCGTGCAGTCGCCGTCGCCGCCGCTTGAAAGTTGGTGAGTGATTCCCGCGTCGTATATTTGATATACATAACAGTGGTCGATGACGTAATTATCGCAGCCGCCGTATATCTCGATTCCGTTGCCATAGCGTACCGGTCTGCCGTTACGGTAATATTGCAGCGAACCACCTATCCATCCAAGCACGCAGTTGGTAACGACTAAATCTTTCGTTGTGCCGCTTCCGATACCGTGCGCGCCGCCGTACATTATCGTAAGATTGTCGATAGTGACTCCCTCTCCACCTATCTGGATCACATTTTTACGCGGCAGGAATTCAATTTCGTTAAATCGTTCGGCAGGATGTCCCTCTTTCGAGCAGAGATAAATGTATCCGCCGTCGGGATCATTGATAGCAGCTTCGCCAAGGTCATGCCAGAATTGTAGGTCGGTCGTAAGGTCGATATAGCCATTGAACGGCGCTTTGGTTATATTATCGACCGCGATCTCGTTTTCGTAATTGACGACAAGCTTAAGCCCATGAGCCGCGCCGCCGTCCATGACAATACAGCCGCAGTCATCGCAGAACTTCTCGCTGTAGCGATAAATAGTGGGAGCAACTTCTACCCATTCGCCGACTTTAGCGCCGTCGAACGGAGAGCCGTAAATGCGGGGCTTGTCTCCGTCACCGTATGCTGAATATGTAACTCCGGCGCTTGCAGTAAAGCTTCCGCGCCAGACACCGCCGCGCTCGAACAGTACCTCTGAACCCGGCTCGATTTTATGCTCTGCCAGAGCTGCAAGCGTTTTCCATGCGCTGTCCGGCGAGTGTCCATCGTCCGTGTCGCTGCCATCAGGCGATATATAGTATATCTGACAACCGACTTTGGGTTCATGAGCTGATGAGAGTATTTCGGACTTTAACTTTTCGGTCTGCTCAATAACAGAGTTTAAAACCGAAGCAGGTGCAGTCATAAGCATAATAGTTCTCCTTTATCAAAGCTTTCAAATAATGAAGTTTACAATAGCATACACAAAATGACATAATGCAAAAATAGAAGCCGGAATAACTACAATATAATTTTCCCTGTCGATCGCAAACAGTAGAAATGCAAGACACGGAAATACCGTGAGCCCTAATATTACTAAGCTATTTGCTGTGCCAGTATAGTAAAATATCCAACTTACGGAATATAATAAGCAGCTGACACTCACTGCAATGATCAGCGGTGTAAATTTAAGTTTGCGTCGCTGTTGATTTACAACCAAGCATAATGCGGAAATCATCAGCAGCTGACAGATCGAAGCTATAACATCAATAGTTCCAGTGACTGATTCGCACCTCAATATATCGTTAGGTGCTGGAACTGCAAACCAAACAAAGTTTGGCAGCATGATAATTATAAAAAGTAGAAGTCCACAGATATCAAATCCACATTTATATTTTTTCACCATATATTAACCACTAAACTACTTCAAATACGCTTCCTTAACACTATACCACATTTTCGACAAAAAATCAATAGCTTTAAGAAAAATAATTTATAAGAGGAATTGTAAATGTCTGCTAAGTTAAAGGACGAGCCGCTTTACAAGGCGCTTGCCTCTGAGCTGAAAAACGGAATACTGACCGGACGCTTGAAAAATGGCGAACGCCTGCCTTCAAAGCGCGCGATGTCGTCTGAAAAGCAGTTGTCGCTGATAACTGTGCAGAACGCGTATGAGCTGCTCTGTGCTGAGGGATACCTCAAAAGCGAGGAGCGGCGCGGTTACTTTGTTTCATACTCTGGAAAGCTTATGTCTGACGATATTCCGCCAGTTAAGCTTCCCGATACGTCAAAGCCGCGATATGACTTCAAATCCTCATCAACTGCCGCTGAGGGCTTCCCCTTCTACACATGGACGCGAATAATGCGCGAAACGCTGTCCGAAAAAGACACTCGTCTGCTCGCTGCGATAGATCCAAAGGGCGTGTACGAGCTCAGGCGCGAGATATCGAAGCGGCTCGCTATAACACGCGGTATCTACTGTTCGCCTGAACAGATAATAATCGGTGCAGGCTCGGAATATTTAGTCGGGCTCGTTTATCAGCTGCTCGGTCGGCATAGCTACGCATTCGAAAATCCCGGATTCACTAAGGCGGCAAAGATATACCAGCGGCTCGGTGCAAGTCTCGACTTTATCGCGACCGACAGCGAAGGAATACGCACCGACCTGATATCCGCCAACAAGTCGCTCGAAGTTGTACACGTCACGCCGTCGCACAGCTTCCCGCTCGGCACTGTAATGTCGCCGCAGCGCAGATTCGAGCTGCTCGAATGGGTGTCAGACGCACCTGAACGACGCATCGTCGAGGACGACTTCGACAGCGAATTCCGCTACGACGGTCACAGCTATCCAAGCCTTTACAGTCTTGACAAAAGTGACAGCGTAATATATATGAACACCTTCACTCGCACGCTTGCTCCGTCAATGCGTATCGGCTACATGGTGCTTCCGCCGAAGCTGCTCGCAAAGTTTGAGCAAAGCTTCATGTTCTATTCATCGACCGTACCAGCACTTGAGCAGTACGTGCTCGCACGCTTCATCGCCGACGGTTCGTTCGAGCGGCACATCAATCGTATGCGCAAGATATATCGCAGCCGCCGCGATACGCTCATAGATGCACTCAATGCAGAATTCGGCGGCAAGATCGATATACTCGGCAAGGAGGCAGGTGTACACCTGCTGATACGGCTTCACGGTGATCTAAACGAATCCGATATAATAGACCGTGCTAAAAATGCGGGAATATTGCTGTCGGGAATAAGTGAATTCACACCAGAAGGCTCAGGAGATATAATATTTTCCAACGCGCTCGTGATCAATTTTGCAGGGATCAGCGACAGCGACATAAAGGCCGCAGTAAAGCTGCTTGCAAATATAATATAAAATTTAGGAGATAAAGAAATGAACGATCAGAATTCAACAAAAGAATACTCGCTCGAGGCATTGCTCGCTTGCGACGGCTTCGACGACGGCTGCGGCAGGATACACAGCTCGGGAGTTAAGGATATCGTCATCGGAAGCGGCACTATCGAGCGTCTGCCCGACTGCATACGCAGACTCGGCGGCACAAAGCCGTTTTTGGTAGCCGATGAGAACACATGGAAGGCAGCTGGTGAGCGTATAAATGTACTGCTTGAAAAATCAGGATTCAAGCCGTCAAAATATGTTTTCAACAACCCAAACCTCGAACCCGATGAGCAGGCGGTCGGTTCAGCTGTAATGCACTACGACTACAGCTGCGATATCATCATCGGTATCGGCTCAGGCGTGATCAACGACATAAGCAAAATCATCGCCGCAATGACCGGGAACGAATATATCATTGCTGCGACCGCACCGTCGATGGACGGCTTCGCGTCGGCAACCTCGTCGATGTCACGCGATGGTCTCAAAGTCTCGCTGCCATCGAAATGCGCGTCGATAGTTATCGGCGACACTGACATTCTCGCAGCTGCACCTGCTGAAATGCTCGCTTCGGGAGTCGGCGATATGATAGCAAAGTACATCAGCCTGTGCGAATGGAAACTGGCAAATATCATCGTTGGCGAATACTACTGTCCGAATATAGCGGCGATAGTCAGAAGTGCGCTTGATGAGGTCGTCAGCCACGCAGATGGGCTTGTAAAGAGAGAGCCGGAAGCGGTCGAAAGCGTAATGCGTGGAATGGTGCTCGCAGGAATCGCGATGAACTACGCCGGACTCAGTCGTCCAGCTTCGGGTGTTGAGCATTATTTCTCGCACGTCTGGGATATGCGCGGACTCGAATTCGGTACGCCAGTATCGCTGCACGGGATACAGTGCGGCGTTGCTACTCTGCTCTCACTGAAGGTATACGAACAGATCGCTAAAATCGCGCCGAACAAGGAAAAGGCGCTCGCATATGCAAAGAACTTTGACTACGCAGAGTGGTCGGACGAGCTGCGCAGCTTCCTTGGCAAAGGCGCAGAAACTATGATAGCCGCTGAGGCAAAGGACGGTAAATACGATGTAACAAAGCACGCCGCGCGCCTTGACAGTATAATCTCACACTGGGATGAGATCATCGCAGAAGTAAAAGCGCTGCCAAAGATCGAAGATGTGGAATCGGTGCTGAAAACCATCGGTGCGCCGACAACTCCAGCTGAACTCGGTCAATCGCCGGAGGTCGTGCAAATGAGCTTCCTTGCCGCGAAGGATATTCGTGACAAGTACGTAGCGCCACGGCTGTTGTGGGATATTGGCGAGCTTGATTCGGTAGAAATATAATAAGTAAAAAAACACGGAGGTTAAAACCTCCGTGTTATCTTTATTCAGTCCTATGAAAAGTCCCCTATTTTCCCTATCAATTTACCAATACTGTGATACATTCCGGAGTAAATTACAGGGTCAAGCTTAGTAAGATCTACATCAAAAGTATCGTCACATTCAATGCGTTCATCAACTTGAATATTTTTTATTCGGCAGAAAAATGTAGTAGATTCCCCCGTTTTAACAGAATCAACTACTTCACATTCGTATACCCATCGGCTCTCATCAAGTACAGGTACATCCAAAATGTCTCCTCTGCAAACCTTGTATGGAATTTTATCTTTCTTTCCGCATTCAGCATGATGTGTGCCAAAATAATCTACAAGCTCAAGCATATCTGTACTAACTAAGTTTACACTTAACATACCTGTTCTAATGACATTTTTCTTAGTTGTTTTTGTTCCAAACATACTGATGACCAGCAAATAATCGTTATCCTTCTCATTCGTAACGCTTATCCACGTGATTGGAGCAAAATTATACGAGCCGTCCTCATTGTTAGTACCAATAATAAATGTCGGCTGAACACACATTGAAAAATTAGTTCCAATTGATTTTCTTTTCACTTTGATATAATTACACGTTAAATCTGAACAGCACAATATCACCGTCCTTGATAACGTACTCCTTACCCTCGCTTCGGATAAGTCCCTTCTCCTTCGCCGCATTCATCGTACCGCACGCTACGAGCTCGTCGAATCCGATGACCTCAGCGCGGATGAATCCACGCTCAAAGTCGGAGTGTATCTTGCCTGCCGCCTGAGGAGCCTTCGTTCCCTTTGTGATAGTCCACGCACGAACTTCCTTCGGACCTGCGGTAAGATAGCTAATGAGTCCAAGCAGTGTGTAGCTTGCCTTGATGAGTCGGTCGAGACCACTCTCAGCGATTCCAAGGTCGGCGAGGAATTCGTCGCGCTCTTCGCCCTCGAGCTGCGCGATCTCAGCTTCGATCCCGGCACAGATAGGCATTATCTGCGAATGCTCGCTCTCTGCAAATGCCGCAAGCTTCTGATATCCGTCATTGTCAGACATATCGCTGCCTATCTCGTCCTCGGCAATATTAGCGGCGTAGATAACTGGCTTCATCGACAGAAGCTGGCAGTCCTGCATAATTACAAGCTCGTCCTCATTATATTCGAGACTGCGCGCGCTCTTTCCCTCTGAAAGTGCAGCATACACTCTTTCAAGCAAACTAAGCTCGCCGGCGAGCGTCTTATCGCCCTTCATAGCCTTCTTTACACGGTCAATGCGGCGCTCGATCATTTCGATATCCGAGAAAATGAGCTCCATATTGATAGTTTCGAGGTCGCGCATTGGGTCAATATTGCCATCGACGTGGATTATATTCGAGTCCTCAAAGCAGCGTACTACGTGTATGATAGCGTCGCATTCACGGATGTGCGAAAGGAATTTATTTCCAAGTCCTTCACCCTTCGACGCGCCCTTAACAAGTCCGGCGATATCGACGAACTCAATGACAGCGGGCGTATACTTTTCGGGATTATACATCTCCGCAAGCACATCAAGACGGCTGTCCGGTACGGCAACTACGCCGACGTTCGGGTCAATAGTACAGAACGGATAGTTAGCCGACTCTGCTCCAGCGTTGGTTATAGCGTTAAAAAGTGTACTCTTGCCGACGTTCGGCAGTCCTACGATTCCTAATTTCATTTTTTTCTAATTCTCCTTATATTATCGGTATTTTTGGCGTATTTAAAATGCGATTTACACCATTTTTTAAATGTACGTTATTTTCAAACTGCTGGACAGCTTTTGTAAGCGATTCATTCGTCACATGAACATACCTGTCCATCGTAGATTTTATGCTTGCATGCCCGGGCATTTTTGAAGGATTTTCGGTTGCATTTCGCTTTCAATCGCACGAGTAGCATATGTATGTCGTAATACGTGCATACTGAAACGCTTGATATTTGTCTCATCGCAGAGTTTGTAAAGATATATGTCATATGAACTATTTTTTGTCGGCTCTCCTGTTCGCCAGTTAATAAATACAAGATCGCGCATAACAAGCTGCGATTTCTTGCCGGTAAGTCTATCTATATTACCAACCAATTGCGAGCTTCTGATAATATCATACAATATTTTCTCGACGTTTCCCCTGCTCATCAATAAATCTTGCATAATACCGCCAATCATTTATTTGACGTATGCCTTTGCCACACTCTTACATTTTAGATTTTTTCCCATCATGCCACCTCTCTCATATGAGAAAAAGCTAATGCAACATTATTTATATTATACCACATAAGCATATTTTTTTCAAGTAAAAATTAGATTTTGATTTCATATATTTTATATTATCAACTCTTCGCTAATAAATTCTTCAAATTCTTTTCGTTTAATAAATTTTTTGCTGCTCACATACTTCCAAACAGCCGCAGGCTCGGCGTACATAGAATCTCAGTACTCCCGGGTTCTCCGCAAGGTGCGTACACAAGTATCAATGACTAACTGTACGTTTCGTTGCATCCCGATGTGCCTTATGCGTCGGTTTAGAACTCAGCAATATTCGCTCGTGCAATTGCAGTCATGGCGTACCGATTAAAATGCTGTTGTTCATCACAGCCGTACAGTCTTTACAATTAGAAAGGTGCTATAAAAAGGTTAGATCAATTCAAATAGCCGACAATTTTTTGAAACCATTTTGTAATATAACATATAGCAAAGCCTCGCTTGATATAATTACATTCTAATTAATTTTATAATTAGTGAACTTTACAGCAAAAAATCTGCGCAAAGTGAAAGTAGAGCTTGAAACCACGAGACACCACTCTTGCAACATTCTCGGATTTTTTATAACAAAGGTCTCTCAACCATCGTTATTAATCCGATGTACATCAGTCTAAACCGGAAGAGCGTTAGTCTGCGTAAAACCAAAACAGACGTGGATACCCATACAATTGCGAGTATAATCATGTTTGACGTGAGCTTAAAACCCTACTCAGACACAGTATACCATAACGAAGACCTAAAGTCACTATCCCAATACAAATTTGATAACGTTTATGACAATGTAAAACTAAAGCAGTCCGTATCACGCCTTGTCAATATCCTGTTTCCTGAACTTTAAAAGCTTGTATCTACTTTACACACAAAATCGATGTATGAGCATTTATCCGAATTTCCGGGAGCTCATCGTTGGAAATGTTGTTGTCGAGTATATTTGTATTCATAAGGTTAGAATGAATGACGCGAAGTTCGGTATCATTGAACAGCGATTTTTCATCGACAAGACCGGAACAGATGGCAAAGTCTTGTCCTGTGAATTCACGACTGTAAAAGATACGGTGGTTTTCCGGATTGCTGCTTGGGTTTTGAAAGTAGGTACTGAATACATATCCAAACAGGCTGCTCATTCTTGTCGGTGTAATGGAATTCAGTGCAGAAGCAGACGCTGTATCTTCAATGAGATTCATCAGCTTTGAGAATTGCCTGTCCTTCATGATAAGCTGCGTCTGAGTGCATAGCTGAATGGTATCCGCTTTGGTGTAGTAAGCAATCAGATGCCCTTTGTGGTAAATATCTGCAATGTAATCGAAGGATTCCGTATGCCGCGGCTGGAAGCCTCGCCGTGCCAGCTGTTCAAAGAATATGCGGTAGAATTCGGTCTTCGTTCTCATATGTGTTCTCCTTTTGAGCAAAAGAAAAACTCGCTGTGATTCTTTCAGCGAGTTTTGGTTGGTTATTCAGTTGTGCAGCAAACTTATTTGCTTTCCAGCAGTTTCTTGTACTTTGCGTAG